>JBEKGS010000001.1:0-192991 GCA_050012675.1 Acidimicrobiales bacterium
GCCGTCTGGTGTAGTCCCGGTCCGTTGAAAGCACCGAAGAGCTTTCCAGCCCCGTACCAGATGAAGATCCAGGCGAGAGCAATTCGCACCGCGACGAGAGCGAGGTCCGCGGGCAAAGTCGCGACGCTCGTACTGAACACGACCGCCAGCAGTGCGCGGATCCCGTGTTTTGGCACCGGCGCTGTCCTCGTTACCATCGCCGCACCCCTCGCTCTTCGCCGGCGCCTCGGGTGTTGAGCTCCTCTCGGTTTGCTTCCTCAACTGGAGAGCGTTTCGCGACGCTGCTCAATGGACGGAACGGCGCGACGAGTTGAGTTGTCAGAACGGCTAAGTGGCGCGGTCGCGCACCGACCTGTTCGACCATCAGCGGCCGACCCGGCAAACCAGTGTCGGTTCTGATCGTCTCTGGCGTCGGGAATATCGCTCGGTGGGAAAGCTGATCCCAAATGGTGAGGGCGAAGGCGAGGTTGACGTCCTGGCGCCCGTCGAGTCTGTGGTGAATCCGGTGGTAGTTAGGACTGACGAAGATCCGTTCCAGCGGCCCGAGGCCCAGGTTGATGTTCGAATGCTCGAAGGCCAAGATACCGCCGTAGGCGACCAGGAGGATCGTCGGCACCGCGCCGTTGGCAAGGAGCACGATCGCCGGGATCAGGGCCAAGAGGTAGGAAACATGAACGAGAGGATGTGTGCGAAATACCGTGAGCACGCTCATGTCTTCTTGTGAATGGTGTAGCTCGTGGAAGCGCCAGAGCACCCCGACGCGGTGATTCGCGAGATGCGCCAGCCAGTTGCAACCGTCCATTGCCACAAGGATCATGGCGATCACTACCCAACGAGGAAGCAAGCCGATCCTCGGCACGACAATCCAAGGGATGGATCTGCGCGCAGCCTCGGCAAACGAAAGGCTGAGCGCCGTGACAAGAGGCACGACGAGCGTCGCGTTCAATACGGTGTAGAGGAGGTCCTGGCGGTAGCCGCGAGCAAAGATGGGTCGTCGCTGCGCGGGGTGCAAACGCTCCGCAACTAAGAGGACACCGAGTACCACAAGAGTGACGGGGCCGACGACTACTACGCGAAGACCGGTCATTGATGCGGCGAAACTTGTACCGCCCCAACGACTCGACCAACCGATCGCGATCAGGGCGGCGGCGACCGCGACAATCGAGAACGCCGGTAAGTAGACGCGCGATGAGAGTGAGACCAGCGATCCGTTCGCCTCCCGTGTCCCGCGCGTCCCTCGCAAGGAAACACGGGAGCGGACAGGTGAAGCTACCAAGGACGACATGAAGGCTCCTTTACCTACAACAGGGACGCTAGAAGCCGCCTCCGCCGCCACTCGGGCTCGTCGTGGTTGTTGTCCCGCCGGAGCCAGAACTCGGTTGCTTCAACACAACGACAGACCACTTTCCCCAGGTATCTGTGCCAACTCCGTTGACCTGACCGGCGGCGGTGTCCTTGAAGAACCAGTAGAGCGCCTTCCCGGAGTAGGTCACCTGCAGCACACCGCCAGCCCGCTTGACGGTGCCGAGCTTCGCGGCGCTCACTCCCGTCCCTGCCGTCGCCTTCGTCACGCCCTTGGGAAGCAGGACCTCAGGCCAGATCTTCAAGCAACTGGCGGTGCAGGCGATGGTGCTCGGCTTCAGTGTGTAGAGTGTCCTGCCGCTCACGAGGATCGTCCCGTACTTCGCGTTCTTCGCGGTCGAAATGACGACGCCCTTGGTCGCGTGGCTGGAAGCATGTGCAGCATCGGGGGCCAAGACGAATGCGAACGAGCCGAGAACGGCCACGGCGGCCACTGTGATGCGTCTTAGGAAGACTCGGGGAGTTGTCCGACTGTCGTGCTTCGTGAGTTTCATGTCGCTTGTCTCCTCATGCTCTCGGATGTCGTAACTACGGGATAGCTCGCCTAGCGGATGGCTACTCGAAGGGAATCTTCGCCACTTGTGCGTTCTCCGCTGTTCAGGTCTACGTAAGAATCCCGACAAGAGATTGCTCCAGTGAGCTCGTCTTGCTTTCGCCCGGGCGAACCACGCGTTCGGCGATGGTTCGGACCATCTCCGGCAGTCCGATGTCACTTGATCGGATGTGGCCGCGCCTGCGCCGCGCAAGGGCGTTCAGTTCACGCCGGGGGAAAGCGCCTCTTCCGTTGACCCACCTGGGGGACGACGCGAAAGTCGCGACGGGAACGGCGTCATCGGTACTCGCAATCGGTCGACACCCGGCGGCCTCGGGAATACGGGTGACTGGTTGACCGTTGTTGCTAAACGATATATCGTTACATATCGTGAGCGGTCGGCAGATCCGCTTCCACATACTTCGGCACCGGCCGCCGGCCGGACCGGAACGAGAGTTCAAGGAGAACAACCTGATGCATGGACACAAGAGATTCGATGACACCAATGCCGGCCCCGAAGGAGGACCGGGTTTCCCCGGTCGCCGTGACCGGTACGACCGCCTCGGCGGCGCTTCCCGAGGACGGATGGGCGGCCGCGGCAGAGGATGGGAGGACGCCTTCGGCTTCGGAGGCGGGCGCCACGGGGCCTTCGGTCCGGGATTCGGGCCCCCGATGTTCGGGCGGGGCCCGAGGCGGGAACGGGGGGACGTGCGAGCGGCCATCCTCGCCCTGCTGGCCGAGGAGCCGATGCACGGCTACCAGATCATCACCGAGCTCACGGAGCGTAGTGGTGGCGTCTGGCAGCCCAGCCCCGGTTCGGTCTACCCGACCCTCCAGGCCCTGGAGGACCAGGGACTGGTCACCGCGGACAAGAGCGAGGGGCGCAGGGTCTTCAGCCTGACTGCCGAGGGCCGCACGGCGGCGGAGGAGGCCGCTGACGGCCCAGCGCCGTGGGAGCGCGCGGCACGGGGAGCCGACCGCTCCCTGCTCGACCTGCGGGGTCTCATGTTCGAGGTCGCTGCGGCCACCTTGCAGGTAAGCCGCTCCGGCGGCGAGAGCCAGGTGAAGGCGGTCGGCGAGATTCTCGCCGACACCCGCCGACGCATCTACCTGGTGTTAGCGGACGGCGCCCCGGCCACCGACGACGGGGCCGCCGAGCCCGCTTCCTGAGTCCGGACACCGATCGGCTTGCCGAGCGTCGGCGGGCTACCGCTCTTCCGGATCCGTCCGGGAGAGCGGTGCTCGGTCATGGCGGTACCACCTGGTCAGCGACCACGGCGTGTGTGAGGGTGCATTTCAAGGCCCCATTGCAGGGTGTTTTCGTTGGCACGGGGTCAATCACAGTCTTCGGACCGCTCAAGCCGATCCGGGGCAGAGACTTCGAAGGCAGACTCCGTCATTCCCTGACAGTCGCCGAGAACTCGCCCTTGCGTACGGCGTCGACAAGCGGCTCGAGATCGGCGGGTAGAGACGGCACCTCGGCCGTTGCCGGCACGTGAGTGCGAACTACGCCGTAGGCGATTGCGGTTCCGCGACCGAGCCGTCCGATCTGCCGGAGATCGATCGCCTGCGATGCCACGGTCATCTCGACGGCGACCAGGCGGCAGATTAGCGACACGACCTCGTCGAGGCGACGAGCCGATAGTGGAGCCATCGTTGTGCGGTCTTCGATGCCGTCGGCCTTGGTCGAGCTGACCAGTTCGTAGGAGACGGGTTGGGCGAGTAGGCGCGCCTCGGCTGCGAACGACTGAGCGGCTACGGCCATCTCGGCGAGGCCGTCGTCGCCTGTCTCCGGCTGGTCCGATAGCCCAGCCGGAAGTCCGGAGAACGGACTCTGGAGCATTTTGACGGTCCTTTCAGCGGCAGAGGTAGCAGCAGGAGCGAGACCGATGCGGGCGAAGTCGACGGCGGCGGACATCGCCACGACGTCGAAGTTGCCTACGGACACAACGGACTGTTCGGAAAGAACCACGACCGGATTGCCCTGCGAGGAGTTGAGCTCCCGCTCGACGACCTCTCGCGCGTAGCTGATGGCGTCGCGCGCCGCACCGTGGACCTGGGGAACGCAACGGAACGTGAGCGGATCCTGCAAGTTGCGGGCCACTCCAACTTCCCAGAGGACGCTTCCCGCTAGCGCCTTGCGAACGTTCGACAAGGATTTGCTCACGCCCGGCGAGTGCCGTGTCTCGGCGACGACGGGGTGGAGAGAGGCCACATTGCCGGCGAAAGCCTCGAAGTCAAGGGCGGCGGCCAGATCCATGGTGTCGAGCAGTTGCTCGGCCCGGAAGACGGCAAGTGCAGAGCAGCCCGTGGAGAATGCATTGTTGTCGATGAGGGCGAGGCCCTCGTTCTCCTCCAGCTCATAGCCGGCCCACTCCACGACCCAGTTGGCCAAATCGGCCAGTGGGCCAAGATCAGCCTCGCCGATGGAGCCGAGCGTGCGCACTGGCGGCTCGACCTGTTGGCGGAGCGCCTCGACGAGAAGATCGGCAAGTTCGGGCCGCACACCGGACACGCCGATTGCAAAGACGTTGGCTAGCACGAGGAGCGTGGCGCGCACCTGTGCCACTGACGCGGCTGGACCTTGGGCGACACGGTGAGTCCGAAGGATTGACCTGTTGAATCGCACCCGGTCGTCGACTCGGAGCGTGATCCGCTTACGCTCGGCCACACCGGTGGTCAGTCCGTATACCTGATCGCCACGAGAGAGCGCGGCTAGAACGACTTCGCGATGCGCCTGCATGCGCTCACGGATTCCAGCCGCCAGGGCGACCTCTTCATTCCGAAGGGCGACTGAGACCACGTCTTCCAGGCTGAGCGATCGGCCGTCGAGCTCAACTGTCAAGGGGAGCCGCGACCCAGTGGCGATGCACCTCTTGCGGTACGAGACGGCACCGTTACACGTTGGCACATATTCCGAGCGTCGTCGACGAACGAGGGCGAAACCGGTTTGCTGTAGGTGCCACGGCACGGACCTGGACCAACCGAGCGTGGTACAACCGGGACAATCACCTGACGTCGCTCGCGAAAGCAGTTGCTTAGGACCAACGGGCCGACGTTCGGCCAACTCCCTTCTGATTGCTCATTTCGACCGTTGCAGTTTGCTGAAGCCAGCCAGAAATCAGGCCAAGCCCGTAGACAAGCCGAGGACGCGAGGTCGAATTGTCTTTGCCCGCTCGAAGCAGTTGCTTGGTCAGGGTAAGTATTGCTTTCACCGCAACGGTCCTGTCGTTGCTGCGCTTGTCGCGCGCGTCTTTCCCGGTGCGCGGCGTTTGGCCGTGTTCGCGTCGCTTCGCGTCCGTAGCCATTATTGCGATCGGAGGGACGGACCCCGTAGCCTGGCTGCGGAGCTGGTGGCTGAGGAGGCTCGCGTGACCGAGTTAGTGGCGGCCAGGACGATTGAGGAGCTCCGAGAGCTAGCCCCGACAGGTGAGCTGCTCGCTGGCGGCACGGACCTGCTTGTTCGGATCCAAGAGGGACGGAAAGTAGCTCGGCTTATAGATGTGTCCAGGTTGCTCGATGGCCCACCGGTGGTGCGCCGCGCTGATGATCTTGTGTACATCTCGGCCCTTGCTCCTCTGACGCGAGTCATTACGGAGTTGGACGGAGTGTTCCCGGGGCTGGACGCGTCGGCCCGGCTGTTCGCATCGGTGCGGATCCGCAACCGGGCCACGATCGGGGGCAATCTGGGAAATGCTTCTCCGGCCGGGGACACGATCCCGCCGCTCGTCGCTGCCGGGGCGGTCGCCGTTTTGGAGGGAGCGAACGGTAGCCGCCGCGTAACGGTTGCCGATATCGCGACAGGGCCGGGAAGGACGGTTGTTGGTCCAGATGAATGGATAGACAGGATTGAGGTCCCGTTGCCCGCAGGCGAGGAGGGCTTCCGGAAGTTCGGCACTCGCCAAGCCGACGCGATATCGATCGTCAGCTTGGCGTGGCGTTGGGAGAAGAGCCCGGACGGGACGCTCACAAACGTCTCTTTGGCCCTGGGGGCAGTCGCGCCGACGGTCGTTCGAGCCAGAACAGCGGAGGCGGCGCTCGAGGGGAGACGGCCGGAACCCCGGGTCGTCGAAGCAGCTGTTGCAGCTCTCGTCTCGGATATCTCTCCGATCGACGACTTGCGCGCGAGCGCGAGGTTTCGAAGAGAGGTCGCAGGGGTGCTGCTAAGGGAGGAGCTCGGAGTTCGAAGACGCGCGATCTCGGGACGGGCGATGTTGAGGACACCCGCGAGCAGTTCCGCCTGAGTGCGAGCGACAAGGAGCTGTTTGGTCAGGTCCTCGCATTTGGTTGCGTGGCCGGTGGGAGCGCGCGAGCCCACTGGTAACGTTGATAAGGCAACAGAGAGGTAGGAAGTGGGCGTGATGACGGCGATGTTCGAGTCCGCGGTCGACAGGGCCACGCCTTTGCCCAGCGCGCCAGGCGCACTTGAAGACGCCCACGCCCGAGTGGTGCTCGATGACTGGGAGCGCCGTTGGTACGGGGAGCCCCGATTCAGCTACGAGCTCGTGCGTAGCTACGAGGAGGCCGTTCACGCGCTCAGAGAGCACGGCGAGGGCGCCAAGGCTCTTGCCGGCGGCCAGAGCCTTGTGCCGCTCATGAACCTGCGCGTATTGCGCCCGTCGGCACTCATAGATCTCAACGGCATCGCCGCCATGGCACCACAGCTCGAAGGCGGTCGGCTTTCGCTCTCGGCCATGACGCGTTACTCCCAGGTGCTTTTTTCGGAACTGGCCCGATGCCAGACCCCGTTGCTGACTACGGCGATTGCCTACGTCGGGAACGTACGGGTACGTAATCGGGGCACGATCGGCGGTGCTCTCGCACATGGCCAAGCGACATCCGAGCTAGCCGCGGTCGCATTGGCGCTCGGAGGCGAGATTCTGGCGTACGGTCCAACCGGAACCCGAGTGATCGACGCGGAGGAGTTCTTCGTCGGGCACTTGAGGACAGACCTTCGTCCCGAAGAGATAGTTACCGGTCTTCGTTTGGAGGTGGCGCAGTCTCGCCAGGGCTCGAGCTTCAGGGAGCTGGCACGACGCAGTGGCGCAGAAGCGATCGCGGGGGTTGCCGCGCACGTCACGCTCTCGCCCGAGCGCGACGTGATCGGCGGCGTCCGCCTGGGTCTCATCGGTGTCGACGAACGTCCTGTCGCGGGCGACAGGACCGTTCTCTCGTCCCTGCTTGGCAGGATCCCGACGCCCGCGGAGATCGACGAGGTAGCTTCAGACGTGACTGCGCGTACGGCTCCGGTGACAGATTCGCAGTCGTCGGCCTCGTATCGCCGTCGACTGGTGAGGGTGCTGATACGTCGCGCCTTGACGGAGGCGCTGCAGCGTGCCGAGGAGAGAGCGTCGGCCGGATGAGCGTGCAGCAGGTGACACTTCAGGTCAACGGTGTCGCACACGAGATCTCGGTGATGCCCGATGCGCTCCTGCTGGATGTCCTGCGCGATCAGCTGGGGATGCAGGACGTCCGCTACGGCTGCGGTGAGGGAGTCTGCGGAACTTGCACGGTGCTGCTGGACGGGGAGGCGGTCAGCGGCTGTCTCGTCTATGCCGTCCAAGTCGAGTTCCGGGAGATCACGACTCTCGCCGGTCTCCTCGGGGAGGACGAGTCTTTGCATCCTCTTCAAGAGACGCTCTTGCGTCTCGGGGGAACGCAGTGTGGTTTCTGCACACCGGGCGTGATCCTGACCGCGTACAGCCTCGCCCAGCGGGTGCCTCGCCCCACGCGAGAAGAGATCCGTTGTGAATTGGGCGGGAGCCTGTGCCGCTGCACTGGCTACACCAAGATCATCGACGCGGTCGAGTCCTATCTAGACGACCGGGCCCTTGTGAGTGAGGAGACGCGAAGTTGAGCGATGCAGCCCTGGCTGCGATGCCCGGTGAGGAGATCACCGTGTCCGAGGCACCGCCCCCGTCTATCCCCGGGCCCCCGGTAGCCGACCTCCCTTCACGGAGCCCCGAGACCAGTGAGCTGCAGGGTACAGATACTGCAGCGGGGGCGGTCGCGCCGATGCGCGTGGTCGGCCAGCCGGTCGCCCACCATGACTTCATCGAAAAGGTCAAGGGCTCGATCCTCTACGCGGCCGACTGGAAACTGCCCGGCATGCTCTACGGACGCGTTGTCCGGGCCACGGTGGCGTCCGCCGGGATCGTCTCGATCCATACCGACAAGGCGCGGGCCCTGCGCGGCGTGGCGGCCGTCCTTACCGCGGAGGACGTTCCCTCGAACCGGCTCGTCGAGAAAGCAACCGGAGGCCCCGGTGAACTTCTGATCGCCACGCCCATCCTCGCCCGCGATCGCGTGCGCTATGCCGGTGAACCGATCGCCCTGGTCGCTGCCGAGACCCAGCAGATCGCCGACGCCGCAGCCGAGCTCGTCCAGGTCGGCTACGAGGAGCTGCCGGGCGTTTTCGATCCCGAAGCTGCGCTGCTGCCTGGCGCGCCGCTCGTGCACGATGCCGGCAACGTCTTGATCAGTTGGCACATTCAACGCGGCGATGTCCAGGCCGCCCTGGCAGCCGCCGATGTCGTCGTCGAGGGTGAGTACCGAACACAGCATGTCGAACATGCCGCCCTGGAGACCGAGTCCGGGGTGGGCTGGATCGAGAACGACGTGGTCACATTGCGCGTCTCGACTCAGATCATCGAGCACGCAACTGAGATCGCGGAGATCCTCAAGCTTCCGGCGAACAAGGTTCGCGTGATAGCCGCGTACATGGGGGGCAGCTTCGGAAGCAAAGAAGGCATGACCGTCGAGACTTACCTCGCTCTACTGGTGTGGAAGACGAGGCGGCCGGTCCGGATGGTCTGGAGCCGCCAAGAGTCCATTCTCGCCTCGACCAAGGGGCACCCGTTTATCATGCGCTACCGGACCGGCGCGACCAACGATGGCCGGATCGTCGCCCAGGACATCGATCTCATCGGCGACGCTGGCGCCTATCCGCACAAGAGCGCACGCGTCTTGTTCTACGGGGCAGCGCTCTCGTGCGGCCCGTACCTCACGCCGAACGTCTCCGTGCGCTCGCGCGCCGTTTTCACCAACAACGTCCCGACGAGCGCGTTCCGGGGTTTCGGCGCAAGGCAGGTAACCCTCGGCTACGAGTCGCAGATGGACCGGCTCGCTGAGACCCTTGCCATGGACAAGGTCGAGGTACGCCGGCGTAACTTCCTCCACAAAGGTGATGTGATCCCGACCGGCGAGACGCTCGACACGGCTGTGGCGGTCGGTGAGACCCTCGAGCGGGCTTTGGCTCGGCTCGGGGAACCGAGCGCGCCGAGCGCGCCGTCGAAGCGGGTTGGTCGCGGGTTCGCCTGCAACATGCATCCCTACGGGCGCACGGTCTGGTTCCGAGACAGTTCCTCGGCATGGCTCAGCATGCAAGCGGACGGCACCTTGCTCATAAGATGCGGGGTGACCGATGTCGGTGGAGGGCAGGCGGCCAGCCTGTGCCAGATCGCATCTGAGATCCTCGGGGTACCGCTCTCGCGGATCAGCGTCTACATCGGCGACACCGCACTTACGCCGCCGGCGGGTGGGACCTTTGCTACCCGGCAGCTGCTCATGTCTGGGAACGCGGTCATGCGGGCCGCATTGCAGCTTCGCGAACTGGTCGCCCCGGTGGCCGCCGAGGCACTTGGTTGCCCCGTCGCCGGAGTCGTGTTCGAAGATGGTCGGGTCACGGCGGCGGGCGCGGCCAGCGCAGGCGCGTCCGAGGAAGGGATCAGCCTCGGCGAGCTGGTCAGTATGTGCGAGGCCCGCTCGGTAGACCCCACCACGCTGTACGTCTTTCACCCGGAAGCGGAGCGTCGCGGGTTCGACACGGAACCGGGCCAATTGGTGAGTTTTCCCGACTACACCTACGGCACACATGCCGCGGAGGTCGAGGTCGACCTAGAGACAGGCGAGGTCGAGGTGCTCAAGTACGTCAGCTGTCACGATGTGGGTCGGGCGATCAACCCGCTCCGGGTCGAAGGACAGATGCAGGGAGGGGCGATGCAGGGCCTCGGCTACGCCCTCATGGAGGAGATCATCCTTGACGAGGGCAAGATGGCCTCGTCGTTGTTGGCCAACTACCTCGTTCCCACTTCGGACGACATGCCGGATGTGATGGTGGAAATTGTCGAGAGTGGGGAGGGCAAGGGACCCATCAACGCACGTGGCATAGGCGAGGCAGTGATCGGCAATGCCGCACCGACGATCGCCAATGCCGTCGCTGATGCCATCGGATTGCGCCCGACACAGCTGCCGATAACCCCCGAGCGGGTACTTGCCCTGTTGGACGCGGCCGACGGCACATCTGCGTCGGGCTCGGTGTCACCTGTCCCGGGCGTCCGGTCGGCAGGGACGGCCGCCGACGCTTGCGCCGCGGGATAGGGGATCCACCGGGAACTACTCCCTCGAATACGGCTTGCCGTCGGCTGCCAGGGGCCGTACGCGGCCGACGAGGCCCAAGACGACGGCGATCGTGATCACGTACGGCGCCATCGACAAGAAGGGCCGCGGGTATCCCGGCGTCGATGACCGCCAGCTGGCTTTGCAGGGATTCTGCGAAGCCGAAGAGGAGCGCCGCTCCGAGAGCGCCGTAGCGGCGCCAGCGCCCGAAGATCATCGCCGCCAGCGAAGCCGAGCCCTGAGCTCATGTCGGTCACGAATTCACCGATCGAGCCGGCTGCGTCGCGGACAGGTTCCCGCGGCAGAATCGACGGCCATGCACGTGCCTACGTCCCGCAGGTCCAGGTGACCTTCCCTGAGAGGGTGGGCCCAGGCTTGAACGGCGTAGCCTTGGAGAACGTGAACGAGCCCGACCCGTTCGCATGTACCGTCATAGAGGCGCTCGCCGTCTTAGCAACAGCGTTGTACATCCCGCTTCCAACGATGATGTCGGTCCCGCCACTCTTCAAGATGTCGGCCTTCGTATAGGTGCCGGGCCCCTTATAGGGGCTGACGCCCGCGGTGAAGTCGATGTTTTCAGCGTTGCCGGACGGAGGAGGTGGGCTCGGCACTCCGAACCTGGCCGGGCCGCCGACGAAGGCCACTCCAGTTCCGTGCGAACCGACATATGCGCACGACGCAGCCAGAATCTCGTTGACGAACGACGCGTGCTTGGAGACTGCGCCGGTCAACTGATACGTGGCTTTGAGATCAACGTTGCCGATGGCTGCGGCACTGGTCCGCGACGAAGCGCTTACGGGCGAGACACCCACCCGAGGAACAGGAGGCAAGCGAAAACGAGTCCTGCGCCTTTGAGCCGATTGTCCATCCGAGAATTCTAGGAGAGATCCAAGGCCGACCTTCTACTCTCCCAGAAACTATTTGCAGCACGCTGCCGTCTAGCTGAAGTCGGGCGGCGTCCGCCTCACGCCCGCCATAGCGGCTTGCAGGGATCTCCAAGACGAGCGTTTCGAGAGAGGCGGAACGACGCCGGTCGCACTCTCGAGCGCTCCTGCAACGGCGTCAGGCAACCTCACCTTCACCTCGATCGATGGGCCACAGTTGGCAGGGCCGTCGGAGGGTCCGCGACGACCAGCCCGTCGGCTGTCTCAGCCCGGTTCTCTTTGACACCGTGGTCCGTACCTGCACGACACCTTTCTGATGCGGTTCCGGTACCTGGGCGACGTCGGTTCGGTATCTGCTCCACGCTTTCCTCTACCTGCGTACCCATCAGCTCACCGCCGGCTGCCTCCTTGCTGTCAGCATCGTCCAGCCGGTCCCATTCGCCGTCCGACGGGTCGTGGCACGTCACAGTCTCGCGAGCGCGCGTCGGGTCGTGACAACAACGGCGAAAAGCCACAACGGAGGTGCGGCAGCCGCGCAGCGCTCGGAGAGTCCCAGCAGTGCGCCATGGCTCTCGAGCGCGTACCACGCCGCGAGCCCAAGGCAGACTGCCGCCGCAACGAAACTCGGAGTAGGTGTCAAAAGCGGCGCAGGCTGTCGTCGATGCGAAGCGAACACCGGCCACGTACAGCAGGTCAGCGCCGCCGCGATAACCGCGAGTTCATGCGCGAGCGAGTAGCCGTATCGCGGCTCTCGGTACACGGCGATCAAGAGCGTCGCCACCCCTCCGACGGCGAGCAGGACGCGGCCGACACGCCCCGCAGGCCGCAGGCCGAACGCCGCGAGCAGATAGCACAGGGCCAAACCGGCTAGGGCTGAAGTCATCACCCACGAATCGGTCGCTCCCGGTCGGGCAAGGTCGCTGATGGTGTCGCGGACCGGGTTGTACGCACCCGGCTGCAGAGCCGTGGCAACAAGAAAGCCGCCGATGAGGAGCACCGGGGCCGCGCTCGCGGCCGCCACCGCCCACCAGGGGATCGTTTTCACCATGGGATCCTACGCGCCGGACTGCCCACCCGACCCCCAGTGAGGACCGGAGTCTTACCGTTCCCAGCTGAAGTAATGGACCCCGCTGTTATCCGCCAGAGTGCGGCTTGACCGGTCGTCGCAAGATTCGTGGAACTCGTCTTGGCAGGAAGAGCCGCTGGCCCAATCCGGCCCAGGGGCGCCGCGCCATGACGACGTCGAACTCATCCACCCGGCATTGATGGCCAGAGGCGGCATCGGTGAGGACGCGTCCGTGCGCCAAGTCCAGCGGCCCAACTCCAGTGACCCTCGGGATTCGTCGAAAGCTAGCCCATTCGGCTCGTCGGTGACGTGCCGAAACGAGCGGCTACAGCCTGTTTCAGCCCGTGCGGCCAACGGTCCGATACCGCGTCGGTCGCCGTGACGAGCTGACGTTGAGCCTTGGGGTCACCCGCAAAGGCGCGGATCGACAACTCTGGCTCCAGATTCGCTATTGCCAGGATCGCGCCGGCGCATTCCATTGCCCCAGCCAGTAGGACGAGGTTCGTGGAGCCTACGTAGAGCCATCCGGCAAACACGTCGAGTTCCTGGGATAGCCGGTGGGGATCCCCGCTCGAGTCCTTGAGGCCGACAACCGGAAGTTCCGGGAGGACCGAAACGGGCAGTCCCGGTGGTGAGAAAGCCGGGAAGTGATAGGCAAGCACGCTTGCCCCTCCCGCGGCCTCAGCCACCAGTTCGTAATATTCGCGAGCATCAGAGCTCCGCGGCGGCGAGAGCGCGAGTACAGCGTCGGCCCCCGCTTCCAGGACCACCTTGGTCAGGTGGACTGCCTGGCGGGCGGACGGGGCCCCGGCGCCGGCCAGGACCGGCACCTGCGGCGGCAAGGTGGCCCGCACGGTGCCGACCAGGACGGCGTACTCATCGGGATCAAGTGAGGCGGACTCTCCCGTAGACCCGGCGACGAGGACGGCCTGAATCCCGATCTCCACCAGACGACTCGCATGTTCAGCCGTCGCCCCTGCATCGACGGCCCCGGAGGAGTCGAACAGAGTGAGCAGGGCGACCCCGACACCGGAGAAGATCGGAACGCTCATCGTGCCTCCTGATTGTTTGGCTGGCTGATTGTTTGGGCCGGTCCCTCGCGGCCACTCTTTCGGCTCCCGCGGCCAGAAGGTACCGATCGAGGACGTCTCAACTCGCCGTCCTCCGGCTCTGAGGAAGTCGGCCCTTGTCGGGTGCAAGGCGTCGCAGTAACGTTAGTCGATTGTCGTCAGGCGACGACAAGGCAAGAACGGAGGGGCTCCATTGAACTTGGTCAAGAACAAGTATCGGAATCACCGATGGGCCGCGTTGATCGGCGTCGCATGCCTTGTAGGAACCCTCACGGTCGCCCTGGCGCCCAGTGCATCCTCGGCGTCGGGCTCAGGCTCGGGTCCCCGATACGGCGGAATCTTTCAAACAGCGTTCCAGTCCAGTCCGACGACGTTTGACCCGCAGGTCTGTTACGACGCCACGTGCTGGGACAACATGGAGATGATCTTCAACCGTCTCTACGACTACGAGACGGCGGGCACGACGCTCGAGCCCGAGGCCGCGACAGCCATGCCGGTGAGATCGGACGGCGGCAAGGTCTACACGATCTCCATCCGCAAGGGCATGGAGTTCTCCAACGGCAAGCCCGTGACGGCAGCCGATTTTGCCTACTCGTTCTCTCGGATCTGCAACCCGGCGACGAAGTCGCCCGTGGTCGGCTTCTGGGACGAGGTGGTGGGTTGTGCGGCCTACGCCAAGAAGCCCACGGGTTACGTCTCGGGCATCAAGCCCCTATCGCCGTACTCGCTGCAGATCACGCTGACCGAGCCCGACGCGGCGTTCGTCTATGTCCTGGCCATGCCCCACGCCTCGGTCATCCCGACCGGCACGGGTCCCCAGCAGGCTCAGCACCCGCTGGGCTCGGGACCGTACGAGCTCGTCAGCTACACCCCAGGTCAGTCGATTGTCTTGCAGAAGAACCCCCACTACTGGAACAAGATCTACCCGTACACCGACGGCGTCTACGAGAAGCTGGGCGTGAGCCCTCAGGTGCAGCTGCTCGAGCTCGAGAAGGGTCAACTCGACCTGATGGGTGACGTTCTGCCGAACTCGGACTACTTGAGCGTCATCGAGAACCCGTCGTTGAAGAAGCAGACGGTCACGATCTCGGCGTTGGACACCTATTTTTTGACGCTGAACACGCAGATGAAGCCGTTCAACAACCCTCTCGTCCGAGAGGCGGTTTCGTACGCCGTCAACCGGTCGTCACTGCTGAAGTTCGTCAACGGCCAAGGCACCGTAGCCACGGGCTTCATCCCCCCGGGCGTGAAGGGCTACACCACCCAGAACATGGTCAACCCCCTGAACGTGGCCAAGGCCAAGGCGCTGCTGAAGCAGGCCGGGTACCCGAAGGGCTTCTCGACGAGCATGTACAGCTGGAACACCCAGCCCTGGACGAACCTGGACACGGCCCTGCAACAGCAGCTCGCCGCGGTCGGCATCCAGGTGGCAGTGCACGCCATTCAACAGAGCACGTTCTTTACGCTCGCGGCCACGCCGGGCAAGACCCCCATGACATTGACATTCTGGGTGGCCGACTTCCCGGACGGCAGCGACTTCTTCAACGCGCTCGTGTCGTGCGCGGCGGACATTCCCGGAGGACAGAACTACCCCTTCTACTGCAATCACGCCGTAGACAGCGAGATCGCCCAGGGACTGGCCGATCCGAGCAGCGCCACGATGTACTACGTCGCCGCGACGAAGAAGTTGCTCGCTGACAACCCGATTGTCCCTCTTTACTTCGGGACGGTGACGACGGTGTACGGCTCGAACGTCGGTGGTTTCGCCCAGAACCCGATCTGGGCCTACATGATCGACCGTTACTGGTTGAAGAACCCTTCCGCCTAAACCGCCAAGTGCCCACGACCAACCGCGTTCGCGTCGTCAAGAGCAGTGGTTTCAGCGTCATCGGTTGAACCGGTGCTGCGACGCGACGCGGTGGTCGTGGTCAATCGTCTGTCGGTCGCCTTCCCGAGCAGGACCGGCAGTGGCGAAGTCGTCCGCGATCTCTCCTTCTCGGTGAAAGCGGGACAACGCGTCGGACTCGTTGGTGAGTCCGGCTGCGGCAAGTCAATGACGGCGCGGGCCATCATGCAGCTCATCCCCGTTCCCGGTCGCATCAGCGGCGGTGAGGTCTACGTCGGCGGTGACCAGAACCCGGCAAGCGCCGCCAGTGCCAAACGCTGGCGCGGCACCACGGTGGCCATGATCACCCAGGACCCGCTCTCCAGCCTCAACCCACTTGTGCGCATCGGGGTTCAGATCACCGAGATGCTCCGTTATCACGGCCGTCTCTCACGAGCCCAAGCCCGAACGCGGGCCGTCGAGTTGTTGAACGCCGTAGGCATCCCCAATCCCAAGCGCACGATGCGCCAATTCCCCAATGTCCTCTCGGGCGGTATGCGCCAGCGCGTCGCGCTGGCCATAGCCATAAGTTGCAACCCGAGTTTGCTGATAGCCGACGAGCCGACTACTGCGCTGGACGTCACCATCCAGGCACAGGTTCTCGACCTGCTCGAGCAGATGACGGCCGAGCACAACAGTGCCGTCCTGCTGATCACCCATGACCTCGGAGTCGTGGCGAATTTCTGCGAGGAGATCCTCGTGATGTACGCGGGGCGGATCGTGGAGACAGGCCCGACTGAGCATCTCCTCGAGAGCCCTCAACACCCCTACACGGTTGCACTGCTGGCGTCGGTGCCGTCGATGACCGAGGAGGTGCCCGAACGCCTCAACTCGATTTCCGGAAGCCCGCCCGTGGGCGGACTCGACATGCGCGGTTGCGCCTTCGCGCCGCGTTGTCAACTGGCTCAGCCCAAGTGTCTCGACATCGAGCCACAGTTGCGTGAATTGGGGTATTCGGCACGTCGCGTGGCCTGTCATGCCGCGGGTGAACCCAGCTGGCCGGGACGACGCACCGCAGAGGTAGTCCCGTGAGCAAGACGGCGACGTCGCTTCTCGAGGTGCGTGACCTGGCGGTTCACTTTCGCGTGCGAAAGGGTCTCGCGGCCTCGCGCGCTGTGAAGGCCGTCGACGGAGTCTCCTTCGACCTGATGGCCGGCCACACGCTCGGTATCGCCGGTGAGTCCGGCTCAGGCAAGAGCACTGTCGCCCGCACGCTCGTGCGCATCGTCCGTCCCACTGGCGGAACAATCGCCTTTGACGGTGCCGAGGTGGCGAACCTGCGGGGCCAGCCACTCAAGCGGTACCGGCGTCGGATGCAGATGATCTACCAGGACCCCTATGACTCTCTTGACCCGCGTATGTCGGTGCTCGAGGTCATCGGCGAGGCCCTGACGGTGCGCGGACTACCGAAGAATCAGCACACAGGCGAGGTTGAGCGGCTCCTCGGCCGTGTCAACTTGCCCGTCTCGGTCGCCACACGCTTCCCGGGACAGCTCTCGGGCGGTCAACGCCAGCGCGTGTCGATCGCTCGGGCTCTTGCGGTGAACCCTGAGATCATCATCTGCGATGAAGCCGTAGCCGCACTCGACGTCTCGATCCGCGCGCAGATCCTGAATCTGTTGAAGGACATCCAGCGCGACACCGGTGTGGGCTATCTCTTCATCTCGCACGACCTGTCGACGCTGCGCTTCATGGCGCATCGTGTCGCCATCATGTACGTCGGGCGAGTCGTCGAGTACGGCACCAGCGAGGAGGTCTTGACCAATCCGCTGCACCCCTACACCAAGGCCCTCATCGCTGCGGTGCCGAGTGTCACCTCGCGGGGGCGACTCCGCCTCAAGTTGCGGGGAGAGCCCCCGGACCCGGGCGATCCGCCCTCAGGCTGTCCCTTCCATCCGCGTTGCCCTGAGGCGATCGACGAGTGCCGCCGTGTGCGCCCCGACCTGGTCGCCGTCCCCGGGGGCCAGTCGGTGGCATGCCATGTGGTGTTCCGTTCGCGCCCGAGCGTGCAAGCCCCAGGGTGGCCGGCGTGATCAACCTGCCCGAGAACGAGATCGTCCCTGACTTGGTCGGCATCGAGCCCGTCGTGCTCAGCCAACCCAACTTCTGGAGCCGAGCCGGCAAGAGCCTGTTGCACGACCCCGTTGCGCTGTGCTCGGTGCTATTCATCTTGCTGCTC
This sequence comes from Acidimicrobiales bacterium, assembly GCA_050012675.1. Lineage (GTDB taxonomy): Bacteria > Actinomycetota > Acidimicrobiia > Acidimicrobiales > Bog-793 > Fen-455. The sequence goes on from JBEKGS010000001.1 coordinate 17,376, forward strand.
GTGGTCGTCGCGGTGTTCGCGCCGTGGATCGCGCCCTACAACCCGTTGCGTGAGTTCGCCAACGGCCTCTCGGAGGTGGGCGCGCCGGTGGCACCGAACAGTCACTTCCTCCTCGGCACCGACGAGGCCGGTCGCGACGTGCTTTCGCGTCTGATTTTCGGCGCGCGGGTTTCGCTATTGGTTGGCGTGGTCGCGACCGCCCTCGCCTCGACGATCGGTGTGCTGATCGGAGCCGTCGCCGGCTACGTCGGCGGGGTCACCGAGTCGGTTCTCATGCGTTTCACCGACATGGTGCTGTCGTTCCCGATTCTGCTCTTCTGTGTGGCCCTGATCGCGGTAACGGGCCCGAGCACTCGCAACGTGGTCCTCGTCATCGCCTTCGCGTACTGGACTTACCTGGCGCGTGTGGTGCGCGGCCAGGTGCTCTCGCTCAAAGAGCGCGAGTTCGTCACCGCAGCGCGCACGCTCGGCGTCGGGCACTTCAAGATCATCTTCAAACACGTCATGCCCCACCTGATGCCGACGATCATCGTCTACGGCACCCTCGGGGTTGCGACGTCGATCCTCATTGAGGCCTCCCTCTCCTTTCTTGGCATCGGGGTGCCTCTGCCCCAGGCTTCGTGGGGCGGGATGATCTCCGAGGGGCAGCAGTACTTCCAGACTGCGCCGTGGCTTCTGATCGCGCCTGGCGTGGCGCTGATCCTGACGGTGCTCTCGATCAATCTGGCGGGCGACTGGCTGACCGATGTGCTGGACGCGACGAGGCGGGAGATCGGGCGATGATCGGGTGGCTCGTCCGACGGTTCCTGCAGATGCTGCTGGTGGTTTTCGGCGTCGTGTCGCTTGCTTTCGTCTTCGCCTTCCTTGTGCCGGCCAATCCCGCCCGTATGGTTGCGGGTCCTCAGGCAAGCCCCGTGGCGGTCGCCTCCATTGCCCGCCAACTCGGCCTCGACCGCTCTGTATGGTCGCAGTACCTGAGTTTTCTTGCCCGTCTGGCTCACGGCAACCTCGGGGTCTCCTTCGTCCTCGAGGGTCGCACCGTGGCCAGCGAGATCTGGGGGGCGCTGCCCTACACGGCTTTTTTGGCGCTCGGCGGAGTCATCTGGGAGATCGTGCTCGGTGTCCCCACGGGCATCATCGCCGCCTACAGGCCACGCAGCCTCATCGACCGCGCGACCACCCTCGGCGCGCTCTTCGGGCTTTCCGCTCCACCGTTCTGGCTGGGACTGATGCTGATCTACTTCCTCGCCTACAAGGTCTCGCTCTTTCCGCTCAACGGCGTGGGTCACCCTCTCATCTGGTACATGGTCCTGCCGAGCTTCACCCTCGGGGTCGGCGGGGCGGCCTTCTACTCACGCATGGTGCGCACCACGATGCTCCAGGTTCTGCGCTCGCCGTTCATCGAGTTCGTCCGCCTGAAGGGCATGCCGGAACGCACCATCCTTTTCCGCCACGTGTTGCGTCACGCCTTGACCCCGGTCGTCACGATGCTCGGGATGGACCTGGGATATTTCCTGGGCGGGGTTCTCATCATCGAGTCGATCTTCGGGATTCCCGGAGTGGGCCAACTGGCCTACAACTCCATCTCCACCCTTGACATCCCGATGATCACGGGCACCGTGCTGGTGGCGGCCGTGTTCATGGTGGTCATGAGCTTCATCGTCGATGTGACCTACACCTTCATCGACCCGCGCGTGAGGTTGAGCCGTGCCAAGTGACACCGGCCCGTGCGGTCACCCTCGCTCTTCTGGGCGCCCCACGGCGCTGATCCCTCGACAACTGATCTGTCCACGCTGGTGGTGCAGGAAGGAGCAATGAAAATGAGCAAGAAGGAAGTCCGGGTCGCAGTCATCGGAGCCGGCCGATGGGCCGAGCGCGCGCACATCCCTGGATGGCAGCGCGACGAACGTGTCGAGGTGGCCGCCGTCGTTGACGTCAACCCGGCGCTCGTCAAAGAGACGGCTGATCGTTTCGGCATCGCTCGCGCGGTGAGCGACTACCGCGACGTGCTCGACGACCCAAACATCGACGTCGTGGACGTGACCACGGGCAACGACACGCATTTTGAGATCTCGTGGGCTTCCCTAGAGGCCGGCAAGCACGTGCTTTGTGAAAAGCCGGTGCACCACGACGCGCGCGAGACCTCGCGCGCCGCGGCTCTGGCCGAGGCGAAGGGCCTGAAGACCAAGCTCGGCTTCACGTTCCGCTATGCGCCGGCGATCCAGTACGCCAAGGACCTGATCGACGAGGGCTTCGTCGGCGTGCCCTACATCTTCAACGGCTACGAGCAGAACAGCCAGTGGATCGACCCGTCGACGCCGCTTCGCCAGGCCGAGGACGCTCCCGGAGACGACAACGAGATCGCAGTCTCATCCATCGAGGGCTATGGCGCGCCGACCATCGACATAATGCACTGGTGGGTCAAGAGCCGAATCACCAACGTCGTGGGCACGATGCGCAACTTCGTTCCCGAGCGTGTCCTGCGCTCGAGCGGGAAGATGGAGCGGATCAATATCGACGACGGCGACATGTGGATCTGCGAGTTCGAGGACGACGTCATCGCCTCTATGCAGTCGTCCTACGTCACGGTGGGCAACTACCCGGGCATCGAGGTGCGCCTGTACGGATCTGAGGGTGCCGTGATAGTCCGCCTGGTCGAGGAGTTCGGCATCTGCCAGACCATCAAGACGGCCACAAAGAACTCGGTGGAGTTCGTCGAGCGGGAGATCCCCGAGCGCTACTTCCCGAGCGGCGGAACCAGCCGGGAGCAGTGGCCTTCGCTGTTCTACTCGAACCTGATAGGCAACTTCGTCGACGAGATTGTCGGACAGGCGCCCGAGGCTCAGGGAGACTTCGCCCAGGGCGCGCTGGTCCAGCGAACCATCAACGCCTTCGAGCGCTCGTTCCGACAGCGGCGCTGGGTGCATTTCAGCGAGGTCGAGGGTGCCTGAAACGACTCTGCTGGCCGCCCACCAGTGGGGCGAGCTGGACCGGGCCTCGGCGATGCCGCTTTTGCGTGGCGTCGTCGCCGAGGCTGAGACCGCCGGTGCGGAGTTCTGCGACGTCCGCCTCTCTGAGACCGAGGAGCTGCGCCTTTACGCCGTCTCCGAACAGGCGCCCGACGAGCGTCTCGAGAGCCACGCGGGCATCGGAGCACGGGTGCTGGTGGACGGCGTGTGGGGCTTCGCCTCCGAGCCGCTACGTGACGATGACGACGCCCGTCTTGTGGCGCGCGCGGCAATCGCCAACGCGCGTGCCGCAAGTGAGGTCGCCGGCGCGCGGGTGACGCTTCCCCCGCGTGAAGCTGAGCTCGGTCTCTACCAGACTGACGTCGACATCGACCCGTTCCTCGTCAGCCCAGCTGAGCGGGAGCAGCTTGTCGTTGAGACGATGCGCGCCGCGGGCGGCCAACGCGGCGTCGTGCGCGTGCAGGCGGGGGTGAACGCCAAGCGTCAGCACCGCTTCTTCGCCAACTCCGAGGGCTCGCTCCAAGAACAGCACTTCGTGGAGTCCGGCGGCATGGTGCTGGCCGTTGCAGCCGACGGTCACCTCGCTCAGCGACGCAGCTACCCCAATTCCTTCCACGGCAACACCGCTGCCGCCGGCTGGGAGTACGTTCTCGGCCTAGATCTTGTCAACCAGGCCGAGCGCGTCGGCATCGAAGCCGTTCAGTTGCTGAGCGCCCCCGTGGTGGCCTCGGGCTACTCCTCGCTGGTGATCGGTCCGGCCCAGATGGCGTTGCAGATCCACGAATCGACGGGCCACGCCATTGAGCTCGACCGTATCCTCGGCGACGAGGCCAACTTCGCGGGTCGTTCCTTCATCACCCGGGACGCCGTCGGGAAGCTTCGTTACGGCTCACCAGCGGTCAACATCGTCGCCGACGCGACTGTGCGTGGGACACGGGGCAGCTTCATGTTCGACGATGAGGGTACTCGCACGGTCCCGACGACCCTGATCGGCGAAGGGGTCGTGCGCAACTTTCTTTCGAGCCGGGACAGCGCGGCACGCCAGGGACTCACCTCCTCGGGGGCAGCGCGCTCGGACGGCTGGGCCTACCTCCCGTTGTGCTTTGCCACCAACGTCTTTCTCCAGCCCGGCGAGGGTTCGACCGACGAGCTCCTGGAGCGAATGGGCGACGGCTACTACATCGACGACAACCGCAGCTGGTCCATCGACTCAATGCGATGGAACTTCCAGTTCGGGACCGAGATCGCCTGGGAGGTCCGTAAGGGCAGGAGAACTCGTCTGGTGCGGGACTTCTCCTACGGCGGCTTGACGCCGGAATTCTGGGGCTCGGTCGAGGCGTCCGCCGGGCCCGAGGCCTTTCGCACCTTCGGGATGCCCTGTGGCAAGGGCGAGCCCAAGCAATGGGGCTTTCTCTCTCACGGGGCCGCTCCCACCCTGGTACGCGACGTCAAGATCGGAGTCTCATGAGCCTCGGGACATGGTTCGGGGCCGACCAGTTGCTCACGACGCTCGAGGCGGCGCTCGCAGGCAGCCCTGCCGACCAGGTGGAGATCTCTGCCACCAGTCGGGTGGGTCACCATACGCGCTTTGCCGCTGAGCGGATCCACCAGGCACAAACGATCATCGAGTGCCAGGTGTTGGTGCGCGCAGTGGTGGGCACCGGTAGCGCGCGCGTGGCCGTGAACTCCCTTCATCTGGTGCCGCGTGCCGTTGCCGAGGCCAGCGCCCTGGCACGTTCGCGAGACGGGCTGGAGGGCGCCGAGGTGCCCTATGACGTTGCCGCGGGCCAGATCGACTGCGACACGACGGGTCTGTGGGTCGAAGCAACGGCCGCCTGGGACGTCGGCGCGCGCTCGCGTCTCGCCGGAATCGTCATGGCCGCGGCTCAGCAGGCCGGGGGCACGGTGAACGGCACCTTGACGGCGGCTTCGAGCGAGCTCGCGGTCGTGACCAGTCGGGGCGTACGTGCCCACGGGGCGGCCACCGAGGCAGGTTTCACCATGACTATCCGCTTCGGGGAGGCCTCGTCGTACATCGGTGACCTCTCGCGCGACGCCGGCACCTTGAACGTGCAGCACCGCGCGCTCGAGGCGATCGCCGCCACGGCGCAGGTGCGCGAGGTGGTTCCCGTGCCCGACGGGGTCCACGACGTCGTCTTCGGACCGCTCGCCGCCGGGGAACTGGTCGGCTTCGTGCCTGACTTCGGCTTCACGGCCCCGGCCCTCAGAGCTGGCATCGGTCTCGTGGCCCAACACGGTGGCGAAATCGTGGCACCGGAGTTTGTCACGATCGCCGATGACGCGCGCGCCGGGGTCGGACTGCCGTTCCCCTTCGACTTCGAGGGCAGTGCCAAGAAGAGCGTTGTGCTCATCGATCGCGGTCGTGTGGGCGCGGCGGTGAGCGATCGGGCGAGCGCTTCGATGACCGACGGGATGTCGACCGGCCACGCCTCGATCGGCCGAGAGCAATCGCCCGAGCCTGCTTGTGCCAACCTTGTCATGGCGTCGGGCACTCAGAGCGAGGACGAGCTCGTCGCCGGCATCGAGCGGGGCCTGTACGTGCAGCGTCTTTGGTACAACCGCCTTGTCGATGCTGAAGCCGGCACCGTCGTTGGCACCAGCCGCGACGCCTGCTTCCTGATCGAGAACGGCAGGCGCACCGAGGCCTTGGCCGGCGGGCGGTTCAATGAGAGCATCATCGAGGCGTTACGCCGCACGGACGCGCTGAGCAGCCTGCGCTACAGCCAGCCGATACCGAACCTCTGGAACAGCTGCATCACCGCGCCGGCCATGCGCGTACGCGGCTTTTGCTTCGGCACGCGCACAAGGAGAGAGGAAGGCTCGTGAACGTCGCCAGCAACGTTGACCGCCTCTTGACCCAGGTGCTCGCCGGCGAGGTCTGGCCGCCCCTCGCGGACCGTAACGGTTTTCGGATCGACCCGGAGGGGCGAGCCTTTTTTCTGCCCGGCATGGGCGGGGTCACTCTCGACGTGCACGTCGGCGATCCGGCGACTGGTTACGCCGGCGACCACGTCGAGCCCGGGCTCTCGGTACGTCACCGCGACCCGGCTGCCAACTACGCCCTCCAGTACCTGAGTTGTATCGGCAATCGTGTCGAGGTGACGTCGGGACCTGCCAAAGGCGCCGCCGGCTTCGTTATCGGTCAGCATGCCTACGTGCTTGTGGACATGGACAGTGATGACATGCGCCATGTCACCGCGGGAGACCAGGTCAGCGTCTTTGCCGTGGGACAAGGTCTTGTTCTTCACGACCACCCCGAGGTGGTGGTGAAGAACTGTTCGCCGGCGCTGTTGGCGGCACTCCAGGCAGGCACGACTTCGACGGGCCAACTGGAGGTTCATGTCAGCGCCGTTGTCCCGCCAGAGGCGATCGGCGCCGGGGCCGGAATGGCTTCGGAGTACGCCAACACCGACCTGATGGGCGCCTATGCAGGAATGGGCGAGGATCTCTCGCTCGGACTGGAGGTCCTGCGCGTCGGTGACGTGGTGGCGCTCACGGACCAAGACCACCGGTTCGGTAGGGGCTACCGTGAGAACTGGACGACCGTCGGCGTCATCTCGACTGCGAGCTGCCTGCTCTACGGCCACGGGCCCGGTCCCTCTTCGATCATGAGCGGTCCGGCCGGTGCCTTCAAGGTCGTCATTGATGATTCGGCGAATCTGAGCTCTTTCAACCTCGGACAACCAAGGGGCACCCGTGAGTGAGGTCAAGGTGGTCAGAGTCAACCTGCTGGGCCACGTGGACCAGGGCGAGGTCGGCACCGAGCCCTACCGTGTGGATCGCGACGGGCGGTCCTACGTGGCCGTCGGCGACGGCGGCACGGTGCTCGGACTGCGACTCGGGGAGAGCGTTTTTCGCCATGTCGGCGACCACGCCGCGCCCGGCGTCTGTCTCGTGCACCCGAGCGACGACGCCCGCCATGCCCTTGTGGGCCTGGCCTGTCTCGGCAATCGGGTCACCGTCCGTACCGGCCACGCGTTCGGCCATGTCGGAAGCGTGCTCGGCAAGCGCGGCGGCGGCCAGCGAGTGATCGCAGTTTTCCCTCAGGATGTTCTCGCCCGCCTACGGCCGGGCGACCAGGTTGCCCTCTTGAGCTGTGGCCAGGGGGCCGCGGCGCCTGTGCCCGGGCTCACGCAGATGAATGTCGCCCCCGCGGCGCTCTCGCTGCTCGGGCTCACAGTGCAGGGTGACCGCCTAAAGGTGGGCGTGCGCGCCATGTTGCCGAGCCGCTTTGTGGGCAATGGGATCGGTCGGCCGATGGCGATGTGGGACGTCGACTTGCAGGTCGACTCTGACACATCAGCGACACGTTCCTTGTGCCTCGGCGATCTCGTGGCCATCAGTGACCTTGACGCTCGCACCAACGCCGGGTACCGGCGTAACTGGATGAGCGTCGGTGTCGTCGTGCACGGAGCGAGCCCCCAACCGGGACACGGACCGGGCGTTATGGTGGTCCTGAGCGGCCCGGCGGAGCTCTTCTCGGTGGGCGTCGAAGGTGAGGACCACCAGCCTCTGTCCGAGGAGAGGCTCATTTCTGCCGCGAAAGGCGAGGGACGCGATGATGCCTGAGATGAGAAGCTCCCCTGGAAGCCTGATCAACCGCGCTTCCCTGCCCGAGGTGGTCCACGACGAACTGCGCCGGCGCATCCTCAACGATGAGCTCGCGGCCGGCGAACGCTTGTTGGAGTCCAAGATTGCCGAGGAGTTCGGCGTGAGCCGCACCACGTTGCGCTCGGCCCTGCACGACCTGGCGAACGAGAACCTGGTGAAGATCAGCAAGCGTCGTGGGTGCTTCGTCGCGCGCATGGATGCTGCGGAGATCCAAGACACGTGCTTCGCTCGGTTCCTCCTCGAGGCCGGGGCCGCCTGCGACAAGCTGAACTGGATCACCCCCGAGGCGCTCGATGAGCTCGAGGCCCACGTGCAGGAGATGAAACAGGCCGCGATAGTGGGCGATATGGCGGCGATCGTCGATGCGGACACCGATTTCCACGGGCGCATCGTCTCGGCCGGAGAACGCCTACGCGTGCGCGATCTCTGGCACATGCTCGACGGGCAGATGGGCGCGTTGATGCGCTCGTCGTTCGAGCAGCAGGGCATCAACATGGACGATCTCGTCAAACGCCACGTCGATGTGATCGAGGCGTTGCGCTCGCGCAACGCGAAGGTGATCAGAGAGGCGATAAAGGACCACTACCTCGAGCGCCACATGCTCGACGGGGACTAGCGCATAGATGCGCCGGGCCCTTTTCTTGCCTGCCTTCGACGGGCTGGCTGACCCCGATCGCCTCGTCCATCTGGCCGTGCAAGCCGAGTTCGCGGGTTGGGACGGTTTTTTCCTGTGGGATCACCTCCTGTACGCCGAGCCGGTGCGCGACATCCTCGACCCATACGTGTGCCTGGCCGCCATTGCCCAGGCAACCTCGAGAATCCAGCTCGGACCGCTCGTGACGCCCTTGGTACGCCGGCGCCCGGCGGTGGTCGCCCGCCAGGCCGTCACCCTCGACCTGCTCTCGCACGGGCGCCTAGTGCTCGGGTTTGGCATCGGTGACGACGGCGGTCCCCCAGGCGAACTCTCCGCTTTCGGTGAGATTCTCGATGCCGCCGCCCGGGGACGTGCGCTGAGCGAGGGTCTCGCAATCCTCACTGGACTGTTTTCGGGCGAGAAGGTGCACCATGAGGGCGAGTTCTTCCGTGCCGCGGATATCAGCTTCTCGCCTACGCCTTGGGGGCCAGGTGGTATCCCCATCTGGCTAGCAGCGCGCTGGCCCAACCGGGCGCCGATCCGCCGGGCCGCCAGGTTCCAGGGGGTCGTCGTCATCCAGATGACCCGGCCCGCCGACGTGGCGAAACTGCGTGAACAGCTCCGCGAGGCGGGTGCCGACCTTGAGCACTTCGAGATCGTGGTGGTGGCCAGCGGCGGCGAGGACGCCAGCGCCTGGGCCGAGGCAGGCGTGACTTGGCTGCTGACCCAGCTGGGGCCCTATCGGTTGAACTTTGACGAAGCCCTCGAGGTGGTGGCGGCGGGGCCGAGCGCGACCTGACAAGCCTCCGGAGGAACCGGGCGGCTCAACTTCTCCGAACTGGAGAGCGTCATCTCTAGTCGGAAAGTGAGGTTGCTGGTCGGCGATCCGCATGAACAAAGCTCTGATATGACGAGGTGTCGGTCTCGTCCGTGAGCGCCTCGACGTGCGCGTGACGACGTCCAGCAGTCCATCGCCCGGCGCCGGTTCGTCCTCCTACATCATGCCCAGGGCCTGCAAATGCGCCGGGAGACGCAGGCGACGCTCGTCGGACCGGAGCCCAGCCGCAATCTCCGAGGGCCGTAATTTGGTTCCAGGTCTCCCTTACAACTATTGTTAGGGAAACCTGAATCATGTGTCGTACAGTGAACGACTGGCAAGCCGATGCGTTGCGAAGGGCTCTATCTTGTGCAGTCCAATGCCATTGCGGCCCATGGCGTGGCGTCACCGTTCGTGTCGACAACGGCCTTCCAGCGCGGTGCCGATGAAGGTCTCACTGATCATCCATCTCCGTACGTGGAACGAAGTGTTCGCACCATCCGGCACCTGAAACCGGCGACACTTGTGGCCCTTCCAATCATCGCAGTTGCCCGAGGTAGCTCTCTCGGCGGACAGCTTGTCGCGACATGACAAGCGTCTTGCCCTCGAGAGTGGACCTGGAGGTACAGCCGCGCCCGGTCGAAAAGGACAAGAGGCGAAGGACACGCTGGTTGGTCGTTCCGCTGCTGGCCCTCTGTGGTCCAGGCCTTGTGGTAATGCTCGCCGACACCGACGCTGGAAGTCTCATAACTGCCGCCCAGTCCGGGGCCAAGTGGGGATACGAGATGGTCCTTCCCCAGCTCGTGCTCATCCCGGTCCTCTACATCGTCCAGGAGATGACCGTCCGGCTTGGTGTGCTTACCGGAAAGGGTCACGGGGCCCTCATACGCGAGCACTTCGGACGGGGATGGGGGTTGCTGTCGGCCGGGATGCTCTTTCTTGCGGGCACCGGGGCACTGCTCACAGAATTTGCGGGCGTTGCCGGCGTGGGCCAGCTCTTCGGCGTCCCCCGCCTGTTGACCGTCCCGGTGGCCGCCGCGTTCCTCATCGGCATCGCCATGACCGGCAGTTACCGTCGTGTCGAACGTATCGGGATCGCGCTCGGCCTCGCGGAACTGGCCTTCATACCGGCAGTCGTGATGGCGCATCCGAGCTTCAGCGCCATCGGCCGGGGCCTCGGGCATGTGCCGCTCGGTAACAGCTCATTCACGCTGCTGCTAGCTGCCAACGTCGGCGCCGTAATCATGCCGTGGATGATCTTCTATCAGCAGGGCGCGGTGCTCGACAAGGGACTGCGAGTTCAAGACATCCCGCGGGAACGGCGTGTCACCGCTGTCGGTGCGGTGCTCACCCAGTTGATCATGGTCGCCGTCGTCGCCGCCTTTGCGGCGACAATTGCCCGCCACCATCTCGGGGTCGCGCTCGACAGTGTCGGGGAGATGTCCTTGGCGCTGCGCCCGTTCATAGGCGGAGTCGGGTCGAAGGTCCTTCTCGGGGCCGCAGTCCTCGGCGCTGCCCTTGTCGCGGGTCTGGTCGCGTCCCTGGCCGGTGCATGGGGGATCTCCGAGGTTTTCGGGTGGACACACAGCCTCAACGGCCTGCCGTGCCGCAAGAACGCGAAGTTCTACATCGTCTACGGCCTTGCCCATGTCGTGGGCGCGGTTGTAGTTCTCTTGAGTTTTGATCTCGTCAACCTCGTCGTCGATGTCGAGGTGATGAACGCGCTCCTGCTGCCGATCGTGCTCGGTCTGTTGTTGGCCCTCGAGGCGCGGGCGCTGCCCTACGAGCACCGAATGCACGGGTGGCGCCGGGGACTCGCAACTGGGCTGTGTGTCGTGGTCATCGGGTTCGGTCTCTACATCGCGCTCGTGACGCTCAGACACCTGTAGTTCTCTCGCGTGTCCCCTCAGCGCGGTATTGCCGTTTCGGAGAGACCTTCACCCGACTTGCCGGCGCGAGGGGAGGCGAATTACGCCGCCACCGTGCCATGCCGGTTGTAGAATCCGCTTCGCATCATGGCGCCGAGCGCACATCCTCCTGTGGAGGAGTATCTCCAGATGATCGCCATTCTCGGCGAAGAGGGGATTCCCGCGGTCCAGGCCCAGCTTGCCAAACGACTTGGGAAAACCCCTGCGGCGGTCTCCGAGGTCATCCTCCGTCTCGAGGCCGACGGTTACATCACGCGCGACGGCCGCGTGATCACTCTGACCGATGAGGGCCGTGCGGTGGCGACGGCCGTGATCAGGCGGCACCGCCTCGCTGAGCGGCTGTTGGTCGATATCATCGGCATCTCCTGGTCCGCCGCCCACCTCGAAGCGGGGCGGTGGGAGCACGTGATCTCAGACGTGGTCGAGGAGCATCTCGTCGCCCTGCTGGGAGATCCGGCTACTTGTCCGCATGGCAATCCGATCCCGGGGAGCCATAACTCCGCACCCACCCGTTTCGAGCTCACTGCCCTCAGCGACGTCGAAACAGGCCTGCCGGTCCGCGTGGCGCGTATCAGCGAGGATGTCGAGCAGGACCGGGCCTCTCTCATCTTCTTGGAGGGAGCAGGTTTCATCCCCGGCGCAGCCGTCAAAGTTGTGGAGAACCAACCGGACGGCACGCTGCTGCTCGAGATCGGGGGCGGGCTACGAGCAGTCGGAGCCGCGCTTGCTCAGCGACTGCTCGTCGACCGCGCCTGAGAGGGGGCTCAGTCTGCCTGACCGGGCTGAGGTGCGCGCTCCGCGCGGTCGTTCCCCGGCGCGTCCGCGGCGAGGAGCAGTACCACGCACCATCCACATCGATACAGCGGTGAATCGCCGCCGATGCAGAGCAGGTTCGTCGGCATTCGTGAGCTGGCGTCAGCTCGTTCCTACAGCTGGACCGCCAGTTTGACTCGTGCCCACTCCAGGGGGTGACTGGTCGCGGATGAGCGAGCGAGGTGGCCTCACCCCTACGGGCTCGGCAGCCGGGCGCCTCCGGATGGTGCCGGGAAGGCCTGGTGAGCTGCCGCGGAAGCGGGCGTGCCGCCGCGTCGCGGTGAAGCAAACACCCTGGCCGTGATCATGTCGGTGGAGCACAGGTCGTAGACGCGCTCGAACGTGTCGAGGACGAGGCGGCCCACGTCCCTCGTGTCGGGGTAGATCGTCGCCTGCGTCGCCCACCAGTTGGGCTTGGCCGGAAGACGGGGCGTACTCCATCCGATGGTGGCGAGGATCTCCTCATCCTCGGTGCTCAGGCGGTCGGAACCTTCCAGGAAGTTGTTCGAGGAGGCCTCGGCGACGACCGAGCCGTCTTCGCAGACCAGCAACTGCACGTAACGCCCAGGTGGAAGGCCGGCATCGAGAATGAGGATCCACCGGCCCGGACTGTCGACGAGCAGGTCGACCAGCCCGACAAGGTCGCGCTTGAGCGCCATAACTGTCATGGTCCAAGTCGCCGGCTCGGTCCTTGCCGACGGGACCGTCGACGGGGAGATCGCGTGCTCCCGTTGCGCTGCCAGGAGCTCGTCGACGTCGAGGAACCACTTCTGCAGTTCCGCGCGACTATCACGACGGGTCATGTTGCCCTCCTCATCGCCTGGCGTTGGCACCGTGCCTTGAGTCGGTTGCCGAACCGTCAACGGGCCAGGTCCCTCGGGTCACTCTGGATGAGACAACCAGGAGAATACCCGGAGGTTGTGTCACTGAGGTCGGGCGATCGGCGCCCCTTTAGCCCTCGTCGGGTTGTCCGCAGCGCAAGAGACTGCGAGGTGCCAGAAAGACGCGTCCGACCCGGAGCGGCCGGGGCGTCTCCTGTCGGGGGTGCTGGATCGAGGGGTGAGATGTCTGCCTTGCAGAACCCAACGTTCAGCACAGTCCGGCAGTTCTCCGGGCAGCGGACCTCTCCCAAGCCCATGAAAGGATGGCGCTATGACAGCATGGTCCATGAAAGCGCGCCAGAGAGGACCCCGATGACGAGTTTGCAGGCCCCGAAGTTCAATGCTCGCAGTGCGGACGGTGGTGCTGTCGCTGTCGAACGTCTCTATGCGGCGGCAGAGTCGGACTTCGCTCACTTCGAAGTCATCAAGGACCTCGTGGATGAGTGCATCGATCTGTCGCTGAACTACCGCCAGAGCGGACATCCGGGCGGCTCGCGCTCCAAGGTCCATGTCCTGCTCGCTTTGCTTCTCTCAGGGGCCATGCGCTGGGACCTCCGCCGTCCCTGGTTGCGTTTCGGCGACCGATTCGTGCTCTCCGCCGGGCACACGGCGCCTCTGGTCTATGCGACACTCGCCGTGCTGAACGAGGGACTCCGGGCGCGCCACGACCGGACCGGCGATCCGCGCTATGCCTTCCCCGACGACGGTCGATGGGCCTTGACGTGGGAATCGTTGCTACAGCTGCGTCATCGCGGAGGATTGCCGGGACATCCGGAGATGGCGGGTCGAACCTTGTTCCTCAAGTTCAACACCGGTCCTTCCGGCCACGGCATGGCGCCCGCGGCGGGCGAGGCGCTCGCGCTCAAGCTCGCTGGAGCAGAGGAAGTCAAGGTCTTCGTGGTGGAAGGCGAGGGTGGGCTGACCGCCGGGGGCAGCCACGAGACCAAGAACCTGGCGTGGGGGCTAGGTCTGGTCAATCTGGTGTTCCTGATCGACTGGAACGACTTCGGCATCGACTCGCGTGCCGCGTCGAGCGTGGTCCACGGTTCGCCTGTTGATTGGTTCGCCCCTTACGGCTGGCGGGTCACGGGCACCGAGCACGGATCGGAATGGGGCCCGGTGACCAGGGCAGTCCTGGAGAGCGCCTGCGGGGCCAATCCCGATGGGGTGCCGAGCGTCGCCTGGTTCAAGACCCGCAAGGGCCGAGGTTACGGGAAGTACGACCACAAGAGCCACGGCACTCCGTGGCCGAGGAACTCGGAGGAGTTCTGGGCGGTGCGCAAGCAGTTCATGAGTCGTTACGGTGTCGAGTACGCAGGCGTCGACGAGCCTGCGCCGAGCGATCAGTCCGCGCTGCACGCCCAGGCTGAAGAGAACCTGCGCGTCGCGCTCGAGGTGCTGCGCCGGGATGAAACTCTGGTCGACTGGCTTTCCGAGCGGCTCTTGAGCATCGCCGACTCGGTGCCGAGCCACATCGACGGCTTCCGCCTCGACGCCGGCGCGGGCGTGCCCTTCTCGGATTCCCGGCTCTTCGACTTCAACAGCTACCCGGACCAGATGTGGAAGAAGCCCGGGGAGAAGGCGGCAAACCGCGCTGCTCTAGGAGCGTGGGGGTCGTACGTGAACGCCTCGGCCAAGCGATCTTACGGTCGTCCCCTTTTCATCGCCTGCTCGGCCGACCTTGCGGAGTCGACGAACATCTCAGGGTTCGCGGAGGACTTCGGGGACCTCCCGGGCTTCGGCTGGTACGAGCGTGATGAGAACCCGACCGGAGCCCTGCTACCCACAGAGATCACCGAGTTCGCCAACGCCGGTCTTTTGACCGGCCTGGCATCGGTCAACCTCGCCGACGACCCGTTCGCCCGCTTCGACGGGTTCTGGGGTGCGTGCTCGACATACGGAGCCTTCTCGTATCTCAAGTACGGGCCGATGCGGCTTTTCAGCCAGCTCGCTCAAGACTGCGAGCTGAAGGTCGGAAAGCTCCTGTGGATCGCGGGTCACTCCGGCCCCGAGACGGCAGACGACTCCCGTACCCATTTCGGGATCTTCGAGACAGGCGTCACTCAGTTGTTCCCCGAGGGCAAGGTCGTCGATCTGCACCCATGGGAGTACAACGAGGTGCCGGTCGTCCTCGGCGCCGCCTTCGCGAGCGATGTGCCCATCGTCGCGTTGCATCTCACTCGTCCGGCAATCGAGATCCCCGACCGTGCCTTGCTCAAGATACCGTCCCATCTCGCCGCCGCCCGGGGTGCCTACGTCCTGCGCCAGTTCGAAACTGGCAGGCCGAAGGCGGGAACCGTGTACGTGAGAGGAACGATGCCTACCCGGAACCTCTTGCAGGTGCTGCCGGAGCTCGATCGCCTCGGGCTCAACGTCAAGGTGATCGCCGCCATCAGCACCCAGCTGTTCAGGATGCAAAGCCGTGACTACCGCGACGGCGTCGTCGGACCTGGCGACCGGGTCGATGCCATGGTCGTGACCAACGGCGCCTTCAAGCTGATGAACGACTGGGCCGAGGGGTCGATCGTGCGGGAGTACTCCCTTTCCGCGGACTGGGACGACACCTGGCGGACGGGGGGGACCGTGGACGAGGTCATCGACGAGGCCCATCTCGCCCCGGAGCACATCGTTTCTGCCATAGAGCGGTTCGTGACCGAACGCCCACGGCGACTGGAGATGATGCACGCGACCATGGACGCAGTCGAGCGTCTCTAGCGGCCAGGCCCGGCGCCGCGAGGATGATCGAGTCCGCTCGCGTCTACGAGCAGGACCTCAGGTCGTGGCTCGAGCCTCTCCAGCGCGCGGGCGAGGATCGGGCCTTGTCTCAGGGCCAACAGGTCGGGCACGTACGGGAACGGGACACGTGAGGCCACGACGCTCTGGGCGAGGACGTCGTCGGCCTGCCTGGGGCGCCCGAGGGTCATGGCACCTCTCAGATGGTGGTCGGTCCTGCGGCCCTGCAGGTCCGCTGCGCCGGCGCGCCAGGTGACGGCCGTTCACGCCCGGTCGCCCGACTGGCCGGGACCGGGGCCGGCGCGGGCGTAGGCGATGAAGCACCCGTCGAAAAAGGCCCGATGGCCCGATGCCAGAAATTGGCTGGGCCGCTCGTGTTTGCGCCGCGGCCGCAGCGAGCCGGTACTGCAGCTCCACGAGCTCTTCGTCGTTCTTGGGCCATCCCCACGACTCGGCTGGCACAACACGATTCTCGCCGACTCACAGCCCCGGGCGGGCTCCGAGGCGCCAACGATGGCTACCCTGGTGCAGTGAAGGGTGACCGGGTGGAGGTCCTCGTCGATGTGGGAGCCGGGGTCGAGCGTTTCGAGATCGAAGCGACTCGGGCCGGAAGGCGCGTCGAGGTGGGAAACGCCCGAGGAATAGTCGAGGTCACGGAGGTCACACGCTCCGGGACGCCGGTCCGCACCGCGCGGTTCATGGTCGCCAAGGTCGTTGCAGTGGTGGAGCATCCAGCCCGTGACCGAGAACCCGACGCCCCGCGCCGGAGCGCCCGCGAGGAAGGGGAAACTCAATGACAGACGTTCCGCACCGGCCGGTGATCGTCGTCGGCGTCGACGGTTCGCCGCAGGCTACGTTCGCGCTCGAGGTGGCGATCGAAGAAGCTCGTCTTCGGCGGGCGGTCCTGCATGTCACCTACGCCTATCCCGCAATGGGTGCCCAGATCACGGGATCCACGGCCAAGGAGTACTACGGGGAGACCGAACACGACGCGAGGCAGGTTCTCGAACGGGCCGCGGCCGCGGCACAGTCCATGGAAGGTCTCGAGGTCGAGTGGCTGGGCATTCCTGGGAACCCGTCCGAGGTGCTCATCGAGGCCAGCCGAGGGGCCAGTTTGTTGGTGGTCGGCTCGAGGGGACTGGGCGGGTTCAGGGGCCTCTTGATGGGATCGGTCTCAAATCAGTGCGTTCACCACGCCCACTGCCCGGTGCTCGTCGTCCGCAGCGAGCACTGAGCCGTAGCTCGCGCCGGTCCGCAGCGACCGGGCAGGTTGTGGGCAAACCGTTCCGGGAGTGCCCGGAGGCACAAGCCCACGCACAAGACCCTTGGCTCGGCCAGGGTCAATGCGCGCTTGCCTGCTTGGCGAGGTAGTCCTCGCTCACGAGGGTCGCCGAGTCCCGGTTGAGAGTCTCGCCCCGGAAGAATGCTGGCCGGAAGGCCTGCATCAAGAGCATGAGGATGATGCCGAGCAGGAGCATCCCGACGTCGAGGATGAAGACTCCGCCGACCTGACGGCCGAAGATGCCCCAATGCGTGTAGCTGTTGGCAGGCTGCCAGTAGTACCAGAAGGACCAGCCGAGGATGAAGAAGAGTATGACGCCGCCGAGGGTAGGGAAGACACCTTGCATGAACAAATTGCGGATGCTGCTCGTGAGGCTCTTGCGGTAGTACCACGTGCAGGAGAACCCGGTGAGCCCGTAGTAGAAGGCGATCATCACCCCGAGCGAGTCGACCGAATCCTTGATGACCTGCCCTTTCGAGAGGTAGTTCATGACGACGTAGAGCGCGATGGACACCACTCCCATGACCACCGTCGAGACGGTGGGTGTGAGATGGCGCTTGTGGATCCTCTCGAAGGATCGGGGGATCGACCTGTAGACGGCCATCGAGAGCGTGGTGCGCGCCGTCGGGAGGATGGTTGTCTGGGTCGAGGCTGCCGCGGACGAGAGCACCATCAACAACAAGAGATGGTCCAGGATCGATGCCAGGGTCGAATGCCCGAAGATGGCCGGGCCGAGTATCGACAGCACGTCGCCGACGTTGTTGGGGTTCCCGAGCCCGATGCCGCTCGACCCGATCCCGGCGAAGGACTGCACGCCGAGGATGACGAGCGCGTAGATGCCGAGCAGGACGAATGTCGACAAGACGGCCGCTTTCCCGGGCACCGTCTCGGCATTGGCGGTCTCCTCGTTGCAAGCAACGGCCGTGTCCCATCCCCAGTAGATGAAGAGCATGTCCGCGAGGCCGACGATGAAGTCGCTGAAGTGCTTTACGGCAAAGGGGTTGAACCAGGAGCCGGTCGGAACGAGGTGCCCGACCGGAGCACTGCCGTTGCCGACCCTGACGAGCGCCCAGACCGACAGTACCGTCAGCATCGTGAGCTCGATACCGAGCAGGGCTTTTTGGAAGTTGGCGGAGATCTCGATGCCCACGTAGCAGATCCAAGTCATCGCGACGATCCACAGCACTCCGACCAACAGGACCCAGCCGCTCGTCGCGTTGTTGCCGATGTCCTTTGCGTTGAACAGCTCGAACACGTACTGGCCGGCGATCTGGGCGAGGCTCGCCATCACGAGGATGTCGGATGCGATGATGCCCCAACCGCCCATCCAGCCCACTCTCGGAGTGAAGGCCCTCGTCGCCCACGTGAAGGTTGTCCCGCAGTCCGGGTCCGCCTTGTTCATCTCCTGATAGCCGACGGAGATGAAGTACATCGGGACGAACGCGAGGACCGTGACGATCGGCGCCTGAAGCCCGATCGCGACGACCACGAAGCCGAGCGTGGCGGCCAGGCTGTATGCAGGTGCAGTCGAGGCAACGCCGATGACGACACTCGAGATGAGGCCGAGTGCGCCGCTCTTGAGTCCCTTGGTGGGCGCCTGACCTGCAGGCTCTACGACGATCGAAGCCACTTCGCTCCCCCCCTGCGACGTGCGACGGCGTCTTTCGTGCGAGGTGAGTGTCCTCACTCACCTCGCAGTCCGAATGTCGATTCCGGACACGCTAGCGCCCCCGCTCCCAGCGAGCGCACGCGGCGCTGCAACCGCGTTGGGCTCGTGCCACTGTGGCGTGTGCGCGTGCCGGGGCGGGGAGATCGCGGTAGTCGCGCGGATGTTCCGGCCGGAATGCCGGGCAGGCAACGCTTGTTCACCAATTCGGTCAGCAAGTCCCCAGCGATACGAAAGAGGCGCGATGCCGGCAGTGACAGTTGAGAACGTCCTGACGTTGCCGCGTATCCCCGCGCCCGATCCGGTCGCGGCACGCGAACGCCCCGTGAAGTCTGTGACGACCGCGCCCTCCGGGCTCGAGGGAGAGGGGTTCCCGGTTCGTCGCGCGTTCGCCGGTGTGAGCCTCACCGATCTTGACCCTTTCGTCCACATGGACCAGATGGGGGAGGTCGACTACGCCCCGGGGGAGCCCAAGGGGACACCCTGGCACCCTCACCGGGGTTTCGAGACTGTCACTTACATCATCGACGGCACCTTCGTCCATCAGGACTCGAACGGTGGCGGGGGCCGGATCACCAACGGCGACACTCAGTGGATGACCGCGGGCGCCGGGATACTCCACATCGAGGCGCCGCCTGAGGAGCTCGTGCTGAGCGGCGGCCTCTTCCACGGGATCCAGCTGTGGGTGAACCTTCCCCGCGCCAACAAGTGGAACCCTCCCCGCTACCAGGACATCCGTGGGCGCGAGTCGACGCTGCTCACCACGAGCGACGGCGGCGCGCTGCTGCGGCTGATCGCCGGCGACCTCGGCGGTCACAGTGGCCCCGGCTCAACATTCACACCGATAACGATGGTGCACGCCACGATCAGCCCGGGCGCCCGCGTGCAGCTACCCTGGCGGGCCGACTTCAACGCCCTCGCCTACGTGCTGGCGGGCAGAGGAAGCGCCGGTGGCGAGCGCCGCCCTGTCCGCACGGGACAGCTCGTCGTATTCGGACCCGGCGACGCCCTGACCTTGACGGCGGAGCGGGCTCAGGACGGCGGGTCGAATTTCGAAGTGCTGCTGCTCGGCGGCCAGCCCATCGGCGAGCCTGTGGTGCACTACGGGCCTTTTGTGATGAACACCAAAGCCGAGATCGTCCAGGCGATGGAGGATTACCAGGCCGGGCGTCTCGGTACGGTGCCCGCTCAGGTCCTGCCTCACCGCCACGCCGGCGATGTCGAGCTGTCGACACCCGCCGACAAGCCATAGGTCTGCGACAGGGCCTTCCCGCCTTCCACCCCGCGGCTTTGGTGGCAGGCTGTGGCGGCCGACCTCCTCACCGGCTCATGAGCCACCAATCGCCAGCGGCTCGAGGCGGTCGGTGGTGGTCGCCCGCTCGAGTGCGGGAACCTCAACGCCCGTCGGGGTGCCGTTCGCGCGCAGCGTCCCCATCGTGGTGATCGTGGTCACGAGCAGCGCCAGGCCTATCCACTGAGATGGCGACAGCGTCTCGCCGAAGAACAGATAGTCGAGTATGAGCGCCGTGAAGGGGAAGGCCAGCTCGCCGAGGGTGGCCGCGGCGGCCGGCGTGGCGCGCAGGCCCCGGTAGTAGACGAGCAGGCTCAACAGGCCTGGGACGAGCGCGAGCAGGATCAGGGCGAGCAAGGCCTTGGCGCTCATGTGCGTGTAGGCGGACCCGTCCCCGGTCACTGCGAGCGCTACCAGTGCGGCTATGAGCCCTGTCGCGAGGCGCAAGGCCGTCAGCTCGCTGAAGGGGAGCTTGGCGCCTAGGTGCCGCCCGAGCACGGTACCGAACCCCCAGAGCGCGGCCGCGGAGACCGCCAGCAAAGCGGGCGCCCAACCGTCGATGCCTCCCAGCGAGAGCGGGTGGGCAAAAGCGACGAGGTACGAGCCCGCCAGCCCGCCCAGAAGGTACAGGCCGTAGCGGCGTTGCAGGCGTTCGCCGAGCAGCACGCGAGCGCCGGCAACGGCGAAGAGGGGTTGGAGCTGTTGCAGGAGCACAGGCGTGTTCGGCCGGCCGTAGGTGAACGCGAACGTGAACAGCAGTGTGGCCAGGGCGGAGGATCCGCAACCGAGCACGACGAGGGCGAGCCAGTCGCGGAGGTCGAACACCGCCAGGGCCCTGCGTATCCCCCGCCAGACAAAGGGGGCGAGAAGGATCGTCGGTAGCGCCTGTTCGACAGCCACGATCGCTGGCGCCGGCATGCGCAGGGCAAGGCCTTGGCGCAGCACAGGATCGGTCCCCCACATTGCCGCCCCCATAGCCACCAGGGCGAAGCTTCCGCCGGTCGTGCGCCGCCAGAGGCTCTCGCGTGTCACGGTCGGATTCGTGAGGACGTCTCGGCTGCTCACTCGATCAGTCTCGCATCCGGCCGGGCGCCAGGGCACAGGTCGCTTCGGAAAAGGGCATGGCTGGCTTGGTCCTTGGCGGTACTCAAACCGGCCGGTGTCAGGGGCGGACCCAGGGACTGTCCGACCTCCCGAGGATGCGGGTCGTCGCCGCGACACTCACTATTAGCACGAGGGCGATCACCAGAGGAAAGACGTTGTGGCCGTGAATGACCAGTGCCGCGCCGAGGAGGCCGCCCACCATCATTGCGGTCACGGCGACCAACCGGCGTCCGGACACCGATCCCTTCCCTCCGGCGAGCGCGCTGTCCGCGGCGGTGCCGGTGATGGTCAAGGTCAGCACGGTCGTGGTCATGTCGGGCACGGCGAGTCTTCGAGCCGTCGCGTTCTGGACCCCCATGGCTGTCCCGAGAACGACGATCAAGGCGTAGCGGAACTCGTGGCCGATCGCCTCTCCTGCCACAGCGGCGAGGACCACCGAAGCCGCCAGGAAGACCGCCTGCATCAAGGCGGCCGCGGCCAGCAAACGGGCCCGGTGCTCTCCAAGTCGCGAGCCGACCTTGCCTCCGACGAGGGCGCCGGAGAAGAACGACGCCAGGGCAACCAGCGATGCCGCAATGGAGAAGCCAGGCGCTCCGGCGAGCGCAAAGCCGAGGAACACGACGTTGCCGGTCATGTTGGCGACGAAGACGTGCCCGAGAGCCAGGTAGCTGAAGGCATCCACCAACCCGGTGAGAATTGTCATGGTGACGAGCAGCGGGGGCAGTGGGCCATGTCTGGTTCCGCGTGCTGGTACGAGCGTCTCGCGCACCTCCGCGAGAAAGACGCTCACCCTGTCGCACCGTCGGCATAGACGACGATCAAGACCTCGTCTCCGTTGTTGTCGACGGCGCGGTGCCACCAAGAGCTGACGCCCACGTTCGACAGCAGTTCGATATGGGCAGTCTGGGCGGCCTTGAGCGCCACGCCTCGGCGAAGCACCCAGCTCTGATCGACCGGCGGCGTCATCTCGGACCTGACCGCAAGCCGTTCGAGTCGGGTCTCGTTGCTATCGGTATTCCATTCGCCCCATGCCGAAGACGGCGATGGTGGGTGGTCCTCCCCTGTTTGCGCGTGGCGCTGTTCCCCATGACTCCTCTTCCTTTGGGCTTCGCTTCAGCCGCCTTCAGGTGAGGGGCTCGTGACAGTCACCGCGCTGCTCGTGACGTTGTCGATGTTGGCGAGGGCCTCCTCGTCGAGCTGCAGATCGACGGCGCGAACGGCGTCGTCGACGTGGGCGGGGTCACGGGTCCCCACGATCGCGACGTCGATCCCCGGGCGCGCAAGGGTCCAAGCCACCGCCAGCCGGCTCACCGACGTGCCGAACTCCTGTTGGGCGAAGGTCTCGAGCTTGGCGACTACCTCGAGATTGCGCCGGAAGGTCGCGCCGCGGAACGAAGGGCTGGCGTGACGCCAGTCGTCCGCCGCGAAGGTGGTCGAATGGCTGAGGTTACTTGTGAGCAGGCCGTGCGCGAGGGGACCGTACACGAGGACGCCGATCCCGTTGACCTCTGTATAGGGGAGGATCTCATTTTCGATCTCGCGCTGGAACAGGCTGTAGGGCGACTGCAGGCTTTCGACGGGCAGTACGGAGCTGAACCTGTTCATCTGGCCGATATCGAAGTTCGACACGCCGACATGTCTGATCTTGCCCTCGGCCACGAGCGCGGCGAGAGTGGCGGCGGTTTCTTCGAAGGAGCACCGGGGGTCGGGCCAGTGAACCTGGTAGAGATCGATGCACTCTGCGCCGAGCGCCCGCAGGCTCGCCTCGACTCCCTGGCGGATCCACTCAGGGCTCGAGTCGCGTGTCACGCCACCTTCAACCGGGCGGACGCCCCCTTTCGTGGCGATGACCAGGCTCTCACGGCTGTGACCGCGGAGTGCTCGGGCGAGCAGCCGTTCCGAGTCACCGAATCCGTAAGCCTGGGCGGTGTCGAACAGGGTTACGCCCTGGTCGAGGGCACGCCTGATGGCGGCCACGGCCTCGACCTCATCTGTCGTCCCCCATGCGCCTCCGAGCTCCCAGGTGCCGAAGGCAACTCGAGAAACCCTCAGGTCAGTGCAGCCGAGCATCGTGTACTGCATGGTCCCTCCCGGTGTTCTCTAGCTCTCCTTGTCCTCTGTGGGAACACGACGTCAGGATGTCAGTCCCCCGACGACGGCGACCATGACATGGCAATGATCTGGCCAGACTAGCGAGATCGACTAGAGACCCGTTTCGCCGGAGATGCGTTGCATGGAGGTCTCACTATCGGGACCTATCCGGAGCGACCGTGTGGCTGAGACTGCCGGCTTTGCCTCTAGAAGCGGTGTGGCCCGACCAGTCACGGGGACCATCGCCACCTTCGTTTCGAGGTGCACTTGTTCCAAAGCCGCCTTGAGGATCTCTGCGAACCGGGGCGGGCCGCCACCTGCCCGGCAATATGTGCCCGGAAAGAAGAAGAAGAGTGCCGATTCAGGTCGGCACGTACCTTGCCATTGAGGCGTCCAGTGGCAGGAAATGGGAGCGTCCTCTTGAGATGACTTCTCCTCCTGAGTGCTCTTCGATGATCCCGTCACCGTCTTCCAACGCCTCGGCGGCGGGCCGGCGCGGTGGAGCGTTAGGCCGATCTCTTCATGGCGTCGCGCATGCGGTCCATCACCGCCGCCACAGGGCCGAGCACGACATTGCCCGGCGGCGTGTCTGGGGCGTGGGGGTGGGGGTGAGACGGGGCGGAGGCAAGAGCTTTCCGGTAGCGCATCCCGAGCTCCTGGAGATCCTTTGCTTTGGTGTGGGCTTCCAGTGAAGGCAGAATTTCGCGCTCTTCATGCTGTGCGTGCCCGAGGACATCCCTCTTCAGCTGCAGGATCCCCGCCCGGAGGGCAACCGGCTCGTGCTCGAGTTTGTCGAGGCGGGCGAGCGCCCTTTCTGCCTCGGACTGCTCGGCAATGCAGGCGTCCGCCACGGCGTCGCCGCCAGGTACATTGCGCCTAAACGAGGGATAGACGACGAGCTCCTCGGCCACCTCGTGACGCACGAGCTCTTCGCGCAGTTGGCAAAAGTACTCCACGAGACTGTCGTCGTCTGTGACGTCCAGCCTCGAGAACATCGTCTCGACCTTGTTGTGGTCGGCCCTTACCAGAGTGACTACGTCTTGGGTCTCAAGTGGCACCGTTCAAACCTCCGTGTGCTTGTTGCCGTCACGATCGGTACCCGCGGCTGGCACCCGTAAACCGATGAGCTCTCAGTCAAGGGCCTTCTCTTCAGCGTTGTGGCACGTGGCGTCCGATCAGAGGAAGGACGAACCAGAGCCAAACGAAGGTGAGAGCGGTCAGGCCGGCGATGAGGGGCACCGCGAGACCGTTCTCGACGTAGCTCACCGAGAGGAGCACCGAGCCTGTGATTGCGAGGGCGACCGTGGCGAGGCCGGCGATTGCCATCAGGTTAGAGATGCGGATCAGCAGGCTCTTGCGGTGACGGCGGAACACGAGACGGTGGTAGGCGACGGGTCCTGAGAACAATGCCGTGGCGAGCGCTGCCAGGAGCAGGTTCGCGACATACAGATCGCGTTGGAAAGCGCTCAACTTCGCGAAGCGCACGGAGAAGAAGGGAAGCGAGAGGAGGAAGCCGAACAGCACTTGAACGCCGAGTGCTCCCACGCGGAGCTCTTGAAGCAGCTCGAGCAGGTTGCGGTCATCCCGCTCCTCCTCGGTCTCGTGGCGTCCTCGGTTGTTGTCCGACGGTTTGGCGTCTGCGCCGCCCGGGAACTTGCCGAAATCCTCGAAGGACCGCTCTTCGACCTGTCCGCGCACCGACGTCTCTCCCCGGTCGACCACTTCTGCCAAGCAGCCCGGATCTGTTGGCAGTTACTTACCCTGCGCCTCAGGGCCGAAACCTGAAACGGCAAGGCCGTACACGCAGGTGTGTCAGCTTGCCGGTCGCGCCTCGGCGGTTTGTCTGTGTCCCGAACGGGCGCTTGTGCGGACTTTTCAGCGCAGGCTGTAGCCGCCGTCCATGACGAGCTCGGTCCCGCAGCAGTAGCTCGAGTCGGTGCTGAGCAGGAATGCCACCGCCCGGGCCACCTCCACGGGCTCGGCGAAGCGGCCGACTACGATCCCCGCCTTCCACTGTTCGAACTGGTGGGATTTCAAGCTGAGCAACGGCGTGTCGACGTAGCCGGGGGAGATTGTGTTCAGCCGGACGCCGCGCGGGCCCCACTCCACTGCGAGGGACTTCGTGAGGGCGGTGACCGCAGCCTTGGAGGCGTTATAGGCGCACTGGTGCTGGGGGTAGTTCACTATGCAGTTCCCCGACATCGAGGCGACGTTCACGATGCTGCCTCCGCCGCTTTCGAGCAGTCGGCGACCGAAGGCTCTACAGCTCAAGAAGACGCCGCGGAGGTTCACTGCCAGCACGGCGTCGAACTGCTCGATCGACATCTGCTCGGCCGGCACGTCGTTCTCCACGATGCCGGCACAACAGACGAGATCGACCGGCCCGGAGGCGAGCTCGTAGCAGGACGCCACCGCCTCGTCGACGCTGGCGGGCACGGTGACGTCGACCGGAACCGAGCGCACGCCCGCGGGAGGCGCGGGGTCGGTCACGATGTCGAGACCGAAGACATCGAGCCCAAGTTCCGCTAGGTGGCCGCTCAAGACGCGGCCGATACCCCCGCTGGCTCCTGTTACCGCCACGTGTCCGTTGAGGAAGTCCATTTGTGCTTCTTTCACTTGTCGTTCGCGAACGGTAAAGGCCGGGCACGGCCGATGAGTGCTGGTCGAATGCCGTGGCACTCCGGTCGAGAAGCTATCGTCGCAAGGCCACCACGTCCAAAGGCTGACGCGCCTCTCCGTAGTTGACCTTTCCATGTTGCGCGTACCGCGACCGCCCGCCGTAGGCTCAGACGAGTCAGTCAGGAGGAGACCGTGCCCGGTGTCAAGGTGGTGACTGACAACGTGAGTGACATCCCGAGCGACCTCCTCGCGGAATACGACATCGACGTCGTGCCGCTCGAGGTCCGACTCGGCCCCGACGCAGAGGCGATCAGCGGGATGACCCCGGAGGAGTTCTGGCGCCGCGTACGCGCCACCGGAGCCATGGCCGAAACGTCCGCGCCCGCGCCCGGCGCTTTCGCGCAAGCCTTTCGACGCGCCCGCAAAGACGGATTCGACGCCGTCTGCTGCGTGACGTTCTCCTCTGAGCTCTCCTCGACTTATCAGGCTGCGTGCCTCGGGGCGAAGGAAGTTGAACAAGACATCGCAGTACGAGTGATCGATTCGCGGTGGGGCACGATGGCCGAGGGCCTATTGGTGCTGAACGCAGCGGAGAAAGCCCGTGGGACACTCGAGCTCGACGTGCTCTGTGAGGCGGTGCTCGGGCAGATTGCGACCATTCAGGCCTTCGGGACCCTGGACACCCTCGAGTACCTTCGCCGAGGCGGCCGCATAGGCTCGGCTCGAGCCTTTTTCGGGTCGCTTCTTTCGGTCAAACCTGTCATCGCCATGCGGGACGGCGTGATCGAAGGCGAGTCTCGCCAACGCACGCGCTCGTCGTCTCTGCGTTACCTCGCGGACAAGGTGGCCGCCGCGCTCCCCATCGACAGGCTCGCCGTCGTCCACGCCGACGCAGCAGACCTCGAGGCGTTCCTCGCCATGCTGGCGCCCGTGTTCCCGCCGGAGAAGACCATCAAGGCGTACATCGGTCCGGTCATAGGCACGCATCTCGGGCCGGGCACGGTGGCGGTGTGCTTCCAGCGGCTGTGAGCCTTCGAGGACGCCCTAGCGCCTCGGCTGCGCCAGTGCAGCCGCCGACTGATTCGTCCCTGGGAATCGCGCTCTTGATGCGGGTAGGCTCGTGGCACGTCGTTACATCCGCAGTGCCCCCTTCGTCGAGTCGTGGATCTGCCTTCTTTCGGACCGGGTGAGCAGGTGGCCGGTGCGGCCACCGTCGCAGCGCAGAGGGCAAGGCTCTGCGAGCCGTCCCGCTATCGGCCCGGTGCCGGACGGGCGGCTTCGGGGGCGTAGAGCGATGGGGCTTCGGATCCGCCTCGTCGAGCCTCGTCCGGCCGGACACAACGTCTACGACCGCCTGTTGTTGCCTCGTCTCGGTCTCCCGCTCATGGGCAAGATGCTCACCGACGCGGGCCATTTCGTTCGCGCCTACTGCGAGACGCTCGGACCGATCGACTTGGATGATCTCCTTGCTGCCGACCTTGTCGGGATTTCCTCGACGACAGCCACGGCGCCCGCCGCCTACCGCCTCGCCGACCTCCTCGCTTCGGGTGGGGTACAGGTCGTTCTCGGTGGACCGCACGTGAGCTTTCGTGCCGAGGAGGCACTCGGGCACGCCCGCTATGTCGTGCGAGGTGAGGGCCAGCAGACGATCTGTGAGCTCGTCACCTGTATCGAGGAGGGACGACCGCTCGAACAGGTGCGGGGGCTCTCATTCCGCAGCGACGCCGGCGAGCTCCACCACAACCCGGCCCGGCCACGTTGCACCCAGGAGGAGTTCGAAGGGCTGCCCATCCCCGATCTGAACCTCATAGAGGGCAGTCGCCGGATGAAATTGAAGCCGCTCATGACCCAGTGGGGTTGCCCATTCGACTGCGAGTTCTGCTCGGTCGTGGCGATGTTCTCCCGCGCCGTGCGTCACCGGCGCACCGACCAGGTTCTCGCCGAGCTCGAGGGCCTTTGCGCCGAAAGGGTCTTCTTCTACGACGACAACTTCGTCGTCAACAAGGCGCGCACTGCAGAGCTTCTTCGTTCCATGACTGCCTCGGGCCTCACGCCTGTCTGGTCAGCTCAGGTCCGCGCCGATGCCGCAAGATGCTCGTTGTCGCGCCCGGACGTCGACCACGAGTTCCTCACCCTCATGCGCCAGGCCGGCTGCCAGATGGTGATGATCGGCATCGAGGCGATCACCGACGAGGGCCTCGCGCAGATCGGAAAGCACCAGAGCGTCAAGGTCGTCGAGCAGGCTGTCGGCGCCTTCCACGAACACGGCATAGCGGTTCACGGAATGTTCGTGGCCGGGCTCGACACCGATACGGCATCCAGTGCGCCGGCGACAGCCGATTTCGCCAGGCGACTCGACATCGACACCTTCCAGCTGATGGTCGAGACCCCGTCCCCAGGCACGAAGCTGTGGGACCGGATCACTTCCGAGGGCCGTCTGCTGAGTGACGACTGGTCCTTGTTCGACGGGCACCACGTCGTCACCGCCCCGGCGCAGATGACCGCCCTCGAGCTCCAACTCGGCGTCCTCGAGGCCATGCGCCGCTTCTACTCCTGGCCGACCATCCTCGCCTCGGGGGTGGCGAGAGTCGTCAGTCACCTTCCCGACCTCACCTCGGCGGCACGTCCGGCCTTTCTCCGCCGGCTCCCGACACTCGCGCGCTTGGCTTGGGCACGGCGCTGGGAGGACATCGCCCCGCTGCTCGAAGCCGGTCTGCCATCTCAGGTCCGGGCACGTGTCGGCTCGGCACTCTGGCTGCCGGCCGTCCGCTTCTACGCCCGCCGCCAGCTAACCGCCTGGGCGGAGCAGGACGCCTCACGCGCGCACCTCGCTTTCCTCGCCTCGCTTGCTTGAGAATTAGGCCCAAGACCTGTCCGCCAGACTGGCAGGCGGCTGCCCGAGAACCTCTATTTGAACCTCAATCGCCAAGCGCGGCTTGGTAGCTCCGCAATACCTCGAGGTCAATGGCCACGAGCAGTATCTGTTGCACCGTGGTCTCGAGGGAACGCAGCGTATCCACGGCTATCCGGGCGGCTTTTTCCACCGGGAAGCCGAACGCTCCGGTGGAGATGGCCGGGAACGCGATCGAGGTGATTCCCAGTTGCTCTCCAACCTCGATTGCCCGCCTATAGCAGGACGCCAGCACAGCGGCCTCCCCGTGCCCGCCTCCCTGCCAGACCGGCCCGACAGTGTGAATGATGAAGCTGGCAGGAAGGTGGAACCCCAGCGTTGCCTTGGCGTCGCCCGGGTCGCAACCGCCGAGTACCGCACAGGCCGCGGAGAGCACGGCCGCCCCTGCGGCGCGATGGATGGCGCCGTCGACGCCTCCGCCGGCCACGAGCGCGCGGTTCGCGGCGTTGACGACTGCGTCGACCTGGAGGGTGGTGATGTCAGCCTGCACCGCTCGGATCATCGGTGGTGTCACGGCTCCCCCCAAAGCTTTGACCCCGACATCTGAAGGACACACGATGTCGGAGTGTTCTTGTCGACTGTGGACGATAGTTCACATCGAGGGCGAGATACACCCTTCTCTCGAGCGATCGGCGATCGGGACCCGGGCGATCCGTTCGGACCGACGACCGCCAGAGGCCATCTCGGGACAAGGCGCCGATTTGCCTTGTCGAAAGCGGGACTTCGACTCCCTATCCTAAGGGGGCAGCCTCACGGCGGGCTCGACAGATGTGACCTTGAGGAGGGTCCATGACCATCGACAGTCACGTGACCCATCTGCAGCTGGACCGGGCTGCCGGCGTTCTGCTGGGCTCCGCGGCCGGGGACGCTCTCGGAGCAGGATACGAATTCATTTCGGTCGGCCCGGCCGACCCCGCCATGGTCGGCGGCGGCTATCTGGACTGGGAGCCTGGCGAGTGGACCGACGACACCCAGATGGCCATCTGCATCGCCGAAGAGGCTGCCACGGGATTCCTTGACGCCTCGGCCGTCGCCTGCCGTTTCCTGGACTGGTTCAACCACGGGCCCCGTGACGTAGGCAACCAGACCGCGGCGGTGCTGTCGGCGAGCCCTTCGCCCGGGGATCTGCCTGCGCGGGCAGCCGAGTACCTCTCGTCTCATCCGGACAAGGCCGCGGGCAACGGCAGCCTCATGCGCACCGGGCCGGTCGCACTCGCGGCGATCGGAGACGATGTGAAGCTCGCAAGACTCGCCAGGAGCGTGTCCGAGCTCACCCACGCCGATCCTTTGACCGGCGACGCCTGCGTCCTTTGGTGCGTGGGCATCGACCGGGCGGTCCGTCAAGGTCGCCTGGACGGAGTGCGGGACGGCCTGGCCCTACTGCCCGAGGTCAGGCGACAATTCTGGGCCGACACGATCGAGGAGGCGACCGAGAAGCGGCCCTCGTCGTTCAATCCCAACGGCTATGTCGTCAGCGCGTTCCAAGCGGCATTGGCGTCGGTCCTGCAGACTCCGGTCCCGGCCACCCAACCATGCCGGCACCTCCAAGAGGCCCTGAGGACCGCGGTCGGTGTCGGGTACGACACCGACACCGTCGCCGCCATCGCCGGCTCGCTGCTCGGTGCGCGTTGGGGCGCGACCGCCGTCCCGGCGCGCTGGCAGGCCGTGCTGCACGGTTGGCCTTCCTACCGGTCTGGGGATCTCGTGAGGCTTGCAGTCCTCGCCGTGTCCGAAGGAAGGGACAATCCGACCACGCGGTGGCCGTCGGCGGACGACCTCAGCGGCTATTACGACGCCAGGTTCCCCGCCGAGGCGATCCACGAGACGCTGGAAGACGACGACGGCGTCATCGTCGCGAACTGGAGCGGCGCCGCCGAGGTCGAAGCGGATGTCGCCGTGTCGCTCTGCCGCGTCGGCCGGGGACAGATCCACGCGCCCGAGAGCGTCGAGGTCCGCCTTCTGGACGAGGATGCGCCTGAGGCCAATCCGAACCTCGAGTTCCTGTTCACGGACCTCGTGGAAGCGATCACTGCCTGGAGGGACGAGGGCAAGAAGGTTCTCGTCCACTGCGTGCAGGCCGAGCGGCGCACACCGGCGGTTGCCGCCGCCTACCTGGCGAACCGTCTCGGTATCCCGGGCGAAGAGGCCTTTGAGCGCGTCCGCAAGGTCCTGCTCGGCGCCCGCGTGAACCCGGCGTTCCGTTCGGCCCTGGAGCGGCTCTGGCCGTAGCGGCCGAGAACAGCCCGCCAGGTCGATCCAGTGGTCTGAGTATTAGCCTTTGGTGGTGCGCGTCGGCGACATCGAGCTGGTCCCGCTCAATGACGGCGTTTGCAAGATGTCCCAGGAGTTCTACGTAGGGCTGGACTTCGCAGTCCACGAGGAACTGCTCGCCGACGACGGCCGCGTGCACATACCGATCGGTTGCTTCCTGCTGCGGGGTGGTGCCAAGACTGTCCTCGTCGATGCTGGCCTCGGAGACGTCGACCTTGGCTGGGCGCAGGGCGGGGACCTGCCCCGGGCGCTCCGGGCAGCAGGTGTCTCGCCGGAGGCGGTCGACGTCGTTGTGTGCAGCCATCTCCACATCGATCACATCGGCTGGCTTGCCGTGGACGATGTCCCGTACTTCCCCAACGCCGTCGTGCGTTACGGTGCAGCCGACTGGCAGCGGTTCGTCGCCGATGCGGATGCCGCCGACCGCAGCCGCCGGATCATGGAGGTCCTGGGCGATGCGGGGCGGCTCGATCCTCTCGAGGGGGACATGCTGCCCATCGCGCCCGGCCTGACGGCGCGCCACACGCCCGGGCATACGCTCGGCCACTACGGCCTCGTCGTCTCCTCGGGCGAGGATCGCGCCGTAGTGCTCGGCGATGCCGTCGAGTGCCCGCTGCAGCTTGAGGAGCCGGACTTTCACACCTTGTCGGACGTGGACCCGGCCCTCGGGGCGCGGACGCGCGACGCCTTGTGGCGCGAGCTCGAAGGCACGAACGTCTCGGTGATCGGCGCTCACTTCCCGGGACTCCAGTTCGGTCGTGTGCTTGCGGGTAGGGGGAGGCGCTTCTTCTCGCCTCTGGCGTGAGCTCGCTGGCTGGGGCGGAGTCCGTCCGTCCTTCCGGCCCCCTGGGCTTGGGTGCTGTCTTCTTCGGGGCGGACAAGTCGGTGCCGGCGGCCGCCGGCGACGTCCATCTTCTGTCCGCGCGACGTCGTACTCGAAGGCGTCGAGGAGTTGGAACAGCTCGTCGTTGTCCGCTCACGGCCCCGCTGGCGGCCTACGCGGGCAGCGACCAGTACGCCATGGACCCGCGACCGTTGAGCGCGGCGCGAGCCGCCGTGGGCGTGACGCGGTAGTGGTCAGCGGCGGTCACGGTGCTCACGACCGGCGGGGCCGGTAGCCCTGCCATGATCCTGCGGGCGACACAGTCGGCGCGGGGATTGCCTGCCGGCTGGATCAGCTCAGCGAGCATGGCTTTGTCTCGAAACCGAAGCCGCGACGCTTAAGACTCACTCCCGTTTTCTTCTGGTGGCACGCTCTCGTTTCACCGTTGCTAGCAAAGCGGAGGCTTTGAATCTGTCCGTGGCCAAGGGCCGCCTGCCGGAGCAGCGACCGTGAGGGGCAGGTGGTGAACCGGGAAGTTGACGGAGCGAGCGATGAAGCACAGTTTCTCGGCGTCGTCGTGCAGGGCTGTGGCGCGCTCGCGCATGGCAGCCTCGGCGACGGTGACCTCCGGGCGGAGCGTCACCTCCACGAACTCGCCGCTGCCGTCAGGGTTCTCGGTCATGGTGCCCGTCGGAGTGTCGCGGTAGGCGGTCACGATGACGCCTGCGCTGGCGGCAAGATGCAGGTACGAGAGCATGTGGCACTGAGACAGGGCTGCAACGAGCAATTCCTCGGGGTTCCAGCGCTGGGGATCGCCACGGAAGGCGGGGTCGGAGGACCCGTCGATCATCGGCTTGCCGGGCGCGCTGAGCTCGTGGTCGCGGCCGTACGACCGGTAGCTGCTGGTGCCAGAACCCGTGTTGCCGGTCCACCGCAGCGAGACCTCGTAGGAGTGAGTCCTGCTCATGGCAACAAAGCGTAGGGACTATGCCATTCGCAGCCTGCCTTTGCCCCGACGGTCGCGACGGGGCTAAGGGGAAAGCCGGGACCGGATCTGCTCGACTGCTGCGCGCCTTGAGGTCTCGTCGGCTTGCAGCTGCTCGACGACGGCCCGTAAGGCCGCCACCTCGGCCCGAAGCACCGTGACCTCGTCCACCAGGGCCCGCAGTTCGCTCTTTGTGGGCTCCGGGGGTTCATCCTCAGCAGCCGGTCCTTGCCCGTCCACCGTCCTGGTCCGAAGCTCCGGGGCAGCGACGGCGTACTCCTCGCCACTTTCGCCGCCGCGACTGTCTGTCGGTGCTTGCGGGGTGAGCAGCTGTATCCAGCGTTCTTCCTTCTGCCCCGGGCGACGCGCCAGTCGCCGCACGAGCGGCTCGGGACGACCGGCCATGCGTTCCAGTTCCGCGTTCGCGGCTATGCCCCCGAGTCGTGCCATTCGCTCTGTCCGCGCCCGCAGCTCGGCGGCCGTCTGGGGCCCGCGCAGCAGCAGGACGGCCATGATGCCCAGCGCTTCCTGGTCGATTCCCAGGTACTCGTCGAGCACCTGGCGATACCGGGTCGCCGACCCGCCGCGGGAGGGATAGATGAAGCGAACGAGCCCGAGGTCCTTCAGCGACGAGAGTGCCCGCTGGGCCGTGCCGTCGTCGTAACGGACCACCGGGTCGCGGTTGGAGGTCTGGTTGCAGGCCGCCACCACCGCGTTGAGGCTGAGCGGGTACTGCTGCGGCGTCGTGAGCTGCTTTTCGATGAGGCAGCCGATCACGCGTCCCTGCTCGAGGCTCAGGCGCATGAGCGGCAGTCTAGGTCCCTCGGATTGGCCGACTCGGGGTCGAAGTGTCTCAACCTCGCAGAGCGCTGAGCGTCACGACACCCGCGACCACCGTGGCGACGCCGAAAACTTGGTGCCGCCGGAGCCGCTCTCCGAAGAGGAAGAACGCCGCCACAGTTGTGATGGCGGCACTCTGGGATGCGAGCACGGCCGCGACCGCGAGCGCGTGACGCGCCCCGAAGGTGTAACTCACGAGCCCAACGACCTCAGCGACCCCGGCGCTCAACACGAGCGGGAAAGTCCGCCGGCTGATCCGTAGCTTGCGACGCACCAGCAGGGGGGAGGTTATGAGAAGCGTGCCGAACAGCCGGGCGGGCACCAAGGCCCAGATGATCGGTGCCTGCGTCCCGGCCCGCCCGGTGGCATAGAGCGTGATGCCGAAGAACAGGGCCACAGGTATAACGAGGAGCGCCGAACGAGTGCGAGATCCGTCCAGGCGTTTCATCACCCGTACCGGGCTCGATCGGGGGCCCTGTTGCACCTGCGATGCGGCCGAGGCGTCCCCGGGCGGGTCGAGGTGAAGGGCGGCAAGCACGACACCGACGGTGATCACGACCAACAGAACGACGGTGGCCCGAGCGAGCGGCGCCCCGAACACCGACGACAGTACAGCTGCCACCAGCCCCTCGGTCGAGGCGACAGCGGCCACGATGCCGACGGCCACCCGGCGGAATGCCACGTACTCGATGTGAAGGCCGATTACATTGCTGAGCCCGGCAACGCAAAGCAGGGCCACCGTGTCTCCAGAGAGGCGGCTCGGGTGCCCCATCAGCGCGATCGGGACGACCAGCACACCGAGGCCGAGTGCCATCACCCATGCGAGCGTGGAAGCGGCGCCGGTCTCCCGGCTCGAGCTCGAGGCGCATAGTGCTGCGATGGCGAAGCAGAGCGCCCCGCCGAGTCCGCCGCCCACCGCGATCAGCACGACGCGACTCCTCCTCTGAAGGCCGTAAGCGGGTGCGCGGGCGAATCGTACCGGTCGTGTGCCGGTTCCCAGAAATCCGTGCAGATGACCGGCTCGCGCGGGTCGTGCCACACCGGAACCGAGACCTGGCCCGTGACCGACGTGCATCGAGCGACCGCCAGCGGGACTTTCGGGGTCCGCAGTCGAGATGGACGCCATGGTCGCGCTCTAGGGTTGGGTTCCGAAAGCCCGGGCGGCTCGGCGGCTCGTTTTGTTTCTCCTGCGACTGCCGGAACTAGACAAGTGGGGCGGTGGGCAAACTCGAGACGGAGGTTTCTGGCATGCGAAAGACTGAGAGTGAGACGCCACGTGATTGGGCTCGACCGTGAGCACCGACTTCGCCGGTGACGTGCGCTGGGGCATTCTCGGCGCAGCCAACATCGCCCGAGCCCAATTCCTTCCGGGCCTACGCGAAGCCGGAGGCGGTCGCGCCGTCCTGGTCGCCAGCCGTGAGGGCAGTCGAGCAGAGGCCTTTGCCCGTAATCACGGTGTCGAACGTGGTGTGGAAGGCTACGACGCCGTCGTCGAGTCGCCAGATGTGGACGCGGTGTACGTCGCCCTGCCCAACTCGCACCATGCCCGTTGGACTCAACGCGCCCTTGAGGCCGGCAAGGCGGTCCTCTGCGAGAAGCCGCTCTGTGTCGGTTCCATACAGACTGCAGCCGTCGTCGAGACGGCGGGCTCCACGGGCTCTTTGTTGTGGGAGTCGTTCGTCTTTCCGTTCCAAGCCCAGCACAAACGACTTCTCGATCTCCTGGCCGCCGGGGCCATAGGTGAGGTCCGCGAGCTCGTCAGCGTGTTCTACTTCCACCTGTCGCGATCGGAGGACATCCGCCTTTCCGAGGAGCTGGGAGGTGGCGCTCTCGCCGATGTCGGTTGCTACCCGATTGCTCTCGCGCAGCAGGTCCTCTCCACACGAGACCTGTCGGCAGACGATGTCGTGGGATTCTCGACCGGCAACGGCGTCGTCGAGACCGAGGCCGTGGCAATCGTCCACTACGGGCGCCAGCGGCTCGTGCTCGGCTGCGGGTTCGAGCGGGCCTACGACACCTTCACCCGCGTGCTCGGCACAGACGGGCAGATCCACCTGACCAACCCCTTCCATCCCGGGCCGGGCGACTCCCTTGTCCTGTTGCGCGGTGGGGAGGTGACCGTTGAGCACCCCACGGTGGACGCCCGCTCGTTCACGGCCGCTCTGCGTCACATCCACTCCGTCGTCCGCGGGGAG
Organism: Acidimicrobiales bacterium; assembly: GCA_050012675.1. Classification (GTDB taxonomy): domain Bacteria; phylum Actinomycetota; class Acidimicrobiia; order Acidimicrobiales; family Bog-793; genus Fen-455. Next base: position 52,861 of record JBEKGS010000001.1, read on the forward strand.
CAGGCGCCCGCCCACCTGGCTTCGGAGTCGTCGGTGAACACCGCCCGGACTCTCGAAGTCGTCGCCCAGGCGTGCTCGGCATGAGCGAGATGCCGGCCTGCACGGTCGTGATCGGGTCGTTCCTCGAAGCCGAGCTTGTCGAGCGCATATCGGCATCGGGACCGGGGCTGCGGGTCCTCTACCATCCCGAGCTCTTGCCGGTGCCGCGTTACGCCTGTGACCACAACGGCTCGCCCCGGGAGCTGAGCCCCGAGGAGCTTTCCCGGTGGGAGGAGACTGTTGCCCAAGCCGAGGTCTTCTTCGATTTCGACTGGCGCGATCCGTCAGGCATGCCGAAGCGCTGCCCGGAGCTGAAATGGATCCAGGCGACGAGCGCAGGCATCGGCGCTTTCATGCAACGAACGGGACTCGACCGGAGCGGCTTCGTCGTGACAACGGCGGGCGGGATTCACGCCGTTCCCCTTGCCGAGTTCGCCTTGACGGGTGTGCTTCACTTCGTCAAAGGGCTCCCGGTCCTCGGCCGGTGGCAGCGCGAGCATCATTGGGAGCGTTACACGACCCGTCAGCTGGCCGGCCTGCGTGTCCTCGTCGTGGGCCTAGGTGGCATCGGTCGGCGCGTGGCGGCGGTTTTCGCCGGGCTCGGCACGGAGGTGTGGGGACTCGAGCGGGCCGGCGTCAGCCGGGAGCTCCCCTTCGTCGACCGCGTGATCACCCGCGACGGTCTCGACCAGGCCCTTGCTTCTGTCGATGCCCTCATACTCTGCTGTCCGCTCACCAAAGAGACCGAAGGCCTCATAGGCAGGGACCAGATCGCGCTGCTCGGACCGCAGGCGGTCGTCGTGAACATCTCGCGTGGCCAGGTGGTCGACCAGGGCGCGCTGTGGGAGGCTCTCGAGGCGCGGCGAATCGGCGGCGCCTGCCTGGACGTGTTCGCCGTGGAGCCGTTGCCGGTGGACAGTCCCCTGTGGGACCTCGACAATGTGATCGTCTCTCCTCACTCGGCCTCGACGGTGGTGAGCGAGAACGCCGCATTGGCGGAGCTGTTCATCGACAACCTGAGCCGGTTCCGACAAGGCCAGCCGCTCCGCAATCGCTACGACCCCGTCGCCGGATACTGAGCCGGACCGTCCCTTAGAACCTCTCCGGCCCCGAAGTTGCGGCTGTCGCCGGGCAGTGGCCCTTTCCTGAAGTCAAGAGGAGACTCGGTGGCACCGAGGCGCAAAGGCCAGGTCTCTTCTCCGCGCTAGCGGAGAGGCCCCATCGGCATCGTCAGCGGGCCGGCCGCCGGAAGACCCAGTGCGGCCGCCAGCTGAGCATGGCCCCCCCACTCCGACAGCTCTTGACCGAGTCCTCCGGCCTGCAGGAAGGCTGCGGGGTCGTCGCTGTTACGCGGTGGGCGCAGGCGTTGCACCGGCGAGATGGCGAGGACCGGTCGTAGGCGGGCGTCGAGAGCCAGGCCGGCGCGTTCCCGGGCGATCTCCGCGGCGCGGTGCAGCCCGCCGAGCTCGTCGACGAGCCCGCGCTCGGCGGCGTCGGCTCCCGTCCAGACCCGGCCGCGGGCCAGCTCGTGAACCGCCTCGCGCGTCATGGAGCGCCCGCGGGCGACCTTGGACGTGAAGTCCTCGTAGACGAAGTCGAGCCACTCGTCGAGCTTGGCCCACTCGTCCTCGCTGAAACCGGTCTGGGAGGAGAACATGAGGGCATGCTGGCCGAGGCCGAGAGTCTCGACGTTCACGCCCAGGCGTTCGAACAGGCCGCTTGTCCTGAGCTTGCCTCCGAAGACGCCGATCGACCCCGTTAGGGTCCCGGGCTCGGCCACGATGACATCGGCGGCCATGGCAACGAAGTACCCGCCCGAACCGGCGACATCGCCCATCGAGACCACGACGGGCTTGGACGCCTCACGGGCCCGGCACACCTCACGCCAGATGGTGTCGGAGGCGACGTAGGAGCCGCCGGGGCTGTTGACGCGGAAGACGATCGCCTTGATGCGCTCGTCCTTGACTGCCGCGCGGAATGCCGCGGTGACTGTGTCAGAACCGGCAGCACGACCGACCGGGCCAGGCTTGGACCGGCCGAGACGGATGGAACCGACCGCCTCGATGAGCCCGATGGCGGGACGCCGTTGCTGGAGCGCCTTGTGGACGTTGTCCCACCGCCGCTGGTAGCGCGACACGTAGAGAAGCGCAGGCTTCTCGGGCCAGTGGCGGTCGACCGCCTCCCGCACGGCGTCGCGGTAGCCGATGTGGTCGATGAGTCCGGCCTCCAGCGCTTGGGCCGCAGAGATGGGCGCCTGGTCTATGAGCTCGCGCACCCGGTCGGGGGCAAGGCGCCTGCCGGTCGACACGGCGGCGACGACCTGTTCGTAGGCGGACTCGGCCAGTCGCCCGGTCGCCTCGCGGTGCGCCTCGGAGAACTCCGTCCGCAAGAACGTGTCGGGGGCGTTCTTGTACTCGTAGCGTTGCGAGAACAGCGGCTCGACCTGTGCGCGATCGAGAGCGGCACGCACGAAGGCACCCGCCGCCGCCGCCCCCATGAGCCCGATGCTCCCGGACGGCTGCAGCCACAGCTCGCCGAAACCGGTGGCCACGACATAGGCGGTCGTTCCCCGGCCGAGCTCGCCGAAGGTCTCCGCCCAGGCGATCGCCTCCTTGCCCTTCGCGCGAAAGCGCGCCACCGCCTCCGACAGCTCCTGAGCCTGCGCCAGCGACATCGAGGTCGTCCCCAGCTTCGCCAGCAACCCGACGACGCTTGGGTCGTCCCCGGCGGAGGCGAGGCGGCTGACGAGCGTGCGCAGGGCGGTGCGCTTGCGGTTAACCAGCCTTTCGACAGGGTGGGAACCGATGTCTTCGACGATTGCCCCCGTGAGGTCCAGCTCGAGCAGGATCGACATGGGTTGGACGGTACCCGAGTGCGGTGCGCCAGTCGAGAGCGCGGGCCAGGCCGCAGTCACAGCCCACCGGTAGTGTTCGATCGTGCTCCACCTCTACAGCGCCGGCCGCGTGGGGCCTCTTGCGAGGGTGCTCGCCGAATTGCTCGCAGAGCCGCTCGAGGACCCGATGTCCCCGGAATGGGTCGCCGTGCCGACTGCCGGTATGCGACGCTGGCTAGCCCTCGAGCTCGCCAGGTCACTCGGCGCTTCGGCGCCTCGTGCCGGCGACGGCGTCGCCGCGAACATCGAGTTTGCCTTCCCCGGCGCCTTGCGCGAGGTGGTGCTCGAGGCGGAGAGCGGCAAGGGGGCCCGTGATCCGTGGCAGGTCGACTGCCTCGTCTGGGCCGTGCTCGAGGTTCTGCGCTCGCGCTCGGGCGACGAACGCCTCGGCCCGCTCACGGTCCTGCCACCTGGTGCGACCTGGTTCGGGCGGGCCCGGCGCCTCGCGGACCTGTTCGATCGTTACTCGGTGCGCCGGCCCGAGCTCGTGGTTGCCTGGCGGGCCGGCCACGACCTCGACCCGACGGGTCGCCCCCTTGCCGAGCACGACAGCTGGCAGCCCCACCTCTGGCGCCTCGTGCGCGAGCTCGTCGGCGTGCCCAGCCCTCCCGAACGCCTGCCCGGACTGCTCGAGAAGGTGCGCACCGGTGAGCTCGCTCTCGATCTCCCGGTGCGACTCGCCATCTTCGGGTTGACGACGCTCCCGAGCGGAGCTCCTTTCATCGAGCTGATCGAGGCCATCGGTGCCCGGCGGGACCTGCACCTGTTGTTGCTCGACCCGTCACCTGCCACGACCCTACGCGTCCGCCAGGCGGCCCTTTTGGGTTCCAGGTCCCGGGCGCTGCTGCGCGTCGACGACAGGTCGGACAGCGAGGTGACCCACCCGCTGTTGCGATCGTGGGGGCGCCCCTACCGGGAGCGGACCGTGCTTCTTTCAGCTGGCGAGTCGCGCGGCCTTCCTGTTCCCGTCAGCGTCGACGAAGACGACGAGGCCCGGGACGCAAGGCCGGCCTCGCTGTTGGCCCGTGTGCAACAAGACCTGCGCTCAGGTACCGCACCCGCCGGCGTTTTCGAGCTCGATGCCTCCGACCGCTCCATCCAGGTGCACTCGTGCCACGGGATGGCCCGTCAGGTCCAGGTGCTGCGCGACGCCATCCTCCATCTCCTGGCAGACGACCCGACGCTCACCGAGGAGGACATCGTCGTGCTCTCCCCGGCGATAGACCAGTTCGTTCCGCTGGTGGAGGCCGGATTCGGAGGCTCGGCCGACGAACAGGTCGAGGCACCGAGCGCCACGCCAAGGCTGCGCTATCGAATCACGGACCGTTCGCTACGGGAGGCGTACCCGGTGCTGGCGGCGCTCGACTCACTGCTGGCGCTCGTCTCGGGCCGGTTCGCCGCCTCGGAGGTACTGGCTTTCATCTCGCTGCCGGCCGTCCGCAAGCGCTTCGACTTTGACGACGCCGCCCTTCGGACCGTGGCGGACTGGATTGTCCAGACGAACCTTCGCTGGGGTCTGGACGGCCCGCACCGGCAGGCATGGGGCCTCCCGGTGGAGTACACGGCCAACTCGTGGCGGGCGGCCATCGACCGCGTGCTCATGGGAGTGGCCGCGTCCGACGACGACTTTCACGTGACGCCGGGCGACATTGCTCCCCTCGGGGTGGAGGGCGACGACATCGAGCTCGCAGGTCGCCTCGCCGATGTTCTCGAGCGTCTCGCCTCGACCGCGCGTGACATGGGACAAGAGCGCACGGCAGCTCAGTGGTGCGAGGCCCTCTCGGATGTCATCGCTCAGTTCTTCCAGGTCGACACGGCCCAGCAGTGGCAGATCGACCACGTCCGGCGGATTGTCGCCGAGATCGGCGACAACGCCATGGTGGCCGACAGGGCGGCGTCGGTCGGGCTTTCGCTCGGCGATGTACGCCGACTGCTGGTCGACAGGTTCCAAGGCACGTCGAGTCGTCCCGACTTCTTCCGGGGCGGCATCACGGTGAGCTCGTTGACGCCGCTCAGGTGGTTGCCCTTCCGCGTCATCTGCATCCTCGGGCTCGACGAGGCAGGCACCGGTGGTGCCGTGGGCACCGATGGCGACGACCTGGCGGCGGCGGCACCGCTCGTGGGCGACCGCGACCCGCGTTCGGAGGTCCGCCAGGCCCTTTTGGAGGCCGTGTTAGCGGCCGGCGACTATCTCGTCATCACACGTACGGGTCACAACATCCGCACGAACCAGGTGGAGCCGCCCGCCACGGTGCTCGCCGAGTTTCGCGACATGATCACGACCACGCTCGCAGCTGAGTGCAGAACCGCCTACCGGGACCGGATCGAGACCGTTCACCCGCTGCAACCTTTCGACGACCGCTGTTTCAGGCCCGGGGAGCTGAACCGGCCGGGCCCGTGGAGCTTCGATGCCGGTGCGTTCGCCGGGGCAGCCGCCCGCCGGGCGCGGCGCCCGGACAAAGCTCCCCTCCTTGAAGGATCGCTTCCTTCCTTGCCCGAGGAGGGCACCGTCATCGACCTCGCCGAGCTCCAGAGCTTTCTCAGGCACCCGGTTAAGGCGTTCTGGCGACAGCGTCTGCAGCTTCACCTGCCGAGCGACGACCGCGAGCTGTCCGATGATCTGCCGACGTCGCTGGACGGCCTCGAATGCTGGGCGGCCGCCGACCGGCTCCTGAGGGCCAGCGTCGCGGGGCACGGTGTCGAGGAGTGGGAGCGCCACGAGCGTGCCCTCGGGACCTTGCCCCCGGGAGGGCTCGGCGACGTCGTTCTCGAAGAGATCGAGGGCACCGTCGCACAGTTGCTCGACACCGCCACCGAGATGGGCGTCGATCCCGCCCGGGACGACCGCCTGCCCGCCGAGGTCGTGCTCGCCGACGGCACGCGCATCGTGGGCACGGTCATCGGTCGCTCGGCGGAACCTCCGGGCCCGGCACTGGTCACCTTCAGCAAGGTTGCGCCCAAGCGACGCCTGGCCGCCTGGCTCGACCTCATGGTGCTCGTTGCCACCGACGCCTCGGTCAAGTGGCGAAGCGTCGTGCTCGGGCGCGCCGACAAGAGCGGCGAGTTGAAGACGCTCGTGCTCGTCGGCAGGGGCGACACCGCCGCCGAGCGCCGAGACCGGGCGCTCACTGGGCTCGAGGTCGTCGTCGACTGCTACCGGCGAGGCATGCGCGAGCCGATCCCGCTCTTTTCGTCCTTGTCGTACAAGCTCCACTCGGGCAAAGCCAGCTCGAACGACTGGCGGCCCTACGGCGGTCGCGGGGACGGTGTCGACGACGCCAACCGCCTGGCGTTCGGGGATCTCAGCTTCGAGGACCTGCGCGCCATGCCCGCTGGCCCGGACGACCCCGAGGGACCCTCACCCGAACGGGCACGGCGGTTCGCCGACTACCTGTGGGCCACGGTCGAGACGAGTGCGAGCGAGCTTTGATGAGCGCGCCACAGGTCTTCTCCCTCCTCGACGAGCTGCCCACCGGTTGCGTCGCGATCGAGGCGAGCGCAGGGACCGGCAAGACCTTCACGCTCGCCGGCCTCGTGGTGCGTTATGTGGCCGAGGAAGCCGTCCGTGTCGAAGAGCTGCTCATGGTCACCTTCACCCGGGCTGCCGCAGCCGAGCTGCGCGACCGCGTGCGGAGCCGGCTCAGCGAGGCGGCGGCCGCGTTGCGCGACCCAGCCGGCATCGCGCCGGCCGACCAGCTCCTCACGCACCTGGCGGCCGGTGATCGCGACGTCCGTCTTTCCCGCTTGGAGCAGGCCGTCATCGATTTCGACGCGGCCACTATCACGACGATCCACGGCTTTGCCCAGCAGGTGCTCGCCACCCTGGGCTCGGCGGCTCCCGGTGACCGCGAGGCGACGCTGCTCGACGACACGGACGAGCTCGTCGAAGCCGTCTCTGCCGACGTGCTCGCGACCGAGTCCGTATCCGACCCGCATGTCGCCGACGAGCTGCCCGACCTCAAGACCCTCTCGCAGCTGTGCGCGAAGGTGCTCGGGAACCCCGGCATCAATATCATCCCCGGCCCCGACCCATCCCGGTCCACGCCCGGCGCCGCCCGGGTGCGACGCCTTGTCGACAGCGTCGTCGAGGAGGTGCACAGGCGACGGCGCGTTGCCGGCACTCTTTCGTTCGACGACCTCTTGACGCGACTGCGCGACGCGCTCGACGAGGGGTCGGTCGCCGTCGCGACGCTGCGCCGCCGTTTCCGGGTCGCGCTCATCGACGAATTCCAGGACACCGACCCGGTGCAGTGGGCGATCTTCTCGCGGCTGTTCGCCTCTCCCGGACATGCCTCGCCGCTCATCTTGGTCGCTGACCCCAAACAGGCGATCTACGCCTTCCGCGGCGCCAACGTGCACACCTACCTCGAGGCCGCCTACCAGCCGGACACCCGGCGCTTTACCCTCGATGTGAACCGCAGGTCCGACGGAGCGCTCATCGACGCCCTCGGGCGCATGTTCGAAGGCGCGACGTTCGGGGATCCCCGCATCGAGTTCGTACCGGTCAACGCAGCCCGTGAGCACGAGGACGTCCGTGTGAAGACCGAAGACGGTGCCGCTCTTCCCGCGCTTTCGCTACGCCTGGCGGTCGGCGCCGACCTGGCTCGCGGTACGAACGGCTGGATCCTCGCCGGCCCCGCTCAGGCTGCGATCGCCCGCGACCTCGCGCTCGAGGTCCACCGGTTGCTGGAGACGGCTTGGATCCCTTCAGGGGAGGGCACCGCACTGCGCCGTCGCGTGCGGCCCGGCAATATCGCCGTGCTGCTTGGGACCAATGGCGAGGCCGAGCTGATACAGACCGCCCTGCGCCTGCGGGGCATTCCTGCCGTGGTGACCCGCAGCGACAGCGTGCTGCAGTCGGATGCCGCTCGGCATTGGCGTTTCCTGCTCGCGGGCCTGACGCGACCTGCCGACCCGACCCGGGCCCGCACGGCGGCCTTCTCGTGCTTCTTCGGCTGGTCGGTGGCCGATCTCGATGCCGCGGACGATGCCGAGCTGGGTCGGGTGCAGGACCAGCTCTTCAGGTGGTCCGAGATCCTCAATGCGCAAGGGACGGTCGCATTTTGCGCTCGGGTCTGGTCCGACAGCGGCGTGACTGCCCGGGTGCTCGCTACAAGTGACGGGGACCGCGAGCTGACCGACCTCGATCACATCGCGGGATTGCTCCAGATGAGCACCGTCGGGCGCCGGCCGACGGCAGCGGGCCTGCTTGCGACTCTCAAACAGCTCGAGTCCGAGGCCGGTGGCGATCCCGAGACCGACCTGACGGCCCGCCAGGTCGACTCGGACGCCGAGGCCGTGCGGATCATGACCGTGCACGCGGCCAAGGGCCTCGAGTTCCCGATCGTTTGCGTGCCGACGCTCTGGCGTCGGGGCGGGGCGATGTCGCCGGAGATCGTGTTCCGGGACCCCGCCACGGGCCTTCGGACCTTCGACGTCGCCAATGGCGAGCATTGGCCCACGCCGGGGGAGGCTTCGCAGCGCAAGGCTCTTGCCGAGGACGAGCTGCGCGGGGAGAACTTGCGTCTTTTGTACGTGGCTCTCACCCGTGCCCAGCACAAGACACTCGTGTGGTGGTCGCGGGTGCAGCGCTGCGAGGCCAGCGGTCTCAGTCACGTGCTCTTCGCCCGGCACAATGCCGCCATAGACAGGGAGCAATTCGAGGCCGCCAAGGTCTGCTTCCCGGACGACGCGCAGGCCGCCTCCGTGCTCGCGCCCGTGTTCGCTCCGGCGGGCGACGCCGTGGCCATCACGGTCACAGGAGCTGTGGACGGCCCGGCCCGCTCATGGGACGGCGACGGCACCCGGGCCCCGACAGGCGTCATGAGCCACGCCGTGCTCCAGCGGGTGCTGCCCCGCGACATCCACCGCTGGTCGTTCAGCGCCATAAGCGACCGAGCCCGACACGCCGAGTTCGATCCTGAGGACGAGAGCCTTGGTGATTCCGGCGCGGCCGACGAGCCCGCCGAGGCCCACGGCGCCGTTGCGGCGGTCGGCACGGCCTCCCGCCCTGAGCTGCCCCTCGGCGCCATCGCCGGCGGGACCCAGTTCGGCACCCTCGTCCACGAGGTGCTCGCGCTCGTCGACTTTGCCGCGGCCGACCTCGACAAAGAGCTGCGTACCTGCGTCGAGGAGCGGTTGCGGTGGACCCCGTGGCCGGTCGACCCGGAGACTCTCGTCGCCGGCCTACGCGCAGCGATCGAGTCGCCCCTCGGCCCGCTGTTCGGCACCAGGCGGTTGCGGGATCTCGGGAGCCGAGATCGTCTCGACGAACTGAGCTTCGAGCTGCGCCTCGGCGGCAAGGGCCGCTTCGCGACCGACCGAGACATCGGCGCGCTCATGCTCGCCCACCTGGCCGACGACGACCCGCTCCGGTCCTGGGCGCAACGCCTCGGCGCGGGACTGTTCGGTGTCGGGCTCGCAGGCCATCTCACAGGCTCCATCGACATGGTCGTGCGCCTCGGCGACGCGGCTGGGTCGCCGAGGCGCTTTGTCGTCGTCGACTACAAGACCAACGTGCTCTGCGACGAGGGCCGCGAGCCGCGGCTCCTCGACTATCACCCCGGCCGCTTGGCAGCGGCGATGGCGGCACACCACTACCCCTTGCAAGCCCTTCTCTACCTGGTGGCGTTGCACCGCTACCTGCGTTGGCGCTTGCCCGGTTACCGGCCCGCCGAGCACCTCGGAGGCGCCGCCTACCTGTTCGTGCGGGGCATGGCAGGCGCTGGCACTCCGCTCATCGGGGAGGACCCGCACGGGGTGTTCACCTGGCGTGTCCCGCCTGCTCTCGTGACCGGGCTCAGCGACCTGCTCGACGGCGCCGGGGCCCTCGCGTGACTGCGCCCACCCCGCTGCTCGGCGCACCGGTTCAGACGCTTGCGCCTTTTGTCGCCGCCGGCGTCCTCGCGGCCTCCGATGTCCAGGTGGCAGGCGTGATCGCCCGAAGTGTCGGCGGCCTCGAGCCCGAGGTCGTGCTGGGCGCCGCTTTGGCGGCGCGCGCCCCGCGCCTCGGGCACGTGTGCGTGGTGATCGGCACCGTCGCCGGGTCCGTCGTCGTCGACGCCGAAGGGGCCTACCCCGTGGACACCCTGCCATGGCCCGACGCTCAGCGCTGGGCGGCCTGCCTCTACGAGAGCCCGGCGGTGGGCCGCCCGGAGGACGGGCCTTCAGGGGTGGTCCTGCCCCTCGTCTTCGACGGCACGCGCCTTTACCTCGAGCGCTACTGGCGCTTCGAGAAGCACGTCGCCGAAAGCCTTCTGCAAAGAGCGGGCAGCGCCGAGGGATTCGCCACTTCGTCACCTGGGCTCGAAGCCGTCTTGGACGAGCTGTTCGAGGACATGGACCGGCTGCAGCGCGAGGCCGCGTCCCAAGCGCTCACGGGCAGGATCGCGGTGATCGGCGGCGGACCGGGCACCGGCAAGACCCGCACCGTCGCCCGGCTGCTCGCCGCCGCCAACGCCGTCGCCCTCGCACGGGGCGAGCCGCCCAGGGTGGCTCTCGCGGCTCCCACCGGCAAGGCGGCCGCCCGCATGACAGCCGCCGTCCACGAGGAGGCAGAAGTGGCGAACCTCGGCGAGGGTGTCGCGGACCTGCTGCGTCGGACGGAGGCACGGACACTTCACCGCCTGTTAGGGGCCCACGCCGGCGGGAAACCCCGCTACGACAGCTCCAACCCGTTGCCCGACGATCTCGTGGTCGTGGACGAGACGTCGATGGTGTCCCTGCCGATGATGGCCCGCCTGCTCGACGCGGTACGCCCCGGGGCGACGCTCGTGCTGGTCGGGGACCCGTACCAGCTCGCGAGCGTCGAGGCGGGCGCCGTGCTCGGCGAGATCGTCGGCCCGAGGGTCAAAGGGCCGGCCGTTGGCCCGCTCGGGGCGCGCATCGTGCTGCTCGAGCACAACCACCGTTTCGGCCTGAACTCCGAGATCGCGGCGTTCGCCGACGCCGTCCGGCTCGGCGAGGCCGACGTCGCGATGGAGCTGCTCCGCGACCACGGCTCCGGCGAGGTGACATGGGTCGGGGACGAAGACCGGGCGGGTATCACCCGGCTCCACGAGGAGGCGGCGGCATGCGCCGCCGGGGTGGTGCGGGCGGCTCTCAAGGGCGATGCCAGAGAGGGTCTCAAGGAGTCGTCGCAGCTGAAAGTCCTCTGCGCCACGCGACTCGGACCCCTCGGTGTCTCCGGCTGGACCGCTGCCATCGAAGCTCTCACGGCCAGTGCCTTGCCCGAGGCCGGCATCGGCCGGCGCAACTACGTCGGCCGGCCGGTCATCGTGACTCGCAACGACTATCTCAACGGGGTCTTCAACGGGGACGTGGGACTCGTGGTCGCCGGCACCGCCGGACCGCTCGCGGCCTTCCAGGACGCCAACGGTGCTTTCCGGGAGCTGGCGTTGTCGCGGCTCTCCGACATCGAGACCTGGTGGGCGATGACGATCCACAAGAGCCAGGGGTCAGAGTTCGAGCGCGTGATCCTGGCACTACCCCCACCGCCGTCGCCGGTGCTTACCCGGGAGCTCCTCTACACCGCCGTCACCCGTGCCAAAGAACAGGTCACCGTCGTGGCAGCCGAGGAGTCACTCAGAGCCGCGATCACAAACCCGGTGGCTAGACCCTCAGGGCTCCGCCAAAAGCTCTGGGCCTTGCATGGTGGAGACCCCGGCTACGCGAACTCGACGGCTGGAAGCTTCATGCGGTCATGAAGATCACCAAGGCTTGGCGGGTAACGGCGTGCCTCACCGTGGCGATGATCGCGGTTGGCACCGGAGGAAGCGCCGTGGCGCAGGCGGCCCAGCGCTCGGCGGCGAGCGCGCCACAAGGCGCCGCAGCGGTTCAGCAGTCGCTCTGCAAGTCCATCGGGCGGCTCGACCGCCTAGTCGTTCGACGTGTGGACGCGTTCCCGCAGAACAACATCCATTTCTCGTTCCCCGCGGTGACCGTGGTCGAAGAGGTGGCGTCGGTCAGGGACGTCGCCAAGGTGCTGTGCGCCCTGCCCCGGATCCCCAACACCATGATGAGCTGCCCGGCGGACCTCGGGATCACCTACCGCCTCAGCTTCACCGCACCGGAGGAGACGATCCCGACCGTTGTCGTCTCCGCGACGGGCTGCGAGACGGTGCTCGGGATCGGCCCCAGCCGCTGGGTCGGCACCTCCCCCAACTTCTGGCGCCGGCTCGGCGAGGACATGGGTCTGGCGAGTCCGACCTGGGCGACTTTCAGGGGCACCGGGGGTGCCCTCGGCTGAAGCGGGGCCGGACCGCACAGGTTCTCCGATGTGGTCTCCTGAGTGGCATGACGAGCACAAACTCTGCCGGGCCCGGGTCCCCACCGCGGGCCGGCTGATGGGCGCGGGTCTTGCCTGAAGGCTCAGCCTTCCAGGAACGCCGGGCGGCCGAGCAGGTAACCCTGGCCGGTCTCGACCTCGAGCGACAAGAGCATGGCGAGCTCCTCCTCGGTCTCGATCCCCTCGGCCAGGCTGATCGCGCCCGCGCGCTTGGCCATGCTGGCGTAGGCGCAAGCGACCGCCTGGCGTAGCTCGTCCTCGGCGATCCCGTGGATCACCGTCGTGTCGATCTTGACGATGTCGGGCCGGACCCCGAGGAGGTGTTGCAGGCTGACGTCAGCGGCTCCGGCGTCGTCGAGGGCGATCCGCACGCCGAGCGAGCGCAGGTGATCGATCACCTCGACGAAGAGGTGGTAGTTGTCCACGCTGTCGTTCTCGGCGATGTCGAGAACGAGCAGCTCAGCAGGGACCTTGTCGGCAAGCTCGCCGAAGTCGCTCGAGGCCGCCGTCGCAGGCGACACGTTCAGTTCGAGGAAGGCGCGCTCGGGCAGTTGCCCAAAATGCTCGATGGCCGTCGAGGCGGCGAGGAGCTCGAGATCCTGCAGGACCCCGAGATGCAGGGCCTGGTCAAACCACTGACGCGGCGTCGCGTGCGCCGGCCGGGGGAACCTGGCCAGGGCTTCGTAGCCGATCACATCACGCGAGCGAAGGTTGCAGACGGGCTGAAAAGCGATTCGAATCGAGCGGTCGTTGAGCACTCGCTGGACGTCGAGAGGCGACCCGTTGAGGGGCTTCACCAACGTCAGCCTACCCAAGTCCTCGGGCCGTGCTGCGTCTTGGGTCGTCCTTGCTCTTTTGCGCACTACTGGCGCCGGTTCGAGCGAGCGCCTCCTACGGTTGTCAGACGGCGACACAATGTCGTCCCTTCCCGGCCCTCTTGGCCGTGTACATGGCGGCGTCGGCCGACTTCATCAACTGGGCGGCGGACTGGCCGAAGGCGTCGGTGAACGCGATCCCGACCGAGGCTCCGATCTCCGCGACCCCGGTCGCGAGAGGGAACGGCTCGGCGACGCTCGCGACTATCCGTTGGGCGATTATCTCGACCACTTCCAGCGACGCCGCCTGCTCCAGCAGGATCGCGAACTCATCGCCTCCGAGGCGTGCGACGGTGTCAGTGGCGCGGACACAGGCGTTGAGCCTGCCCGCCACCTGGACGAGGAGCTCGTCACCGGCGCTGTGCCCGAACGTGTCGTTGATCGTCTTGAACTCGTCGAGGTCGATGTAGAGCAGGAAGACCAGGTTTCCCGCTCGTGCCGCGCGGTGGTAGGCGCCGTCGATGTGGTCGACGAAAAGCGCCCGGTTGGCCAGGCCGGTGAGTGGGTCGTGGAACGCCTTGTGCACCAGCTCGTCCTGGGCGCCTTCCAACAGGGCCAGGTCCTCGTGCAACCGCCCGTTTTGCAGTGCGAAGGCGAGTTGCTTCGCGAGCGTGCCGAGCAACTGAAGATCCGTCTGGCGGAAGTCGCCGACGAACTTGTTGCGGTGGGCCACGACGAGGTAGCCGAGGGAGGGAAGGTTGTCCGCCGCCGGTACGGCCACGCCCATCCCTGTGGGCCGGTCGTCACCTTCGATGTAGCGGGCCAGCGGCGTGTCGACGCCGAGGGTCTTGGTGACCAGGATGTTGTCACTGCTGAGGGTCTCGGCAAGTCCGTCCGGCAGGGACTCGACGGGGACCGCCTGCATGACCTCGTCGGCTACGCCGTTCACCGTCTTGGTGACGAGCGCAGGGTTGCCCGGAGTCGTCGGCAGGAGCGTGAGCTCCACAAGGGTCGCGTGGAACATCCTCGCGAGGTGGTCGAGAAACTCCACGGCACCGGTGTGCACGCTCTTGGAGTGGCTCAGGATGCGCGTGGCGGCAAAGAGGTTCTCGATGTCGCTCAGCTGTCTCCGCCTGGTTATCTGTGCGCGGTAAGCGGCGATGCTCAGAAGGACCGGGATCGGGATGGTCAAGAGCAGCACCGGGGCGGCGACGGTCATGACGAGGACGATCGTTGCGATGACGCCGTTGCCGAGCGCTATGACCGCCACCATCGGCGCCGTGGACGCCAGTCCCTCGGTGACGATGGTGAGGTCGGCCTCCGACAGGTACATGGCGGCTGAGATCTCGATGTTGGAGAGCTCGTTCAACAGGGCGACCGTCAAGAGGTAGCCGATGACGCTTCGCGTGGAGAAGATGACATTGGGCTGGATCATGAAACGCAAGAGCGCGTAGTAAAGAGGCGTCGCTAGCAGTTGGGCCCCGAAATTGAAGATCACCTGTACCGGAGCGCGCTTTTGGGCGGCCTGGACTATCCCGAGGCTGCAGGCCATAACCAGCGCCGTCACGAAGGGGTTCGTGCCCATGAGGGCCACGATGATGACGGCGTCGTTCAGCGTCAGGACGACGTTGGTCTTGCGGATCGGCAGTTCCACGCTCGCCAGCTCCGCCGCCGTCGCGAGGAGGAAGATCCCCCACCAAGGGATGGCCGGGACGTTGCTGGCGGATATGGCGGCGGCGTGGCGAAGCGGCCCGAAGACGACCGCCAGCCCACCGGCGAGGACGAGAAAGACGTACAGCCACAGCCGGATGGGTTGACCGAAAGCGTGACGCCGGGCGGGCTTCGGGGAAGTGGTGGCGTCAACTGGCGCGGGCATCTCGCCACCTCGGCATCTGGTGGTCCCAGAGGCGGGACATGCCGGTTGAAGCTTGGGACGTGCCTTCTCCCGGGCGCAGCCCTGAACTGCGGGCGGCACCTTGGAAGTGCGCGTAGCGATCACTCGACACAGTCGCTAAGGACCGGACCTGGCACATGTGGTTGACCCGTCTTCAGCTGTTCCTGGGCAACGACGTCCGTATGGACTTGGCCGGCATGACGGCCGGGAAGGAATCGAAATCAAAGCCCACCCGTCCGATGTGGCAGACGGGCACAACAGGAACCCCCTCAGCAGATTCGGTGAGGTATGTCAATTGATCATCACCCGCAAAATCCCCCCGTGCGGCACCATGTCGCCGAGAGCGCGCCCGACCGGCCCGCGCAATGTCGGTCCGGTCATCAAAGGACTGCCCTTCTCCAAGATGTCGAAAGGCTTTTTCACGGTCCTGGCTCCCTCGCAGCGCTAGCCCGAACAAAAGGGTTCTTCTCATCCTCTGTTATCGGACGAGACACAAGCCGGCTTTAGGCCTCAACTCGGCCAGCTCGACTGAGGCGGGGCTCGGCCCGGCCGCGCAGCCTGGCGAAGGGGCGCTCTTGTCGATCGGTGAGTCGATCTCCTGGTCAAAGGGCCCGGCTCGCGGTGGGAGCTCGGCGGCCCCACCGATCATCTCGCTTTGTCAGCTCCTAGCCGAGCCGGTGGTCCCCGGGTCGCAGAGGTGCTGATCGTGACCCGTCTTGCGCCCAGCCAGTCCAAGGCGCAGAGTTCGGTGTAGGTGTCGGGGCCGCCAGGGTGCCGCGCGGCCCAGTGGAACAGGAGAATCAGCGTGCAGCTCGTCGTCGTACCCATCGACAAGCCCGAAGACCTGAACGTGATCCTGGGCCAGGCGCATTTCGTCAAGACCGTCGAGGACCTCCACGAAGCCCTCGTCGGCTCGAGTCCGCACCTGCGCTTCGGTCTCGCCTTCTCCGAGGCCTCGGGCAAATGCCTCGTCCGCCGATCGGGCAACGACCCCGAGCTCGAGGACCTGGCGGTCCGCAACGTTGTTTCGCTCGGCGCGGGCCACTGCTTTGTCGTGTTCGTCCGCGAGGGCTACCCGGTCAACGTGCTCAACCAGCTGAAGCTCGTCCCGGAGGTGTGCAACATCTACTGCGCCACGGCCAATCGCGTGGAGGTAGTGCTCGCCGAGACGGACCTCGGCCGGGGCGTGCTCGGAGTGATCGACGGCTCGGGCCCGCTCGGTGTGGAGTCCGACGAGGACGTCACTGACCGCAAGTCGCTGCTACGCGCCATCGGCTACAAGCTCTGAGCCCTGAGGAAAGGCCGAGATGTCACACGCACTGATCGTCTTCAGGCATTCCAAGTCAGACTGGTCTGCGGACTACGGCGGCTCGGACCTCGACAGGCCCCTGGCGAAACGGGGTCGCAAGTCCGCGAGGGCGGCCGGCCGTTTCCTGGCGTCGACAGAGGTGCCCGAGTCGGTCGTCTGCTCGCCGGCGCTGCGTGCGACCGCCACCCTCGAGTTGGCGAGCGAGGCCCGGGACTGGCTGTGGTCGGTGCGCGAGTCGGTCGCCCTCTACGACGGGGGCGTCGAAGGCTTGCTGGCCGAGGTTCGCCGGGAGCCCGAGACGACGCGGTTGTTGATGGTGGTGGGCCACGAGCCCGCCTGTTCGGAGACGGTCCAGTTCCTGATAGGCGGAGGCCTTGTCCGCATGCCGACGGCGGCCCTCGCCCGGGTCGACCTCCAAGTCGAGGAGTGGGGCGAGGTGAGCGCCGGGTCCGGGGTGCTGTCCTGGCTCGTGGTACCCCGAGTGATCGGCGCCTAGTTCGCGTGACACTCGCTTCCAGCCCCGGCGCCACGGCGGGGGCCGGTCCCGCCGACCCGCATCGCACGCCGGTGCTCGACTGCGCCGGTCTCACCAAGAGCTTCGGCACGCGCCTGGCCGTCGACGGGGTCGGCTTTCGCATCTTCGAAGGCGAGGTTTACGGCCTTTTGGGTCCGAACGGCGCCGGCAAGACGACGACCATGAAGATGGTGTGCGGCCTGCTCGAGCCCGACAAGGGGACCATCCGCGTGGCCGGCGAGCAGGCGATCGGAAACCTCTCGGTCAAGGCGCTCATCGGTTACGTGCCCCAGGACGTCGCCCTTTATCCCGACCTCACCGCCCGCGAGAACCTCGAGTTCCTCGCGAGGTTGTACAAGCTCGGCCGGCGCACAGTGGCCGCCCGGGTCGAGGAGGCCCTCGAGCTGACCGAGCTCACAGAAAGAGGCGACGACCGGCTCGACTCGTTCTCGGGCGGCATGAAACGGCGGATGAACATAGCTGCCGGACTGCTCAACCACCCGAAGCTGCTCGTGCTCGACGAGCCGACCGTCGGCGTCGATCCTCAGAGCCGCCACGCCATCTTGGAGCGGGTGCAGGCCTTCGGGCGCGAAGGGCTTGCCGTGGTGTACACGACCCACTACATGGAGGAGGCCGAACGCGTGTGCGACCGCGTCGGCATCATCGACCACGGCCACCTGATCGCGGAGGGGACCAGGCGCGAGCTCGTGGCCAAGCTCGGTGAGCAGGACCGCATCTCCCTCAGCGCCACGGGCGACCTGGAACGTCTCGCCGAGGCCTGCCGGGGCGTCGCAGGCGTCACGAGCGCCGCCACGGCCGAGGGCTCCGTTCAACTCGTGGCCACCGAGGGGCGCCACCTCCTGCCGGCCATCCTGGAAGCGGCCGACGCGGCCGGGATCTCGGTCACGAGCGTCGACGTCGTCGAGCCGGACCTGGAGGCGGTGTTCTTGAACCTGACCGGCACCGCACTGAGGGAATGAGGACACTTGCGCACCGCCCTCGCCATCGCCCGCAAGGACCTGCGCCAGCGCATCCGTGACCGTTCCGCCATCGTCGTGGGGGTCATCGCCCCTGTCTTGATAGCCGGTCTCATGAGCCTGGCGTTCAACGGCGTCAACAATTTCCATTTCACCCTGGGGCTCGTCGAGCTCGATCACGGCCCGGTGGCGGCCGAGGTCGTGAACGCACTCGACGCTCCCCAGCTGAGACAGGTCATGACCGTCGAGAAGGTTGCCACCGAGGCGCTCGCCGCCTCGGCGATCAAGAGCGGAAAGCTGGCCGCGGCGCTCGTTATCCCGTTCGGGTTCTCCTCGTCGGTGACCGGCGAGCACCCGGAGGCGCTGACGACGCTCACCTCGAACAACGACACGATCGCAGGCGACGTGGCCACGTCGGTAGCCGGTTCGTTCGTCGCCCAGGTGAACGCCGACCGCCTCGCTTTCGCCACCGCTGTGGCCGCGGGGGCACCGAAGAGCGACACATCGCAGCTGATAGGCGAGGTCTCGAGGCTGCGCATACCTATTCAGGCGATCGAGCGCCCCATCGGAGCCCACGAGCTGAAGGTGATCAGCTACTACAGCCCCGGGATGGCGATCTTCTTCCTGCTCTTCACGATCAGCTACACGGCGCGCAGCTTCTTCGTCGACCGGTCCCAGGGCATGATCGAACGCATGCGGGCGGCCCCGGTGCGCCCCGTCGAGATCCTGCTCGGCAAGGCCTTGTCGGTGTTCGTGTACGGGGTCGTCAGCCTCGCCACCATCGCTCTGGTCACCACGGCGGCCTTCGGCGCCGACTGGGGGGCGCCCTGGCCCGCGGCGGTGCTCGGCCTGTCGCTCGTCCTTTCGGTGATCTGCCTCACGGCCCTCGTCATCGGGATCGCCCGGACCCAGCGCCAGGCCGAGGGGATCGGCTCCATCATCGTTTTCGGCCTGGCCCTTTTGGGCGGCGACTTCTTCTTCATCTCGAACGCGCCTTCGACCATCAAGCACCTGGCACTTCTCACCCCGAACGGCTGGGCCATCCGCGGCTTCACCGATCTCGCCACTATCGGGGGAGGCTTCTCCACGATCGTCGAGCCGGTCGTGGCCATCCTGGCCTTCAGCGCCGTGGTCGGTGCCGTGGCGCTAAGCCTGGCGCGGCGCGCGGTGACATCATGAGGGCGCTCGCCATAGCGAGGGCCTCGGGCCGCCGCCTTGTCCGCGACCGGGTCTCGCTTTTCTTTTTGATTGTGCTGCCCATAGTCGTCATCGTCATCGTCGGTGCGGTCGCCCAGGGCTTCAACACCTTCCGCGTGGGCGTGGTCAACCTTGACCACAGCCCGGCGAGCCGGCAGCTCGTGGCCGAGCTCGGCCACAGCGCGGGGCTCGTCGTCGTCGCCTATCCCGATCTCGCCTCGCTCGACAAGGCCGTGGGCCGTGAGGAGATAAGCGCCGGGGTCCTCGTGCCCCGGGGGCTCGGCGCCGCCATGGCCGACGGCTTGGCGGTGAGTGTCTCGGTGATCGCCGAACAGGCGAACAACACCCAGCAGGCGGCGGCCACAAGGGTCACCTCGGTCGTCGACGACTTCGGGGGAAGGGTCGAGGCCGCCCGGTTCGCCACCCGCTACGGGGGCAGCTTCGCTTCGAACCTCGGCCGGGCGGGCTCGCTGTCCTCGAGCACTCCGGGCGTCCGGCTCGACTCGCAGGTCGTTCACACCGCTCAGGGGAGCCTGCCGCCGGGTTACGAGTACAGCGCGCCGACCGAGCTCGTCCTGTTCGTCTTCCTCATGGCGATCGCAGGTGGCGCGACCATCGTCGAGAACCGGCGGCTCGGCATGTTCGAACGCATGTCCGCGGCACCGGTGCGGCCCCGGACCATCATCGCCGGCGAGTCGATCACCTACATCGTCATCGCGGCGGTGCAGTCCGCCGTCATCGTCGCCATCGGGGCAGTCGTGTTCGGCGTGTCCTGGGGCAACGCGTTGGCGGCCACGGTGCTCCTCGTGCTCTGGTGCCTCGTCGGCGCCGGCGCCGGTATGGTCGCGGGCACCGTCTTTCGGACACCGGAGCAGGCGAGCGCCATCGGGCCCATCGTCGGGATCGTCTTCGCGATGCTGGGCGGGTGCATGTGGCCGCTTTCGATCGTCTCGACCACCATGCGGGAGATCGGCCACGCCACCCCGCAGGCCTGGGCCGTCGACGCCTGGACGAACCTTTTGTCCAACCACGGGGACCTGGCCTCGATCTCGCGCGAGCTCGGCATCCTGGCCCTATTCGCTCTCGGCTTCTTCGCGGTCGCGACCTACAGGCTCAAGGCCATGCTGGCGGCCCGGGGGGCCTAACTGGCACGAGGGCAACGCCGCCGTAGTCCGAAAGGCAGGCAAAGTCCCGTGTTCCGGGCGGCGGCTAAGCTCGCGCCATGCCCCACGACCAGTTGCTGATCGACGCGCCGCGTCTTCACGCAGAGCTTTCCGACCCGCGGCTTCGCGTCATCGACGCCACCGCATTTCTGATCCGTGAGGTCCCCGACGGCCCCTACACCGTAGAGAGTGGCCGGAGCCGCTACGCACAGGCCCACATCCCCGGAGCCGTCTTCGCCGACATCCCCGGCGAGCTCTCGGACCCGGACTCCCCGTTCCGGTTCACCTTGCCCCGGCCCGAGCATTTCGCCCGGGCCATGGGAGCCCTCGGCGTGGGTCCGGCCACCCGCGTCGTCGCCTACGCACAGGAGTCGCCGATGTGGGCCTCGCGGCTTTGGTGGCTGCTGCGCTACTTCGGCTTCGACGAGGTGCGTGTGCTCGACGGTGGCATCGAGTCGTGGCGCCGGGCGGGCTACGAGGTGAGCGACGCGACAGCGGTGATCGAACCGGCGAGCTTCGAGGCGCGGCCGCGGCCGGAGCTCCTGGCCAGAAAGGAGGACGTCTTGAGGGTGGTCGGCGGCGAGCCGGCCTGTCTCGTCAACGCCCTCACGCCGAGGGCCTTCCGGGGCGAAGGTCCCGGTGCGTACTCGCGGCCCGGCCGCATCCCCGGTTCGCTGAGCGCCCCGGCACAGGCCTTCTTCGACGCGGAAACCTGGTGCTTCCGGCCTGCCGACGAGCTCGCCCGCGCGCTCGCCCCCGTGCTGGGGACTGAACCGGGCCTGCCCGTCATCGCCTACTGCGGAGGGGGCATATCGGCCACCGTCGACATTTTCGTGCTCTCGATGCTCGGGCGCGACGACATCGTCTTGTACGACGGGTCGCTCACCGAATGGAGCGCGGACCCGGACCTTCCCCTCGAGGTGGGCTGAGCCAGTTGGCCAAAGCCGTCGTCTTCGACTGTGACGGCCTTCTCGTCGACAGCGAGGCGGTCGTGTTCGCGGCCATCGCGGCCGTCTTCGCCCGCCGGGGCATCCGGGACCTCGTCACGGGACCGGACTCGCCCCTCTACGGCGCCTCCATCGACAAGATGGTCTCCGAGCTCGAACGCCGGCTAGAAGAGCCCGTCAGCTTCGACGAGGTGGTCCACGAGCTCGACGCGCAGATCCGCGCGAATCTTGCCGGTGGCGTGCGCGCCATGGACGGGGCGATCGAGCTCGTCTCGGCGATGCGGGGGACGCGGCCGTTGGCGGTGGCGTCCAACGGCTCGCGCGAGACCGTTGAGGCGACGCTCAAGGCGGCGTGCATTCCCGAGGTCTTCGACGCCGTGGTCACCCTCGCTCCACCGCTGCGACCCAAGCCCGCACCCGATATCTACCTGCGCGCCTGCGAGCTCCTCAAAGTGGCGCCCGGTGGTGCCATCGCCCTGGAGGACTCCGTGCCAGGAGCACGTTCGGCCGCCGCCGCCGGCCTCGTGGTCGTCGGCGTGGGGCCGGCGCCCGGGCTTTCCTCTGTGGCTTCCACCGTCGTGGCGGACCTTCGCGACCCGGAACTGGGAGAGCTCCTCCGCCTCGAGACGCTCCAAGTCTGAATACGACGCGCCCGGGCGGCTAGGGCGCCCGGGGCCCGACGACAGGGTCGTACAGAGCCGCCTTGGTCACGAAGTTCGTGTAGCGGTTGCGGATGTCCTCGAGGTCGTTCGGCTCGGTGACCGACTGCTCGGCGCTGCGCAGGATCATGTCCGCCTGACGCGCGAGCACAAGCCTCTGCTCATGGGTCGTGGTCTCCTCCATGACCCGGGTGAGGGCGTCCATAATCTGGATCATCAGCACCGGCATGCCGCGGGCCGCCTGGCGGATCTTGTCGAATGCCCGGTTGGCCGCCCGCGCATATGAGGGGTCGGGCTCGATGAGCCGCACGCGGCCGGCACGGTCCCTGTAGACGCCCTTGCCGATCGTCGCATGGGAGATCTTCCTCAGTCCCACAGAGAGCCAGTCGATGCAAGTCACGGCGGTGAAGGGGTCGTTCACGGCGGGCGACAGCGCCCGGACGGCGATCTCGACGAGCTGGTCGATGGCGAACACCGGCTCTTGTTGCAAGGTGCGGTACGGCCCCGTCGCATGTGCCTTGGCGAGAGCCTGGGCGACCTGTGGCGCCGACTCGCTGGGCCACACGGTTGCGAGCGGCCTTCCCGCGGCGATGAAGTGGCCGGGCCGATGGGCGAGGCGGATGACCGCATCTGTGTGTGTCGCGATCCGGACCAGTTGGGCATAGCCGACGAACTGCAGATAGCCGCTCTCGATGGCGGGGACGGCGCAGCCCTCGGTGTCGAGGAGATGGAGCAGCTCGTCCAGCGGCTTGCCGTGGTCGGCCGAGGCGGGGCCGTTCTCGTCCAGCTTCTGCTCGGCGATCTCGGCGTCGATCTCCCGCATCAGGTCACGGGCGATCGCGGCTATCACCTCCGGCATCTGGATCGTCTTTGCGATGTGGTTGATGAAGTAGATCAGCACCGCCAGGTCCACGAGGAGCAGGGCCTCGGCGACGGCGATGGACAGGTGGGGCACGAAGACGCCGCGCCGGCTGCCGATGGCGATGGCGCCGAGGGCGAGGGTCGAGTAGACGAACGTGCCCACGAACACGCCCAGGGTCACCTGGTTCCCGACGTCCCGGACGAAGTTGCGCATCATGCGGGGACCGAACTGCTGGGAAGCCAGCGTGAGGGCAAGGATCGTGATCGAGAACACGACACCGACGACGGTGATCACCGCGGCGGCGATGGCGATCAGCACCTCCCTGCCGGCGTCCGCGCTCTCCGTCCGGATCCAGAACGGGAGTGTGAGGTGCCCTTGGTAGGCGGCCCAGTCGATGGCGAAGGTGATGACGAACAGCACGGTGGCGACCACGACGAGGATCGTCGGCACGAGCCAGAAGGTCGTGCGGAGCGCCTCCCAGCGCCAGCTGGCGAACTTGCGCCGCGTCTCCCATGCCCGCGCGCGCTCCGCCGGTGCCCCCGGCGCGCCGGGCCCGCCAGACGAGCTGCGGACAGATGTGGGAAGTCGATCGGTGGTCATTGGGCCAGTCCTATGTTTGCCGACCAGTCTTCCCGGCGCGCCTTTGCCATCAAAGAGTACCGGCCCCGCACGAGCTTGTAAGAAGCCGCCCGGCGCGAGCCGCCACGGCGCCGGGCGGGGTCCTGGCGGCCGCCCGGTCGGCGAGGAATCCCTTTGCGAAGGCGGCCCCTGTTGCTAGAGTCACGTCTTCGACCACGACGTTCGCGCCGTGGCGACGGGGGAGGGGGACTATGACCGATACGCGAGTGGACGCTTTGTCGACCGGCGCCGCCGCGGAGCTGGCGACCGCGACCGGACAGGGCGGTAGCCCGGGCGCCCTCGGGCCCCCCCGACCGGTCATCCAGATCGTGCCTTTGAAGGGCCTGCCCGTCGTCGCTGTCGTGCTCGGCTTCCTGGTCGCGTCGATCGGCTTCAACTGGCAGTGGGGGATCGACTTCAACCACGTCGCCGGCGGCGGTCTTTGGACGGGCATAGACCTGTTCGTCGGGCTCGTCGTCGGCCCGATCCTGGGGCGGATGTCGATCCCGGCGCGCGCCGAGTTCTCGGCCAGGTTCATGCCGAAGATGGTCCTCATCATGCCGACGCTCGTCGCCATGACGCTCGCCTCCGGGTACCAGCTCGCGCTCGACCTCGGCAACTTGAAGGCGTCGAGCCCGAACCACTCGTGGCTGATCGTGTCGTTCATCGTCGTCGGCGTCATGGCGGTCGTCGCCCTGGGCCTTCTCGAGCCGGCGAACATCGCCGTGCTTTTCGAGATGCGCAAACCGCGGCCCGACGGCGAGGTGATCGCCAAGCTGATGAAGCGATTCATCTACACCGCCGGCATCACGGGCCTGATGCAGGTCGCAACGCTCATCATCATGACCCGGGTGGCCTCGCAATGAGCGTGTCGAATGTCGAGGCGCCCGGCGCGCCCGTCACCCGGCAGCGCTTCGCGCCCGTCGCCCAGCTCGGTACCGCGGCCCTAGTGCTCATAGTCGTGGGGGGCGTCTACATGGCCTCGTACGCGCCGCGCCGGCCACCGCTCACCGCCCCGATCTGCCTCGCGGCCGCCAGCGCGGCCCTGCTCTTGGTCAACGTCGTCATGCTCTTTCGCACGAGGGGCCTCGCCTGGGACAAGTTCTTCCTTGTCGGTCGCTGGACGCTCCTGTCATATGTGATCGCGGCCGGGCTGATCGAGTTCGCCTTCGTCCACAACCACACCCGTGGAGGGCCGCTCGTGGTCCTGACGGCGATGCTGGTCCTGTTCGCGCTCGACGTCCCGCTGATAATCAGCTACACGGTCGCCCGCTACCAGTCCGCCCCGAGCCGAGCCGGCTGAGCCCGGCGGCCGGCCCCGAACGACCTGACGCGGCACCGGCTCGGTCCATGCGCGGAGATTCTCTGGCAGACGCGCCCTTTATGTTCCATGCTCGTGAGGTGGGGAGCCCTCCATCACAGGGACCCGAGGCGGGGGACCGGGCCGAGGGCGACGGCCGTGTCGTCGAGGACCCGGTGCCCGGAACCGTGACCGATGACACCGCGGCCTCGTCGTCGCCCGGCGAGCCGCCCGCTTCGGTCGGCGGCCTCACCACGCGCAGGCGTAGCGAGACCTACGTCGCCAGGCGCTCGGGGGCGGTCCTCCTCGCCGGAGTTAAGGCCCTCCTCCTCAGGGTTTGGGAGGCACGCTGGACGCTCAGGGTCATCTCGGTCACAGCCGGTGCCGCGGGCGCGACATGGGCGGTCTGCCTCCCCTTCGGCGGCTTTGCGCCGGCCTTCGGAGCGGCGTCGGCTGTCTACGCAGTCCAGCTGACCGTGCGGACCTCGGTGCTGGACGGCGCGAGGCGGACCGTTCTCATGGGCCTCAGCGTGTTCTTGGCCGTGCTTATCCTCAAGACCGTCGGCCTGTCGGCGCTCGCGGTCATCGCCTTGGTCTTCGTCTCGCTCGCCGCCGGCCAGCTGCTGCGTCTCGGAGCGAGCGGATCGCTCCAGATCCCCGGAACGGCCATCTTCATCCTCGCCCTCGGGACCTCCGTGAGCACCACCACCTTGTTGGACCGGGTCTGGGCGA
This sequence comes from Acidimicrobiales bacterium, assembly GCA_050012675.1. Taxonomy (GTDB): domain Bacteria; phylum Actinomycetota; class Acidimicrobiia; order Acidimicrobiales; family Bog-793; genus Fen-455. The sequence continues at coordinate 78,066 of JBEKGS010000001.1, forward strand.
CTCTCGTCGGCGCTGTCATTGGGGCTGCCGCCTCTTATGTCGCCTACCCGGGGGACCCCCGTTCGCGGGCCCGACGAGCCCTCGCGTCGCTGGCCGGGTCCATCGCGGACCTGCTCGAGGAGATGAGCGCGGGCATCGCGCGAAGCCCCGGAGCGACCGAGACCGACGTGTGGCTGGCGAGCTCGCGGGCGCTCGAGGAGGACCTGGAGCACGCGCGCCCGTTGGTGGCCGAAGCGGTGGCGTTCCTGCGCGTGGACCCCTTCGGCCGCAAGACCGCCTCGACCGAGCTGTCGCAGGCCCTCGCCGCTCTCACGCACTCGGTGGCCCAGGTGCGTGCCATAGCGCGCACGCTGTTCGACCATCAGCTCGACGGAGCGCCGCGGCTGCCCGCCAGCCTGGCTGAGGTGCTGGCGCGCACGTCCTTGGCTTATCGCGCCCAGGCCGAAGCCCTGAAGGGGGACAGCCCGAGCGTGGACCCGGCCCTCGATGCCGTGCGCGAGGCCCGTGACGAGTCGTTGCGCAGCCTTCGGCGGGTGGACGAGACGGGTGCGTGGGTGGTGTCCGGCGCCATCCTCACCGAGGTCGACCGGATGATGCGCCAGCTCGAGGGGGATGCCCCGGCGCTCGGTCTGAGCAGCGGGGCACCGGGTCGAAAGAGCCGTCCGGGACGGCGAGAGCGCCGGGCGGCGCGCGGCTGACATGGGCCACGACCAGGAAGGGCTTCGGACCTTCGAGGTATATCCTGCATGCAGCGCATCTCGAGCGACGCCGAAGCGACGTCGTAGGACTGGATCGGTGGTTCCCATGCGACCCGAGTCACGGCCGGAGTGGAAATTGCTCCCCTTCTTTCGGGGTTGAACGTGGGCGGCGACGACGAAGAGACCGATGCGCCGGGGCCGGCTCCCGTGGATGGACAAGAGGAGCTGGCTGTCCCGAAAAGCCGCGCCGGGCGCGCCTGGCAAAGGGTCATCCCGGCGCTGTTGGTGACGGCGGTGATGGTCATCTTCGTCGTGCAGAACCTCCACAAGACGAAGATCAGTTTCCTCACCTTCTCGGGCAGGTTCCCTGTCGCGCTCGCGTTGCTGGTGGCCGCGGCGCTCGGCGCCCTCGTGGTCTTCTTGCTGGGATCGGTGAGGATCGCCCAATTCCGTAAGGCTTTTCGGCGTCATCAGGCACACCACGACACGACTCGAGGCAAGACATGACAACCGAGTACAAGGTGAAGGAGTGGCACACGGGCGCGGTTCACTCCGGCGAGACCGGGGCGCCCGGGCTGCAGGCCATGCTCAACGAGCCGGAGCTGTTCGGCTTCCGCCTGCACACGGTGCTGGGCGGTCTCGACCAGTCGCTGCTCATCTTCGCCCGTGAGACCTCGACGCCGGCCCCGTCCAAGCCCGAGGCGGGTTCCGTGGAGGGTTCCGACATCCGCGACTGAGCCTGCGCCACAAGGCGCGAGGACGCGCCCTAGCTCAGTAGGGATCGGCGGAGATGACTCCCTTGTTCGCCACGTGCTCGGTCCAACCGGACCCGTCGAAGTAGCGCAGCTCGTTGCGACCGGTGGGATCGGCGAGCCAGGCCCGAAGGGCGGTCGTCGCCGGTGCCTGCGGTGGGGATCCGGCCGTCGGGCCAGGTTCGACAACCGGTGTCAGGCTGCGCACGTCGCGGTGATCGGTGCCGTCGCCACTGGGTCCGCGGCCCGCCTGGAAGCGGGGCGACCAGGCGAAGATCGAAAGCAGCGTCCCGGCTATGGCCACAAAGACGATGGACATGAGCGTGACGAGGAAGGTGACGAACACGCTCACGATCCCCCAGACGAGGGGATGGATGTGCCAGGGGCTCGACCCGGTGCGGCGCCGGTAGGCGTTCGAGCGCATGAACGCCAGCATGCCGAACACAAGACCCAAGGTGATGTACCAGCCTGTCCTCGGAATGATCAGGCCCGTCACGCGCACTCCATGAGTCTAGGCGGAGCCGGCACGTTCTAGCCATGGACGCCTCGGCCCACGGTCACGTCGCCCCAAGGTGCTGTCAGGTGGCCACCGGGAAGGAACCGGTCATGGCGATCGAGCCGGCATCGGAGATGACGCAGCCCTCGTAGGCCTCGACGGCCTCGATCAGGGCCAAGCCCGCCTCGCCGGCCACGACCAGGCCCGTCGCGAGGGCATCGGCCAGCCAGAGCTCGGGACCGGTGACAGTCGCCGAGGCACAGCGGGTCCCCGGACAGCCGGTCGCGGGGTCGATGACATGGGGCCCGCGCTCGTAACAGCCCGAGGTGGCGACCGCCCCCGGCGACTCGACGACGCAGGCGAGGGCGCTTTCGGCCCGGGGGTCGCGCACGCCGATCCTCCAGGGCCATCCCGGCCCCGGGCCGCCGAAGCTCGCGAGGTCGCCGCCTGCGTTGACGGTCGCGGCCCGCACGCCCGCGGCCCGCAGCTCGCCGAGCGCCCTGTCGGCCGCCCAGCCCTTGACGAGCCCCGTGGGGTCGATCCCGCCGGGCATCGCCCACGGGTCGAAGCACCCACCGGAAAGCTCGCGGGCGACCTTGCAAAGCTCGAGCACCTCGGCCATCTCCGCCGGCGCCTCGCCGAGAGTCATCTCGCCCCGGCGGAGAAGGCTCATCGGGCTGTTCGGCTTCCACGTGCTGAAGACGGCATCCGCGCGCTCGAGGCGCGAGCACGCCCGGGCGAGGGCCACATGGGCGGCCTTCGCCTCGGCGTCGCCGATGCGAATCTCGAACGACACCATCGTGCCCATCACGGCCTGGACGTGGCGGAGGACCGGGCCGGCCCACGCGAAGACACCGGGGTCAGGGTCGCGGCGCCGGGGCGCCTTGAGGGCGGGTGTGCCCACGCGAGCTCTACTTGATCCCGAGCTTGTCCAAAGCCGCCTGCAGCGACTGGACGTAAGCCTGGCTCGTGAAGGTCGCGCCCGAGACGCCGTTTATGGCGGCGCTCTGGGCCTCGATGGTCTCGCTCACGAGGAGCGGCTCGGCATAGGAGTTGATCTGGCTCGAGCGCGGGTCGTAAGCCGTGTCGACGACGGGCTCGACGTTGGTGATCCGGCTCCCGGTGACGGTCACCTGCAGCTCCAGGTCCCCGTAGCGGTACTGGACGTCGGCGCCGAGGGCCGTGCGGGTCCCCGTCGTCCCCGTCGTGGTCGTCGTTGTCGACGCGGAGCTCGAGACCCGGCCCGGACTGGACGAGGACCCGGTCGTGGTCGTCGTCGATTTGCCCGTGCTCGCACCTGATGACGAGCCCGAGGGCGTCGCCACGACGTTGGTGCCCAGGCTCTCGGTGTGGAACCCGAGCACGGCGGCGAGCCCTGCGGCGGTTCCGGCCAGGACGATCGGCGTGCGCCTCATCTCATGATCTCCAAGTCTCGATAGGGGTCGGGTGTCGTGGTCGTCGTCAGAACGCGAACGTCTCGGTGTGCATGGCCTCGGGGCCGACGCCGAGGTGTCGCGCGGCACCGAGGACGCGCTCGGTGAGGCCTTCGGGCCCGCAGACGTAGACGTCGCGCTCGGCGACGTCGGGCACGAGCCGGCCGAGCAGGTGGTGGTCGAGGCGCACCCGCTGGCGGCTCCCGACGAGCAGGTGGAGCCGGCCGCCCCGCTCGGCGACGAGCGCCTCCACCTCGGCGTGGAGGATCAGGTCGTCCCGTGTGGGCGCGCGAAGCATCACGACGACGTCGACACCCTCGGGCAGGTCCTCGAGGATGGCGCGCATCGGGGTGACCCCCACGCCGCCGGCGACGAGAAGGACCTTGTCTCCGGTGCGCGAACGCGCCGTGACCACGCCGTAGGGCCCCTCGATGGCCACGCGGGTGCCTACCGGGAGCCTGGCGAGCGACTCGGAGGAGTCGCCGAGCGCCTTGACGGTCACCCGGAGCAAGGGCGGTCGCGGCAGCGCGGACAGCGAGTAGGGATGGGCCTGCCAGAAGAGGCCGTCGTGGAGGAAACGCCACTGCAGGAACTGCCCGCCTGCGGCGCCGAGCCGTTCGAGGTGGCGCCCCGAGCAGATCACCGAGACGACCCCCGGGCCCTCCTCGCGTACCTCGGCCACGCGCAGGCGGTGGTAGAGCGTGCGCCAGAGGGGAAGGCACACCCGGTAGACGAGCACGACGCCAGCCGTCGAGGCCCACACGACGACCCAGAAGAGCCTGGCCAGCGGATGGCCGACGAACGAGGCGCCGTCGGCCAGCTGGTGGGAGAAGGCGAGGGCGATCGCCAGGTAGGTGTACAGGTGCACGGCCCACCAGGTCTCATAGCGCATCCGCTTGCGGGCGGCCCGGAACGAGCTCACGCCGGCCATGACCAACAGTCCGAAAGCCACGGTCGCCATCAGCACGTCCGGGTAGGACTTGAGCAGGATGGCGAGCTCGTGCCAGGGCCCGACCGACGCCTGCTCGGCGTAGCCGACGGTGATGAGCACGGCATGGCAGCCGAGAAGGACGATGGGCCACGGGCCGAGACGGCGGTGCCAGCGCACGAGGCGGTCCTGGCCGAGGACAGCTTCCAGCCACGCAAGTCTCGATATCAGCACGAGCATGACGAGGAGCAGGTAGCTGCCGACCAGGCCGGCGATCTGGCCGGCGGCGATCTCGATCCCGCCCGGTGCCGCGAGCGACCCCCGGGTCAGGGCCGTAAGGCCGAGCGCGACTGTGACGCCGAACCCGAGGGAGGCCACTGCGGTGACCACGTTGGCCGGCCACTCGCGCCGGGCGTGCGGCCGGCTTCTCGCATCCCCCCTCGGACCATGCTGCCGGCCACCTCGAGGGCCGGGGCCGGGGACAGGTGCGGTCGGCACGGTCGCAGAGGCGAGCATCGGCAAAGCTTCGGGTGGCCGGCTGGGTAGGAAGTGAAGGAAGCCTGGGAACCGGCTGTGAATCAGGCGCCTCTGGTTTGCCCGCCCGGGCTCACAGTCCGTAGAAGACGCGCTCGACCACCTTGCGACAGCGCCTGGTCACGCGGCGGTAGGACTCGCGCAGCTCGGTCGGGGTCGTGCCGAGGCTCCTCGCAAGGCGCGACTGGAGATGGGGCTGGCTCGGCATGGCATCCGCGCCGGCGCCGGCCACTCCCCCGGCCCCGGCGACGTAGCTCCCCACGAGGTGCCAGCGGTTCCGCGTCCTCGCGCAGAACCCGTAGGCCTCCCGCAGGGCGGCGGCGTCCGCGGCCTCGAGGGCCCCCGCGGCCTCGAGCAGGTCGAGCGCGTCACGCGTCGAAGTCGCCGGCGTGCCGGTACGGAGCTGGAGCAGCTGTGCGGTCCACTCCACATCGGTGAGCGAGCCACGACCGAGCTTCAAGTGGAACAGCGGGTCATCGCCGGGAGGGATCCGCTCGCGCTCGATGCGGGCCTTCATCCTGCGTATCTCCCGCTCGGACGAGTCGTCGAACGGGGTCGACCACACCGCCTGGTCCGCGAGCGCGGCGAAGCGCTCGATGACCGCTTTGTCACCTGCTACTGGCCGCGCGCGTAACAAGGCCTGGCGCTCCCAGGTCTCGCCCCAGCGCTGGTGGTAGCGCTCGAAGGCGTCGAGACTGCGGGCGAGCGGTCCCTGGCGGCCCTCGGGCCGCAGCGAGGCGTCGATCCGGACGATCCCCTCGGCGGGCGTGGACCCGTTGCAGAGCCGGAACAGGAGGGATGCCGCGAGCTCGGCCTCCTCCATGTCCGAAGCGGTCTTGCCCTCGTAGACGACAAGCACGTCGAGGTCGCTGCCGTAGGCGATCTCCGCCCCGCCGAAGCTGCCCATGGCGATCACGGCCATGGGCACACCCGGCGTCACCGCGTGCAGGCCCGCCGCGACGACGGCCGCCCCGAGATCTGCCAGGGCACGCCCGGTCTCGTGCAGGCCCGCGAAGCCCAACAGGTCACGGGCCGCGATTCGCACGGTCTCGGTCTCGTACAAGTGCCTCAAGGCCGTCGGGCGCCTGTAGGGCCCCTGGTCAGCGGCGATCACGGCTTTGCGGGCGAGCTCTCCGGCGTCGAGGTCCGAAAGAGCCGTCCGGTCGTCGAGGAGCTCCACGAAATCGGGGTGCCGGGCAATGATCTCGCCGAGCCGGCGGCTCGTTCCGAGAAGCAGGCATAGCCGCCGAGCCACCTCGGGCGACTCCCGGAAAGCGGTCACGAGCAGGTCGCGCCGGTGAGGGGCGCCGGCCAGGGTCCGCAGCCCGACAAGGCCCTGGTCCGGGTCCGGCGACTCGGAGAGCCAGTCGAGCAGCAGCGGAAGCAGTTGCTGCATCAACCTCGACGAGCGCGTGAGGCCCCTTGTGAGCTCGCTCAGGGCCTGGCGGGTCCGGTCGGCGTCCGCGAAACCGAAGGCTGCTAGGCGCTCCTCGGCGGCGTCGGACTCCAGGCCGCGCTCGACTGCCCCGTCGTGGTCGTGGGCCGCGGCCAGCTCGCGCGCTCCTCCGCCGGCAAAGGCCTCGAGCAGGGGCCTGAAGAACAGCCTTTCGTGGATCGCCCTGCCCGTGGCTTGATGATGGGCGAGGACGGTGTCGAAGCGCTCGCCGGGGGTCTGCATGGGCAGGCCCCGGAAACCGAGCACCCGCGCGAGACGATCCCTCGAAGGCCGGTCGGCGGGCACCGTGTGGACCTGCGCCTCTTCGACGAGCTGCAGGCGGTGCTCGACGGTGCGCAAGAAGCGGTAGGCGATGGCGAGGGCGGCGGCGTCCTCGGACGCCACATAGCCGGCGTCCGCCAGCTCGGCGAGGCAGGGAAGTGTCCCCCGCAACCTTAAGGCCGGGTCCCTGCCGCCGTGGACGAGTTGCAGGAGCTGAACGGAGAATTCCACGTCCCGGATGCCGCCCTGGCCCCGTTTGAGCTCGCGGTGGTCGAGGCCCCTCTTCGCGACGATCGACTCTGTGCGGGCCTTCATCGTCCTCAGCTCGGCGAGATCGTCGGCCCCGAACCGCCGGGACCAGAGGTGCTCCGTCGCCACCTCCTCGAACAGCCGCCCGGTCGCCGGGTCGCCGGCGGCGTAGCGGGCCTTCAAGAGCGCCTGGAACTCCCAGGGCCGAGCCCACCGGTCCCAGTAGGCGACATAGGAGTCCACGGACCGGACGAGCACTCCCGAACGCCCCTCCGGGCGCAGGTTGGTGTCGATGCGGAAGGCGCGCGAACCGATCGCCACGACCGAGCGCGCGAGGCCGGGGTCGACCTCGCCGGCATCGGCGGCCACGAGGAGGATGTCGATGTCGCTCGAGTAATTGAGCTCCTGCGCCCCGTGCTTGCCCATGGCGATGACGGCGAGGTCGTTGTCCGCCCCGGCGAGGCGGACGGCGCCGACGAGGACCCGGTCGGCGACGACCGAGAGCGAGCCGGTCACCTGCTCGAGGTCGCTCAGGCCGTTCAGGTCCTGGGCGGCGACCTCCAGGAGGCAAAGCTGCTTGCGGCGCACGAGGTCCTCGACGTCGTCGGCGCCACCAGGGTCAAAGCGCATCGCGCCAGGGCCCGCGGGTGGTCCCGGCGGGGGCGCGCCGAGCTCTGCGAGAACATCGAGGGCCGCCGGATCGGTGACGAGAACGCGCGACAACGAGCGGCTGGCGGCGGCCACGGCAGCGAACCTGGCCACGAGGGCGGGCTCGGACTCCAGTCGTTCCCTGGCCTCCGGGAAGGCGGCGAAGAGCTGGTCGGCCACCAGCCTCACCGAGTCGGGAGCCGCAGACGCACGGACGACCTCGTCGAGCAGCTGTGGCGGTGGCATGGGCAGGCGTCCTCCCAAAGAGGCTACTGTCCGCGCCGCCAGGCGGCTCTAGTCATCGATGTTGGCCCGGCGCGCCGCCAGTACGCTTTGCGACGTGGGCAGTCTGCGCATAGCGCTTTGCCAGTTGGACGCCACCGTCGGCGACCTCGAGGGCAACGCCGAAAAGGTGATCGCCCAGCTGGCCATTGCCGAGGCCGGAGGAGCCCAACTGGCGGTGTTCCCCGAGCTCGTGCTCACCGGTTACCCACCGGAGGATCTGCTGCTCGAGCCTGGCTTCGTGGCGGGCAATCTCCTGGCCCTCGAGAAGGTGGCGGCCGCCACCCAGAGCTGTGCGGCCGTCGTCGGCTTTGTGGAGGAGGACGGCGACCTCTACAACGCCGCGGCGGTCTGCGACGGGGGCGCCGTGCGCGGGATCGTGCGAAAGCAGCTGCTCCCCAACTACGGAGTCTTCGACGAGCGGCGTTACTTCGCTCCGGGGGCCGTGTCGGACCGGCTCTTTGTGATCGGTGGGGTCCGCGTGGGGGTGACCATCTGCGAGGACGTCTGGAGCCCGTCGGGGCCGGTCGGCCGCCTCGGTGAGGGAGGCGCGGAGCTGGTGGTGACCATCAACGCCTCGCCGTACCGCGCGGGCATAGGCGCCCAGCGCGAGCGCATGCTCGCCACCCGCGCCGCCGACGCGTCCTGCGCGCTTGCTTATGTCAACCTCGTCGGCGGTCAGGACGAGCTGGTCTTCGACGGAGCCTCCATGGTCTTTGACCACGACGGCGATCTCGTCGCCTCGGGCCCGCAGTTCCGTGAGGACCTTGTCCTCTGTGACCTTGCGATCCGTCCGGTTTTCCGCAAGCGGCTCTTGGACCCGCGCGGCCACGAGGGAATGTCGCCACTGCCGCTCGTGACGATCTCACAGGCGCCGCAGTCCCCGACAGGGTCCGCGGCCGTGCTCACCGGCCAGCAGGCCAAGGCGCCGGCACCGGTCGCGCGACGCCTCGACCGCGTCGCGGAGGTCTACGAGGCGCTCGTGGTGGGGACATGCGATTACGTCCGCAAGAACGGTTTCAGTGAAGTGCTGGTGGGACTGTCAGGAGGCGTCGACTCGTCGCTCGTGGCCACGGTCGCGGCCGACGCTCTCGGCCCGGACCGGGTGCACGGCGTGCTGATGCCGTCGCGGTTCTCCTCCGCGGGATCGCTCGAGGACGCCTCCTCGCTGGTCGAGAATCTCCGAATCGGCAGCGACACTGTCCCGATCGAAGCGGCCCACGGTGTCTTGTTGGAGATGCTCGGGCCCCTGTTCGTCGGCCGTGACCCGGGGCTCGCCGGTGAGAACCTCCAGGCACGCATACGCGGGATCATCTTGATGGCCATCTCGAACGAACGGGGATGGCTCGTTTTGACCACCGGCAACAAGAGCGAGATGGCCGTCGGGTATGCCACGTTGTACGGGGACATGGCGGGCGGCTACGCCGTTTTGAAGGACGTTCCGAAGACGCTCGTCTACGAGCTGTGCGAGCGCCGCAACGCCATCGCGGGTCACGACCTGATCCCTCGTGCGGTGATCGACAAGCCTCCCTCGGCCGAGCTGCGACCGGACCAGCGCGACGACGACAGCCTTCCCCCCTACGGTGTCCTGGACCCGATCCTCGAGGGCTACGTCGAACGCGATCTGACGGTGTTCGACCTCGTCAGCGAGGGTTTCGACGAGGCGACGGTGCGCAGGGTCATCGATCTGGTCGATCACGCCGAGTACAAACGGCGTCAAGCCCCCCCGGGCCCGAGGGTCACGAGCCGTGGTTTCGGCAAGGACAGGCGGATGCCGATCACGAACAGGTACCGGGCCTCGGACGGGACTGGCGCGGCCGGCTTTGAGCACCCGGGCGGCCCCGGGCGGGCTCAGTCCTCCCGCTGAATCTCCGAGCTGTGCGCGCGCGGAGTGCTCGGCCCTTCGGCCTGCGGTTGGGCCCACATAGCACGACGGCTCAGCCAGGGCAAGGACCGCTGCGCGGGCAAGCTTGACTCCACCGTTACACTTACGTTCGAGTAAGGAAGCAGCGCAAGGTTCGCTGACCGGCGCGGTGTGGGGCAGCGACGGTCGGACGCGCAAGGCCCTGCCTTCGCGTCAATAACTTCGGAACAGCGCAAGCTGTACCGGCCGAACCCACGGAGGCCTTTGTATCTTGGCGAAAGAGCGAGTTGAGCGCGACGAAGAAGATCTCGTCAGGCTTTATCTGACCGATATAGGCCAGTATCCGCTGCTCACAAAGGATGACGAGGTTCGCCTCGCTCAGGCCATCGAGGCTCGCTGGGGGGCCGAGGAGGAGCTGAGGTCGAAGTCCAAGGGGATGACCCCCACCAGGCGCCGCGAGCTCAACCGGAAGGTCCGCGAGGGCGAGATGGCCCAGCGGACCTTCGTCCAGTCGAACCTTCGTTTGGTGGTTTCGATCGCGAAGAAATATCAGGCATCCGGCCTGCCCTTGCTCGACCTGATACAGGAGGGCAACCTCGGCCTCATGCACGCCGTCGAGAAGTTCGATTGGCGTAAGGGATTCAAGTTCTCGACCTATGCAACCTGGTGGATCCGCCAGGCGATTACCCGTGGCATTGCCAATACGGGACGTACCATTCGTCTCCCCGTTCATGCAGGAGACACCCTGGCCAGGGTACAGAAGGCCCAGGCCCGCCTCGAGCTCAAACTCGGCCGCCCGGCGACTCTGGTGGAGCTCGGCATCGAGGTGGAGCTGCCCGAGGACAAGCTGATCGAGGCGCTCAGATTCCGTGCCGAGCCTTTGTCGCTGTCGGAGCCGCTGCGTGAAGACGGCGATGCCGAGCTCGGTGACGTCGTCGAGGACCGTTCGGCCGAGTCACCGTTCGAGGTCGCCGCTACGGCCCTTTTGCCGCTCGAGATCAACCGTCTCCTCGCCCCCTTAGACGAGCGGGAGCGTGAGATCCTAAAGCTTCGCTTCGGCCTGGACCGGGGTGAGCCGCGCACGCTCGAGGAGGTCGGCGAGCACTTCAACCTCACCAGGGAGCGGATACGCCAGATCGAGGCGCGTGCGATGTCCAAGCTGAGGCACCCCTCGAGCGACACCGGCGCGAGGGACCTTCTGACCGTCTGATCCCGGCCGCCCTGGCGGCCCGGTCCCGCCTGGCCCACCGTTCGCCATACGAGGCTGTCTTTGCGTGTCCGAGCAGCGAGCTTCACCGCTCCCTCGGCGCGGGGCGATTTTGGAGCACCCTCGGCGCCGAGCTGCGCACCCAGCCGCCGGCCGGGCTGGCTACGATGGCGCCATGATCAAGAAGCTCGTGATACTGGCACTGCTCGTCGCGCTGGGTGTGATCGCGGCGAAGCGCCTCCGCGGGGACTGACGCAGCGGCATCCCCCGCAGGCCGAATCAGGCTTCGCGCCTGCGTGAGCCCACCCACCAGCCTGCTGCCGCGGCTGCGACGCCGAGAGCCACGGCGCCCGCCGATGCCGCGATGGCGGGGCGGGGTGGGACGGCCCCGATCCTGTCGCGGACCCGGCTCCACAGGCTGACGGTCTGGCTGAAGTGGAGGACCTCGAAATCGTGCTCGCGCGCGTAGCGGTTCAGCACCCGGTCCGGGTTCACGGCCACGGGATGGCCGACAGCCTCCAGCATGGGTAGGTCGGTGTAGGAATCGGTGTACGCGTACGAAGCGGCAAGGTCGATGCCGCGTTCGGACGCGAGGACGTCCATCGCCTCGGCCTTGAACGGCCCGAAGGCGTAGAACTGCATCGTGCCTGTGTAGCGTCCCTCGTCGTCCAGCTGTGCCCGGCTCGCTATGCACTCGTCGGCACCCAGGAACCTGCTCAACGGGATGACTATCTCCTCGGGCGACGCCGAGACGATGACGACGAGGCGTCCCTGATCCCGGTGCCAGTCGATCAGGTCGGCGGCCTCCTCGAAGATGATCGGCTCGACGATCTCCTCGATCGCCTCGGCGACGATCTCGCACACCCGGTCGCGCCGCCAGCCCCTGATCAGCTTGAGGACGCTCTCGCGGATGCGGTTCAGCTTCTGCTCGCTCGCGCCGAGGTGCAGGTAGACGAGCTCACCGTACAGGGCGCGCAGCGCCGTACGGCGGTTGATCAGGCCGCCGTGGTAGAAGGGCCGTCCGAAGGCCACCATGGAGGCCTTGGCGATGACCGTCTTGTCGAGGTCGAAGAAGGCCGCTTCGAGCTGCCCGTAGCTGGGCGGGACGGGGCGTTTCAGGCCCCGCGAGACCTCCGCGCCGGGGCTGTCGCCGCTCGGCGAGCCATCGGGGGCGTCCTCCGCGGAACTGGTCGCGCCCTCGGTCGGCGCGGCGGTCTCTGTGCCGTGGCGATGGCGTCCGCGGTTTCGGCTCCGGCGCCGTTTCGGTGCCGTCGGCGGCGGGGTTCCGTCGGGCCCGGCTAGTCCGTCCGCGCCATCTGCAAGGTCGGGTCCGCCGGGCTCGGGCAGCTCAGCTTCCTCGGGCCGTTGCGGCGCTTGTTCAGGCTCCTCCCCGTTGTGACTGTCGTCGCGGGCGCCGGTCACGAGTCTTCGAGGAGAAGCGAGCGGATATCTTCGTCCTCGCACTGGGCGCTGACGAGCAGCACGACCTCGTCCCCGACGACCAACGGCGCGTCCGCCCGGGGCACGACGACGTGGCCGTCGCGCACGAGGGCGACGACTGCGGAGCCGCGGGGAAGCACGAGCGACCCGAACTCTCTGCCGAGAACGGGCGAGTCGGCGTCGAGCGTCACCTCCATCAAGCGGGTGTGACCGCCTTCGAACTGGAGCAGGCGTACGAGAGTGCCTACCGATACGGCCTCCTCCACGAGGCCTGCGAGCAGATGAGGTGTCGAGACCGCGACGTCCACGCCCCACATCTCGTTGAAGAGCCAGTGGTTCTTCGGGTGGTTCACCCTCGCGATCACCCTTGGCACGGCGAACTCCTGCTTGGAGAGCTGCGACACGACGAGGTTGTCCTCGTCGTCGCCGGTCACGGCCACAACGACGTCCATCTCGTCGAAGTGGGCCGCCTGCAGGGAGGACACCTCGCAGGCGTCGGCCGTGACATAGCGGACACCCTCCATTGGCGGCAGAGAAGCCAGTCGGTCGGGGTCGCGATCGATCAGCACCACTTCATGCCCGCCTCGGGCCAGGTCGTCGGTGAGGAACCGCCCCACGTTGCCTGCGCCCGCTATGGCCACTTTCACAGGTGCTTCGCCTCCTCGTTCGATCCCGAGACGAGCGAAGAGGCAGGGAACAGGGTCTGGAGCTTGGCCTCAACGCCGTAGGTGACGACGAGATGCAGGACGTCGCCTTCTTGACCGACGAGATCACCGACGTCGATGGTCGGCAGGCCCGCCCGCGTCACGGCCACGACGCGCAAACCTTCTCCGCTAAGAACCGAAGCCGGAAGAGGATGCCCCTCCCACTCGGCGGGCAGGGGCCGCTCTATGAGGTGAAGGTTGCCCGTCGAGTCGCTCCACTCGGCGGCAGCACGTTCGGGAAGGATCCTGCGCAGCACGTGGTCGATCGTCCAGGGCACCGTCGCCACGGTGGGAATTCCGAGGCGCTGGAAGATCTCGGCGCGACGCGAGTCGTAGATGCGGGCGACCACGTTCGCGATCTCGTAGGTCTCCCGCGCGATGCGGGCACAGAGGATGTTCGAGTTGTCGCCGCTCGTGACCGCGGCGAGCGCGTCAGCACGTCTCGCCCCACCTTCTTCCAGGTGGTCCCTGTCGAACCCGAAGCCGACGATGCGCTGTCCGGGCCACTCGGCCGGCAAGCGGCGAAAGGCGCGGGAGAGCTTGTCGATTATCGCGACCGAATGGCCGGCGTTGGTCAGCTCGACGGCCAGTCCCGCGCCGGTCCTGCCGCACCCGACGACGATGACGTGCATGACACCTATCGAACACCCGCGAGCGTGCCTACACAACTCACAGCACCCGGCCACCGCTCTGCCTCCGGGGGCCGGTCCCCTGATAGGCCTGAGGGCGACAAAGTACGCTCGATGGTTGTGCCGGGCGAAACCATTGACGACGCTGGCACGCCCACGGCCTTAGATGTGGCTTCGCCGACGGCAGCGCACCGTGGCGAGACAGCCGACGGCGAGAGGTTCACCCGCCAGGAGCTGGGTGAAGTCGTAATCCTGCCCGAGTCGTTCTCTTATCGTCTGAAAAAGGCACTGCTCGGACCGCCGCTCGTCACAGAGCGCCTTTCCGTCGAACGCCTGAGCAAGCCCATGGCGCTCGGCGTCTTGTCCCCGGACTGCATCTCCTCCACCGCTTATGGAACTGAGGAGATCCTCTTCGTCCTGGTCAGGGCCGTCGGGGTGGCCGCTTTCACCCTCCTTCTACCTATCACCCTGGCGGTGATAGTCGTCCTCCTCTTCGTGACCCTCTCTTACCGAGAGGTCGTCATGGTCTACACCCGCGCCGGCGGCTCGTACGTGGTGGCCAGGGAGAACTTCGGCGTGAAGGTGGCTCAGATAGCCGCTGTGGCCTTGATCATCGACTACATTGTGACAGTCGCCGTGCAGGTAGCGGCGGGGACCGACGCCGTGTCCTCTGCCTTTCCCTCGCTCGGGCACTGGGACGTCGAGATCTCGGTCGTCGTCGTCGCCCTCATGTGCTACGGCAACCTGCGGGGGATCCGAGAAGCAGGACGCGTCTTCGCCCTGCCGACGTACCTGTTCGTTACAGCGACCGGATCTCTAATCATTATCGGACTGATCCGTGCCGCCCTCGGCCAGTTGCACGCCCATCCGATTCCATTTCACGAGAAGATCGTGCCTTTCGGCACGCCCGGGAGCGGCCTTTTGTACGGGGCCGGGATCATCATCGTGCTGCGGGCGTTCGCCAACGGCGGCTCCTCGCTGACGGGCCTGGAGGCGATCTCGAACGGCGTGTCCAACTTCCGCCAGCCCGAGGGCCCCAACGCCCGCCGCGTGCTGGTCATCATGGCGATCATCCTCGGTTCCCTCGTGTCGGGCGTCTCGCTGCTCGCCCACATCACCCACGCCGTCCCCTATCTGAACGGCAGCCCGACGGTGCTGTCCCAGGAGGCTAAGTACGTCTTCGGTTCCGCCTGGTACGGGCGCTTCGGCTTCTTCTTCGTGCAGGCCGCAACGGTGCTGATCCTTTGGACCGGGGGAAACACGAGCTTCAACGGGTTCCCGAACCTCGCCAGCTTCGTAGCCGAGGACTCGTTCCTGCCGCGCCGGCTCACCCGCCGGGGCCACCGGCTCGTGTTCTCGAACGGGATCATCATCCTCGCCATCGCCGCCGAGGCGCTCCTCATCGTGACGCGGGCCCAACTGGACATCTTGGTCGGCGTGTACGCCGTCGGGGTGTTCACCGGCTTCACCATGGCCGGCGCAGGCATGGCCCGCCACCACCTCCGCACCCGCGAGAAGGGATGGAGGTACAAGCTCGCCATCAACGGCTTCGCCGGGTTGTTGGCGCTCAGCGTCGTTCTGATCTTCGTCATCGTGAAGTTCCGCGAAGGCGTCTGGATCGTCGTCGTGCTGTTCCTCATCCTTGTCCCCACCTTGATACGGCTCCACAAACAGTACGAAGAGGAGAGCAAGGAGCTGGAGGAGAACGTGGGCAACGCCCTCGTGGCGCCGATCCTGCGGCGCCACGTCGTGCTCGTGTTCGTCGACCGCCTCGACCTTGCCGACGCCCGAGCCCTCCAGTACGCGAGGATGCTCGACCCCGACGAGCTACGGGCGGTGCATTTCGTGCTGGACAGCGCCCGTGCCGCCGAGCTCGAGGTGCAATGGGGCAAGCTCGGGCTCACGCGCTTTCCTCTGGATCTCGTCGAATGCCCCGACCGGCGCCTCATCCGGGCCTCGATGGAGCTGATCGCGGACGTCGCGGCTGACGGCCAGACTGAAGTCAGCGTTCTCCTGCCCCACCGCGTCGTCTCCGGATACTGGCAGCGACTGTTGCACGACCGCACCTCTGACCGCATCGCCGCCTATGTCGGCGAGCTGCCCAACGTCAACGCGACGATCGTGCCCTTCCAGCTGGGTAAGCGACGCAGGCAGCTGGTCCCCTGGAAGGCCGGAGGGGAGCGGGGCTCGGGAGCTTTGCACGACGCCGAGTTCGGCACGAATGAGCCGAGCCGGGCGGCGCGCGAAGCCGGCGTCAAGACAGCCGCGGAGCGCGTCGCCGCCTTCCAGAGCGTTTCGATGTCAGGAGTCGCCGCGGGTGCGATCCCGATCGGCGACCTGCGTCCCCGTCAGCGGGCCCGTGTCGCGGGACGGATCCGCACGGTGCGCGTGCAGCCGCGGGCCGGTGTCTCATCGCTCGAGTGCATGATCGCGGACGGGACGGGCCAGCTGATGGCGGTGTTCCAGGGGCGCCGACGCGTGGCCGGCATCGAGCCAGGCGCACGGGTGGTGGTCGAGGGGATGGTCGCGACGCGCGGCCGCAACGTGGGGATGGTGAACCCCCTCTACTGGGTTATCTCCACGCCCGAGCACGCCGAAGCTCCTGCGGGGGTCCACGGAACAGGCGCGGGCGGGCCCGGTCACAGCTGAGCCTGGGTGCGCGAAGCACTCGGGCAGGCGTCGCCGGCGCCAGCACCGCCCGGACACGGTATGTGAGGGACACGACCTGACCAATTAATTGCGAGTTTGAATCTGCCGGCTCCCTCCCGTATTGTCCGAGCCGACCCGACCAAAGGAGCAAAGATGCCCCCGAACCTGTTCGCGACCGGCGGCTACCAGGCCTTCGTGCTCGGAGGGGCCGAGCGCGCCTGGCTAGTGTTCGCCCTTGCAACGGGCGTGGTGGCGATCGCGACGGCCCTTTATCTGATGCGGGGCGTGCTCGCCGCGGACACCGGCACCGACAAGATGCGCGAGATCGCAGCGGCTGTCCAAGAAGGAGCCGGCGCCTTCCTGCGCCGGCAGTTCAAGACGATCGCGATCATCGTCGTGCCCTTGATGGTCCTCGTGTTCTTCACCGCCACCAAGGTCGTGCGCCCTGACGGGTCGGTGGCCCTGACCTTCGTGCAGTCCGGGCTCGCCAGGGCGATCGCCTTTTTGTGCGGTGCCCTGTTCTCGGGCATGACGGGCTTCATCGGTATGAGCCTGTCGGTCCGCGGCAACGTCAGGACCGCCTCCGCGGCCCGCGAGGGCAAGCTGGCGCCGGCTTTGAAGGTCGCTTTCCGCACCGGGGGCATCACGGGTCTCCTGTGCGTCGGCCTCGGCCTCATCGGGGCGACGACGATCGTGTTCATCTTCCAGAACAGTGCCACCGCGGTGCTCGTCGGCTTCGGCTTCGGGGCGTCGCTCATCGCCTTGTTCATGCGTGTCGGCGGCGGCATCTTCACCAAGGCCGCCGACGTGGGCGCCGACCTCGTCGGCAAGGTCGAGGCGGGCATCCCCGAGGACGACCCCCGCAACGCCGCCACGATCGCGGACAACGTCGGCGACAACGTCGGCGACTGCGCCGGGATGGCGGCCGACCTTTTCGAGTCCTACGAGATCACGATCATCGCCTCGTTGATCCTCGGTTACTCCGCCTTCAACACCCTCCACCTGCCGGCCGCCCGCGGGCTGCTCTACCCGCTCATCGTCGCAGGCATCGGGATCCTCACGTCCGCCTTCGGCATCATGATCGTGCGCGGGCGCGAGCGCGACAAGACGGCGATGGCGCCGATCAACCGTGGTTTCAGGACCGGCACGGTGCTCACTTTGATCGGGGCCTTCCTCGTGGCGCAGTTCTACGTCCACAATCTGAAGGTCTTCTGGGCCGTGCTAATCGGCATAGCGCTCGCGAACGTGGCGAGCCTGATCACCGAGCACTTCACCTCGACCGAGCGCGCCCCGGTGCGACAGATCGCCGACGCGACCCGCACCGGGCCGGCTACGACGGTGCTGGCCGGCATCTCGATCGGCCTCGAGTCGAGCGTATGGGCGATCATCGCCATCGTCATCGCCGTGTCGAGCGCCGTCGCCCTAGGCGGCGGCAAGCTGACCGTATCGCTCTACCTCGTGGCCCTTGTCGGCATAGGGATGCTCTCCACGACCGGGATGATCATCTCGGAGGACTCCTTCGGTCCGGTCTCGGACAACGCGGCCGGCATCGCCGAGATGTCGGGCGAGTTCACCGGAGAGGCCGAGCGTGTCATGGTCAGCCTCGACGCCGTCGGCAACACCACCAAGGCGATCACAAAAGGTGTCGCCATCGGCTCGGCTGTCATCGCGGCGGTGGCCCTTTTCTCCTCGTTCGTCGAGACAATCGGCAACCAGCTGCCAGCTCTCAAGAACGTCACGGGCGACGCACTGTTCCACAACCCGCTCACCCAGATCAACGTCGCCATCCCGACGACCTTCGTCGGCCTTCTCATCGGCGGGTCGATCGCCTTCCTGTTCTCCTCGCTCGCCATCCGGGCCGTCGGCCGCTCGGCGGGCACGGTCGTGCACGAAGTGCGCCGTCAGTTCCGCGAGCACCCCGGGATCATGGACTACTCCGAGAAGCCGGAGTACGGGCGGGTCATCTCGATCTGCACGGCTGCGGCCCAGCGCGAGCTCGCCACCCCGGCGCTTCTCGCAGTCCTGTCGCCGGTCATCGTCGGCTTCGGGATCAACTACATAGCCCTCGGTGCCTTCCTCACGGGCACGATCCTCACAGGCCAGCTGATGGCGAACTTCCTCTCGAACTCGGGGGGTGCCTTCGACAACGCCAAGAAGTACATCGAGGACGGCCATTACGGCGGGAAGGGCTCCGAGTCGCACAAGGCGGCGGTCATAGGCGACACAGTCGGCGACCCGTTCAAGGACACCGCCGGACCGGCGCTGAACCCGCTCATCAAGGTGATGAACCTCGTGTCCTTGCTCATCTTGCCGGCCGTGATCACCCTCAGGCACAACGACGGCGCCCGCTTTGCGATCGCGGCGGTCGCCCTGGTGATCCTCCTGTCCTCGATTGCATTCTCGAAGCGCTCGACTAGCATGCTCGAACCTGAGGCGGCGGGGACTGAAGGGGCACTTTCGGACCAGGGATCCGGGCACGGGGCCCCAGCTATTGCCGGCGACGCCGCCGTCGGCTCCTAAGCCACTGCGGAACGGCGCAAGCCCGGCCGTCCGCCCTTACCAGGACGAGCACATATGCCCAAGCCACTAGTGATCGTCGAGTCCCCGGCGAAGGCGAAGACCATCGCTGGCTATCTCGGCGGTGACTACGTCGTCGAGTCCTCGATAGGCCACATACGAGACCTCCCCCGCTCCGCGGCGGACGTGCCGGCGGCCTTCAAGGCAGAGCCCTGGGCTCGTCTCGGCGTCGACGTGGACAACGACTTCAAGCCCTTGTACGTCGTGTCTCGGGAGAAGAAGGAACAGGTCGCCAAGCTGCGCCGCCTCGTGGGCGCGGCGAGCGAGGTGTATCTCGCGACAGACGAGGACCGTGAAGGCGAGTCGATCGCCTGGCACCTCGTGGAGGTGCTCTCGCCCCGCGTCCCGGTCTCGCGCATGGTGTTCCACGAGATCACGCCTGCGGCCATACGCTCGGCCATCGAGCACCCCCGCGAGCTCGATCGCCGCCTTGTCGACGCGCAGGAGGCCAGGCGCATCCTCGACCGGCTCTACGGCTACGAGGTCTCGCCGGTGCTGTGGCGCAAGGTCGCAAAGGGCCTGTCGGCCGGCCGCGTGCAGAGCGTCGCCACGCGGATCGTCGTCGAGCGCGAGCGGGAGCGCATGCGGTTCCGCTCGGCCAGCTGGTCGAGCGTGGAAGGCAGCTTCTCCGCCGAGTCACAGCCCTTCGCGGCAAGGCTCGTCGAGGTCGGCGACCGTCGCGTGGCCACCGGCGAGGACTTCAGCTCCACCGGGACGCTCACCTCAGCCGACGAGGTCGTCCTCCTCGACGATCAAGCAGCCCGCGGCTTGGTCGAGGCCCTCACGGGCGCCGACTTCGAGGTGGCGAGCGTCGAGGAGCGCCCTTACCGCAGGTCCCCGGCCGCCCCTTTCATCACCTCGACGCTCCAGCAGGAGGCAGCACGCAAGCTGCGTTTTTCTGCACAACGGACGATGCAGGTCGCGCAACGCCTTTACGAGCGGGGCTACATCACCTACATGAGGACCGACTCGACGACGCTCTCGGACACCGCCGTCAAGGCCGCCAGAGAACAGGCCCAGGCCCTCTACGGCGCACAGTCGGTCCCGCGCGCTCCCCGCGTGTACCGCAGCAAGGTCAAGAACGCCCAGGAGGCCCACGAAGCCATCCGGCCCGCCGGCGACCGCTTCCGTACTCCGGCGCAGATCTCGGGCGAGCTCAGAGGCGAGGAGCGCAGCCTCTACGAGCTCGTGTGGCAGCGGACGGTCGCATCGCAGATGAACGACGCCACCGGGACGACCGCACGCGCGCGGATCCAGGGTCGCACCCTCCAGGCGTCGCCGGTCGCCCCCGCCGGGTCGGCCGCGGTCTTCATGGCGACGGGCACGGTCATCACCGATCCGGGCTTCCTGGCCGTCTACCGGGAGGACGAGGACGACAACGGCGACGGGCGCACCGAGCGCCGTGGCGACCCGGAAGTCCGCCTTCCCCGCCTCGCCGCCGGGGCGCCGGTCGACTGCGAGGCGCTCGAGGTCGAGGAGCACGCCACCAAGCCGCCGGCACGCTACACCGAGGCCTCGCTGGTCCGGCGCCTCGAGGAGCTGGGGGTGGGGCGCCCCTCGACATACGCGAGCATCATCGGCACCATCCAGGACCGGGGCTACGTGTGGAAGAGAGGCACGGCACTGGTCCCGTCCTTCACCGCCTTCGCCGTTGTCGGGCTCTTGGAGGACCACTTCGCGAAGCTGGTCGACTACGGGTTCACCGCCTCCATGGAGGACGACCTTGACGACATAGCCTCGGGCAGCGAGGAACAGGTGCCCTGGCTCGAACGCTTCTATTTCGGCGAGCACCGCCCAGGCGCGGACCGGCCCGCCGTGACGGCCGGCCGTTCGCTGGCGGTGGACGGCACACACGGGCTCAAAGAGGCCGTGTCGCTGCATCTCGACGAGATCGATGCCCGGGAGGTGAACTCGATCCCGTTGGCCACCGACTCCCAGGGCCGCGAGATCGTCATCCGCGTGGGCCGCTACGGCCCTTACCTGCAGCGGGGCGAGGACCGGGCGGCGGTGCCGGGCGACCTGGCCCCCGACGAGCTCACCTTGGAGCGGGCCGAGGAGCTCTTGGAGCACCCCTCGACAGACCGCGTGCTCGGCACCGACCCGGTGACGGGCAAGACGGTGCTCGTGAGAGCGGGTCGTTTCGGGCCTTATGTACAGCTCGGGGAGGCTGGCACCGCAGCCGACAAGCCGCACACCGCTTCGCTGCTCAAGACGATGAGCGCCCCGGACATCACCTTGGAGCAGGCCCTGCAGATACTGCAGCTCCCAAGGACGATCGGTGCCGACCCCGACACAGGTGAGGAGATCGTCGCCGCGAACGGCCGCTTCGGGCCCTTCATGAAGCGGGGCTCGGAGACGAGGAGCCTCGAGAGCGAGGACCAGCTGTTCACCGTCGGCCTCGCGGAGGCGCTGTCGCTGTTCTCGGCACCCAAGCAGCGCCGCTACGGCACTTCGGCGGCCCCCCTCCGCGAGCTCGGCGCCGATCCGGAGTCGGGCTCGGCGATCGTGCTGCGCACGGGCCGTTTCGGGCCCTACGTGTCGGACGGGACGACCAACGCCTCCCTGCGCCGGGGTGACGATGCCGAGGAGCTGACACTCGAGCGTGCCCTCGAGCTGATCTCAGAGCGCCGCGCCGCGGGACCCGCGAGGCGTCCGGGCGCCCGCAAGTCGACCGGTGCGACGAAGAAGGCAGGTGCCCGCAAGACCGCCGCAAAGAAGACGACGGCCCGCAAGACGACAGCCGGCAAGGCGACTGCCGCGAAGACCCCGGGCGCCCGCAAGGCGATGGCCAGCGGGACAAAGGCGCCCGCCCGCAAGGCCACCGCCACCAAGAAGGCCGGGAACGTCAAGAAGGCCACCGTTCGCAGGGCTCCTGGGGCGGCCATCAGGACAGCGGGCGCGAGACCGGCTGCAGAACCCGAAGACGACTGGTAGATAGCTCCGAGGTGAGCCGGCGTCTTCGCACCGGCCACGAGAGCGTTGAGTTCCCTGTCGGCGCCGGACATCGGCATTGAGCTGCGCGGGCCCCGGAGAGTTGGGAACGCATTAGGTCGTGCCGGTGTCGACCTGGTGGACTCCGCCAAGTGTTGTGATGTGCCACTTGCCAGGTGCAGAGGCTCCGTGCTCACCAGCAGCCTACTGAACGACCCACGACGACCCGCCACGCCTGGGGAGTGCAACACAGCTACGGGAACCGTCGAGGTGCTCGCTAGCCACGGCGCTTAAGGCAAGTGCACAGATCCTGGCGAACCATCCAGTCGATCGGGGGAGGGGGTTTCTCGGCAGCCCGCGACGTTCTGCGCGCCTGTGGGCGAACCTGCGCGGCACCGGGACCACATCGTCAAGTCCGGTTGCGATCCGGCGTCGTTCAGGCGATGCGAGGTGGGCGACGCCTGCTACTCCTCGTCGGAGAAGCGCTCCCATGCCGATTGGCGAGTCATGCCCAAGGCCCCGCCGATACGCGCCCAGCTGACGCCGCGCGCCCTGAGCGCTGCGACGTGGTGGGCGACCCCGCGGTCGACGTTCTGATGAGCAGCGTGGGCTCGGACCATCTCGGCGAGCAGGTCTTCGTCCGACAACCCGTCCCAGGCCTTCAGGCTCGGTGGATCCTCTGTCTTGTCCGGCCGGACCGCATCATCTGGCGAAGTGGCCTTGCGGGCCATCTCTTCAGTGATGATCTGGGCGCAGAGCTCGACGCACTCGTTGCAGATGTAGACACCCGGACCCGCGACAAGTTTCAAGACGTCGAACTGAGTCTTCGCGCAGAACGAGCACCGCAATGCCTTAGGGCTCAAGGTGCGCGGCATCCGTCTCCTCCTCACTGTCAGTCAGGATATGCCTGACTGACCAAGTCAGGGTACGCCTGACACAAAGCGAGGTCAAGGCAGCGTCGCAGGACCCGCCCCGGAAAGTCGTCCTTGACCATCTCCACCCGACCCCACACTCGGCGAGTCGGTGTGCCTTTCGGGCGATTGCCATGACAGCATTTGGACCGTGGCGGTGGTCGGTGACCACGAGGGGGCGACTGAGGTCGTGAACCGTCGTCCAAGCGCGCCCCTCGATCGCCGCATCTTCGTCGTTGCCGGAGCACTGTTCGTTCTGCTCATGGCACTTTCTGGTCTGTACGGTTTCGACCGCGACGAGCTGTACTTCCTGGACTGTGCTCGACACCTTCAAGCCAGCTACGTGGACCAGCCCGTCTTTGCCCCTCTTCTCGCTCGGATCTCGCTGTGGCTCTTCGGTGTGTCTCTCCCCGGACTGCGGTTGTGGCCGTCGTTGGCCGGGGCGTCCACCGTTGTCTTCGGCGCTCTGCTCGCTCGCGAGTTCGGTGGCGGCTCACGGGCACAGATTTTCGCGGCCGTCGGGGTGGCGACTGCGCCGGCCGTGCTCGGCGCCGATCACATCTTCGGGCCCACTGCCTTCGATCTCCTCGCCTGGTCGGCGCTCGCCTTCTTCGTCGCCCGTATCGACCGCACTGGAGACCTCCGGCTGTGGATCCCCGCCGGGGTGGTGCTCGGGCTCGGACTGGCCAACAAGCACAGCATCGGCTTTTTCGCCCTCGCCCTGGCCATTGGGGCACTGGCCAGTGGGGGCCGCAGACTGCTGTTCAACCGCTGGTCGGCCGCGGGCCTCGTCCTGGCCCTGATGTTCACCATCCCGGATCTGTGGTGGCAGTCAGGACACGGCTGGGCAACCATCACAATGACCCGGGCGCTGGCCAAGGAGAACGGCGGGTTGGGAAATGCCTTGAGCTTCATTCCCTCCCAGATCTTCATGGCGACACCTTTTCTCGTCTGGATGTGGATCGCCGGGCTCCGACTCCTCTGGCGCTCCGCGAACCCTTTGCGGCGAAGCTTTGCTTGGTCGTACGGACTGCTGTTCGTCTTCTTTGCCGCCACTTCGGGCGCCAAGCCCTACTACATCGCCGGTACCTATGTGGTCCTTCTCGCGAGCGGAGCCGTGCGGGCCGAACAGCAACTGGCGGCAGGGGGGCTTCGACTTCGACGCTTTGTCATGAGCCTCGGCGTCAGCCTGCTCTGCACCGTGCCCTTTGTCCTCCCGGTCCTCCCGCCCGAGGACATCGGATGGGTTCATAGCCTCAACACGACGCCGGCGGAAACCGTCGGCTGGCCAGAGCTCGTGCACACCGTTGCCACCGTGTGGCGAACGCTCCCCCCAGCCGAGCGCACCAAGTCGGTCATCTTTACTCTTGATTACGGCGAGGCTGGTGCCATCAATGAATTGGGTCGCCAGGACGACCTTCCGGAGGCCGTGAGCGGGCACAACACGGACTGGTGGTGGGGCCCTGGCAATCCAGACGCGACGACTGTCGTCGCCGTCATGCCCGGACCCATGGATGGCACCGACTTCGGGAAGTACCTCGGACGGTTCTTCCGGCACGTCGAAGTCGCGGCCACCATCACCAACCACGCACACCTGGCGAACCAGGAAGCCGGGGGCCACGTCTACATCTGCACCGGTCCGGTGCGCGAGTGGGGGAGGCTCTGGCCGCAACTGAGGCTCTACTCATAGAAGACCTTGGTGGGCGCCGCGTGACTCGCCGAGGCAGATGGTGCAAGTGCAACTGTCCGCACCACTTCCGCGTTCTCGCCGCAGAGCACCATGAGGAGCGCGCCAGCCCCTCTCACCCCGGTCACAGTGAGCTGGCCCGCGATCGCGCCATCACGACGCGCAGTTCGTTCGTCAGGGCGTCGACGAGCCCGCAGGTGTTCGGCGCCGCGCAGGGCCTCGGCGCGTCGCCCCTTTTCGCTCCACAGCACCACCGAACCTCGCACGACTGGCGCGCCCTTTCGTGCGGACTGCTCGCTCGAGTCCTCCAACAGTTCGCCGTCTCGAGACGTCCTGGCGAGGGTGAACAGCCTCCCAAGGTTGTTGTCAGTTCTCACCTGGCAGCGAAGAGACGAGACATGGCCAGGCTGCGCGAGGCCTTGAAGGGCCGTCGGTCCCCCACCCCCGCGCCCTTCACCAGACTGGTGAAACCATACGGGCCGGATGCCTCGAGGTTCGCGGCCGCGCGCCTTGGCCTAATTGGATCATGGCACTAGATCGATTCGGGACGGCGGGATAATCTGACGGCCGACCTGTCGGGGCTCGATGGGGATCTCGACTAGAGGGGGCCAGGAGTGGCAAGAAAGCTTGTTGCAGAAGGACTTGGCACGTTCATCCTCGTTTTCTTCGCTGTCGGCAGCGCCGTGGGCGGGATCAAGGTGATCGGAGACGCGGGCGTCGCGTTCGCCTTCGGGCTGGTGTTGTTGGCCCTCGTCTACGCCATCGGCCCCGTGTCGGGTTGTCACGTCAACCCGGCGGTGACCCTCGGGGCCTTGATCTCCGGGCGCGTGAACCTAAACGAGGCGATCGGATATTGGGTGGTGCAGTTCATCGGCGGCATTGCCGGCGGCGCGCTCTTGAAGCTTCTCACCTCGAGCTTCGGCAAGGTGGTCGACCAGACGGGCGGGCTTGGCACCGACGCCTACGGCAAGCACATCACCGAGGGAGGCGCTTTCGTGCTCGAGATCGTCCTCACCTTCCTCCTCGTGTTCGTCGTGCTCATGGTCACCGAGAAGAAGGCGGCTGCCGGGTTCGCGGGCCTCGCGATCGGCCTGTCGCTGACCGTCATCCACCTCGTGGGCATACCGCTCGACGGCACCTCGGTGAACCCCGCCCGGGCGCTCGGCCCGGCCCTGTTCGAGGGCGGGACCGCCCTCAGTCAGGTCTGGCTGTTCATCGTGGCGCCGCTCGTGGGCGGGGCGATCGCAGCCGGGGTGAACATCTTCCTGCGGCGCGAGTCCAAGGCCCTCGAGCCGGAACTGAAGGCGGAGGCCTAGCTAACCCGTATCTCTAGGGCCTTTCCCAGCCGGGGCAGGCGTCGGCAGCTCGCTCGGAGAGCAAGCGCCTGTAAACAGGCACCATTAGCCTTCCGCCATGCCCGACATCATCAGCTACCGCCACTACATCCACCCCCGCACCAAGGCCGTGCTCGAAGGTGAGACGCGCCCGACCAAGGTCAACGACCACCGCGTGCAGGGCAAGTCCGGGTTCGCCAGGTTCAATGCCAGGGTCGGCCTCATGATCACACTCGGCGTGGGCACGATGATCTGCGCCTACATATTCGCGATCATCGCCCTCATCAGCCTGCCGTCCGCGATCAAGAGCCACAACCTGACGATCATCATCGCCTGGATCAGCTCGAACTTCCTCCAGTTAGTGCTCCTGCCGGTCATCATCGTCGGCCAGAACATCCAGGCGGCTGCGAGCGACAAGCGTGCCGAGGACACCTACAAGGACGCCGAGGCCGTCTTGCACGAGGCGCTCGAGATCCAAAAGCACCTCGCCTCACAGGACGAGGCGATCACCGAGGTCGTCAACAAGCTGCGGGCGATCTCGCCGGCGGCCTGAGCGGACGTGCCCCCGGCTTGTCAAGGCGGGACAGTGCCGTCTCGAGTGACGCTCTAA
This sequence comes from Acidimicrobiales bacterium, assembly GCA_050012675.1. Classification (GTDB taxonomy): domain Bacteria; phylum Actinomycetota; class Acidimicrobiia; order Acidimicrobiales; family Bog-793; genus Fen-455. Next base: position 104,346 of record JBEKGS010000001.1, read on the forward strand.
CCTTCGAGCCGTGCGCACCACTGGCCGGTTGATCGCGATCGAAGGCGGTGAGGGTGTCGGCAAGTCGACCCAGGCGGCGCTTCTCGCCTCGGCGATCGGTGCCGAACTGAGCCGGGAGCCGGGCGGCAGCCCCGTCGCCGAGCGCATCCGCGAACTGCTCTTGGATCGGTCGCTCGGCACGCTCGCACCCCGAGCCGAGCTGCACCTCATGCTCGCCGCCCGCGCCGAGCACCTGACGGTGCGCATCGAGCCGGCCCTCGCGGCCGGGCGCGACGTCGTGGTCGACCGGTTCGCGGGCTCGACGCTCGCCTACCAGGGCTACGGCCGAGGGCTGCCAGTCGAGGAGGTGTGCCGCGCTTGCGATCTCGCCGCCGGTGGCAGGTGGCCCGACCTTTCCGTTCTCTTGGACGTGCCCCGGGAGGTGGCCGAGCGCCGCCGTGCCGCCCAACAGGCGCAGCTGGCGGACGTGCGCCCGGACCGCATAGAAGCCGAGGAGCCGGAGTTCCACACGAGGGTGAACGAGGGCTTTCGCGAGATCGCCGCGGACGACGCCGAGCACTGGGTGGTCGTGGACGGTACTGCGGCGGCATCCGTGGTCGCCTCTCGGGTGCTCGGAGCCGTTCAGGCTCGTCTCGGCATCGGGGGTCGCCGATGAGCGCTGACGGGGCCCCGGTTCGCGCCCCTGTGCTCGAGCGCGTGAAAGGCCAGCCGGGGGCTGTCGAGCTTCTCCGCGGAGCACTGCGCGCGCCCGTTCACGCCTACTTGTTCATCGGTCCCCCCGGCACCGGCCGCCGGGACGCAGCGGTGGCCTTCGGGGCGGCGTTGCTGTGCCCGACGGGCGGTTGTGGCGAGTGCCCGTCGTGCCGGGAGGCCCTTGCGCTTCGGCACCCCGATCTCGAGGTGATCGAACGTGTGGGTGCCTCGATCTCGGTCGACCAAGCGCGCGAAGTGACGCGGATGGCGCTGCGCACCCCGAGAGCCGCCAGGTTCCAGGTACTCGTGCTCGTCGACTTCGACCTTGTCGAAAAGGCCGCGCCGGCGCTGTTGAAGACGATCGAGGAGCCTCCGGACACGACCGTGGTCGTCCTCATTGCAGAGACCGTGCCCAGCCCCTTCGTCACGATCGCCAGCCGCTGCCTCCAGGTCCAGTTCAAGCCGCTCGCCGACGAGGCCGTCGTCGAGGTTCTCACGGGCGAGGGCGTCGACCTCGCCACGGCGATCTCTGTCGCCGAGGCCGCGGGCGGGCGCTTGGACCGGGCCAGGCTGTTGGCACGCGACCCGGGTTTCGCCGTCCGGTTGCAGCGCTGGAGAGGCGTGCTCGGCCGGTTGGACGGAACGGGCGCGAGGGTTGCCGAGCTTGCCGATGAGCTGCTCGCCTCGGTCGCCGAACCTGTCGAGGTCGTGCGGGCGAGACAGGCCGAGGAGCTGGCCCTGCTCCAGGAACAGGCCGAGCGACGGGGCGAGAGGGCGATCCCGGGACGATCTGTCATAGAGGAGCGTCACGCTCGCGAGCTGAGGCGCGTCCGCACCGACGAGATCCGCGCGGGGCTGGCTGCGCTCAGCTCGGTGTGCCGCCAACGTCTGGCCGAGCCGGAGGTCTCCGGCCAGCGCCTGCGGTCCACCCTTGCCGGCATCGCGGCCATCGACGAGGCCTCGACGCGGCTCAACCGCAACGTCAACGCCGTAATGCTGCTGCAGTGGCTGCTCCTGCACCTGGACACCTGACCGGCCCGCGCCCGGATCACCGACACGGGAGTAGAGACCATGGCTGAAGTCGTCGTTGTCGGAAGCCTGTCGATGGATCTGACTGCCGTGACGGCAAGTTTGCCTGTGCCCGGCGAGACCGTGATCGGCAGCTCGTTCACGATGGTGCCCGGGGGCAAGGGCAACAACCAGGCCGTCACCTGCGCCCGCCAGGGTGTGGACACCGCCATGGTGGGCCGGGTGGGCCAGGACACCTTCGGCGAGGCCATCCGGGCACAACTTGTCGCCGAGGGCCTCGACGTGTCCCATCTGACCACAGACCCGGGCTGTGCCACCGGGATTGCCCACATCACCGTCGACTCCGCCGGTCAGAACTCCATCATCGTTGTCCCCCGTGCCAACCACTCCCTCACACCAGGCCACGTTGGCCAGGCGACGGGACTAATCGAACGGGCAGCCGTCGTGTTGGTGCAGCTCGAGGTGCGCCTCGAGGTCGTGCGGGCCGCGCTCGAGGTGGCCAGGCGGGCCGGGACGACGACGATGCTCAACCCGGCCCCTGCCCTCGTCCTGGACGACTCCCTCTTGTCCATGGTGGACATCTGCCTCCCCAACGAGATAGAGGCCGCGGCGCTGGCGGGAGTCGCCGTCGACGGGCCGCAAGGGGCGGTCCGGGCCGGGCGCGAGCTCGTGGCCCGCGGATGTGGCGCCGTCGTGGTGACCCTCGGTGCCAAAGGTTGCGTCTATGTGGACTCCGAGCGCGTGCTCGAGGTGGCCTCGTTGCCGGTCGCGGTCGTCGACACGGTGGCGGCCGGCGACGCCTTCTGCGGTGCAATGGCGAGCTCGCTCGCCCGCGGTCGGGACCTCGAAGAGAGCCTCGTCCGCGCGACAGCGGCTGGTGCCCTCGCCGTTGGCGTCGCTGGTGCCACACCCTCGTTGCCCACCAGAGCGGCCGTGGACGAGATCCTCGGCCGGTTCCCGCCCCTTTCTGCCAACAGGTACCGGCCCGCCGGCGCCTGAAGCCTCAGGATCGCGGTCTCACCTCGTAGCGCCTCTGGGCCAGCACCGGCAGCAAGGCGCGCACGGCGCTCACGCGTTCGGGCGAGATGTCGGCGGTCGCGACTCCGTCGGTCGCCCCGAGACCGACGATCTCGACACCCATTGGGTCGATCACGAGGCTGCGGCCGCAGTAGGCGGGCGGCGGTTGCGCTGCGGCCAACAGATACGAGGTGTTCTCGATCGCGCGGGCGCGGCACATGGTCATCCAGTGGTCCAGCTTGAGCGGCCCCGCTACCCACGCGGCAGGCACGGCGAACGCCGTCGCGCCCCTGTCGGCCAGTACCCGGAACAGCTCAGGAAAGCGCAGGTCGTAGCAGGTGGCGATGCCCACCACGAATTCACCGAGCGACAGCACCAGGAGCTCCTCGCCGTCGATCGGCCCCGGCACCAGCGTGTCGGACTCCTTGTGGCCGAGGGCGTCGTAGAGGTGGAGCTTGCGGTAGCGGCCGAGCAGGCCTTCCGGGCCGACCGCCACGACGGTGTTGTACACCCGCGCTTGACCGGGCAGCCTCTCGAACATGCCGGCGATCGCGGTCACCCCGGAGGCCGACGCAGCCTCGGCCAAGGCGGTCACGAAGGGCCCATCGAGCGTCTCGGCGATCCGGACGAGCTCTGTGGCGGGCCGGTCGAGAGGCCACATCGCAGCTTCGGGCAGAACTACGAACTCTGCACCGTCCCGCGCCGCGTTCTCCAACAGGTCCAGAACGCGCGCGCGGTTGGCGGGCGCGTCGGTCCTCGATGCGAACTGGGCGACTGCGACCTTCATGAAAGACCTCCGCGGAGCCCGGTCCAATCAGGATGGCACGCCGTCGAGGCTCACGCGCGCCGGCCACTTGCGTACGCGGCCAACTTGGCGACACCGTGACAGGTGCACGATGGCCGCTCCCGCGCGCCCGGACACGGTCCGCGGCGGCGGCAAGATGGGACGATGGAACCTCGTATCTCGGTCGTCACCCTCGGTGTGGCGGACCTCGCCCGCTCCTGCAGCTTCTACAGGGACGGGCTCGGGCTGCCGACGACGCGAAGCCCCGAGGACGGCATCGTCTTTTTCCAGACGAGGGGCGTGATCCTCGCCCTCTACCCGTACTCGGAGCTGGCCGGGGACATAGGCCCGGACTGGGACGGACCACGCTCGAAATTCTGCGGGATCACGCTCGCTCACAACGTGCGCGAGCGGCACGAGGTCGACGAGGTGCTGAAGACGGCTGCCAGCGCCGGCGCCGAGATCGTCAAGCCGGCCGCAGACACGTTCTGGGGCGGCTACTCGGGCTACTTCGCCGACCCGGACGGCTACTTGTGGGAAGTGGCGTGGGGCGCCTTCGAGTTCAACGAGGACGGGTCCCTGCAGGTCACCTGAGGGCCGCACACCTCGCGAGCTCGTTCAACTGGCGAACCGACGACCGGGCCCGCCGCCGCCTGCAGGCCGAAGGCGGAAAGCGGCAGGATGGGATCATGGAGAACACACAGACCCTCACGGCGTTGCTGGTCATAGACATGCAAGAAGCGGTGCTTGCCGGATGTGCGGACGTCGAGGGCGTCGTGACACGGATCAACGACCTCCTGGGACGCGCCCGCAAGACCGGCACTGCCATCGTGTTCATCCAGCACGGCGAGCTCGACGACCCGGAGCTCTCGCCCGGGAGCCCCGGGTGGCAGCTCATCGGCACATTGGACCGTCGAGAGGGCGACACCGTGGTGGCCAAGTGCTACCGGGACAGCTTCGCCGAGACCTCCCTTGTGACCGAGCTCGCCAAGTCGGGAGCGCGCCGCCTCGTGGTGACCGGCGCCCACTCGGACTTCTGCGTGCAGACGGCCGTACTCTCCGCTGCCATGCGCGGCTACGACGTCACCCTGGTTCGCGACGCCCACACGACGACCTCGGCGGTCCTGGGCGAGGGCGACATCCCCGCCGAAGCGGTGGTCGCGTTCGTGAACAGACGAGTGGAGACATTGCGTTACCCGGGCCGGAGCATCGAGGTGGTTCTCGCGGCCGAGGTCACGATCTAGCCGGGGCGACAGGCAGTCCGTGGGACGACTACCTGTCGAACACCTCGGGATTGACCGTGTTGGGAGGCCGTCGGCCCGCGAGCACCTCGGCTGCGCCCGTTGTGGCCAGGCGTGCCATGGCCAGGCGGGTCGCGAACGAGGCGCTGCCCACATGGGGGAGCAGCACCGTCCTCGGGGCGGCCAGGAGCCGCGGGTGGACGACGGGCTCGTTCTCGTACACATCGAGGCCCGCGGCGAACAACCTCCCGGACTCGAGAGCGGCGGCGAGCGCCTCTTCGTCGACCACCGGCCCCCGGGATGTGTTCACGAGCACCGCGGTCGGCTTGAAGAGCGCGAGCCGGCGGGCGTCGATCAGATGGCGAGTCTCGGGACTCAAAGGCACGTGCAGGCTCACGACGTCGGCCATCGCCAAGAGGTCGTCGAGCTCCGTGACACATCCCTCGAGCCCGGTGGGCCTTCGGGCGTGATGGAGCACGCGCATCGAAAAGCCCTCGGCGCGCCGGGCAACGGCTCGGGCGATGCGACCGTAACCGACCAGGCCGAGCGTGGCGCCGTGCACGTCCCGGCCGAGGTAGCCGTCGAAGCGCGGGGCGGTCCAGTTGCCGTCGCGCAGGTCACGTTCGGACTCCGAGAGCAACCTGGAGGCGGACAGGATAAGGGCAAAGGCGAGGTCCGCCACGGTGCCGTCCAACACGCCGGGCGTGTGGCACACAGCCACGCCGGCGCGTGTGGCGGCGTCGACGTCGACGTTGTCATAGCCGACAGAGACGGTGGCGACTACTTCGAGGCGCGACGCGCCGGCGAACACCTCTTCGGAGATCCGGTCCCTCAGTTGGCAGACGATCGCAGCAACGTCCCGGGCGGCCTCGGCAATCTCGCCCGTGGTCAGTGAACTTCCGGGCTTGGCCATAGTGAGCTCGTGGCCCGCGAGCGGATCGAAAGCCCCTTCGGGAAGCGGCGAGGTCACAAGGATTCTGGCCATCGGGCATCGAGTCTCGCACGGCGCGTCACTCGCCCGTCCGGCATCGGGGCGGGCACTGGTGGGTGGTGAGGGCGCCAGCGCCAACGAGGCCGCTCGCCGGCACCCCCTCCACCGCAATACCAGGCACTTAACCCCCCGGTCGTGCCAGGTACGAAGTGCCGATACCGTATTGCGCCCGGGCCGGGTAGTCAATGGTCGCGGTGACCGGTCTTGTGTCCGAAGTGCACAAGCGATGCCCGGCCGCCCTGGTCGGAAGTACGCTCGTTGCGACCGCGCCGGGGTCGCGCGTAGCCGAGAAGAAGCAGTTTCGCGGAGGGTGGGTGAACGACAATGCGTAAGGCCATTGTTCTTGTGACGTTTGCCGTGGTCGGGCTCGGTGTGACTGCTGTGGGATCGGCTGCCTCGTCGGCGCCGAGGACCAAGGCGCCCCTTGTGGCAGCGGCCTCAACATGCTCCTACGCGGCCGTGCAGCCCGACCTGTTCAAGCGCGGAGTGCTCACGGTCGCGACCGACAGCCCCGCGTACGAGCCGTGGTTCTACAACAACACGCCCTCCAACGGCAAGGGGTACGAGAGCGCGGTCGCCTACGCCGTGGCCAGGCAGCTTGGTTTCTCGAAGGCTCAGGTCAAGTGGACCGTCGAGCCTTTCGACGCCTCCTTCGCGCCGGGACCGAAGAGGTTCGACTTCGACATCAACGAGATCTCCTACACGTCCGAACGCGCGACGGTGGTGTCGTTCAGCGTCAGCTACTACGCCGTGCAGCAGGCGCTCGTCGCCATGAAGAACAGCCCCATCGTCAAGCGTCACACGCCCGCCGAGCTTCGCACCTACGTCTACGGCGACCAGATCGGCTCGACGAGCCTTGCGTTCATCAACACCAAGCTGCGACCGTTCCATCAGCCGTCGGTGTTCAACACGCTCAACGACGCCAAGTCGGCCCTCCAGGACGACCGCATCCAGGCCCTGGTCGCCGACACGCCGACTGCCCAGTACATCAGCTCCTCGGAGATCCCCAAGTCCGTCCTCGTGGGCCAGTTCCCGAGCACGGGCGAGCACTACGGCCTGCTGTTCGCGAAGGACGACCCGCTCGTAGCCTGCGTCAACAAGGCGCTCAAGACCCTTACAGGCGACGGGACCCTCGCCAAGCTGCAGAAGGAGTACCTGGGCGTCTACACCTCGATCCCGACGATCAAGCCCTAGCCAAGGCCAAGGGGCGGACCGGTTGCCCATACGGGGGAGTCGCGAAGGCGCCTACCTGGACGAACAGAGTCTGCTCGCAGCCGGCGCGCCGCCGCCCGGCGGCTTCGCGGGCAGCGGCAGGGGGTCGCACCTGCTAGGTGGCCAGCGTGCCGCTGCCATATCGACCGCGAGCACGGTCGTGTTCATAGGCGGAGTCGTCGCCCTGTTCGTCTTCGCCCCGGGGGCAGCGGCGGTGCGGCACACGTTCTTCAACCCCCAGCAGATGAAGCAGGCCTTCCTCGGCGATCCGAGCCTGGGGCTCTTCTCGGTCGGCAAGGGCCTCATCTTGAACATCGAGATGTTCCTCATCGCCGAGGTGCTGATCCTGTTCTGCGCCCTTGTGATCGCCGTGCTGCGCCAGCTGCGCAATCCGGTGCTGTTCCCGTTCCGGATGCTCGCTGTGGTCTACACCGACGTCTTCAGGGGGGTGCCGCTGATCATCGTGATCTACGGCATCGGATTTGGCGCTCCGGCCCTTTACATACGCGGGATCTCGACACAGTCCGACTTCGTCTACGGCATCGCCGCCCTCGTGCTGTCGTACTCCGCCTACGTGGCCGAGGTCTACCGGGCCGGCATCAACTCCGTTCACCAGAGCCAGGTTGCCGCGGCCCGGTCGCTCGGGTTGTCGCAATGGAAGTCCCTGCGCTTTGTCGTGCTCCCCCAGGCGGTCCGCACCGTGATCCCGCCGCTGTTGAACGACTTCATAAGCCTGCAGAAAGACACCGCGCTCGTCTCGACCCTGGGGGCTGTGATCGAGGCGAACCGGGCCGCGCAGATCGACTCCTCGACGCTGTTCGTGTACTCGTCCTACACCGTCGCCGCCGCGTTGTTCCTCTGCCTGACGATTCCCCTCGCCCGGTTCACGGACCGGCTGATAGCCCGTGACGTGGGCCGCCGGCTGGCCGGCGGCGGCGCGATCAGATGAACGAGACCGACGTCGGCCCTGAGAGCGCCGGGCCCGGCGGCACACTGTTCGGTTCCGGGGCCGGGCGCGGCGAGCCGGGCTTCACCGGCGCGCAGGCCGTCCGGCTCGAGGACGTCCACAAGTCATTCGGCGCCCTCGAGGTGCTGCGCGGGATCAACCTGTCCGTCGCGGCCCACGAGGTCATATGCCTCATAGGGGCTTCGGGATCGGGCAAGTCCACCCTCCTGCGCTGTGTCAACTTGCTGGAGCCGGTGAACAGCGGGCGGATCCTGCTCTGGGACCAGGATGTCACCGCCTCGGGGGTCGACGAGAACGCGGTGCGCCGCCACATAGGCATCGTCTTCCAGTCCTTCAACCTGTTCCCCCACATGACGGTGCTCCGCAACATCACCCTCGGGCCAACCCGCGTGCTAGGAGTGCCACGCGGTGAGGCCGAGGACACAGCGCGAGCGCTGCTCGCCCGTTTCGGGCTCTCGGAGAAGCAGGACGACTATCCGGACCGTCTTTCCGGTGGCCAGCAGCAACGGGTGGCGATCATCCGTGCGCTCGCGATGAAGCCGGGGATCATGTTGCTGGACGAGGTGACGAGCGCACTTGACCCCGAGCTCGTGTCCGAGGTGCTGGGCGTGATACGCGAGCTGGCGGAGGCCGGCATGACCATGTTGATCGCCACCCATGAGATGGGCTTCGCCCGCGACATAGCCGACAGGGTCTGTTTCCTGGACGAGGGCGTGATACTCGAGCAGGGGCCTCCGGCCCAGGTGTTCACCGCGCCCGTGAACAGCCGGACTCAGCTGTTCCTTCGCCGGATCGTCGATGCCGGGCGGCTCTGACGGGGAAGGTGGCCCCGTAGGGGGACAACGGGTTCAAGAGTGAGGATCGCTTCGAGGGCTTCGGGGGCGATCGGCTGGGAGAACAGGGATCCCTGGCCGAAGGTGCAGTGCTCGTCTTGCAGGCCTGCCAGTTGCCAGCCCTGTTCGATGCCCTCGGCGAGAGTCTCGAACCCGAGAGTCCGGCCCAGTTGCACAAGGGTGTGGATGGAGCTGGTCGCCTCTTTCGAGCTCCCCATGGCGGCGACGAAGGACCGGTCGATCTTGAGGGCGTCGACCGGGACCTCGCGCAGGCGCGCGATTGCCGAATAACCGGCGCCGAGGTCGTCGACGGCGACGAGCACACCGAGTGCCTTGAGCTCGCGCAGCCTCCCGAGCATGGTCTCCACGTCTTTGTTCAAGCTCTGCTCGGCCACGTTGATGATGAGCGACCTGGGCTCGAGGCCGGTGGCCGAGAGCGCCGACTGCACGAGGTCGACGAAGTCCCCCGCCTCGAGCTGACGCGGCGAGACGTTGATGGTCATGGTCAGGTGATGGCCGAGGCGGTGCCAGGCGGCCGCGCGCCGGCATGCTTGGCGCAGCAGCCATGACCCGACGGGCGCGATCAGACCCGTCTCCTCCAGCACCGGCATGAAGGACTCGGGGTCGACTATGCCCCGGACGGGGTGCCGCCAGCGCAAGAGCGCCTCCACGCCGCACACTGCCACGTTGTCGAGCTCGAAAATCGGTTGATAGAGAAGGAAGAACTGGTTCTCCTGGAGGGCCTCGCGCAGGTCGGCCTCGAGCTCGAGGCGGTCCATGGCGGCCGTCTTCATCTCGGGCTTGAAGCGGACGTGGCAGTTCCTTCCCAGGGCCTTCGCCTGGCACAGGGCGATGGCCGCGTCCCGCAACAGGTCGTCCGGCTCGTCCCCGTCGTTGGTCGCGATGCCGATGCTCGCCGTCAGCGAGATGGGGGTGTCCATGAATCCCTCGAGTCGGAAAGGCTCTTTCATGGCGTCGAGCAGCCTCTCGGCCAGCAGCTCCGGCCCTGCTGCAAGTGACAGTCCTTCGGCCAGAATCGCGAACTCGTCCCCACCGGGGCGCCCGACTGTGTCGCTGGCCCTGAGAACTCCCGTGAAGCGGGCAGCCACGGCTTTCAGCAGCTCGTCTCCCGCCTGTTGGCCGAGGGCGTCGTTGACCGACCTGAAGTTGTCCAGATCGACGAGCAGGGCGCCGATGAGGAAGTGCTGGCGCTGACAACGCAGGAGCATCTGCTGCAGGCGGTCACGGATGAGCGTCCGGTCCGGAAGGCAGGTCAGGCTGTCATGGCCCGAACGATGGCGCCACTGCACGTCGGTGCGTTGCCTCAACAGCTCGTTCTCCCGTTGCACCGAGAGATCGAGGATGACGCCGTCTATCCAAACAGGGCTGCCCGCCGAGTCCGCGACACCCCGGCCGTGCTCGGCGACCCATCTCGAAGAGCCGTTGGCGTGCACGATGCGGTACTCGAGGGAGAACGAACCCCCCCGGCTGAGTGCCTCACGGACGACGCCGTTCACGTGCTCGCGGTCATCGGGACAGATGATCGACTCGAAGGACCTGATGCTCTCGTTGGTGAACTCGCTCGCCGGATAACCGGTGAGCATCTCGATGTGGTCGCTGACATAGCGCATCGTCCAGGGCTCCACGCAGTCGCGGCGGTAGACGGCTCCAGGGATGTTCACGACCAGGGACCGGTACTCCTCCTCGCTCGCGCGCTCGGCCGCATTGGCGCTCGGCGCGGAGGGGCGTTCATCGGACGGTACGACTTGATTGAACAGTGTCATCGGACAACTCGCGGTCGGATCACGCACCAAAGATCCCCGAGTGCCGCCGAGAGGCGACAAGGCTGCGATGCCAGCGACGAGCCAAAGCTTGCGTTGAGGTTCATCAATGAGAATTGTCGGCGCCAAGTGCGCGAACTTGACAACTACAAGGCAGGTCGGCGTCCGATTTCGTCAGGCTTGTCGACACGATCCATCCGACGCGCCCTGTCCCCGATTGCGGGCCAGTCATCCCTCCCGGGTCAAAGAGCCGTCTTTCAAACCGAGGGGGTGCCGAGCGACCCGGCCGGCCAGCGGCCGATGCCGCCGTTTTCGAGAAGGAAGCTCGTGACCTCGCGGTTCGCGTGCTCTGCCCGCCAGGCGAGCATCGACTGTGCGTAGTCGAGGATCCGGGAGGCGTCGTCGACCTCCGTCCGCCAGGTCGGGTCGGCCGCGATGTCATAGCAGCGCCAGGAGCCGTCGCCGAACTGCACGTAGGCAGCGTCCTGGAAACGGCGCACGGTGAGGTTGTCCCGTTCCAGGTGCCTGTCAAAGGGCCAGTCGAAGGCGCCTTCGGGAAGGCCGAGGTAGCGCCAGTCGAACTCCCAGGCCGCTGCGGTCCGCCACCAAGGCGGCCGGCGTCCTTCGAGGAATGCGGTGAGCGGCAACCCGTCGCACTGGGCGGGGATCTCGAGGCCGAGAGCCTCGCAGATCGTCGGAAAGAGGTCGATGTTCTCGGTGAAAGCCTCGACGACGGACCCGTGAGCGCCCGGGAGCCCCGGCGCGCGGACGATGCCCGGCACCTTGTAGCTCTCCTCGAAGAAGCCGAGCTTGTTCATCAAACCGTGGTCGCCGAGTTGCTCGCCGTGGTCCGATGTCACGAGCACGAACGTGTCCTCCCACTGCCCGAGCCCCTCGAGGGCGTCTAGGACCCGGCCGATCTGGGCATCCACGTCACCGATCATCCCGTAGTACTGGGCGCGCATCTTCCTCAAGGCGCCTTCCTCCGCGGGAGCTGCCGTCTCCTCCAGCGAAAGGGCGGCCTCGTGGAGCCGATGGCGACGGGGGGAGGCAGCGATGGGCATGTCCACGTCGTCAGGGTCAAAGGCGCGGGCGAAGCGGCCGGCGGCGGCGTAAGGGGGATGGGGCCTCAAGTAGCTCAGGTGGGCGAACCACGGGCGGTCCTGGCGCTCGAGCCAATCGAGGTAGGAGTTGGTCAAAAAGGCGGACACGCCGGCCTCCTCGGGCCGGTCGGGCTCGGTCGCCAGTGCGCCGAGCACCTCCGAGGGCACGTCGTAGCCGAGGTCCCGCAGCCATTCGGTCCAGATCGTGTGCTCACCGGTGAGGTCGAGCCCGACCCTGAAGCCCGGCAGCACTCCTTCGTAGCTGGAAAGGCGGGGATCGCCAGGTGACCGGACGACGCGTGGGTCGACTCCCTGGTCCGTGTAACCGAACAGCGTGGGTTCCAAACCCGCGCGCCGGGCGGCGCGGGCCAGGTTGTCCAGCCTGTCGTCGAGCGGTGTGCCGTTCGCGACGACCCGGTTGTTCATCTGGTAGGTGCCCGTGTACAAACAGGCGCGTCCCGGCGAGCACGGTGCAGCCTGGCTGTAGTGGTTGTCGAAGCGCACTGCCGAAGCACAAAGACGGTCGAGGTTCGGGGTGCGGACCACGCGGTGACCGGCGGCCGAAAGGCAGTCGCCACGGAACTGGTCGAGCGTCACAAGGAGCAGGTTCAAACGGCCTCCGCATCGATAGACGGCCATTGCCATGACGGCGTCTGGAGCGTACCGCCCGGAGGCCCGAGCGTCGCATAACACGCCGGAATAACGCTCGGCTCTCTCAAGCGGCGTCCCCTCGTGGCACAGACATCACACAGTCCTTCTCTCGTTGCGCTCCTGGTGGCATTCTTAAGTCTGTTCTCCTCTTGGACGATAAATAAGGGATGGGATCCGCGAGGAAGCCAAAGAGAAGGAGCGTGGTGGGCCAGCCTCCCGAAGACCTTGAGTCTCGGCCGAAGTCGCATGCACCCGGTCCCGCGGGACGCTCTGTCAAGGCTCCCGCGCTGGGCGCCGAGCACACGCTCGAGGTTGTCGGCAGTGGCACAGAGGAGACCTCTGGCGAGGAGACTTCCGGCCCTGTCGCCCTTGACGGGTCGGTCGAGATCTTCGAGCCGGAACCGGAAGAGACTCTCGACGCCGTCGCCAAGCAGGCAGAGGAGACGCTCGAAGTCGTCGACCTCGATATGGGGGAGGCTCTCGATGTCGTCGGCCTCGACACCGAAGAGACTCTTGACAACGTCGAGCTCGCGCCCCTGTCCCAGTCGGCTGACGAGCTGCGTCTTGCCGAAGCCCGCAGGCGTGTGGAGGAGCTGCCGGCGGAAGGCTCGATCCACGTCGTGTTCCAGCCCATCGTTGACCTGGCCACGACCAAGGTGATCGGTTACGAAGCCCTGGCACGTTTCCCGGGGGACAAGAGCGTTTCCCCACGGACGTGGTTCGCCGAGGCCGCCGAGGTCGGCCTCCTGCTCGAGATCGAGATGACCGCCATCCGGGCGGCTCTGGCCAAGCTGGAGCGCCTGCCGTCGGACGCCTTCATCTCTGTCAACGTGTCCCCGGCGACGGCCGGGTCCGACGAGCTTCGCGACGTCCTCGGCAGCGTCGACCCCAAGCGCGTCGTTCTGGAGATCACCGAGAACGCCGCAGCCGGAGACTACGAGGAAGTCAGCGAAGCCGTCGGCGAGCTCCGTGCCAATGGCGTGCGCATCGCCATCGACGACACCGGGTCGGGCTCAGTGAGCTTCAACAGCTTGTTCGACGTCCACGCGGACATCATCAAGATCGACATCGACGTCACCCACGGGATCGCGTCCGACCCGATGAAAGAGGCCATGGCCTCGGCCTTGAAGGGGCTCGCGGACCGCCTGGGTGCCATGAGCCTCGCGGAAGGCATCGAAACCGAGGAAGAGCTCAACTTGCTGAGGGGAGTCGGTGTTCAGGCAGGTCAGGGTTATCTTTTCGGCCGTCCCGAGCCCGTTCCCGACTAGCCGAGGGCTTGCCGGCCCGGACTGGTGGGTGGCCGGGAGAAAGCGGCCGGGGCCGGGCACGGACCGGGCCTGCTCGAGGGCGCAGGTCCCTTCCAGCGTCCTATTGCCTCGCGCGTTTCTTTCAAGTAACGATCTGTAAATAGAATCTCGATCGGTACGACCCACACCGTGGGGTGATAGAAGAGGCCCGGTGGAACAGAGCCCCTGGAACGAGGCAGGAGCGCAGAGCCCGGAGGCTCCGGAGTCGGTGCCGCGCGGGGAGACACCGCCTTTACGGGTTGGTTCCGGTTTCACCATCTCGGTGCTCGCCGACAAGACCGGCACGCCCGTGCCGACCATCCACCACTACCGCCACCTGGGCCTCTTGCCTGAGGCGACCGAGCTCGCCTCGAACCGGTTCCTTTACGACGAGCGTCACGTCGAGGCGCTCGATCTCATCCGGCTGCTGCGTGAGAGCCGGAACATGCCGCTCGAGACCATTCGCGAAGCCCTGCCCGAGCTGCTCGCGTTCAATCGCGAGGGCGGTCTGTCCGCCCAGGCCTGGGACGAGGTCATCGATGCCTACCTGGAAAGGTCCGGCCCGGCGGCAGTCTCGGCACGACTGGTCGTAGCTGCCCGGGAGGCATTCGCCCAGCACGGCTATGCGGGAGTCAACGTCGCGGACATCTGCAGCGCTGCCGACGTCGCCAAGGGGACCTTCTACAGGTACTTCGACTCCAAAGAGGCGATTTTCCTCGCCGCGGCCCGTTCCACCGTCGACGCCGTCGGTGAACAGCTCGACGAGCTGCCCGCGCCCATGAGCGAGCTTCAGGCGGTGGAGAGGTTGAAGCTCCTGCTCGCTCCCGTGGCGCCCTTGCTGTTGGAGGTGGCGACCGGGGAGCTCCGCCACCAGCCGAACCTGGTGGGCGTGGTCGGCGTCATCACCGCCGGCCTCGCCAGCCGCGTCGTGCCGAGGCTGCGCACGCGGGGCAAGGCGGCCAGGCTCGCCGCCAGTCGCGTAGTCGACGCCGCGGTAGTCGGGCTGCTCCGGCCCACGCTCGAGTCGTCCAATCCCTCCCAGAGCACGCCCGCCTGATTTGTTCCGCGGCGGCCCGGTTCCGCGCTGAGGGTACCCGCAGGTCACGGTCCAGTTTCGCCTCCCTGGGCGGCTCCGGGTCATTCCGTGCGGCCGCCTTTTGACCGACCATCCCTTGACGCAGGCACCCTTGCACGTATAACAAAGGTGGACTGGTAGTCATCGGCACTACGCGAAGGAGTGGCCGATGTTGTCAACTGAGTCGGCAAGCCCGATAGGGGGGGACTTCGACGCGCCCGCCCTTATCGCCTCGAAAGCACGAAATGAGAACTTCCCAGTCGCTTCGCATCTGCTGGCCCCTGCCGTTCGCGAGAACCTGATGGCGATCTACGGATTCGCCCGCCTGACCGACGACATAGGCGACGAGGCGGCGGGTGACCGGCTGGCGCACCTGGACTGGCTCGAGGCGGAGCTGGAGCGTGCTGCCCTCGGCACGGCGAGCCACCCGGTGCTCCGCCGGCTCACAGGTCTCATCCGGGGGCTCGAGCTGAGCCTGGACCCGTTTCGCGACCTCATCGAGGCAAACCGGATCGACCAGCGGGTGACGCGCTATCGCAGCTTCGGTGACCTCGTCGGGTACTGCATGCTGTCCGCGGCACCGGTGGGCAGGCTCGTGCTGGAGGTCTTCGGGGTCTCGAGCGCCGAGCGGATCGCGCTCTCGGACGAGGTCTGCATCGCCCTACAGGTCGTCGAGCACCTGCAGGACGTAGGAGAGGACGCGGGGCGCGGCCGTGTCTACCTCCCGTCCGAGGACATGGAGCGCTTCGGGTGCAGTGAGGCCGAGCTTTTGGGGAGCGAGTCGTCCCCGGCTTTGCGGCGGCTCGTCGCTATGGAAGTGAGCCGGGCACGCGGGCTGCTCGCCGCGGCCGTCCCGCTCGCCGCCTCGCTCCAGTTCCGCCCTCGGGCAGCGGTCGTGAGCTTCGGGGCGGGGGGATTGGCAGCACTCGACTCCATCGAGGGAGCCGGCTACGACGTGCTCGGGCATCACTGTGGTCCCCGAAAGCTTGCCTTCGCGAGGCGGGCCCTTTCCGGCCTGCTGGCGGCGAGCACGAGCCGGGGTACGCCGTGAACACCGAGCTCGCCTACGACTTCTGCGAGGCCGTCACGCGCAAAGAGGCGAAGAACTTCGCATACGGCATCAGGCTGCTCAAGAGACCGGAGCGCAGGGCTCTGTCGTCTGTCTACGCGCTCGCACGGCGCATCGACGACATCGGCGACGGGCAGGCCTCCGCCTCGGCCAAGCTCGCCGGTCTCCAGGCGCTCCGCAAGAGCATCGACCCGATCGACCCGCAGACGACGGACCCGGTGCTCGTGGCCGTGGCGGACGCGGCCCGCCGTTACCGGCTCCCGATGTCGTGCTTCGGGGAGATCATCGACGGATGCGAGATGGACGTGATCGGCACGTCGTATGAGACCATCGACGATCTCGTCGGCTACTGCCGCAAGGTGGCGGGCTCGGTGGGCAGGCTCTCACTTGCCGTGTTCGGCTCCGCCGACCAAGAAAGGGCGGTGCCCCTGGCGGACTCGCTCGGAGTGGCGCTCCAGCTCACCAACATCCTGCGCGACGTCGTCGAGGACCGGTCTTTTGGGCGCGTGTACCTGCCGAGCAAGGACGCCGAGTCCGTCGGCTGCGACCCGGGACTCGGGGGGCCGCCCATTGACATAGCCCGGCTCGTCGCACTGGAGTGCGGCCGCGCGGACCTCTGGTTTGCCGAAGGGCTCCAGCTCCTGGCTTTGCTCGACTACCGCAGCCGCGCCTGCGTCGGAGCCATGGCTGGGATCTACAGGCGTCTGCTGGTGCGCATCAAGGCTGAGCCGATCGCTGTCACACGAGGGCGCATGTCGCTGCCGACCTGGGAGAAGGCATTGGTCGCGGCGCGAAGCCTGGCCGGGGCGCGCCCGTGAGCGCGGCGCGCATCGGTGTCGTCGGGGGCGGTCTGGCGGGCATGGCCGCCGCCCTTGGCGCCGCGGACGCCGGGGCCGAGGTCGTGCTCTTCGAGCGGCGCCCGGTCCTCGGGGGGCTCACGGCCTCGATCGTCCACAACGGGCTGTCGTTCGACAACGGCCAGCACGTGTTCCTTCGCTGCTGCACCGCCTACAGGGGCTTCATCGACCGTATCGGGGCTACGGACCAGGTCTTCTTGCAGGACCGGCTCGACGTGCCCGTGCTCGCGCCCGGTGGCCCGCGCGCGTCGATCAGGAGGTCGGCCCTTCCCGCCCCGCTTCACCTGGGCGTCTCGCTCGCAAGGTACCGCCACCTCTCGGTGCGTGAGCGCTTGGGCCTTGTGCGCCCGGCGCTCGCGCTCGGACGGCTCGACCCTGACGACGCTTCGCTCGACGCCTCCTCGTTCGGCGACTGGCTCGCCGGCCAGGGACAGGACAAGCGGGCGATCGAGCGCCTCTGGAACCTGATCGCCCTGCCCACGATCAACATCGCCGCCGACGAGGCGTCGCTCCTGCTCGCGACCAAGGTTTTCCGCGTCGGCCTTCTGGACCGCTCAGACGCCGGCGACATCGGCTGGTCGCGCGTGCCGCTCGGCGAGCTCCACGGTGCCATCGCCGCGCGGGCACTTGCGCAGGCGGGCGTCGAGGCGGTGCTGGGTAGCCCGGTGGGTGCCATAGTCCGCTCGCCCCTCGGCACCTTCACGCTGAGCTCCGGCCAGCGCAGCGCGGTCGTCGACGCCGTGATCCTCGCCACCCCACTGCGCGTGGCTGCGGGCATCGGTGCACCGCTCGGTCTGGCGGGCGTCGCCACGCAGGCAGAACGGCTGGGGAGCTCGCCCATCGTGAACGTCCATCTCGTCTTGGACCGCAAGGTCACCGATCTGCCTCTCGCGGCCTGCATAGATTCGCCTGTCCAGTTCGTGTTCGACCGTACCGTCCCAAGCGGGGTCCGCTCGGGCCAGTGCCTGGCAGTCTCCCTCTCGGCGGCGGACAGCTACATCGCCAAGGGTTCCCCCGAGCTCGTGACCATGTTTTTCGAGGCCCTGGGTGAGCTGTTGCCGGCTGCACGCCGGGCCCGCCTGCTGGACGCCGTCGTCACCCGCGAGAAGGCCGCGACCTTCCGGGGCGTTCCCGGCACGAGGACCTTCCGCCCGTCCTCGCGGACCGAGGTGCCCGGGGTGTTCCTCGCCGGGGCCGCCTGCGACACCGGGTGGCCGGCGACGATGGAAAGCGCTGTACGAAGCGGGCGGCAGGCCGCCTCACAGGCGCTTTCACTGCTGTCTGACACCCGCGTGCTGGACCCACGACAGCTGGAAGGGGCCGGGACATGACGGCGATCTCCTCCCCGGCACGGCGCGACAGCGCGCTTGTCGCCTCGGAGTCGCTGACGCGTGCGAGATCGGTGGTGAGCCCCGCCATCGACGCGGCGGTGCTGCGACTCTGCCCGGCCTTGAGGCCGGCGGTGTGCGAGCACCTCGCCGGGGGAGGCAAGTTCGTGCGGGCGGGGATAACGCTCGTGTCGACGGCTGCGGCCGGAGCCGACTACGGCGACGGCCTTCCCGGTGCGGTCGCCATCGAGCTCGTCCACAACTTCTCGCTCGTGCACGACGACATCATCGACGGCGATCTCGAGCGCAGGCACCGCCCCACCGTCTGGGCCGAGCACGGAGTCGGTCATGCCATCATCGCCGGCGACGCGCTCGCGACACTCGCCTTCCAGGTCCTTTTGGAGGAGCCGACGGCGGAACGGGTGAGGGCCGCCGGCCGGCTCGCCGAGGCAACCCAGGAGATGATCTCCGGACAGGCCGAGGACATGGCCTCCGAGCTCGTGGCCTCGTTGTCGGTGGAGGAATGCCTTCACATGGAAGCGGGCAAGACAGGGGCCCTGCTCTCGTGCGCCGCTTCGATGGGGGCGGTGCTCGCGGGTGCGCCGGCGTCGATAGTCGACGCCCTGGCCGACTTCGGGCGACACCTCGGGATCGCCTTCCAGGCAATCGACGACGTGCTCGGCATATGGGGCGAGCCGAGTGTCACCGGCAAGCCGGTCGGCAACGACCTACGCCAGCACAAGAAGTCGCTCCCGGTCGCGATCGCCCTCGCCCGGGGCGCTGACCTGCCCGCAGGGCTCGGGTCGCTGTTGGAGTGTGAGCTCACAGAAGCCGAGGTCCAAAGGGCGACGGCTCTTCTCGAGCAGTGCGGAGCGCGTCAGGAGACACTGGCAATAGGGGAGCTGCAGCTGCGTCAAGCGCTCGTGGCACTCGAGCGCGTCCCCCTTTTGCCCGGCCCCCGCTCGGAGCTGGCGGCGATCGCCCGGTACGTGACCGAAAGGGACCGATGAGCGCGCTCACCGGTCGCAAGAGAGCAGATCCCAAGCCCACCGAGGTCGCCTCCGCCCCCGCCATAGTGGCCAAGGACGACGCCCGGGCGGGTCTTGCAAGGGCCGTGGACGCCCTCGTGGCCCTTCAGCACCCGACCGGATGGTGGAAGGGCGAGCTCGAGACGAACGTCACCATCGACGCCGAGGACCTCCTCTTGCGCGAGTTCCTCGGCATTCGCACCGCCGACCAGACCGGGTCCTCGGCGCGCTGGATCCGCTCGTGCCAGCGCGAGGACGGCACATGGGCGAATTTCTACGGTGGGCCGCCTGAGCTGTCGACGACAGTCGAGGCCTACGTAGCGCTCCGCCTCGCCGGCGACGCCCCGGAGGCTGCGCACATGCGCCGCGCCGCCGAGTTCATCCGCGCCGCCGGCGGAGTCGAGCGGACGAGGGTCTTCACGCGGCTCTGGCTGGCGTTGTTCGACCTGTGGCCCTGGGACCAATTGCCGGTTCTCCCGCCCGAGCTGATCTTCCTGCCGAGCTTCGTCCCGCTCAACATCTACGACTTCGGCTGCTGGGCGCGCCAGACCGTGGTCGCGCTCACGGTCGTGAGCGCGCACCGGCCGGTTCGCGGACTCGACTTCGGCATCGACGAGCTGAAGAGCGGCCTTCCCGAGCCCGACCCGGCACCGCTTGGGACGTGGGCGGGCCGTTTCCAGGCGCTGGACCGCGCCCTCAAGGCCTACGAGCGCCGTCCGGTCAGGTTCATCCGACAGGCGGCGCTCCGTCGGGCCGAGCGCTGGATCGTGCAGCGCCAGGAGGCGGACGGCTCGTGGGGCGGTATTCAGCCGCCCTGGGTCTACTCCCTGATCGCCTTACGGTTGCAGGGTTACGCACTGGACCACCCTGTGATGAGGGCGGGCATCGCAGGCCTCGACGGATTCACGATCGAGGACGATGCCGGGAGGCGGATCGAGGCCTGCCAGTCGCCGGTCTGGGACACCGCGCTTGCCGTCACAGCCCTGTCCGATGCGGGGCTGGCGCCGGCCGACCCGGTGCTTCGGTCCGCGGGCAGGTTCCTTCTCGCCGAGGAGATCTCGGTGAAAGGCGACTGGTCCGTGCGACGCCCTGAGCTCGCGCCTGCCGGGTGGGCGTTCGAGTTCGCCAACGACAACTACCCGGACATCGACGACACCGCCGAGGTCGTTATCGCGCTCGGCCACACCGACGAGCCTGCGTCGGGCGCCGTTGACAGGGCGGTCGCCTGGATAGAGGCCATGCAGTGCAAGGACGGGGGCTGGGGGGCCTTCGACGTTGACAACACGCAGACGCTTTGCCGCGAGCTCCCCTTCTGCGACTTCGGCGAGCTGATCGACCCGCCGAGCGCGGACGTCACGGCGCACGTCGTCGAGATGCTCGCCAAGCTCGGCCGTTGCAAAGAGGCGGTCGACCGCGGGGTGCAGTGGCTGTTGCGCGCCCAGGAGGACGACGGGTCCTGGTTCGGTCGCTGGGGCTCGAACCACGTCTACGGCACCGGGGCCGTCGTGCCGGCGCTGATCGCCGCGGGGGTCACCACCGACGACCCCGCCGTACGCGAGGCGGTCGCTTGGCTGGAGGGCCACCAGAACGACGACGGTGGTTGGGGCGAGGACCTGCGCTCCTACCGGGACTACTCACAACGCGGCGTCGGGCTCTCGACCGCCTCCCAGACGGCCTGGGCGCTGCTGGCGCTTCTCGCCGCGGGCGAACGCTCCGAGGCGACCCGCCATGGAGTGCGGTACCTGCTCGCAACCCAGCGAGAAGACGGCTCCTGGGACGAACCGTGGTTCACGGGAACCGGCTTCCCGGGCGACTTCTACATCAACTACCACCTGTACCGGCTCGTCTTCCCGATCACCGCCCTCGGGCGTTTCGTGAACGGAGAGACCCACGGCTGATCTCAAGGTGCTCACTGCGCTCAGGGTCGAGTCCTTCGCCGTCGGCGGCGCGGACGTCATAATCGGAGCCGGGCCTGACCGCGCCAAGCGGGCCGGTGCCGAGCTCGCCGCGAATCTCGACGAGAGGACCGCCGTCGCCCTCGTCGGCGTCGCAGGGGGGCTGTCTCCTGAGCTGCGCCCCGGCGACCTCGTCATAGCGAGCGAGCTGCGCAACACCGAGACTCCGGGGTCGCTCGAGCTGCCGGGCGTGTCGTTCCTCGCAGCCGAGTTCCGCCGTGCAGGCCTGGGCGTGCTCACCGGGCCGCTCGTTTCCTCGCCGCGGTACGTGAGGGCCAACGAGCGCGACGCCCTGGCCGCTTCGGGCGCTGTCGCCGTCGACATGGAGTCGGCCTGGGTCATGGGCTGCCTGCCCAACAACCCCCTCGCGGTCATCCGGTCGATCTCGGACACGAGCCAGTGCGGTCCGGTTCTCGGCGGTGCCAGGGCGCTCGGCTCGCTGCTCGCGGTGCGCCGGCCACTGGAACGCTGGGCACGGGCCTGCGGCGAGCACGAGGTGCTGCTGGCCGCCCCCCGGTCCTTCTGCGCCGGTGTCGACAGGGCGATCGAGATCGTCGAGCGCGCCCTGGCGCTTCACGGGGCGCCCGTCTATGTCCGGCGCCAGATAGTCCACAACCTGCACGTCGTCCGCGACCTCGAGTCCAAGGGCGCCGTGTTCGTCGAGGAGATCGACGAGGTGCCCCGTGACGCAGTCGTCGTGCTGGCCGCCCACGGCGTCTCGCCGGCTGTCCGCCAGCAGGCCGCCGACCGGCGCGATCTCAAGGTCATCGACGCCACCTGTCCGCTCGTCGCCAAGGTTCACACCGAGGCGCGCCGCTACGCGAGCCAGGACTACAACCTTGTCCTCATCGGCCACGCCGAACACGAGGAGGTCATCGGGACCCTCGGTGAGGCGCCGGAGCGCTTCCATGTCGTCGAAGGAGCCGACGACGTGGACCGCCTCGAGCTCGCCCTCGAGCCGAAGCGCCCCGTCGCGTACCTCACCCAGACGACGCTCGCGACAGACGAGACCGCCGAGATCGTGGCGGCCCTCAGGCGCCGGTTCCCCGAGATCACCGCCCCTCCCGCCAACGACATCTGCTACGCCACCCAGAACCGCCAGGACGCCGTGCGCCAGATAGCCCATCGCTGCGACCTCATGTTGGTCGTGGGCTCGACGAACTCGTCCAACACCGCCCGACTCGTGGAGGTGGCCGAGCGCGAAGGCTGCCGCGCGGAGCTGATCGAGGACGTCTCTCAGCTGGAGCTGGGCTGGCTGGCGGGCGTGCGCAGCGTGGGGCTCACTGCCGGCGCGTCGGCGCCCGACTTCCTCGTGCAAGAAGTTCTCGACACTCTCCGCCTGCTCGGGCCTGTGCGCCTGAGCGAGGAGAGGACCGCAGAAGAAACAGTCCATTTCTCCCTACCGACACAGGTGCGATGATGCCGATCCCTCTCCGTCAGAACCTCCGCATCGGTGCCCATCTTCTTCGGCACCGCTTGAAGAAGACCAAGTACTACCCGTTCATCGTCGAGATCGAGCCGCTCTTCGCGTGCAACCTGGCCTGTCCCGGCTGCGGCAAGATCCAGCACCCCACCGAGGTGCTCCGCCAACGCCTGTCGGTGGAGGACGTGCTGCAGGCGGTCTCGGAGAGCGGCACGCCCATGGTGTCGATCGCGGGGGGCGAGCCGCTGTTGCACCCTGACATCGAGCGCATGGTCCGGGCCCTCATCAGCCGCAAGGTCTACGTGTACCTCTGTACCAATGCCGTGCTCCTGAACAGGCGCCTCGACCGGTTCAGCCCGTCCCACTACTTCTCCTGGGTGGTCCACCTCGACGGCCTTCGCGAACGACACGACGCGGCGGTCGACCGGGCCGGCGTGTTCGACACGGCCGTGGCCGCTATCCGGGAGGCCAAGGCGCGGGGCTTCAGGGTGACGACGAACTCGACGTTCTTCAACACCGACTCGCCGAAGACGGTTCGCGACGTGCTCGACTTCCTGAACGACGACCTGGGGGTGGACGCGATGATGATCTCGCCCGCGTACGCCTACGAGAAGGCGCCCGATCAGGAGCACTTCCTCGGGGTCGACCAGACCCGCGAGTTGTTCAAAGAAGCCTTCTCCGACAACCGCAGGCGCAAGTGGCGCCTCAATCATTCCCCGCTCTTCCTCGATTTCCTGGAGGGCAAGGTCGACTTCCAGTGCACGGCCTGGGGCATCCCCAGCTACTCGGTCTTCGGCTGGCAGCGGCCCTGCTACCTGATGGCCGACGGCTATGCCACCAGCTACCACGAGCTGGTCGAGACCACCGACTGGAGCGCCTACGGGCGGGGCAAGG
This sequence comes from Acidimicrobiales bacterium, assembly GCA_050012675.1. Taxonomy (GTDB): domain Bacteria; phylum Actinomycetota; class Acidimicrobiia; order Acidimicrobiales; family Bog-793; genus Fen-455. Next base: position 127,563 of record JBEKGS010000001.1, read on the forward strand.
ACCCGCGCTGCGCCAATTGCATGGCTCACTGCGGTTATGAGCCCACGGCCGTAATAGCGAGCCTCGGCTCGCTCCGCCAGTCGCTTCGCGCGCTCGTGAACACGCACTGAGCGACATGAGCGTCATCACCGTCCCGGCCAACTCAGTGCTAGCAGCGACAGTCTCACCGGAGTGCCTGCGCGAGATGAGCCAGAGCGAGCTCCGCCTGCTCGTCAACGAGATCCGCCGGTTCCTCGTCTCCAGCGTCTCTGCGACCGGGGGTCATCTGGGGTCGAACCTCGGGGTCGTGGAGCTCACTGTCGCCCTGCACCGTGTGTTCTCGTCCCCCGACGACGCCATCGTCTGGGACACCGGACACCAGGCCTATGTCCACAAGCTCGTCACGGGTCGCCAGGACAGTTTCGCCGGGCTGCGCCAGGCCGGCGGCATGTCCGGTTACCCCAACCGCGCCGAGTCCGAGCACGACCTGGTCGAGAACAGCCACGCCTCGACGGCGTTGTCGTACGCCTACGGGATGGCGAGCGCCCGCCGGCTAAAGCGCGACCCGCGCCGTGTCGTAGCGGTCGTCGGCGACGGCGCCTTGACCGGCGGCGTCGCCTACGAGGCGCTCAACAACATCGGGGTCTCGGGTGCGAACGTTGTCATAGTCCTCAACGACAACGGGCGCTCCTACGCACCGACGGTATCGAGGATCTCGTCCGCGGGCCGGTTCGTGCCCCGGGCTCAGGGCGCCGGCGCACCAGGGGAGTCCTCCCCGACACGCGGCTTTTTCGAGGCCCTCGGCGTCCGTTATCTCGGTCCGGTGGACGGCCACGACCTCGAGGTGCTCGAGCGGGCGCTCGAGGGGGCTGTGCAACGTCCCGGACCCGTCGTGGTGCACGTGCACACGACCAAAGGCCGCGGTTACGGTCCCGCCGAGCTCGACGAGGAAAAGCGCCTTCACGACGTGGGCCCGTTCGATCCCGACACCGGTGTCGCCCTCGCGGCCGGTGGCCTACGGCTGAGCTACACCGAGGCGTTCAGCTCGGCGATCGTGCGCGAGGCGGCGTCACGTCCCGAGCTCGTAGCCATCACCGCCGCCATGCCCGGACCGACCGGGCTGATCGAGTTCCGGAACTGCTACCCCGAGCGCTTCTTCGACGTCGGCATCGCGGAGCAGCACGCGGTCAACGCGGCCGCCGGCATGGCCATGGGCGGCCTGCGACCCGTGGTGGCGATCTACTCCACGTTCCTCAACAGGGCCTGGGACCAGGTCTATTACGACGTCGGCCTGCACCGGCTCCCGGTGGTCTTCTGCCTGGACCGCGCCGGCATCACCGGCGACGACGGGCCCAGCCACCACGGCGTGCTCGACATGATGCTGCTGACGAAGGTGCCCGGGATGACGGTGCTGGCGCCGTCGTCGTACGAGGAAGTGGGCAACATGTTGCACGAGGCCCTCGAGATCACCTCGGGCCCGGTCGCCATCCGCTGGCCGAAGAGCGAGGCCTGCTCTGATCCGCATGTGGGTTCCGGGCTGCGGGCACGCAGGCTCCGCGCCGGGTCCCGTGTCTGTCTCATAGGCGTCGGGAAGCTCGTCTCGGCCTGTGAGCACGCAGCGCAGATCCTGGCTGGAAAGGGCGTCGACGTCACCGTTTGGGACGCCCGCGCAGTCGCGCCATTAGACCCGGCCATGATCGAAGATGCCCTGGCCCACGAGCTCGTCGTCTCCGCCGAGGACGGCATCCGCGAGGGTGGAGCGGGGTCCAGGATCATCGCCTCGCTTCGCCGTGCGTCCCCGACTGGCACCGGCCCGGTGGCCGTCAACTGCGGCGTGCCCACGGCTTACCTGCCCCACGGCGACGCCGCCGACATCCTCTCGCGCCTCGGCCTCGACGGCCCGGGACTGACCAGGATGGTGCTCGACAACCTCTGAGAGACCAGCCACGGCTCGCCCGCTTTACGCCTGGGTCCCGCCGTTCGGACAGGGCAGGCCCGTCGCGGGGCCTCGGGGTGCTCGCGTAACCTTGCCCCGGATCCGTCCGCAAGGCGCGCCTTCCCGTCCCTTAACAGAATCGAGGAACACCATGGCCCAGGTCGTCTCCGCCGAGGAGGCCACGCCCGTCAACGCCTCAGATGCCCACGTGTTCTACTCCTGGTCGGCACAGGCGCAGATCAAGCCGATGCTCATCACGCGAGCCGAAGGCTCCTACGTCTTCGACGACAAGGCCAAGCGTTATCTCGACTTCTCGTGCCAGCTCGTCAATACAAACATCGGCCATCAGCACCCCAAGGTCGTGGCCGCCATCAAGGCGCAGGCGGACCGGCTCTGCACGGTGAGCCCGCTGCACGCCAACGACATGCGCAACGAGGCCGCGCGCCTCATCTGCGAGCTCGCCCCCGACGGCTTCAACAAGGTCCTTTTCACCTGCGACGGTTCGGAGGCGATCGAGCACGCGTCCCGCATGGCCAGGCTCCACACCGGCCGGATCAAGCTGTTGGCCAGGTACCGCTCCTACCACGGGAGCACGACGACGGCCACCAACTTGACGGGGGAGCCGAGGCGTTGGGCCAACGACCACGGCAGCGCGGGAGTCGTGCACTTTTTCGGCCCGTTCCTGTACCGGTCCGCGTTCCATTCCGCCGACGAGGCCGAGGAGTGCCGGAGGGCCCTCGAGCACCTGGAGCAGACCGTGCTCTTGGAAGGGCCGTCGACCATCGCGGGCATCGTTCTGGAAACCGTTCCCGGCACGGCGGGCATCATGCCGCCGCCTCCCGGCTACCTCGCAGGGGTGCGCGAGATCTGCGACCGTCACGGCATCGTCCTCATCACCGACGAGGTGATGGCCGGGTTCGGCAGGACAGGGAAGTGGTTCGCATTCGAGAACTACGGCGTCGTGCCGGACCTGGTGACCTTCGCCAAGGGCGTGAACTCCGGCTACGTGCCCCTCGGGGGCGTCGTCATCTCCGACCCGATCGCCGCCAGCTTCGAAGAGCGCGTCTACGCGGGCGGCCACACCTACTCGGGCCATCCGCTCGCGTGCGCGGCGGCGGTGGCGACCATCAACACCATGAAGGAGGAGGCGATGGTCGAAAACGCCGCCTTCATCGGCGAGAAGGTGCTCGGACCAGGTCTCGCCGAGCTCGCCGACCGCCATGCCTGCGTCGGCGAGGTGCGCGGCCTCGGTGTGTTCTGGGCCTTGGAGCTTGTGAAGGACAAGGCGACCCGCGAGCCGATCGCTCCCTACGGCGGCACCAGTGCCGCAATGGCGGACCTCGTCCGCGCCTGCAAGGAGCGGGGCCTGCTGCCGTTCACGAACTTCAACCGGCTGCACGCGGTGCCGCCCTGCAACGTGAGCGAAGCCGAAGCCCGCGAGGGGATCGAGATACTCGACGAGGCGCTCACGGCCGCCGACGCCTACTGCACGGCGTAGCCCTCGCCCCGGGCGTTGCGGCAGGTCATGGGGCTGCGGCCAGTACTATTCATCAGTCGGCCCTTAGGGTGGGGGGACCACCGCTGATGAAAGAGGAGCGTCCGCGATTCAATTCTCCGTCCGAACGCTTTCCCGTTCCGCTGCTCGCGCCCGCGCTCGCGTCCCCGCCCTTTTTTCGGGGCCAGCGACGCTGAGGCGAGCACTCAGGTTTGCCTTCATCGTCGTTCTGGCGCTCTTGTTGGCGGCCTGTGCGGCCGCCTCACCGTCCGGCACCGGACACGTGACGATCACGCTCTACAACGGCCAGCACATACAGACCACCGACGCCCTCGTGGCGGCGTTCGAGAAGGCGACCGGCATAGGCGTCGACGTGCGCAACGACGACGAGGACGTCCTCGACGCCGAGATCATCGCGGAGGGGGCGCGGTCGCCCGCGGACGTGATCTTCACCGAGAACTCCCCGGCCCTCGAGTACCTGCAGGCAAAGGCCCTGCTCGCCCCCGTCTACCGCTCGACGCTCGAGCACACTCCGGCGCGGTACAACTCACCGCAGGCGGACTGGGTCGGCATCTCCGCCCGCGTCAGCGTCATCATCTACAACCCGGGCCTGATCCAAAAGAACGCCCTGCCGACCCACGTCCTCGAGCTCGCCGACCCCCGTTACAAGGGCAAACTCGCCTTCGCGGCGGGTGAGACGGACTTCCAGCCGATAGTCACCTCTGTGCTGCGCACCTACGGCAAGGCCGCCACCCTCAGATGGCTGGAAGGCATGAAGACCAACGCGGGAAGCCACGTCTACCCCGACAACGAGACCATCTCGACGATGGTGAACCGCGGGGTCGTCGCCCTCGGGGTCGTAAACCAGTACTACTGGTACCGCATGCGCGCCGAGATCGGCGCCTCGAACATCCGCTCGCGGATCGCCTACTTCGCGGCGCAGGACCCCGGTTACGTGCTCGACATCTCGGGCGCCGGGATCTTGAAGTCGTCCCGGCACAAGGCGGCTGCGCAGAGGTTCCTCGCCTTCCTCGTCTCCGCACGGGGACAGGAGATCATCGCCCACTCGATCAGCTTCGAGTACCCGATCGCCTCGGGCGTGAAGACCGTGCAGCCCGAGACGCCCTTCGCCGAGCTGAAGCCGAACCCGATCTCCGTCGGTGAGCTCGGCACCGGTTCGCAGGCGATCAGCCTGCTTCGCGACGTGCAGCTGCTCTGACCGTGGCAGCAAGATCCGCCCGGCGGCGGCCGAAGGTCCTTGTCGGTACATCCCTGCTCGTCGTGGCCGTGCTGGCGCTCCCGCTCGCCTTCCTTCTGACCGAGTCTGCCGGTGCGGGCGTGTCCAACGTCTGGCACCTCATCTGGCGCTCGCTCACGGCGAGCCTTCTGTGGAACACGGTCCGGCTCACTTTCGTCGTCACGCTCCTTTGTGCGGTGATCGGGACACTCGCCGCATATGGCGTCGAGCGGACCGACCTGCCCGGCCGGAGCATCTGGGCTGTGCTGGTCGTGGTCCCTTTCGCCATCCCGGACTTCGTCGTGAGCTTCGGCTGGTCGTCGATTTCGACCTGGGTGCAGGGCTTCAGGGGAGCGGTGCTCGTCATGACGCTGGCCGTCTACCCCCTCGTGTACCTGCCCGTCGCCGCCAGCCTGCGCGGAGCCGACCCGGGTCAGGAGGAGATCGCCCGCAGCCTCGGGGCCGGACGTGTGAAGACCTTCTTCCGCATCACCGTCGGCCAGGCGCGCCGGGCCATCTTGGGCGGGTGCCTTCTCGTGGCCCTCGTCATCCTCGCCGAGTACGGCGCTTTTGAGATCCTCGGGTTCCAGACCTTCACGACGGAGATCTTCACGGAGTTCAACATCGTCGACACCTCGGTGGCCTGTGCCCTCTCGCTCGTGCTCGTTTTGCTGAGCCTCTTCGTGCTCGCGGGCGAGAGCGTCTCGGGAGGACGCGGCCGGCTGGGCCGCACGGGTCCGGGGGCCCAGAGGGTGCTCACCCGAAGCCACCTCGGTCGCGCGCGCCTGCCCGTGCTCCTCGGTTACTCGCTGCTCGTCCTGGCCGCTTTAGGGGTGCCGATCGGGTCGTCGGTCTACTGGATCTTCGAGGGCGGTGCACACGCCCTCACAGGAGCCTCGCTCGCCTCCGCCGCGTTGCACACGGCCGGCTACAGCCTCGGCGCCGCTTTAGTGGCTACGGCGATGGCGTTGCCGGTCGCACTGCTCGTCGCCCGCCACCCCGGGCGGCTGCACCTGTTCTTGGAGCGCTCCACGTTCCTCGTGCTCGCCATGCCCGGCCTCGTCGTCGCGCTCGCTCTCGCCTACTTCACCACCCGCTACGCGGACAGCTTCGGTTACCAGACGGCACCCCTCCTCGTCCTCGCCTACTCGATCATGTTCTTCCCGCTCGCCCTCGTGTGCGTGCGGGCCTCGGTGGCACAGTCACCCGTGTCCCTCGAGGAGGTGGCGGCCTCGCTCGGGGTGCGCCGCCTCCCGGCGCTCGTGAGGGTGACCCTCCCCCTCGTCGCCCCCGGGGTGGCAGCGGGCTTCTGCCTCGTGTTCTTATCGGCTGTGACCGAGCTCACCGCGACCTTGATCCTCATACCCACCAACGCCGAGACGCTCGCGACCCAGTTCTGGGCCTATCAACAGAACCTCTCCTATGGCCAGGCTGCCCCGTTCGCGCTCGTCATCATTGCCGTCGCGGCCGTGCCGAGCTACGTGCTCGGTCGTTTCTTCGACCGGCTTCCCCGGCGCGGGCACGCGCAGGCACCTGTGGTCGTGACGTGATCGACCTCGAGTTGACCGGCATCTCCAAGTCCTACGGCTCCCAAGCCGTGCTACAGGGTCTCGACCTCGCGGTCGTCGCAGGATCGTTCACCTCCATCCTCGGGCCCTCGGGCAGCGGGAAGACCACGCTCTTGCGCGTGATCGCCGGCTTCGAGCGCGCCGACCGGGGCGTGGTCCGCCTGGGGGGAGAGGTCGTCGACGACGCTGAGCACTATCTGGCGCCTGACCGTCGCCGTATCGGCTTCGTCCCCCAGGAAGGCAGCCTGTTCCCGCACATGTCCGTGGAGCAGAACGTGGGCTTCGGCCTGCCCCGCGGCGAGCGTCGCGGCCGGCGCGTCGGCGAGCTGTTGGACATGGTCGGGCTCAAAGGCCTCGAGAGGCGTTATCCCCACCAGCTCTCGGGTGGCCAGCAACAGCGTGTCGCCCTCGCCCGCGCGCTCGCGATCGAACCGTCGCTGGTTCTTCTGGACGAGCCGTTCGCCTCGCTCGACGCCGCCCTCCGGGCCCAGCTGCGCCAGGATGTCCGGCGCGTGCTCAAGACCGCCGGCACGACCGTGCTGCTCGTGACCCACGACCAGGACGAGGCGCTCTCGCTCGCCGATCGGGTGGCGGTGATCCACGACGGGCGGATCGGCCAGTGCGACACGCCCATGGCGCTCTACACACACCCCGCCAGCCCCGAGCTCGCCCTCGGTCTCGGGGAGACGAACTTCCTTCGCGGCACGGCGCGTGGCGGTGGCGCCGAGACCGCCCTCGGTGAGCTCATGATCGAGGACCGTGCGCACCCCGGCGCCGGCCGGCTCGAGGGCGAGAGCCTCGTCGTCCTCGTCCGCCCCGAGCAGATAGTGGTCTCGGCGGTGCAGGGTGAGGACCGCCGGACCGCCCGTGTCCTCGACTCGGAGTTCTACGGCCATGACGCCGTGGTGAGACTGCGGGCCGAATGGGACGCATCGCTGACCCTCGTCGCCCGCACGTCGGAGGCCGGGTCCCTGCCAGAGGTGGGCGCGCGGGTGGCGCTGTCGGTCCGCGGGCGAGTCGTCGCCTGGCCCGCGGCCTTGCCGGAGAGCCGCACCCAAGTCGGGGACGGCACCGTGGGCGGCTCGTGACGGCGCGGGCCGCCCGGGCCGGTCCCGCGAGATGATGGTTTCATGACACGCCGCCCCGCCACCTGGAGGTCGCGCCCGTCGCGAGGGCACCGATACCTGCCGTGCGCGACAGGGGCGCTCCTGAGCGTGCTCTTTGTCTCGTTCGCGCCGGGGACCGCCGCCCCTTTGGGCACCGAGGCTGTGGCCACGCCGCAGGTCGCGACCCCGAACGTCGCCTGCGCCGGGGCCGGTGCCGTCTCCACCTGGACCCTCTCGCGGCTCGCCTCTCAGGTCGTCGTCGTTCCCGTCGACGAGAGCGAGGTCGCTTCGGTGGCGCCCGAGGTCGCCGCCGGGGTGGGTGGGGTGATCCTGCTCGGGGCGAGCGCACCCTCAGACCTCAAAGCGGCGCTCGGTCACCTCGCCGCAACGGCGCCCGACGGCATCGCCCCGTTCGTGATGACCGATGAGGAAGGTGGCGTGATCCAGCGCATGGCGAACCTGGTCGGGTCCATCCCCTCGGCGAGGCAGATGGGCGCCACCATGACGACGTCGGAGATCCGCCTTCTGGCCACGAACCTCGCCCGGCGCATGCTGGCGGCGGGCGTGACGATGGACCTTGCTCCGGTGCTCGACGTCGACGGCGGCCAGGGTCCCGACAACGAGGACCCGGACGGCACGCGCTCGTTCAGTGCCGACGAGAAGATCGCGTCGGAGGACGGGCTCGTCTTCGCGGCCGGGCTCGAGGCGGGCGGGATCGTGCCCGTCGTCAAGCACTTCCCCGGCCTCGGCGGGGCGACGGGCAACACCGACGTCATGCCGGCCTCCACACCGCCGTGGAGCACCCTCAAACATGACGGGCTCATCCCCTTCGAGGACGCGATCGAGGCGAAGGTCCCGGCGGTCATGATCTCCAACGCCACGGTTCCCGGGCTGACCGGCGTTCCTGCGAGTGTCTCCCCTGCCGTCATCACGGGGCTGCTGCGCCATCAGCTCGGCTTCAAGGGCCTCGTCATCACCGACTCGCTCTCGGCTGTAGCCCTCAGCGCTGCCGGGTACACGGTCCCCGAAGCGACCGTGGCGGCTTTGGAGGCGGGCGCGGACATGGTGCTGTTCGACGCGGACCCGACAGCTGTGGCGTCGGTCACGAAGGAAACGATCTCCGCGGTGACGGCCGCTGTGAGCGCGGGCAAGCTGGGGCGTTCCCGGCTCGTGAGCGCCGTCACTCACATCCTCGATGTCAAGCACTTCAAGTGCTGAGCGCGGCGGCGCCGCCCCCTCTTTGATCCGGGCCGCTTTTCTGCCCGGACTGGCGGCGTCCTAGACTCGCAGACAGACCGCTCAAGGTCATCGCTCGCGTTCAGGGTTCCTACCGGCTCCTCGGAGAAGGGCAGGCCCCGGCCACCTCACATGGTCACCCGGAGACGCCAAGGGCACGGAGGTACCGTCATGGAAACGTCCGAAGTAATCGCCGGCGCCGAGGAGCAAGTCGTCGACGAGGCAGTCGCCGAGCTCGAGCCCCGTCACACGAGCGACCAGACCTCGAGTCCGGAGATGCGCCACCGGCACCTGCGGGACCTGTTCCGGCTCGTGGTCAAGTGCGTGCAACAAGGCAGTGCCGAGCCGATCATCGCCTCGTGTCAACAGCTCGCGGCGGACCGCTTCGCGGCAGGTTTCGACATCAGCGAGGTGCAAGGAGAGTTCAACGTCCTGGAGGAGGTGCTCTGGCGCGTAGTGGCTGAGCACCTGGCCGGCGACCAGCGCATCGAGGCACTCGAGCTCCTCAACACGGTCTTCGGGGCGGGAAGGGATGCCTTGGCGCGTACCTATGTCGCTCTCGCTGGCAGCCGGAACCCTTCGAAGGACGAGCAGCCCGCCGCGTCGCCAGCAGGCGACGGCCCGGGTGAGGACCCGGCGAAGGACCTCGTGAATGGCACCCTCGCCATAGAGGTCATGGGCAGGGTAGGCGTCATCACCCTCGGTGACAGGCACCGGCGCAACGCCATCAGCGCCGCTTTGGCGAACGGCATCGTGGCGGCGCTCGAGCACTTGCGGACCGAGGACGTGCGCGCGGTCGTGCTCCGGGCGGCGGCGGGGATGCGCGTGTGGTCGTCGGGACGTGACATAACCGAGCTTCCCCGGGGCCGACGCGACCCGCTCGCCTACAACGACCCTCTCGAGGAGCTGATCCGTGAGGTGCGCACGTTCCCGGCCCCGGTGATCGCGATGGTGCACGGTTCGGTGTGGGGTGGGGCTTTCGACCTCGTGCTCAGCTGCGACATGGTCATCGCCGACGAGACGGCGATGTTCGCCATCACACCTGCCAACCTCGGGCTCCCCTACAACACGACGGGGCTGCTCCACTTCCTCGGGCGCCTCCCGATCAACCTCATAAAGGAGCTGTTCTTCGTGGCCGCGCCCGTCGATGCCCACAAGGCCAAGGAGTGGCTGATCATCAACCACCTGGTGGAGGCGACCGAGCTCGAGGCCTACACCTTGGACCTGGCCGCGACCATGGCGTCGAAGTCACCTCTCGCCATCTCGGTGATCAAAGAGCAGCTGCGCGTCCTCAACGACTACCAGCCCATCGCGGCCCAGGTCTACGAGCGCATCCAAGGCCTGCGTCGGGAGGCTTACGACTCGAGCGACTATCTCGAGGGCCTGAACGCCTTCGCCGAGAAGCGACAGCCGGTCTTCCGGGGCACCTGAGCCTGGAGGTCCTGGAACAAGGCGCCCGGAACCGGGTGCAGGCGCCGACGAACAGCTCGAGCGCACGGGCGACTTGAGCTGCGACCTCGCAGTCGCCGGGGCTTGGTTCGAAGAGCTGCCGCCAGGAGCAGGTCCACGTGCTTGCCCGAGAGAGCTCCCCGAAGCCGCGCAGCCGGCGCAGCCCCGATGGCCATTCTTGTGACGGGCGTTGTCCCGGCGCCCGACGCAGAGGCGCAACGACCAGAGGAAGAACCGGCTTATTGGCGAGGGCTCTGCGCAGCAGCTGGCGCGGACCGATCTACCCCGTTGTTCCCACACGTTTCTTCGCAGCCCCGTCGCGCAACAGCCGGCGGTTCGTTCGAGTACGAGAGCCTCGTCGAAGGTGCCGGTCACGAATCGCGTTTCGGCCGCAACCTTTCATGAACGACAAGTCGACGAGGACTTTCCCGTGCAGATCGTCACCCAGTCCTTGCGTGCAGCCGACGACCGCGAGGACCAACTGTTGACCCGCGCGGCGCCTTGGGTGCCCTAAGAGGGCAAAGGCCACCGGCTCGCAACACCGTCACGGACCCGCCATCGTTCCATCGGGCAACCGAAATGGTTGTCATGAGGATTTCACTGGCTGTTTACTCTGCGACCCCCAATAGTCCTTCCAAAGTGGCGCTGCGTTCATTCCGCCTTCATTTGCGCCAGTTATGTTGCGCCCGGGCTGCCAGTTCGGTGGTTCAAGGAACCGGGACCGGAGCGGGTCGCGCCGTGAACGGAACGTTCGTCAGGGACGAGAAGGAGGATCCGAGCGGGATGCAGAAGAAAACAGCCCTGCGCTGGTACGCCGGCGTAGCCATTGCAGCGTCGGCCCTTGTGGCCGGGTTCGGGGCGGTCACGAGCGCAAGCGCGAGCGTAACTAGCTCCCACGCCTCCTCGGCGAGCTGCTGGACGACGGCTTTGACCGCCAACCAGTGTGGCGGCATGAGCGCGCTCGTCGCCGCCGCCAAGGCCGAGGGCAACCTCACCGTCACGACCGACCCGACCACGTGGGCGAACTACGGCAACATCATGAAGGACTTCACGGCCAAGTACGGCATCAAGATCCTTGACACCAACCCGAACGGGACGAGCGCTGACGAGATCCAAGAGATCGTGAGCGACAAGGGCAAGCCCGCCGAGCCCGACGTGCTCGACATCGGCCTTACCTACGCCACAGAGGCCGTGAGCGGCGAGCCCGGGGTCTTCACGGGCCCGATCTTCTCGCCCTACGAGACCCAGGAGTGGAACGAAATCCCCTCAAGCGGGAAGAACCCCAAGGGCTACTGGGCCTATGACTACGCGGGCCTCGTGACCATCGGCTACAACGCCAACGTCATCAAGACCGCGCCGACCACTTGGTCGGACCTGCTCCTTCCGGAGTTCAAGGACGCGGTCGGCCTCGACAACGCTCCGACGGCCTCGGGTGCTGGCTTCGGCGCGGTGATGGCGGCCGCCATCAACAACGGCGGCTCGGTGACCAACGTCCAGCCGGGCATCAACTTCTTCAAGAAGCTGCACGCAGCCGGGAACTTCAACCCGATCGAGGCCGGCGGAGCCGGCGACGGGCCGATGGCGGACAAGAGCGTGCTCGCCACGATCGACTGGAACTTCAACCAATTGTCGTGGCAACAGGAGCTGGCGAAGTCCCCGGGCATCGACTGGAAGATCGTCGTTCCGGCGGGCAAGCCGTACGCGCAGTACTACGCGATGGCGATCAGCGCCTACGCCCCACACCCGGCGGCGGCGCGGCTGTGGCTCGAGTACCTCTACTCGCCGACCGGCCAGAACCTGTGGGCCGAGGGCGGGACGCTTCCCGCCACCTGGACGACGATGGTGAAAGATGGCACGGCATCGGCAGCGGCCAAAAAAGCCGTCCCGACGCTCAGTCAGGCGCCCGTAACCGCCACCCCGTCCGAGGTCACGGCGGGCCAGGACCTCGTCATCAAGGAGTGGGCGTCTGCAGTTGGCTGATCCGCCTGCGGGTACCGCATCCGGTGAGGGCAGGGTCCGCGTCAGCGACGCGGGCCCTGCTGTGCACCGCGGCCGGCGACGCGGTCTCCTGGCGGTGATCGGCGTCGCCCCGTTTTTCGTCTACGTCGGGCTCTTTCTCGTCGTGCCCGCCGGCTCGGTGATGGTCGAGGCATTCCACGACAACAACGGTCGCCTCTCACTCGCCAACATCCGCACGCTGCTCGACTCGAGCCAGCCCTACCTCCATGACTACGCCACGAGCCTCGAGCTGGCGGCGGTCTCGGCTGTTGTCGCAGGAGTCATCGGCCTTCTCGGCGCGGTCGCGCTCGTGAGCTTCCCGAACCGCACGATGCGCCATCTCGTGTCGACGGCCTGCGGGGTGCTCGCCAACACCGGAGGTGTGCCGCTCGCGTTCGCCTTCATCGCCTCGGTCGGCAACAGCGGCGTCATCACCGACCTTCTGGCTCGGCTCGGGTTCAATCCCTACGACCACGGCTTCAACATCTCGTCCTTCTCAGGCCTTGTCATCGTGTACCTCTACTTCCTGCTGCCCCTCACCATTCTGCTGATGTTGCCGCCCGTCGAGGCGCTGCGACGCGAGTGGCGGGAAGCGGCCTCGACGCTCGGGGCCGACACGCGCACCTACTGGCGCAAGGTCGGGCTCCCCGTCATCGCCCCACCGTTCGTGGCGACGATGATGGTTCTTTTCATGGACGCCTTTGCTGCCTACGCCACGGCGGACGTCTTGACCACAGGCGTCGTCCCGCTCGTGCCGCTCACGATCGGGCAGTTCTTAGACGGGAACGCCGTGGCAAACCAGGTCCACCTCGGTGACGCGCTTGGCTTTGGGATGGTGGTCGTGGTGATCATCGCCGGCGCACTCTACGTATTCGTGCAGCGCCGCACTTCACGATGGTTGCGATGAGCGGGCTCTCGATAAGGGCGGCTTGGAGGAGGCCACCGTCATGATCCGCAGCCGCACGTTCGGTTTCGTCACGCTGGGTCTGATCGGGCTCTACGTGATCGTCCCGATGTACGCGACCGTGCAGTTCAGCCTGGAAGGCGGCTTCCATGGTCGGCTTTCGTTCGCCGCGTACTCCCAGGGGCTCTCGCAGCCCGGTCTCGGCTCGAGCATTGTCACCTCGATCGAGGTCGCCTTCGGAGCGATGGCGCTGACGCTCGCGCTGCTCGTGCCGACGATCATCTTCGTCAACCTGCGCCGGCCGCGCTGGCGGACCGTACTCGAGGCGGTCTCGCTGCTACCGCTCGGCGTACCGCCCATAGTTATCATCGTCGGGGTGCTCGGCGTCTACAACAGCCTGCCGAACTGGATCATCGCCTCGCCGGTGATCCTCGTGCTGCTTTACGTAGTCCTAGCTCTGCCGTACTCGTACCGGGCGATCGACGCCGGCGTGCGCTCGATCGACCTGCACACCCTCGTCGAGGCGGGCCGCTCGATGGGGGCCGGTTGGATCAAGCTGTTCTCACGGGTGCTGTTCCCCAATCTGCGGTCGGGCATCCTCGCCGCGTCGTTCCTCGTCGTCGCGCTCTCGCTCGGTGAGTACGCCGTCGCCAGCCTCCTCTTGCCCACGCAGCCGACCTTCCCCGTGTTCCTGGCGAGCGTCGAGACGAGCGGCGTGTACCTGTCCGTCGCGCTCTCGGTTATCGCCTTGGCCGTCACGTGGGGCCTGCTCGCAGCCATCTCCATCTTCGGTTCCGGCCGCCGGCGCAGCTCAGCCGCCGTGACCGGCGCCGCCGCGCCGGAGGGGCCGCCCGCCGGGATCGCCGTCGCCTCGGCATCCGCCGAGGTTGTCTCATGACGAGTGTGCAGGAGGTCACATGAGCACGACCGAGGCCGACATGACCGCGGTGACCCGTGCCGTTGCGATGGTTCAGCAGGTGCAGCGCCGCGCCGCCAGCACCGGGCTCGAGCTCGTGAAGTGCCGGCGCAGCTTCGACAAAGTGCAGGCGCTTGACGGGTTCTCCATTTCGGTCGCGCCCGGCGAGCTCGTGGCCTTGCTCGGCCCATCGGGGTGCGGCAAGACGACGGCGTTGCGTGCCGTGGCCGGGCTGGAGCAGCTTGACGAGGGCGAGGTGCTCGTCGGCGGCGAGGATGTCACCAAGCTCCCGGCGCACCGGCGCAACCTCGGGATGGTCTTCCAGGCCTACAGCTTGTTCCCGAACATGAACGCGCTGGACAACGTCGCCTTCGGCCTCGAAGTGCGCAAGGTCAACGCTGCCCAACGCCGGGCACGGGCCGGGGAGCTACTCGACCTCGTCGGGCTGACCGGGCTCGCCGAGCGCTTCCCCTACGAGCTCTCGGGCGGCCAGCAGCAACGGGTCGCCCTGGCACGTGCCCTGTGTGCAGAGCCGCGCCTGCTGTTGCTCGACGAGCCGCTGTCGGCCCTCGACGCCAAGGTGCGCGCCCAATTGCGCGACGAGATCCGACGTATCCAGCTCGAATTCGGCATCACCACGCTGTTCGTCACCCATGACCAGGAAGAGGCCCTGTCGTTGTCGGACCGCGTCGGGGTGATGCGAAAGGGGCGCCTCGAGCAGCTCGGCACGCCGGCCGAGGTTTACTCCCAGCCTGCGACCGACTTCGTCGCCCAGTTCGTCGGGTCCGTGAGCCGCCTGCCGGGCGAGATCGTCAGCCCCGGCACGGTCGCCGTCCTGGGCTCGCGCCTCGCCGTCCCGAACGCTGCCAGTGCCGAGCTTGCCACTGGCACAGCCGTCGACGTCCTGGTCCGTCCGGAGAGCATCCGTATCCGGCCCTCGCCGGCCGGTCCGGCGGTGGTCGTTCGTGCCTCTTTTTTTGGCGCCTCCGTGCGCGTCGTCGCCGTGCTCCCCGGCGGGGTTGAGGTGGCGTCCACGATCTCCGCGGCCGACAGCTACGCGCTCCCGGCTGGCGTCCGGGCCGACATCGAGCTGCTCGATGAAGCGCTGTTCGTCGTCGGAAGGCAGTTGACCCCCTGATCGCCCCCGTTATCGGCGCCCGTAAGTCGGCACCCCTTCGTCACCGGAAACCCCGGCGCAGTTGGCAGGCGCGAGATCGTGCCTGCTGGTTTGCCACGACGAATGCGTGTCCACAAGGTGGGATTCGAGACCACGGCCTCCGCGAGGCCGGCTGGTGCTCGCGTGCGCCGCGTAGTTATCGTCCGGCCAGTCCCCAAAGCGAGGTGCCATGAGAGCTCCATATCTGCTGACCCCTGGCCCGCTCACGACATCGGAAACGGTGAAGGAGAAGATGTTGCGGGATTGGGGCTCGCGCGACGCCGCCTTCATTGCCATGAACAGCAAAATGCGCGAGCGCCTGGTCGCTTTGGCTAACGCCCGCGAGACCCACGTCTGCGTGCCGGTCCAGGGGTCGGGCACTTTTGCCATCGAGGCGACGATCGCGACGCTGCTCGCGCGCGACGACAAGCTGTTGGTACTGGTGAACGGTGCGTACGGAAGGCGCATGGTCCAGATAGCGCGCGTCATGGACCACAGCGTTGAAGCTCTCGAATGGCGCGAGGACCAGACTGTCGACGCGGGGGCCGTGGACCGGCGGCTGGCCGAGGGCACGGACATCACCCACGTGGCGGCCGTGCACTGTGAGACGACCTCGGGCATCTTGAACCCCATCGAAGAGGTGGCCGCCGTAGTGGCATCCCACGGCCGGGCGTTCATCATCGATGCCATGAGCGCCTTCGGGGCGCTGCCCCTCGATGCGGCGGAAGTCCCGTTCACAGCCGTGGTCGCCTCTTCCAACAAGTGCCTCCAGGGAGTGCCGGGCATGGGCTTCGCACTGATCCGCCGTGACGCGCTGGAACAGTGCAAAGGAAATTCCCACTCCTTGAGCTTGGACCTGTTCGACCAGTGGGAGGGCTTCGAGAAGAACGGGCAGTGGCGCTTCACCCCGCCTACCCACGTCATAGCGGCCTTCCTGCAGGCGCTCGACGAGCACGCCGGCGAAGGTGGCGTGGCCGGACGTGGCGCCCGCTACGCCAGGAACCACCAGGTCCTGGTGGACGGCATGGAGCAACTGGGGTTCCGCTGCCTTCTCGCGCGCAAGGACCAGGCACCGATAATCGTGACCTTCCACATGCCGGCCGATCCGCACTTCAGTTTCGCCGAGTTCTACGAGCGCCTCAGTGCCAGGGGGTTCCTCATCTATCCGGGAAAGCTGACGGTGGCGGATTCCTTCCGCATCGGTTGCATCGGCGACCTCGGCGAAGGCGAGATTCGTGCGGCACTTGGGGCAATCGGCTCTGTTCTCGGGGAAATGGGCGTGCGCGACGGTGCACCCTCGCTGACAGCTTGACAAGACCACATTCGCGACTCGTAGGCCCGGAGGCCAGCCATGTCATCTGATCGTGCTCATCGTTATGTCGGCCCACTCAAGGCAGTCGTCCTCGACTGGGCCGGGACGACCGTCGACCACGGTTGCATGGCTCCGGTCGCAACCTTCATGCAGGCCTTCGCCGAGACGGGCGTCCCTATAACCGTCGCCGAGGCGCGCGCCCCGATGGGTATGGCCAAGTGGCACCACATCCAGGCGATCACGCGCATGGACCAGGTCGCCGCGAGGTGGCTGGCCGCCCACGGGCGCCTGCCTGACGACTCCGATGTCGACGCCCTCTACCGGCGCTTTTTGCCCCTGCAGGTGCAGACGGTCGAGCAGTACTCCGATGTCATCGACGGGGTCGTCGAGACGGTCGCCGCCCTGCGGGCGCGGGGCCTTGCCATTGCCTCGACCACCGGCTATCCGCGCGAGGTCATGGACGTCGTCGTACGCATCGCCAAGGAGCAGGGTTACGAAGCCGACGTGACGGTCTGTGCCGGCGACACACCGACGGGTCGGCCGGGCCCGTTCATGGCCCTGCAAGCTCTGATCAAGCTTTCGATCAGCCCGGTCGAGGCGGTCGTCAAGGTCGGGGACACCGCCGTCGACATGGGAGAGGGGCTGAACGGCGGCATGTGGGCCGTCGGTGTCGCCGTGACCGGCAACGAGGTGGGCCTCACCGCTGCCGAGTACGCCGCGCAACCAGCCGAGTCACAGCTCCGCCTCGGCGCGCAGGCAACCGAGCGGCTGCAGGCGGCCGGCGCCCATTACGTGGTCGACCGCTTGAGCGACGTCGTGGCGGTGGTTGACAAGATCGAAGCACGCTTGGCCAAAGGCGAGAAGCCCTGAGCCCTGCTGAGGGATTGGACTGGCGTGGCTGTGTCTGACCAACGTGAAGGGGACGCGAACCTGAGCGCCAACCGGGCCGGATGGGCCGAGCGCGCTCTCGGAGAGGCCGCGCGCGCTCTGCTCCGGCGCGATGAGGCGGTCTTTATCCGCCAGTCCCTGTCGACTCCCTGCCTGAGCGCCATCGTCAAGGCCGAGGGGTGTTGGATCGAGGATGCCGACGGGCGTCGGTATCTGGACTTCCACGGCAACTCCGCCCATCACATCGGCTACGGCCACCCGAAGGTCATCGCGGCCGTGGAGCGGCAGATGCGTTCCCTGCCTTTCGCCCCGCGCCGGTTCACCTGTGATCCTGCTGTGACGCTGGCCGAGACCTTGTGCGCCATGGTGCCTGGCGGACCATGGAAAGTGCTCTTTGCTCCGGGCGGCTCGGAAGCTGTGGAGATCGCGCTCAAGATCGCCCGCCTGGCGACAGGACGGTTCAAGACGGTGAGCTTCTGGGACTCTTTTCACGGAGGGGGCTTCGGCGCGGCTTCGATCGGGGGAGAGGCCCTTTTCCGCTCGGGCGGGATAGGGCCTCTCCTTCCGGGCACAGAGCACGTTGCCCCCTTTGCCTGTTACCGGTGTCCCTACGGCTTTGAGGCACCGGGCGGCACGCCCGATCTCGACCGGTGCCTCATGGCCTGCGCCCGGATGGCCAGCTACGTCCTCGAGCGCGAGGGCGATGTCGCGGCCGTGGTGGCCGAGCCGATCCGTGCCGTTCCCTATCTGCCGCCGCCGGGCTTCTGGCAGGAGGTGCGGCGCGCCTGTGACCGCACCGGAGCGCTGCTCGTCTTCGACGAGATCCCCACCGGACTTGGAAAGACCGGGCGGTTCTGCGCCCACGAGCATGTCGGCGTCTCACCCGACGTGCTCGTGCTGGGCAAGGCCCTCGGCGGCGGTCTGCTGCCCATCGCCGCCGTAATGGCACGCGCCGACCTCGACGTGATGGCGGACAAGTCCATTGGCCACTACACCCATGAGAAGAACCCGGTGCTGGCGGCTGCTGCGATCGCCACCTTGGAGGTGATAGTGGAGGAGGGCCTCGTGGCCCGGGCATCCGAGCTCGGCCAGTACCTCGGCGCACGTTTGGGTGAGATGGCCCGCCGCTTGCCGGTCATCGGTGACGTCCGCGGAGCGGGCCTGCTCCATGGTGTGGAACTGATAACACCCGACGGGGCACCGGCCGCCGAGACGGCAGACAGCGTCCTTTACCGGGCCCTGGAACGAGGCCTTTCCTTCAAGGTGACCATGGGAAGCGTGCTCACACTCTCCCCACCTTTGACGATCTCCCGCGACGAACTGGACCTTGCCCTCGCAATCCTGGAGAGCTGCCTCGAAGAAGCGACGTGGTGAGGGCGTGAGGCCAAGGGCAAGCCGCGATCAGGGTTCGGTCAGGGCCGCTAACGGGGCTTTCGGGCGCGCGCGTCCCGGCTGCGCGGTGAACTGCGCCCCGGCTGCGTGCGTTTCGGCGTTGCCCGCCCTGAAGATGTGCGCCCCGCTGGATTGTCGCCCTGGGCAGCGGCGTCCCGAGCCTCCCTTTGGACCCTGGTCGCTCCTCTACGGGCGTCGAAGACGATCAAGGCGAACGCCGCGACTACGAGCACGATCACGAGCACTAACACGGTGACGCACTTCCTTCCTCTCCCGGCGCAGTCCGCCAAGGAGCGGTCATCGCCAAGCTATCGGAGCTTCAAGGACCGCAGGTCGTTGTAGACCGCGAGCGCATCCGACACGAGGAGCCGCTGGCGCCCGGTGTCGGTGGTGATGGTGACCCGCAGCTTGCGGAGCGTGGGCGTGAGCTGGACGTCGGTCACCGAGGAGAGGGGCCACGACACGGCCCGGGCGCCGAAAAGCGCGTCGAGGCGTTTTGGTTCGAAGCCCAGTTTGTCCTCGGTCATGTAGACCAGACCTCCGCGGGCGACGCCGTGCTGGATGTGGTTCGCAGGACGTGCCCACTTGAGCCCGGTCGGGTCAAGCTCCGGTTGGCCGAAAAAGCGGCGCAGGCCCGCGGTCACGGGCCCACCGGCTCGGGCCGGGTCGCCCCGGCGGCGGAAGCGATTATGACGAAGATCGACATATTTGTGGCAGGGGCTTGACCCATTCGCGCCTTGCGTCCGGCACTCCGCATGCCGGCGACGGTACTAAGCCCCTGTCGAGGCGACCAGTCGTCGGGAGTTGCGCCTGGCCTGGGCACGTCGTCGGCCTTCCCGCGCTTGATTGTCACGGCCTTTTCCCAGCCCCATGGCTCCAGACGGCTGCCAGCGGCAGGAAAGGGCCTTTGAGTAGGGAATTCCCAGACAACCAACTGCTGATTGACATCAACGCTCGAGGCTAGTTCGCCATGCCGGCCACGAGCGGCGTCATCTTTCCTGGCAGTCATGTGACATTGGACTCTGGTCGAAACCCCACCGTACCGGTACGGTGCAAAACGAGGTAGCAGAGTGCCAGTGGCCGGAAAAGGCCGCGGAACCATAGTCGTGGCCCCTGGCCGTGGGACGAGGCCTTTATTGAAAGGGGTGCCAAGTGAGTTCACTGGGCCTATGGACGGTGCACGGCGACGGTAAGCACATTCCCCCGACGGAGGTGGTGGCGCCTGACGAACGACTTGCATGGCCGCAGACCGTAGGTCTCGGCTTCCAGCACGTGCTGGCGATGTTCGGGGCTACGTTCATCGTGCCGGTGCTGATCGGCTTCCCGCCGAACACCACCATCTTCTTTTCTGGATGCGGCACTTTGATCTTCCTGCTCATCACCATCGGACGCGGGCAGCGGCTGGGGCTTCCGAGCTACCTGGGCAGCAGCTTCGCTTTCATCTCACCGGTGCTGGTCGCCGAGCAGAAGGGCGGAATCCCGTCCGCGCTGGCCGGCATCTTCGTCGCCGGGGCCGTCTTCTTTGTCATCGGCTTCCTTGTCAACAAGTGGGGATCACGCTTCATCGAGTGGCTCATGCCGCCCGTTGTCACTGGCGCGGTCGTCGCGCTCATCGGGCTCAACCTGGCTTCGAGTGCCTTCACAAACTTCAACAAGCAGCCTTGGACCGGCTTTGCGACCCTTTGCGGAGTAGTCCTTGTGACCGTCGTGTTCCGCGGCTTCATCGGCCGTCTCTCGATCCTGGTCGGTGTGGCATTTGGCTACCTGATCGGCTGGGCTCAGGGCCAGATCAGCTTCACGGCCGTGAGGACGGCCGGATGGGTGGGCCTGCCGCACTTCACCGGCCCGCACTTCAGCATGCGGCCGATCTTCCTCATCGTCCCTGTCGTGATTGTCCTCATCGCCGAGAACACGGGCCACATAAAGGCGGTGGCGACGATGACCGGACGGAACCTCGACCGGTCGCTGGGACGCGGCTACATGGGCGACGGTCTCGCGACGATGCTCGCAGGCCTCGGTGGCGGTAGTGGCACTACCACTTATGCCGAGAACATCGGCGTCATGGCGGCCACGAAGGTCTACTCGACGTCGGCCTACTACGTCGCAGCAATCGTGGCGATCGCATTCGGCTGCATCCCGAAGTTCGGAGCGCTCATCTCCACCCTGCCGGCCGGCGTGCTGGGCGGTGCGGGGACGATCCTCTACGGGCTGATCGCGGTCCTCGGTGGGCGCATCTGGGTCGAGAACCGGGTCAACTTCAACAACCCGGTCAACCTCATACCCTGCGCGATCGGCCTCATAGCCGGGGCCGGGAACTACACGCTCATCTTCGACCACGGGAACGTGCAGTTCAACGGCATCGCCATGGGCTGCTTCGGCACGATCATCGCCTTCCAGCTCATGAGGTGGCTCAGCGGCTACGGCGTGTTCCACAACGGGCAACCGCCGATGTTCGCCACTACGGTGCAGCCCAAAGACGAACTGGCAGGCGTAGGCGCCGAAGGGAACGCTCCACCACCCGGAGCCACCTCCTCGGCTTCATGAGCCCGGAGGCCAACCTGCCCGCACCGAGCTCGTCAAAGAACTGCTCGTCAGGCGGGTAGAGCCTCAGGCCCCGGAGTGGGCGAGCGGCCCGGCACTTAGAGTGCCGGGCCGCTCGCATCGAACAGGTCCGGTTCCGGATCCACCCTCCGCTACTGCGTCTCGCGCCGGTACTCGCGCAGTCCGAGCCGTGCCACCTCGACGCCGATGAGGGCCACGACAGCCAGGGTGATCATGAGTGAGGCCGTGTTCGTCAGCGCCATCACCACGGCGGCCACGAGCAGACCGAGACAGATCGCGCCTATCAACAGAGCGCGCCGCAACCGGTCGATCGTGACCACTCTTCTCCCCAGATCTTCGTCGGTCAAAGACCGCGTGAGGAGCTGGAATTCAACTTCATCGGACATGGAGGGTCCCTCCCGTCCCGAGGTCCGGCCCGAGCAGGACTGCTGGCGGGCCGGTCGGCCGTGTGCGCCGACGACGATCTGTGCCTGGCGTCGAGGCAATCTGCACGGGGCACAAGTGGTCACCGATTGATCCGATGGCGGAATTCACAGGCATCGCTGCCCCCCCAAACTCTTTCAAACTGCACTTCGGAGAAAGGTGCAACTCAGACAAGCACCCTGATGTTCCCCCAAGCCCGGCTTTCCAAACGACCGCGCTCAGCCCGCACAGGTATCGGGAGCGGACCCACGCCGGTGCGGAGCATGGTGAAATTCGAGGCGTGGCCATTCGCGTCTGTGTCGAGCAAGGGGACAGGCTGGTGTTCGCCTCGGCGCTCGACTGGCCGGGGTGGTGCCGCCCGGGGCGCAGTGAGCAACAAGCACTGGAGGCCCTTGCGGCCTATGCCGGTCGCTACTGCGCAGTGCTACGCGCGGCGGCCCTCGGCTTTGAGCCCGAGAGCACCGAGTTCGACGTCCTGGAGCGGGCGCCGGGCAACGCCACGACAGACTTCGGTGCCCCGGCGATCATCTCGGAGGCTGAGCGCGAGCCGCTCGACGCCGCGGCCGCAGCCCGCCTCGCCGCTGTCGTTGCAGGCTGCTGGCCGTTTTTCGACCGAGTCACGAGCGACGCACCCGCCCTGCTTCGCAAGGGGCCCCGAGGTGGTGGCCGCGACCGGGACGAGATCGTCGACCACGTAGCCGCTGCGGAGCTCGCCTACGCTCGCAAGCTGGGGATAAGGAACGTCCCCGACGCCGGGGCTTGTCGCGTAGCCATCGTCGAGGTCCTCGCGGCACCGTGCGAGGGCAGTGCCGCCGACGCGAAGGGCTGGCCACCCCGTTACGGTGCCCGCCGGATCGGCTGGCACGTCCTCGACCACGCCTGGGAGATCGAGGACAGGAGCTGAGCGGAAGACCGGCCAAGACGCCGGACCGGTCGAGGTGGCCAGGGCCGAGGAGCCGGGTGCCGATGATGCCGGTCCGGTTCTCGAGATGTACCACCGAGCAGCGCGCGTCAGACTGGGTTCTGCGACGCGAAGGTACGGAGCTCGTGACCGAGGCGCCCGGCCATCCGGTGTTCACGCTGACCCCGGACAGGCTCCGGAACTGCGGCAGCGCCCGTGATCAGCATGTTCTCGTGCTTGCAGGTGTTTTGCGCGCCTGAACGGTTGACATTCGGGTTACGGAGTTGTTGACTGAAATCGGAGAGCATGTCCATCCGGCGTGACCGTGAAGCTCCCCCCCGGCCCCGGGCCAAGCCCCGGGGCCGTGTTGACTGCACCGGTCGAAAGCCGCGCTCTTTCAACGCACCCCCACCCGGCGAGTCTCGGCGGGTGAGACGCGGGTGTCTAGGGGGTGATGAGCCTCAGGTACGGGGCCGCTTTTCCCGACAAGCAATGACGAGAGAAGTCTTTTGGCAGGACGGCCAGCCGTCCCGAGCGGCTTCGAAGTCCGCGGGAAGGGTGATCTGTTGATCCACCGAACCGGCCTCGAGGAGGCGATAAGGCGCGCTGCCGACCCGGTGGTGCTCACCCAGCGGGTTGCTGACGAGGCCATGACCCTCGTCGCGAGCGTCGAGGGAGTTCTCGTCGGCTTCATCCAGGATCCGTCGTGTCTGGCCTTCGAGTGTGGCGCGGGTTTTCTCGAACCAGAGATCGGTTGTCGGATGGCGCTGGACGAGTCGCTGGCCGGGCTGGCGTTCCGAAGCGGCGTGACCCTTCACTCCGATGACGTCGAGAGTGACCCGCGTTGTCGACGGGTGCAAGGTGTCCGGTCGTTGGTATGCGTACCGCTCTGGCGTCAGTCCCAAACGGCCGGGGTGCTTGTGGTCGCTTCGTCCCGACCGCGGGCGTTCGACGATCGCGACGTCGCGACCCTGACGAGCCTTGCCGAGTTCATCAGCGTCGTGATCACAGTTGCCGTCGACCTGGCGGGCGCTACGGACGCGTTTCTCTCCCGCGTCTGTAGCGACACCGTCAGCACCTCCGTGTGCGAAGGTGCCGACCGGGATGCCGAGACGCGGTTCGTTGCCAACGTGTTGAACCCGGGAGCCTCCAGCAGGCTCGAGATCCGCAGGCGAATCGACCGCGTTCTCAAAGGACACGGCCTCAGCCACGTGTTCCAGCCTGTTTTCGACCTGAGGAGCGGGGAGTGCTTTGCAGTCGAGGCGCTCGCCCGGTTCGCGGGCAGGCCAAAGCGGACACCTGACGTGTGGTTCGCAGAGGCGCACGCCATGGGTGACGGCATCGATCTGGAGGTCATCTCGGCAAGGCGAGCCTTGAGCTATTCGCGGCGGCTTCCGCGAGGGGTCGCCCTCTGCGTGAACGCGAGCCCCGAAGCGATGATCTCAGAGGAGCTGCTCCACGTCCTCGAAGGCTCCGACGCGGAGCACCTCGTCATGGAGCTGACCGAGGAGGCCAGGGTCGACGACTACCCTCGCCTTTCTCGCGTGCTCGACGAGATGCGCCTGAAGGGCGTACGCCTGGCCATCGATGACACCGGCGCAGGCTTTGCGAGCCTTGCCCACATCTTGAAACTCGTCCCCGACTTCATCAAGCTGGACCGCGAGCTCACCTCCGGCATCGACCACGACCCCGTCCGCATCGCCCTAGCGACCGCCCTCGTGAGTTTCGCGTCGGGGCTCGGGGCCGAGATCATCGCCGAGGGGATCGAGACTGCGGCCGAGCTCGAGGTGCTTTGCAGTCTGGGGATCGGTTACGGGCAGGGGTTCTTCTTGTGCAGGCCGACATCGGTCGACTCGATCCCGGATCGGCTGCCCACCGAGCTGCTCCCGGCTGTCTCGGCGCTGGCGTCTTGAAACGGCCGGCCTTCGGGCCCGGCGCACTGGCCGCTGTGACGCGCTGAGTTGGGTCGCGGTCATGGCGAGCTTGGGTCAAAGGGGTCACGTGCGTTGTCGGGCACTTTCTTTTGAACCTGCGCAGTGGCGCGCCGGTGACCGATGTCGCCGACCCTTTGAAGACGATCCTTTCACCCGTGTCTTTGCCTCGCGCTCGAGCCGGAGGCTGAACTGAGAAAGACGCGGGCGAAGTCGGGCTTCCCCGCTCCATGGCGCGCGACGTCGCCACATGCTGGGCCGACGCCCAGTCGTCAGCTCCCGCGCACCATTGTCCGTAGCAGGGCGGCGACCTCCTCGTGCGAGGGCATGGCGGCGATCTCGGCTTCGACCGATCTCGCACGTTGACGACAGCCGGGATCGTCGAGCACAGAACGCAGCCGGGAGACGACGGCTGGCCCGGTCACCTCGCCGGGCATCAAGCACTGAGCGACGCCGGCCTCACAGAGCCGGGAGGCGATGACGAAGTTGTCGGCACTCTGCGGCAGGGCCACCGAGGCCAGTCCGTGCGCGAGGACGCCGAAGCTCGTGCCGGCCCCGGCGTGGTGGACGACAGCCGCACAGTGCGGGAGCAGTTCAGCCTGGGGGACGAACCGTTCCACGAGGGCATTGCCGGGCAGGGGCGCGAGAGCTGCCGGGTCGTTGTCCCGCCCGATCGTCGCCAGCACATTGACGGGCTCGTCCCCGAGGGCCTCGAGCACGAGCCGGAACAGATCGATGGCGTTGTTCGAGAAGGTTCCCAGGGTCAAGTAGACGAGCGGTCTTTCCGGATCGGGAAACGAGAGGTGAAGTTCGGGAGGCTCGCCGAGCGGTGCCGGGACGGGACGCAAGGGCTGTGAGTCCGCGAGATCTGCGGCGGCGTGGTCCAGCGAGGATGGGCAGATGGTCAAGGTGGTGCCGGAGTAGACACCTGCCGCGGCCGGGACGTCGCGACCGAACTCCCGCCAGATGGGAGACACTGCGTCCGCCACGAGGCCGAGAACCTCCGGGTCCACGAGAGGTCCGATGGAGTGCTGAACAGCGTGGGAGCCCGTCAGTGCTGCCACGAGCGGAGCGGCGAACAAGTACGGGTCGAACACGAGCAGGGACGGCTCGAACTCCGTGCAGAGCTCGAGCAGCTCGTCGAGCATCAGGGCCATCCCGATCTCGCCGAACAGCCGGGGCACGAAGTAGCCGAGCACGCGCCCCGGCTCCAGGCCGTCACCGGGCACGCCGCGCGTCCGGGAGCGGAGAGCCTGGAACCAGGAGCCGAAGTCCGGCCCGGCCCTGCGGAACCCGAGACCGCGCTTCGAGACGGCTTCCGTCGCGTCCGGTCCGCTGGCAACGACCACGTCGTCGCCCTGGGCGGCGAACGCCTCCGCCAAAGGGAGCAGAGGTTGAATGTGACCGGTTTGTGGCACACAGCTGACAACGACTCGCAACGAAGGCCCTTTCTGAGTGACCCGGCCACAGCAGGTCAGCTGTGTGGACAAGCCGCGATCGTCATACGGTAATGGCCAAGGTCGCCCCGCCGTCCGTGGTCGCTGATCGCGGCGGCACGCCGAACGCCTCGGACAAGCTCTTGGCAGCCGCGGCGACGCCACAGGACGGGGTGCGCGGTGAGGACTCGGAGTCGTCCCGGCTGTCCTTGACGCCGGGCATATGCTGAGAGTGGTCGGGTCGTCACAAGTTGAGACCTGGTCCTGGGGGGGAGGCCGGCGACACTGTGAGTAGTCCGCGCAACGAGATGGACCGGCGTTCGGCACTCAAGCTGATCGGGGGCGCAGTCGCCGGCGTCGCAGTCGGCCCGCGCATGTTGGCACGCCCCGGCCCCTCCTCGAAGTACCCGCTGGTCCCGTTCAGGTCCTACGGCCACTCGTTCCCGGCGCCGCTGCGCGCGGCCCTCACAAGTTCGGCCAAGCCGAGCCTGGTCTTCCAAGTCGTCCGGACCACCGACATGGTCTATCTCGGCTTCGAGTTCTACAACGCCAAGGTTGTCGTCACGGCCGGTCAGACCGAGATAGTCGCCGAGGACACCAAGACGCCGATGTACATGGTCGTCGTGTTCCCTTCCCAGCACCTCGGCGAGGAGTGCGTTGCCTACACGCCGGGAGTGACCACTTGGCCGACCAGCCCCATGAGAGGCGCCCTTGCCGGTTTCAGCTGGCTCGTGTTCGAGCTTGCCGGCACGGCCAAGGTTCCCTACACGATGGCGGGTCTCCTCGACTGGTCGAAGGCGAAGCCCGAGCTCGTTCCGGTCGTCACCTCCAGCTCGGGCGAACCTGCCCCGCCGGATCCCCTCCATACAGCCCTCGAGATCCCCTGGCAGCTCTGGCTCACGCCCCTCGAGCACGGCACCTGGCACCATGCGGCCAGCCCGGTCGTCTTCAAGCAGATCACCGAGCTCTGGCACACCCGCCTAGGAGCTGGTGACTTCGAGCCGCCGGTGGTCACTCCGTTGCTCAAAGCCTTCTGGGCCCCCGGCTACGGCGGCACCCTTGCCGGTCCTCCGGCCGACCCGTGGCTCATGTCCCTGTTGCCGCAGAACCGCATCGACATCGTGGCACTCACCACCGGTAGCACTGCAGGCGACGCTCCGATCGAGGTCGACCTGCTCCTTCTCTCGGCGCTCGGGGCGTCGGTCAACATCCAAGGATCGTGGTCGCCCGGCCCCAACACTCCCGTCGACACGGCGTCGTGGTGGCACCGTGCATCGGTCGGGCGCGACAGCTACGTGCGCGTCGTCAATATCGGTTACCTCTTCCCGTGGGGCAACCGGGCCAGCCGGATCACGATCTCGGACCGGGAGATCCAGGTCAACTCCGACGGCGAGGCGGTCGCCTACCTGGTGCAGAAGCAGTACATCGCAGTGAAGGAGCCGGAGATCGTCTACACCGGCGACCACTTCGAGCCCAACGACGGGAGGGGCAACCCGATCCGGAGCCTTCTCGTGAAGACGGTGACGACCCCGCCGATCGACTTCGACAACACGGTCGATCCGGGCATCAACGTCGGTCCCTTTGCTTCCGACACCGCCGACGTCTTGTGGGTGCGAAGCGGTTTGGAGGACGTCCCGTTCTCTTTCGTCGGCACCGACGCGGAGGAAAGGAGTGTCGACTTCACGACCGGTGTCATCTGGGTGTCGTCCAGCTTCGCCGAGAACGCGGGCAATCTCCAAAAGGTCGCTGCGGCTTATGCCGCCGATCCCAGCCGGCGCTCGCCGTCGTTCGGCGGGTCGCTGTTCGCTTTCGCGGACACACTCGGCGCCACCCCGGGGTCCACGGCCCAGCACGTCAACACCTACGGGCTGGCGGCGCTCGTCGCCGTGAACGGCAGGGCGAACTTCTACCCCGCGCTCGACTCGGCGGCGGTCAGCCTGCCGGGGGCGGAGCAGATCGTGGGCGCCGGCTCCAGCGCCCTCGCGAGTCCGAGCGTGTCGATCTCGTCCAACTACCTCGCCCACGGGTTCCAAGCCGGAGTGACCGAGGTGTACCTCGCCGTGACCGAGAACGGCCCCGGCCTTTCCTTCCCGGCCAACCTCGTCGGTGGCATGGCCACGCCCAACTTCGACGTGAGCGGGATAGCCCGGGACCTCGGTCCCGTCGGTGGCGACCTCAACGACCTGCTGGCGGGCAAGTTCGACCCGACGAAGTACTTCAACATGGTCTCCGGGGACATAGGCAAGCTCCTCGGCGCCATTTCGGTCGCGGACATCATCCTGCCCGTCGATCCCGACCAGGCCGCGAGCAACGCGCAAGCCCCGCAGATCTCCGACAAGATCATCTACCCGGACAACGACGACACCAAGCCCCCGACGGCACTCGACGTGAAGATCGACTGGACCCCGACCGTTACGGCGGACCCGACAGGCTTGTTCCAGCCACAGGGCGGGGGCCTCACCATCCACGCCGAGATCTACACCCCGATCGCCAACCCGAGCCAGACGACCTACTCGATCCACGGGGACCTCACCAATTTCGAGCTGCTCCTGTTCGGGACCGACAATCCCTACATCGCGATCACGTTCAACTCCTTCAGCTTCGACTCGAAGACCGGTGCCAAGACCTCGATCCAGCCGGACATCGACTCTGTCGAGTTCAAGGGCCCGCTCACGTTCATCTCCGAGCTCGAGAACCTGCTCAGCTCGCTGGGTGGCCCGTCGATCTCGGTCAGCGACGGCGGTGTGGAGGCGAGTTACTCGCTCGCGTTGCCGGATATCGGAGTCGGGGTTTTCGCCCTCCAGAACCTCGCTCTGTCCGCCGGGGTCAACATCCCCTTCGACGGGACCCCGGTCCGGGTCCGCTTCGGCCTTTCCTCGAGGGACAACCCGTTCATCCTCACCATCGACCTGTTCGGCGGCGGGGGCTTCTTCTCGCTCGGGATCGGCGCGGACGGGATCGAGCTGATCGAGGTCTCGTTGGAGTTCGGCGCAGACTTGTCCATCGACCTCGGCGTGGCGAGCGGGGGCGTGTCGATAATGGCCGGGATCTACTTCTCGCTCCAGACCGTTCCGACAAAACAGATCCAGCTCACCGGTTTCCTGCGCGCCGACGGGAACCTGTCCGTGCTCGGGATCATCACGATCTCGATGGAGTTCTACCTCGGGCTGACATATCTGGACCCCGGCAAGGCCTACGGCACTGCGACCATCTCGGTCTCGGTGAGCGTGCTGTTCGTGAGCGTCTCGGTGGGCGTGACCATGCAAAAGACCATCGGCGGGAGCGGCGACCCCGATTTCAGACAGGCCCTGACGGAGAAGAACTGGCAAACCTACTGCGAGGCCTTCGCATGACGAACCAAAGGGTGCTCTGGACCGCCTGCCCCCACGGAAAAGCGTCGAACGGGAAGCTGCGGGTCTCGGTTCACGTCGGGCCACAGCTGTTCCCGACCGGAAACAAGGTGTCGACTCTGGCGGAGTTCCCCGACTGGGCGGCCTGGCCCGCGACCGCGGTCAGCTTCAAGGTGAGGATCGGGGCCCATGACCACGACGCCGACGTCGTGAGCGCGGCGCCTTCGTTACCCCTTTGGCAGGCGCTGTTCGCCTCCTCGACGCCGGTCGATCCCTACGAGTACGAGAGCCCCACCTCCTCGCGGGTCTACAGCTATCCCGCGGGGTTCGTGCGCCAGTTCTTCCAGAGCACCTATTCCGCTTTGGCGAACGCTGAGCCGCTCGGCGCCTGGCCACCGTTCCAGCTCCTCACAAGTGAGGAGAGCTTCGGTGCCCTGCCGCTAGAAGGCAGGGAGCTCCACGACGAGATCGAGGCAGTCGAAGCCATGTTCCCCAAAGGCGGCGGCCCGATCCCACCGGGCAAAGGCCTGTTGCCGGCGTCGGACCTCACGCAGGCCTACATGTTCCTGCAACCGCTCACGACGCCCGGCAAGCACCAGGACTACAAGAACACGCCCCCACCTCCGGTCCCGCAATTCGACTTTCACCAGGCCGTGTCCCTGCTCGGGCGCCACCCCGCCCTGCTCCGCCTCTTCGGGCTCGTGTACGAGCTCGAGCTCGAAAGCCCGGGCGGGCTGTCGGGCGACGTGCCGGTCTCCCTGGTCCCGATCTGGAAGCCGAAGCTCAAAGGCTCGCCGCTGACCAAAGACGTCAAGCCGGTGACGATCACCAACGCGACAGCATGGATCCCCGCCCACAGGACCCCTGACATCACCTTGGGCTATCTTGACTTCTCCGGCTCGGACTACGAGGTCGTGGAGATGGACCTCGACGGGGCGACCCTGAAGGCGTTCAACTTCGTCCAGGGCATCCAGCACGCCAACACCGAGATGGCCACCGCGGACACGCCCACGAACTACGCCGTGCCCTCGCTGCGCTCGGCCGGCCTGGCTGTGGCCAAGACCGGCAAGGCCCTCTCGCTCTACCAGAACTGGCAGAACAACAACGATTTCAACGCCGCCATCGAGGCGACCCCGCCCGCGGTCGTGAAGCTGTACTTCGAGGACCTGGCGCAGGGCTACCGGGTCGACGTGTGGTCAAAGGCGCGGGGCCGCTGGTTCCAGCTCTGTGCCCGCACCGGGGCGAAGGACCCGGGGCTCGGCGGCTACGGCATCGGCTCGCCGCCCACCGTGGAGCCAGTTCCCGACGGCGACGAGGGCTGGACCGAGCCCGTCACGACCAAGAGCGCCACCTCGACGACGCCGAACCCGCCCGTGTACGTGCCGGAGTACCTGATGCGCTGGTCGGGCTGGAGCCTTGTCGCGGCCCGGCCCGGCAAGCACCTGTCGGACATAGCCTCGGACGGCCTCGAGCCCGACGACGCCAACCCGTCCAACGGCAACCTTCCGCTCCAGATCGACTACGCGGCGACGCCGGGGACCTTGCCGACGCTGCGCTTCGGCGGCACGTACCGGTTCCGGGCACGCGCCGTCGACCTAGCCGGCAACAGCGTCCCTTTCACAAAAGGGGGCGGCTTCACCTGGGCCACGCCGGAGGTGACCTACCGCCGCTTCGAGCCCGTGCCCTCGCCCGTGATGGTGCCGGGGGCACCGAGGACTCCCGGTGAGCACCTGGAGAACCTCGTGATCCGCTCGAACTACGACATCCCCGACGACGACCCGAGCATCGTGGCATGCGAGCGCCACATCGCTCCGCCGTCCACGGGCGAGGACATGGCCGAGACCCACGGGGTCCTCGACGGCCCCGACGGCCACCCGGACCCGTCGGCCTACGCGCTGATCGCCGACAGGGACGGCCTCACCTACAAGTCGCCGTCGGTGCGCGACCTCTATGGCGGCGAGATCGACAGCCAGCCGCTCAACGGGAAGAACGAGTGGATCTACTACCCGCCCGGGGCGACCTCAACTGCCTTCGGCGTGCCTTACCTGCCCGACGTCCTCTCACGGGGCGTGTCCTTGTTCAACCTCCCCGGCAAGCCGGATGCCTTCGTGCGGGTCCCCTTCGACTCGGTGGGCGCCTGGCCCAACCGCCGCGCCGTTCGCCTGGTTGTGAGCGCGGGATCGGGTGCTCCGCTGCTTCCCGCGGTGCAGGACCAAGACGGGGTGATCAGCGTCAAGGCCCCGAAGGCGTCCATCACAGCGGTGCTGATCAGTTCCTACATGGCGCCTTCGGACCTCGCTGTCATGGCGTTGTGGCAGTGGATCGTGGCGGCCGGCAAGGCGACCCCCGTTCTCGAGGCGTTGATTCTCGACAGGGTGCACTACATGTTCACCCCGTTCCGCGAGCTCGTCATCGTCCACGCCGTGCGGCAGCCGCTCACCCCACCGGTCGTCGAAAAGCTCATCGTCTCCCGCCCCTACGGTGCCACCTACGCGTTCTTGACCGGCGCCGCCCGGGCAAATGTGCAAAGCACCATCCGCGTCGACGTGATCGCCGCCTGGGCGGATCCCTACGACGACGGCAGGAGCACCGAGGGCGCGGTCCTGCTCGACAAGACCTCGCGTGTCGACGAGATCCCGCTCTCACTGGGCCAAAGTGACCTCATCCCTCTCTACAAAATGCGCCACGACTTCGGCGACACCCAGCACCACGAGGTCTTCTACAGCGCCTTAGCCACGACACGGTTCCTCGAGTACTTCACCGAGACCGTCACCGAGACCCTGAAC
The DNA here is from genome assembly GCA_050012675.1 of Acidimicrobiales bacterium. Taxonomy (GTDB): domain Bacteria; phylum Actinomycetota; class Acidimicrobiia; order Acidimicrobiales; family Bog-793; genus Fen-455. The sequence continues at coordinate 159,524 of JBEKGS010000001.1, forward strand.
GGGACCACGGCAGTGGTCTGCTCGGCGGCCGGATTCGCACCCGGCACGGTCGAGGTCCGCGCGGCCGACGACACCGCGACGATCTACCGGTCCGGGGTCGACTTCACGGAGGACGACACGGCGGGCACGATCGCCCGCATCGCTGACGGGTCGATTCCCGACAAGGCGTCGGTCGACGTGCAGTTCGTGGTGCCACCAGTGGTCCGCTCGAGCCTCGAGAAAGTGGCCAAGCCCCCCACGAAGTTCGGCTACCTGGTGTCGGTCCCGAGCACGGCCCGTCCCCCTGCACCCGACGTGCGCTATCTCATCCCGGCCTGGAACTGGGTCACCGCGTCGTCGGCCACCTCGCCGAGCTCGAGCCGCGTCGGCAACGTGCTCCGGGTCTATCTCGGGCGCCCGTGGTTCCAAAGCGGCATCGGCGAGCTTTTGGGGGTCGTGGTGGCAAGCGCCCCACCCGGCGCGACGCTGCCCACCGGTCTTCAGCCCTTGGTCAGCGGTTTCGGGTCAGATCCCGTGTTTGTCACCGGCCGAGTCGGCTCGCCTCAGGTGGACGACTTCGGGCTCGCCACGCACAAGGGCACAGGTCTTTTGTTGGAGGAGCAGACAGGCACCGTGCCATGGGTGGACGTCGCCGGCCACGAGGTCGGATGGGACAAGGACCGCCGCCTCTGGTTCGCAGACATCTCCATCGGGGCCGGCGAGTCGTACTTCCCGTTCGTGAAGCTGGCGCTCGTGCGCTACCAGCCGGCATCGCTGCCAGGTATCGAGCTCTCGCGGGTCGTGCAGGCCGACTTCGTCCAGCTCACACCGAACCGGTCGATGGGGCTCACCTACCCGTCCCCGACCGAGGTCGACGTACAGGTGATAGGTCCCGGCTATCGCGCCACCTCGTCGAGCGACACGCCCGACACGATGCGGGCCTACCTGCAGCAGAAGACCGTAGAGACGAGCGATCCCGACCTGCAGTGGATCATCGACCCGGCCCAGCCCGACGGCACCGTCCTCACCGTCACGAGCTCGAGCGACACCAACACCGTCTGGACGGGCACCGTGACGCTGCCCAAGCCCCGCGGCACCGTGCCCTACCGCATCCTCGTCGCCGAGTTCGAGGAGCACCTGGTGGTCCGAACGGGCAACCTGGGCTCGAAGGTGACCTACCTCGACGCCATCGAGATCTGAGACGCGGCGCTGTGCCGCGACAGCTGACAGCGCCCGGCGCGGCCGGACCGGTCAGGGCTGGGCCCGCAGCAGCGCTGCCGCCCTCACCCGGGGGCCGACGCGACCACGGACCAGCATGACCTGGGTGGCACTCTGAAACCCGATCCAGGTTGCCAAGGCGTAAGTCGGGAACGTCCAGTGTTTGACCGCGAGCAGCGTGAGGCTCGAGCTCACGAACCCGGCGAGGTAGACCGTCCAGGTCTCGGTCTCAGGCGCCTTCCAAGACTTTCGCATTGTCGGCGTCGCCGCGAAGAGCTCCGCGGTCAGCAAAAGGGAGATGGCCAGGTCGCCCTTTAGGGTCGCGGCGTAGACGGCCACGGCTGCGAGGCAGACGCCACCGCAGGCCCAGTCGAAGGGTGTGACCTCCCAGGACCCGCGGCGCGCGACGAAGCTCATCACGAGCACGGCCAGTGCGGTCGCGAAGTACGAGAGCGTCATGACCGTCTGAATCCCGACCCGCTCCCGGAGTTGCACTGCGGCGGTCACGAGGGGGATGAAGCCCCAGAGGAACCAGGTGATCCTGTGGGGGAAGGTACTGCCGTGGACCGTGTCGCGGATGTAGCCGGTTATGCCGCCCGCGTTGATCAGCGCGGCGACATAGACGGCGTAGCCCGGGAGCACAGCAAGGCCATGCTACGCCGCAGTGCCGACCGACCTCTTCGCGCCGTTGCGAGGCCCGTCGGTATCAGCGTGGCGAGACTTGCTCGGCGAGTGCCGCCCCCGTCGGCGACCGAGCCAGGGCGAGATCGCCGTCCGCTTCACGGCGCGAGGCGTCATCCTCACCCGAGACATCCTCGAGAGACCTGCCGGCTGGCTCGGGCAGGACCAGGCTCAGCGCAAACCCCAGTACCGACGCGCCTGCCGCCACGATGAGCATGCCCCGCAAGCCGATGTGGTGTTGCAGCTGCGGTACCAGGAACACTCCTATGAACGCACCGAGCTTGCCCACTCCGGCGGAGATGCCGTGACCGGTTGTGCGCATGCTCACGGGGAAGACCTCAGACGGCAGGACGAATGTCGTGGTGTTCGGCCCGAACTCGACAAAGAAGTAGCTGAGGCCGAAGACCAGCAGGAAAGGAACGACCGTCGCGGTGAGCCTTGGGATCGCCCCGAGGGCGACAAAGGCGGCGGCCATGACCGTGAACCCGATCAACTGCAGCCGCTTGTGGCCGATCCTGTCCATGCGAAGGACGGCCAGGCCGTAGCCCGGCACGGCGAAGACCAGGAAGATGGCGAGCGTCCAGGCGAGCTTTGCCTCAAGGGTGGCGTGCGGGTCGACACCTTTCAAGATGGCCGGCAGCGACAACGTATTGCCGTAATAGGCGTAGTCGAACAGGAACCAGGTTCCCGCCGTACCCAACAGGAGCAGGAGCATCCGGGGATTTGTGACGAACTCCCGAAGACTCATGCGCCTCTCGCCTTCGTCCGACACGACCGAGGCATCGAGAACGCCCTGTGAGAACGCGACCGCCTGCAGCGCGGCGCGCTGGCTCTTGCCCTGGACCCGCGCTTGGAACCTGGGCGATTCAGGCATCTTCGCCCTCAGGTAGATGACCGTGGCCGCCGGAACCGCGCCGAGGCCCAACAAGAGCCTCCAGCTCAGTGCCTCCGAGACGCCGGAGGAGAGCAGCGCCAAGCCCACCAACGGACCGACGATGAGGCCGAGGGCCTGCATCGAGAACACCATTCCGACAAGGCGCCCCCGGTCACGTCGATTCGAGTACTCGCTCATGAGCACAGCGGACACCGGGTAGTCCCCCCCGATGCCGAGACCCAAAACGAAGCGCGCGACGACCAGGAACAAGAAGTTCGGCGAAAACGCGGAGGCGAGGGCGCCAACGATCATGACGGCAGCCACCAAGGCGTAGACACTCTTGCGCCCGAGGATGTCAGCGATCCTCCCGAACACGAAGGCCCCGATGACCGCTCCGAGGAGCGCTGAGCCGGCCACCCAGCTCGCTTCAGTGGTGCTCAGGTGCCATTGGGTCGTCACGATGGCGGCGACGGTGCCGATGACGAACAGGTCGTACGCGTCGGTGAAAAAGCCCATGCCCGAGATGAGAACTGCCCGGCGGTGGAACCTGCTCCTGGGCGCTTCGTTCAGCAGGTCGCTGACAGTGACGGGCACGAGCCCTTCCCTCAGGTCCTCAGGTTCGCCGAGCAGCACGGAATCTTCCCAATCCGGCGAGCTTCCGGCCCCAGGCCTCTGGAATGCACGCCCGGGTCACTTTCGCGGCCCCAGGTGACTTCCAAACGACATCCGAATGAATACAAGGTGAACAAAGTGGTAATTCAGGGTGTCGTATGGTTATCGTTCCCCCTCGTGGACGCGTCGTCAGAGGGATCTCCGGTGGACCGGCGCGTCGCACAGCTCTTCGCACTCGTGACCGAGGCGCTTGCCGGTGCCACCCAGGCCCTGCTGCGCGGTGACATCGCCCTCGGCGGCACGGTCATCGAGGGAGACCACTTGATCGACGAGATCACGGCCGAAGTCGAGCAGGCCGTCTGGAACCAGATTGACGCCCGGTCTCCGAGCGGTGACCAGCTCCGCAGGCTGATCGGCATTCTGCAGATCCTCCCGGAGCTGGAACGCAGCGCCGACCTCGCCGAGCACATTGCCCAGCGTGCCGTTTTCAACCTCGGCGCCGATATGAGCCCTCTCAGTCGCGGCATCGTGCAGCGCATGACTGAAGTCGCCCTCGAGATGTGGAAGGCGGCCGCGGACGCATTCGGCGCCCAGGTACTGCCTGGCATCGACCTGGACGAGGACGACGAGGAGATCGACATCCTTCACGAGAGGCTGACAGGAGAAGTCGCCCGTGGCGAGATGCCCTCCTCGGTGGCCGCCCAGGTGACTCTTCTCGCCCGGTTCTACGAGCGTCTCGGTGACCACGCCGTGAACATCGCCAGTCGTATCGCCAGGCTTCCTCCAGCCGGTCCTTGACCGGGACGTTGTGCGCCACCGCCAGCCGCGGCCGCAGCCTTCGCCTCGTCGACCTGGGTCGAGGACGCCGGTCCCCTGAGTGATGGGAACTGCGGGCCCGCTTGCGAGAGGCGCCAAGTCGGATGCATTTGTGGCTAGTGGCGGCTTGTTAGTCTCGTTCAATCGCAACGGTTGAACTCGCAAGTGATGTGGAGGACACGAGCTACCGCGCCTTGCTGAGAGTGGAAGGCTTCACCGAGCTGCTCAGCTCCACCCTCGCGGCCCGCATCGCGAGCCAGATGTTCTCGGTGCTCCTCGTTCTTTTCGTCCTCGAGACCCACCACTCGGCCAGCCTGTCAGGCATCGTCGTCGTCTGCAGTCAAGTGCCCGGCATCATCGTGAGCCCGGTCGCGGGTGCACTGCTGGACCGCGGCTCGCGCGTGGCGTTGATGAGGCTCGACTACCTGATGGGCGCGACGTGCATGACCACGATCGGGGTGCTGTCGCTCCTCCACAGTCTGCCGACTGCGGCGCTGCTCGTAGTGGTGTCGGCGGCATCGATCACGGCTCCTTTGAGCCGGGTCGGCGGGAGGTCCCTCTTCCCGATCCTGGCGCCCAAGGCGCTGTGGGACCGATCGAGTGCGGCGGACTCGAGCGCGAACGTCATCGCCACCGTGCTCGGCCCGGGCATCGCCGGCGTCGCTGTCGCCGTGGTCGGTCCTCGAGTGGCGCTCTTGGTCCCGGCAGTCATCTTGCTGGGTGCCGCGGTGCTGCTCGTTCGTCTCGCCGTCCCGGACATGGCGTCCTCCGAAACCGGTTCGGTGCTCGCCGACGCCTGGGCGGCCGTCGGCTACGTGTGGCGTAATCGGGTGCTGCGGATGCTCGCGGGCACGATGACGGTTTTCAACGCCAGCGGCGGCATCCTTACGGTCGCGATCCCTTTCATCGTGCTAAGGGGCCTGCACGGCGGCTCGACAACAGTCGGCCTGCTCTTGGCCATCATGGGTGCCGGCGGGTTCATGGCAGGACTGCTCACCGGGCGCTGGGGGACCGAGAGCCGCGAGAGACACCTGCTTGCGCTGTCGTGCGTGGTGACGGCGCTGGCCTTCGCGATTCTCGCCCTGGATCACCACGAGGTCGTCCTGGTCGTGTTGGTGGCCGTCATCGGCATCGCGAATGGCCCGCTCACAGTAGCCATGTTCTCGCTTCGCCAGCGCGCGACCGACCCGTTGTGGTTCGGAAGGGCGTTCGCTGTCTCGATGAACCTGAACTTCGTTGGTAGCCCGGTCGGCGCGGCGGTCGCGGGCGCTCTGCTCACCCATTCGGTTCCGATCACGCTGCTTGTCGCAGCGTCCCTGGCCCTCGCCGGCGGCTTCTGGCCGGCTGTGTTGCCTGCGTCGAGTTATCAACCAGTGGGCCAGGTCGCGGCGACCACCTGAACCGCCCTCGGCCCTTCGCCCGCTCGATCCCGGTCGCGAGGTGCAGGCCTGCTCGTCTGGTGGCGGACCTTTTTGAAGCGGCGAGCCCCCGGCGTAGGTCGTCTTTGTACTGCCATGGTGCGGGCCGTCCAAACCATGCTGGAACTGGGCGTTTGGTATTTACTGAGAATTCGCCAGGAAATTAGCAGGGCCGAAGGACCCTATTAGCTCAGCAATCCGAGCAGAGGCGTCGATACCCACACAGTGCGAGTAGCCGAAGGGCGTCGCGTGGGGATCGGAGCAGCCGCGGCCGCGGCGTCGGTCTGTCTCGTGTTCGTCTTGTGGCTGATCATTCGCATCGGCGGGAGTACGGGCGTGCTCGATTTCGACGACGTCGTGACGGCGCTCGCGGCAATGACGGCGTGTTTGGCGTGCCTGTCCGCCGCTCGGCAGCACGGCGCCGCGCGCCGCTTTTGGCTGTTGCTCGCCATGGCTCTCGGCGCCTGGACGCTCGCCGAGGTCATCTGGGCCGTTTACGACCTCGTTCTTCATGTGGCGGTGCCCGTGCCGTCTTGGGCCGATGTCGGCTACCTCGGGGCGATCCCATTGGCGGCGGCGGCGTTGTTGTGCCACCCGGGCATGCGCGCGGCCGGGAGTCGTAGGACCCTGGCCACGCTCGACGGCCTGGCGATCGGCACCGCCCTGTTGTTGCTGAGCTGGACCTTCGTGCTGGGGCCGCTGTGGCGGCACACCCACCTATCGACCGCGGGCGGCATTGTGGCCATCGCCTACCCTTTCGGGGACCTGGTCATCATCTTCCTCATCGTCCTCTCGGTGTGCGCCATGACTGCCGCGGGCCGCACTCCGTTGCTCTGGGTGCTCCTTGGGCTGTTCGCGATGGCGATCTCGGACAGCACCTATGCCTACCTGGTTGAGGTCGGGCGCTACACGACAGGGAACCTTGTCGACGTCGGCTGGGTGGTGGGCTACCTCGCCATCGCGGTTGGCGCGGCGAACGAGGCCGGCGATGCTGTGGCCATCCTGCCCGACCAAGTGGGCGAACCTTCGCTCCTGTCGCTCGTCACGCCCTATGTTCCCGTCCTTTTGGCGCTGTTGGTCATGACCTTCGAAATGGAGATCAACCACCGGGTGGACGGGTTCTCGTGGCTGACCGGCTTCGGTCTCGCCCTGCTCGCGATCGCGCGCCAGGGACTCGTGGTCCTCGGCCGTGACGGTCAGACAACCTCGCCTTGTGAACAGGCCGACGCACCGGCCCCGACGTACCCGGGCGCGGCGTTCGAGCACGAGCGCGTGGTGGCGGTGTCTCGGTCAGAGCTCACGAATGAGCCGGCGCCTTGACCGACATCCTGGCAAGCTCCGGAGTTCTCCAACAACGTCGCCCCGCGCGTCTCAAAAGGCCGTATCACACCTTCGTGCTCGCCCTCATGGTGGCAACGAGCACGGTCGCCACCTTCGACCTCTACCTGTTCGCCTCGTCCAGCTTCCATTGACATAAGAGACGCCCGTCGTATCAGGGCTCGACGAGCGTCAGCTTGTGGACCGGTGGCGCCGTTCAGGCGGTCAACTCGCGTAGAGGATCGAGAACGTCCCGCCGTGAGGACCGGCCAAACCGTTGCCGTTGCCCACAGTGCCGGTCGTCTGTGGCGGTCCTCCGGCGACGGGAAAGACAGCCCTCTCGGCGGAGTACAAGTAGAGCGGCTTGCCGTCATAAGTCACCTGTTCGGTTCCGTCAAGGCGGCGGATGACGCCCACGTCTCTTGCAGCGATGCCGGCAGCGACATGGGGCCTTCCCGTCGTGAGCAGGGGGACCCACTCGACGGCGCAGGTGCCGGTGCAGGCACTGGACCGCGAACGGTCCTTGCTGTAGGAGTAAACGGTCACCGCCATCGGACGGACGTTCGACTCCATCTCCGCGGCGACGGCGGTCCTGCCGTCCGGCAGGGTCTCGGTTTCGATCGTGGCCGGGCCGGCCACCGGTTGGCCTCCCTCCGACGACACGAGGAACCAGTACCCGTGCCAGGGTGGGAGCGGTTTCACCGTTTCCATGTAGCGCTCGCCCTGAGGCTTGAAGGGCCGTGACGGGGTGTCGAACAGGTAGAGCGGATGCCCTCCGTAGGTGACCTGGCGTCCGATGCCGCGGCGGTAAACGCTCCCGAGGAGCTTGGGGTTGACTCCCGGGCCCGCAACAGGTGCACCGGTGCTGGTGAGCGCGGGCCAGTCGTCGGTGTACCCATTGCCGATGATGTCGCTCATCGGACCGCTGCAGGTCAGAACAATGTCGTGGTCCGAGCCAGGGTCGAACCCCAGCTCCGCGGTTCTGCCGCAGCTGTACCTGCCGGCGCTGTCACCACTGAACTCATAGATCGGGTAACCGGCCAGTTCGTTGTCGACACCGCCCACAACGAGCACCGAGCCGTAGCTGCTGGTCTTAAGGACGGTCACCACCGTTGCCGCCTGAGCAGCTGTCTTGGCCGACGCTCCCGCCGGCGACATGAGCGAGGCCGCGCTGAGTGCTGCGGCGGTCATCGACACCAGGAATCGGCGCGACTCTCGCGCCAGTCCGATCTTCATTGTCCCCCCGTCAAACAAGCGACCGGTTACCAAACCCGATTCCGCAAGACATTACCGGTGTGCAAAGGCTGCGATGCTCACCGCCCGGCGCGAGCCACAGGCGCAACGGGGCCGGTAACCATCTTGGACGAGCGGCCGACGGTCGCGGACGCCGGTTGCCTCAGGCAATCGGTACCAGGGCTGTCGGCTGGTGGCCTTCTCGCCGGCTCAGCGGCGTCGTGTCCTTGTGTCGGCCCCTTTGATGAGCACAAACAGGTCATGCCAGGCAGGATCCGTGAACCCTGCCTCCAACAGGAGACGGGAGCAGCGCTTCTCAGTTCGGGCCTTGCCTCGGCGACTCGTGAGGAGCGTCGGGATCAAAAGCCGCGAGAACTGGTCTACGAGAAGGAGGCGTCCGCCCGGGATCAGTACCCTCGCGCACTGTGCGAGACCGGCCCGCTGATCGGTCCAGTGGTCGAATGAGGTCGTGCTCACAACGAGGTCGAAGGCTCCGTCCCTGAACGGCAACTGCTCGACGATGCCGGAGCAGTACTGAAGGCGCCTGTCCTCCGACTTGGTTCGGGCGATCTCGATCATCGCGGGCGCCGGATCGACGCCGACCAGGTCGGTCACGCCCGGGCACAACCGGGCAAGGCGGCGCAGTAGATAGCCGGTACCGCATCCGACGTCGAGCACGCGGGAGAAAGCCGTCGTTCGACCGAGGGTGAGACTCGTGGTGCGATCCGCGATCTCCCGATGGAGCCTGCCGAGCCAGCCTGCCTCGTAATCCGGTGCTCGCTCGTCGAATGCCGCAATATCACGATGCCGCGACGCTGGCCTGACAAGTCCCTCATTCCGTGACGTCTTAGCGGTCCTCTCCTAGGCCCCGACGAAGACCGTCGCTAGCGGTCGTGGAAACCCAACCATGTTGTCCCATCTTGTCATGAAGGAACAAAGGCGCAGGTGGGGATCCAGGCCCGTGCCGATGTAGTGAACAGCGAACCGTAGGACTCTCGATCTCGCGCTTCTCAGATCCCATCACGCACTGGACGATTCATCCAAATCCCTCGCAATTGGTTGTTCGTTCCGGACAGGGACTACGCCATTTCTTACTTGTTAAGTTAAGTATCAATCGCGGGGGGGAAGCCTGCGAAACATCGGAATGTGATCGAGAGTGCGAGGGGATAATGGCTCGGTCTGTAATCACCCGGGAGGGTCGCTGGCTACGCCCATACGGCATACGCGGCTCACGAATTGAGCGCACGGGGAGCGCATCGCGCGTCTCGCTCGCTGTTGAAGAGAAGATTTGCGCCGACGCCCCAGCCGAACAGCGGTAGCGCCTTGGACACCTCGATGCTCAAAGGCTCGGAAACGACCGAGGTTCGGTACCTTGTATTGCCCGACATCGCGAACCCGTACCTGCTCGCGATGGTGCGCTTTCCCGACGTTGCCCAGGCGATCAGCCAGGGACAGCCCGAGTGGCAGGGCGACCCGGGCCTGTTCGATCTCCCTTACGACCCGAGCAGCGTCGCGGTGTCGCCCGCCCACGCCGCTTCGATTGCGGCCCGCTGGGGCGCGCGCCTGCCTTCCGACAAGGAGGAGCCCGCATCCTCGCTGATCCGGCGTATGCCGGCCAACTGGTCCAACCTCTCGCCCGCGGAAAAGCGCGCCTGGTCTCTCGAGTACCTCGCCGGATGGCGACGGGCGGCCCCACTTTCCCGGATACGCCGTCGCTCGGCGCGCCCGGCCGACTTGGGCCAGGCCGGAAATGGGTTCAGCCTTCCCGACGCGACGGGCGACGGATCATCGCCATCTAACGGCTCTTATTTGGCAAGCGGTGGCCGGAGCAGACAGACGCCAGCGACCCGGGAACGCCGACGCCACGCCCGGGTGCGTGTCCGGGGACGAGCGCGCCTGAGCATTGGGCGCAAGACCGTCTTGGCGAATCTGGTCAATGTCAGCCAGGGCGGAGCAAATTGCGTGGTGGCGGACGGGGAGTTTCACCTCGCGCCCGGTGGCTTGATCGAAGCGCCCCTCATGTTCGAGGATCAGCTCTCCCTGTCCCAGGTCAGCCTCGACGTCGCCGCCAGCGTCGCCTGGAGAAGCGATACAGGGACCGGCACCCAGTTCGGGCTCGTGTTCGGTGAGCTGAACAACGATCAGGCCGAACTGGTCCAGCAATTCCTGTCGTCGGTCGGTTCTGAGACAGGTTCCTGATCATGCGCGTGAGCTCTCCCAGCACGGGAGAACAGCCGCCTGCGTCCGGCGGCGTGGCTCTCGAACAAGCGGAGCGTGGTTCGGTCGCAGGCTTTGTCGCGGGCGACGGGGACCAGAGCGTGAGGCCGGCGAGGGCATTTCGCTCGCGCAGGGGCGCCGACTACCGACTGCGGGGGCTGGAACTGGCCCGGCCGGAGACGGCCGCGAAGCCGGCGCAACCGGCAAAGAAGCTGCGGGCCCGGCAGAGTCGGCGAAAGCACCGCAGACTGGTAGTCAAGTGGGCCGTCGTCCTCGCCGTGGCCGCCGCCGCCGCCGTGTTTCTGAGGGCTTCTGTGTTCCAGCCCTTCTCCGTGCCTTCGGCTTCGATGTTGCCTACCCTCCAGGTCGGCGATCGGATACTCGTAGTGAAGTCGAGCCCCTTGGCCGGAGCCATCCGGACAGGGGATATCGTCGTCTTCCGCCATCCGAAGCCATTTCCCTGCAGCTCGGGTGAGGTCAAGGCCGGGGACCTCGTGCAGCGGGTGATCGGTCTGCCCGGTGAGACGATCTGGTCCGACGGTGACAGGATCTATGTGAACGGTCGCCCGCTGAGCGAGGCGGGCTGGTACGACTCGCTGTACGGGCAGGTCGGATCCACGCCGATACTCCGTACGACGATCCCGCAAGGCGAGTACTTCGTGATGGGTGACAACCGCTCGGATGCATGCGACTCCCGGGCGTTCGGCGCGGTTGCCCGATCGGCCATTGTCGGCAAGGTGTTCGCCATCGTCATGCGCGCCGGTCACCCGTACATCCACCTGTTCTGAGCCGCGCGCGGCTCCCAGGCATCCAGGTCCCAAACGGAGCCGTCAGGTGGTCCTCGTCACCAGGTTCGTGACGTGGTGCCGCCAACATGCAGGTGGGCGGCGCTGGGCCGGTGTGCTTGTTGCCCTGTGCAGCCTCGCGCCGCTCCTTGCTGCGTGCGCACAGGCTGACGCCGGACCCGCAAGGGTTTCCCTACTGCCAGATCCCGCTGCCAACGGGGCGACTTGGGCCTGGACCGCACGCTGCCTCTACGGTCCTTACTCGCACGGAACCTGTAAAGACGCGGGGCCCAGTCTCGGGGCCGCCCAGCTGATCGGGGATGAATGGAATCTGGGCGGCGGCGCGGCGACGGCCGGGTCACTGGACATGTCGGTGAGCTCTCCCGGAGCGCTGGAACTAGAGGGTGACTTTCCCTCCACGCCGCCCTGCACTCAAGCCACCTGTCTCGCACCGAGCGCGAACACCTGGGTGCGCGGTTATCCAGACGTGCTGTATGGCTTCAATGAATGCCATACGGTCAGCCCTCCGCCGCAGTCCCGGGTCATGCCGATGCCGGTCAACGTCGCTGCCATCCCTACCGATCTCATCGGCACCACGACCTACGACTCGACGTCGCCGACGGTGACCTATGACGTCGCCTACGACCTTTGGCTCAATCGTTCGGACACGAAGAGACCCTGCAGAACAGAGGGCACAGTCGAGGTCATGGTCTGGACCGACTATGACCAGCAGGCGTTGCTGCCCTCGAGTATGCAAGTCGAAGACGTGACCATCCCGTTCGCGAGCGACGGGGTCGTCCACACCGGCACGTTCGCCTGGTCCGTCTACGTGAGCAACGTGTACGGGAAGGGCCAGACCGCACCGTGGGGCGGCACGGTCTGGTTCGTGTTGAACAAGGCTGACGTCGTCGCCAAGGGCACGGTGAGCGTCGACCTCAGCTATGTCCTTTCAGTCGTGGGCGCGCTCTTGCAGAACAACTACGGCTGGAACGACTTTCGCAAGAGCTACTGGCTCGACTCGATACCCTTCGGAATGGAGTTCGGCCCCGAGGACGGCGCTCTTTACGGCACGGGGTCGTCGTACTTCTCGCTCAGGCTCTCGTCCTACTGCCTCGACGTGGGGGCGACACTCTCACACGCAGCCTGCGCCGGGTGAGTCCCAACGCCCCGGCCAAGGGCGTGCCGGGCGTTGGGAGGGGACTGCTACCTGGTCGACAGCGTCACACTGCCGGTCGAAACCCCCGACAGGTTCTCGTCAAAGGAAGTGACGATGGCGCTGTGGAAGGTCTCCGTCGTCTCGATCGTGCTCGCGTGGTCACCTCCCGCCTGCTGGCTGACGACGAGCGTGAGGGCGGGGATCCCCTTTCCGGGAACGCCGCTACGAAGGATCTCGTCCAAGAGCGCGAGCGAGGAGGTCTGAAAGCTCAGGCTGAACCGCCCCGCGGATCTCCCGGCGGACGTCCGCGGTTGTGAGAGCTCGACCGACGTCACGGGGTAGGCGACAGCCGCCCTGGAGCGGGCCGTGCCGACCTTGACAGAGAGCGCCGTGACGCTCGGCGAGGCCTGTTCAGTGTGGGCGACGACACCGAGAGCCCGGACGGCTCGGGGAGAGGTGAGCAGGTGGCCGAGCACGGGCAGCGAGAGCGTCGCCCCACCTGTCGGCAAGCCGGAGAGGTTCTCGTGGAACGAGGTGACGACGGCGTTGTAGAAGGTATCGGCCGCCTCGGTCGCGATCGCCCGCCCGCCGCTTGCCTGCGTGCGTGCAACCAGCGTGAGCTCAGGGACGGTCCTTCCGGACCCGTCGTAACCGAAGACCGCTTCCAAAGCGGCGAGCGAGGAGGTGTCGAAGCTCAGCTCGAGTCGGTCGGGCGAACCGGCTGCTGAGGAAAGCGGTTGAGACAGCTCGACCGAGGTGACGGGGAAATAGGTCCTCGACGGGGTCCCGCCCAGCGTCATGTAGACCTGCGTACCCGCCGACGAGTGGAAGACCGTGCGCTGATTGAACGTGTTCGCGCTCAGAAGCGTCGAAGGGGTGATGAAGGCACCCGCTATTCCCCCCGCACCGATTGCGAAAAGGAGAGCGAGAGCCGGGCCCAACACAGGCACAGGCGGCCGGCCGCGTCGCGCCCGGCGAAGACGCTGTTGCTCGAAGCGTTGCCGATAGGTGAGTGCGGGCAGCCGTTGCGCCCGTTGGTTCCACAAGGAAGCGACCGGCGAGCACGCGTACACCGAGCCCTGAATGGCGATGATGACGACCAGCAGCCAAGGCGGATGTGCTGATGCGGCGAGCAGGCCCGCCGAGGTGTACAGGGCGACCGCCAACAGGGTCTCGACGCGACTCAACCGCAGCGCAGTGCGTACCCTTTGGCGACTGCCACCGGACTTGGCGGTTCTCAAGAACACGCCGTCTCGTCGTGTCAGGCCCTCTATGCAGGCGAGAGCCGTGATCCAGGTCGCGGAGAGGCTGATCAAAAGGCCGAGGAAGGCGCGGCGATGAGACATGGTCGTCCAATGGCGCAGCGTCCACATCATGCAGATTGCGGCGATCAGGATGAGCGACATCGGCAGCAGTGACCGGTCGCCGCCAAAAGGCATGAGGGCGAAGCCGGAGCCGGAGAGCCGCAGCCCTGTTATCACGAGCAGTAGCACGGCGAAGCCGAACATCAGCAGGTCTCTCCACCATCCGAAACAAGCCATCAGATAGTCCCTGCGCTGACTGCTCGAGAGGTGGTTGTCAGGCGAGCGGTCGAAGGGCATGAGGCTGCGCCAGTGGAGGCGGAAGATCTGCATGGCGCCGAAGCACCAGCGGTGCCGTTGTGTGTTGAGACCGGCGTAGGTGGGTGGCACGATTCCCCGGCCGAAGCAGCGCGGTATGTAGAGGCCCGCCCAGCCCGCCTTGGACATGCGAAGGGACGCCTCGGTGTCCTCGCTGATGCACCACTCGTTCCAGCCACCGATGCCGACGAGTGCACTGCGGCGGAACAGGCCCATTGTCCCTACAAAAGGAACTGAGTCGCGCTCGTTGCGCGAAGACATGACGGAGAGATAGAAGCCTTGATAAGAGTCGACACAGGCCGTGTAGTAGGCGCTGCCCTCGTAGTCCCTGTTGCCCTCGAAGGTCTGGAGGAAGCCGAGGTGCGGATCGGAGAAGTACGGCACGGTCTCGCGCAGGTAGTACGGCTGGACGATGTCGTCGGCGTCGATCAAGCCGATGATCTCTGCTCGCGGGTCTGTGTAGCGGCGTAAGGCGAGGTTGCAGGCACCGGCCTTGTAGCCCGGCCAGGGTGCGACATGGACGAACCGGACGCGCTCGCGACCGCGGCAGTACTCCTCCACCGGACCGTAAACCGCAGGGTCCGAGGTGTTGTTGTCGATGACGACCACTTCGAAATTCGGGTAGTCGATCGCCTCGGCCGCCTTGATCGTGTTGATGAGAAGCTCGGGTGGTTCGTTGTAGGCAGGGATGTGCAGTGAGACGAACGGCTTGTAGGAGGGATCGGCGACCGGCAACGGGCGTGAGCGGCGCCGGCGGCACAGGACGTCGCTGACGTAGTTGATGTTCGAGCCCCACACTATGAAGGCCGCGAGATCGAGCAGGAGCAGGAATGAAGACGTCAAAGCTTCGGCGATCGAATGCGTCGCCGCGGCCGCGACATATCCCGCAAAGGCGATGAAGGTGAACCCTGCTGCGATATAGGAGGCGTGGAAGACCGAACCGACGATCCCGGTGTCGGGGCGGAGGACTATTACGACGACCTCGAAGATCACGAGCATATAGGCCGCTATCTCGAGCCCACCGATGGGCTTTCCCCAAAGCTCATAGGTGGCAAAGCAGGAGAAGGCAGAGATCGCGACCGCGCCAAGAGCGGCTAGGAGGACTTCGGTCACCTTGGAGCCCGTCCACCTCAAGCGGGTGTCAAACTCCCGAAGTGGGCTCAGCACCAGCACCGTCGTGAGCAGCAGCTGCGCGAACGAGACGATGAACAGGTCGTAGAGATTGAACTGACGCAGCAGCACTTGGACGTCCCCCCTCGCAGTCGTACACCTCGCCAAAGCGTGCGAGCTATACCTTATCGTGCCTTTTGCGGCGGGCAAACACGGATTTTCCCGCCGCAGGCCGAGCTCCTTATGTGCTCACGGATGTTCCGTCCGGGCGGCGGACCCCTGAGTCGGCGAGGTCTTGCCGAACCCGTACAAGATGCCGTCTTGGACGCCGACATAGAGCATGTTCTCGCCTACACCCGGCGGGCTGAAGGCGTTGGTGTTGCCGACGAACCATGTCCCGAGGAGCTTCAGTCTCCGGTTCACCGGCACCGGCTCGTAGGCCTGGAGGCTCGCGCCGTCGATGACCCAGACGACCGCAGATCCCGAGGTGGTGCCGTCGGAGGTCACGATGGGACCCGATACCCCGAAGACCGCCGCCTGCGAGCCGTATCCGACGAGGCTCAAGGCGGGCAGACCACCTGTGGTCGAGTATTTGTAGACGTCTACCGCACCGGCGTGGCCGCTCGGGCTCTGAATCGTCGAGACGTAGACATAGCCCCCGTCACCGGGCCAGACACCGGCTGTCGATATCGCTTGTCCGTTCGGCCCGTATTCCCCGACGACGTCGTCCCTCCCGCTCGGGCCTTGGTTGTGGCCACCGAGGTTGTCAGCGTTGAGCAGGTAGACGATGCCCTCTTTCCCAGTGGCGACAAGGAGATGCGGGTATTTCGGGGCGGAGAACTCAGTCGGCAACAGGACCGGTGAACCCGACATGTCCCAGTCGTTCTCGTCGGCCAGGGCGTCGTTGTGGATCGCGAAGAAATCCGTCGCCTTGAGTGAGCCGTCCTTTTGCACGCCGAGGCGGACGACGGAATCACCGAGGTTCAAAGGTGGCGAGTGCCCGGGGATCGAGCCATCGGGATGGTTGGTCTCGGGGCCTTCGGCATTCCCGGACGCGAACAGGATCTGACCGGGACCGTCGGAACTGAGACCACCGCTCGCCTGCCAGATGCCGGCTCCGCCGCCTTCGCTCCCTGGACCCGCTTCGTCGGTCCACAGCGTCGTCTGGCGGCCGGCGGTCGATACGCCCGCTACGAACCCGGCAAAAGGCGTGTGATCGCAGTGCGACCCGAAGGCGGCGTACACGACGCCGTCCAGGTACAAAAGGCCAGGCCTTTGCATCTCTTGCAGGGGACGGAACGCCTGTTGCGGGTTGTTGCTGGCTGGACCGTTGATCTCGACCGGGAAGCGGGGCATCTCGGCACCGGTGGCAGGGTTGATGGCGTTCATGAACCATCCAATCCCCGCACCGCCTGGCAAATGAACCTGATCGACGAGGTAGGCGACACCTGTGGTCGGGTCGATCGCCGGAGTTGAGGTCACTCCCAGGTAGGGGATCAGGTCAGGGCAGTGCACCGGAGCGTCTTCGAAGGGCGTCCCGATCTGGCGCGACCACTCAATGGCTCCCGTCGTCGGGTTGAGACCGTAGACCCAGTTGGTCTCCGTAGCGACGAGCAGAATCTTCCCGACGAGAAGGGGTTGCGCATAGATCTGGCCGTTGAGCTGTGTCTTGAAGACGATCCCGAACTGAGACGACCCTACGACTTCGGGGCTCAGGCCCGGCTCGTAGGAATACCAGCCGTCGCGAGAGTCGCCGCCCCGGTTTGTCTCAAGCTGAACGCTCTCGGGTGGGCCCGTCTGTTGGGCTGAGGCGGCGGCGCCCCTTTGTCCAGAGGTTCGCAGAGCCGCCCGCGTCTGCGCCGCGTGCCCGGTGGCCACGGCACCCGCGACTGTCGCCTCGACCACAAGCGCAGAAAGTGCCAGCGCGACCGTCAGCACGAGCACGGGCCGCATTCGAGGAGACCGCGCCAACGGACCTATCTTCGACGCAGCCCCTGGTCTTGTTGTGGGCCCAAGTGCACCAGGCACCGAGCACGAGTCAGTTCTTCTTCCCCCTCGCAATGACACGACACGCCTCCCCCAGCGAACGCTCCAAGAAAACAGCCACAACTTGTTATCCCAGGGCGGCACTCACGTGGCCACGTCCGGAGCTGTCATGGTAGCAAGGGTGTGAGGATCTGCTGTTCGATCCCGTACTTCGATCCGGAACCGGTTCCCGGGCGGCTACTCGTCGGTTGGCGGCACCGTCGTGGGCAGCCATGCTGTCACGTCGGCACTGGACTGACCGAAGCCGACCATGTAACGGCCGCGGACGGTGCGGAAACGGCCGCCGAGGAAGGCTTCGAAACTGCTGAGCGGCAGCACCACGGTGACTTGTCCGGATGCCTTCGGGACGAGCGTCACGGTCTGGAATCCGGCAAGCTGGCGCGGAGGCTCGCCGGCGCCGACCGGAAAGCGCACGTAGATCTCGACCACGTCGGTCCCGCTGCGTCTGCCCGCGTTGGTCACGGTCATGTGGGCGAGCAGGCGTTTGCCGCCCGTCCAGCTCAGGCTGACCTTCGAGACGGAGAAAGCGGTG
The DNA here is from genome assembly GCA_050012675.1 of Acidimicrobiales bacterium. Taxonomy (GTDB): domain Bacteria; phylum Actinomycetota; class Acidimicrobiia; order Acidimicrobiales; family Bog-793; genus Fen-455. The sequence goes on from JBEKGS010000001.1 coordinate 177,137, forward strand.
TAGCTCAGCCCATATCCGAACGGGAACAAGGGCTGAACGCCATGTGCCTCGTACCAGCGGTAGCCGATGTCGAGACCCGACGCGTAGGTGACGGTGCCGTCCACGCCGGGAAAGTTGTTCCCGGCGGCTGCGCGCGCGGTCGCTTCTGTGGCCGGGAAGCTCAGGGGCAACCTGCCTGACGGGTCCACGAGACCGGTGAGGACCGCTGCGATGGCAGTCCCGTCGTCCTCCCCCGGGTACCAGGCTTCGAGGACCCCCTTGACACTTGCCAGCCAAGGCATGAGGACCGCGCCCCCGGTGTTCAGCACGACGACGGTCTCGGGGTTGGCTCTGGCCACCGCCTCGATGAGGGCGTTCGCGTCACCGGGCAGATCGAGGCTCGGCCGGTCGACGCCTTCGGCCTGGGGACAGCCGGCAAATACCAGGGCCACCTTGGAGTTGCGTGCGACATCGACGGCACGGGCGATGAGAGGTGAAACGTCCTCGAACCCGAGCTGTGGCAGGCGATCGCCGTCGACCGACAGCCACTCCACAACGAGCCTGTAGGAGCGTCCGGCCCGGAGTTCGGTCGTGGCGGACCAGCTGGGCCGAGCGTTGAGGCCCGGAGAGGCGAGCAGGCTGTGCCCGTTGACCGCGAGCCAGGTCTGGCCTCCATATTCGAGGGAGAACTCGTATACGCCACTGCGGCGAACGCGGATCGCGGCCTTCCACGACCACCAAGGGCCAGCGGGTGAGGAGGCGGTGCGGACAGGGGGGGTGATGCTGGTCGCCGTTTCGGGCCCAGGGTCGCCGGCACGCTCTGCGCCTGTCCGAGTCTCCGCCGGCAGAGGGCCGCCGCTCACAAAGTCAACCGAGGGGATGGGTTCCAGCACGCTTCCTGCCGGCTCACCGGCCGCAGTTCCGATCCTGGTGCCTTTGCGGAGAGCCTTTCGTAGGGCCTCGAGCGGGGTGATCAGGAAAGGGGGGTTGACGAAAGCGCTTCCTGCGCCCGCGGTCACGGCCGCGCTCTCGGCGTCCAGGCCGATGACCGCGACCGAGCGGGGCGAGCGTGCGAGAGGCAGCACATGGGCGGCGTTCTTGAGCAGCACGACCGAGCGCTCAGCGACCCGCAGTGCTGTCAGGCCATCACGTGGCGTTGCCGCCGGTGCTGCGAGATTCGCGGTCCGGGGGTGGGCGATCAGGCCGTAGGCGAACATCTCGGTGAGCACGCGAACGACGGCCGTGTTCAGCATGCTCAACGTGATCGAGTGCTGGCGGACGGCTCGGGTGATCAGCACCCTGGTTTCGTCTGCCTTGGTTGGCTTGATCAGGTCGAGCCCCGCCTGGAACGCTGGCGCCGGTGCGCTGACGGCCCCGAGGTCGGAGCGGACGAAGCCCGTGAAGCCCCATGAGCGCAGCAGCCCGTAAAGGCTCGGATCCGCGCAGTCGGTGACACCGTTCAAGACACCGTAAGCGCACATCACCGAGGCCACGTGTGCCTGAGTGACCACAGCCTGGAAGGGCTTGTCGTACAGCTCCAACAGGGCGCGCTCTGAGACGATCTCGCGGAGGGTCTTCCGTTGTGTCTCCTGGTTGTAGGCGGTGAAGTGCTTTGCGACTGCCATCACGTCGCGGGACTGGATCCCCTCAACATCCGCGACACCCATGACGGAGGTGAGGAACGGGTCCTCGCCGAAGGCTTCGAAGGTCCGACCGCTTTGTGGTACCTGTGCCAGGTTCAACTCAGGGGCCTGCACGGCGTCGAGCCCCTTGGCGCGGGCCTCGACGCCCAGCACCTCGCCATAGTCGTAGGCGAGCTCCGGGTCGAAGGTGGCAGCCAAGGCGACCGAGGCCGGGAGCTGGGTGACGCCGCGGAGGTCGAAGGCAATGCCATTCGGGCCGTCGACAAGCGTCAGCGGAGGGATGCACAAAGCGGGCACACCGGTGTTGATGTTCTCGATCCGACCGCGCCGGACCAGTTCGACAAAGCCGACCTTCTCGGCGAGCGTCATCCTCGCGACCACCTGAACCGCCAGCTGCTCGGGAGCAGCAGCGTGCCTCAGGGACTCCTGCACCCAGGGGCAGCGGCTGGAGGCCCGCGAGCCGGCGGGGCGACCTACGGGAAGGCTGGAGGATCCTCGGTTGCACGCAGCGACGACGAGCGCCACCGCTACGGCCACTGTCACGCGACCAAGGAGCGGCTGATGGAGGTTCACGTGTCGTCAGGCCGCCAGGTCGTGTTCATGTCCCTGTCCTCGCGCGCTAACCGCGATGTCGCAACGTCTTCAACCCACGCACCGGTATCGAGCTGTAGATCCCTGCGTTTGGCCATGCCAACCCACGAGCCCGATCGCGTGTCCGGGAACCTGGCCGCCTGGCACGTGCACTATTGCACGAATGGCGGCGATCCTTGTCGCGCTCTGTTGAGTGTGGGAACGGCAAGGCGGCGGACGGTGCTGAGATGTCGCGACGACCTAGACCGGAGAACCGCTCAACTGAGGCTCACGACTTCGCCCATGAACTTCGGGGATTCGTCGACGGCTCTGGCCACTTTGGCCGGGCCCGACGGGACTCGGTGTCTGTGCGGCGAGGGAGACGGAACTGGCTGACCGGTCGCCTGCGACAACAATCGCCTGGCGTATTGGTCACATGGCCGCAACGGCGCGGGACTTCGTGCTGGCCTCGCGGCCTATCTAGGAACAGCGGTACCAGCCCTGGCGCGAGGTGGTCCTTGGTCGCTCTCTACGACGCCGCATGGGAGCCCCGTCTTGGCGAGGACGGGGGCCGTATGCCGCTTGCAACCCCGGAACCCGAGCTGAACGACCTCGTAGAGGTCGTTCGTCACCAGTGCGGAGGCGGGTCTGTTGCGAGCTCCCCAGTCGGTCGGGCTCCTCGGCAGGTGAAGGCTCAGCCCAAAGACGAACTGCTCAAACGTTTGGATGGACTACCAGCTGTCAGGGCAACCTCAGCGGCTCATCCTCCACCACCAGGCCACCGACCGCGGCCCGACCGGAATCTATTGGCCGTGCACTCAACACTGAACCTTTGCCTTGTCTGATCTCGATGGGCGCTCCGAGCACTGTGGTGAGCTGGAGAGCCGCCGAACCTGTGGCTTCATCTTCGGCGATACCGAACCTGGGTGCGAAGCATCGTGCCCGTACGACACCGGGCTCGACCCAGGCCCAGTAGAAGACGTGGTCGTGCTCGGGAAGGAGCGGTCCGTGCAGATCGTCGATGGCGGCAGGCAAGGCCAACTCGACGAGCGTCCAATCCGGCAAGCTTTGAAGCGGGGCGTCTATCCAGGTTCTGGTGTCAATGTCGCTCCAGGCCCGGACGAGTCCGCCCGGGGGCCGCAGCTCGAGCAGCGTCCGGTCACTACTCTCGCGTGACAGCAGCCAGGCCGCGCCGACGAGGGGATGTCCGGCGAGCGCAAGTTCCGTGGCAGGCGTGAATATGCGAAGCGCACCTGTCGCCCGATCCTCGATGAAGATGGTCTCGCTGAACCCGAGCCGGCGCGCCACGCTTTGACGGTCCGCCTCACTTACGAGGTCGCCGTCGATCACCCCGAGGCTGTTTCCCCAAACTCCGTTCGTATCGGTGAAGACACGGAGCACACGAACAGGCGTCTCGATGTTGGCGGTCACAGCACCGGTCTAGCGCTCCTGTCGCCGACAGGCGAAATCGTGCGGCGGTCGCGGAGAGACAACGCCGTATTCCACTTCGGCATCCATTGTCCGGTGCTCGAGAACACACCGGTCGCGCTACAGGTACCGGGGCAGCGTGATGCCTGGCGCTAGGTCCGGCGAAGGCTCCGGCGTGCCCCGAACTTCGCGGATGGGCACGAGACCGGCCCAGTGGGTGAGGGAAAGGTCGTCCAGGTCGTCGGCTGGCGGGCCGGAACGGATCTTCGCCGAGACATCGACGAGCGGAAGCACCAGGACGGCTGTTTGGCGCAGTTCGGCTTCCGTCGCGGCTCTGACATCACCGCTGCGTCCCGGCGCCAGCTTCTCCATCAGAGCGTCCAGGCTCGCCTTCTTGGCATCGTCGCCTACAAGGGTGGCGGTCCCGTGCGCCACCACCGACCGGTAGTTCAAGGAGTGGTTGAAGCCCGCTCGGGCGAACACCAGCGCATCGACGACGCTTACTTCCAGGGCAACCTCGAGCCCGCCTCCTCTGGCAGCCATCCGCGCCATGTGCGCTCCGGTCGAGGAGTGGAGGTAGACGGACGAACCCATACGGACAAAGGTCATCGGCAACACATGAGGACGGCTGTCGGCAACGAAGCCAACGTGGCAGATGAGCGCCTCGTCGAGAATCTCGTGCACTGTCGCGGCGTCATAACTCGCCCGGTCGGGATGCCGGGAGGGCGTTGAGATGCTGGTCGGGTTGTACATGGGTTCAGGCTGCCACGAGGGGTTCAGCGGCACCAAGTCGCACAGTTGTGGTGGATGCTTTTCGTCTTCCGGGACGAAAACGGACGGCCACCACCGCCTCGCCCAGACCCAGCACGCAGGAGTCCGGGCCGGGCCGGAGGGATCGGTCATGCCGGCCAGGTAGTGGCTCCGCAAGCCCTCAACCGGACACCGACCGGCGCGGTCGCCTAGCACGAGCGAATCAGGGCGGTTGTCGCAGGGGTCCCCGCCGGGCAGCGGACGCTCCCACAATTCCTTCAGGCCGCCGCTGAGGCAGCGTCATCGGAGGCAGGCGGACTGGGCACCAAGACTGACTGACCGCCCACGAGTGACACAGCGATCAAGGCCACGGGGCGGCCGCCGGGCGCCGCTGCCGGGAACTGTCGTCTTATGGCAGCGGGGTGTCGAAGCTACTGGCCTCTACGCTTTTCCAACGTTCGAACGCCACGGCCAGCGACTCGTGAGCTCGTGGCTCGGGTTCCACCTCATCTACGACCGGGGGCGCCGAACTTGTCTCCTCCATGATGCCCGCAGAGCGTCCGCCAAGTATGGCAGCGCCGCGGGCAGAAGCGTTGGGGTTCTCGACGACCAATAGCTTCATGCCCAACAGGTCACAAAGGAGTTGACGCCAAGTACGTTGAAGAGTGCCACCCCCGGCGAGATAAAGCTCCGAAGTGGTTGCGAGCTCCGGGAGCGCACCAGCCGCCTCGGCGATCGAGAAGGCGACACCTTCGAATACCGCACGCAGCAGGTCTGCTCGGTCATGGCGCAGTTCAAGGCCGAGAAAACCTGCCCGCGCTGAACTGTTCATCGAGGGCGACCGCGCGCCGGCCAGGTGCGGGATGAAAACGGGGGAGTCGGTACCACCGCACGACGTGGCACCGAGCATCTCGTAGGCCTCTTCCCACGTCGCACTGAAAGCATCCAGTGCCCATGACAAGGCCACCCCGGCTGCCTGCACTGCGGCCATGGCGTACCACATGCCCGGCACGGCGGACGAGAAGACGTGGTAACGGAGATCGGCGTCGGGATCTGGGCGCTCACGCGGCGCCACGACCTGTGCGGCTGACCCAACGGTGAGCTGGACGGAGCCGGCCCCCGAGAGCCCTGTTCCCACTAAGGCAGCCGCGGTGTCACCGGCGCCAAAGGCCACGGGGACACTGGCGGGCAGACCCAGCTCTCGGGCGATGGCGCCATCCAATGGGCCGGCTACGGCGGCCGAGAAACCGAGTGGAGCCAGCAGCCGGGTCGGAATTCCGAGGGCTTCGACAACGGGGAGGGCCCAGGTGTTCTCGCGTATGTCGAACAGGAGGGTTCCCGACGCATCGCTCGCCTCGCTGCCGGCGCGTCCGACGAGCCTGAGCCGTAGCCAGTCCTTTGGTTGGAGGGCCCAATCGGCCTTTTCAAGGACGTCCGACTCGTGCGAGGTCATGAAGTGGAGCAGAGGTCCTGCCATCCCCGGTATGAAAGGGTTGCCCAACAGGGCACATGTGGCCGGAGGAAGAGACCGGTAGGCTCCGACGCTGCTCTCCGCGCGACGATCCAGCCATAGCACGGCGGGCCGTAGCGCTCGCCCGTCAGCGCGCGTCAGCACGACGCCGTGCATCTGGCCTGACAGCCCGATCGCGCCAACCGGAGATTCGGCAGCCTCGAGCACCTTCGCCACAGCGGCCCTCACCGAGGTCCACCAGTCCTCCGGGTCCGACTCGACCCAACCAGGTCGTGGTCTGGACAGGCGAACCGGGACTGAGGCAACGCTCAGCTCACGGCCGCCGCTATCCAGCAGCAACGCCTTCGTCGAGCCCGTTCCAAGGTCGATGCCCAATACACAGGGGCTACTGCTCATTGTTGACTCCTCATCGGTACTGACCGCTTGTCGATATCAGAGGCGATTGGCGAAGGATTCGCTGCCATCAAACGGCGCTGTGTCCCGTCATGGCACATGTGAGCAGTCCTAAGGGTTCAAGGGCATGGCCGGTCCGCTTCGTCAGGATATTCGCCTTTCCTGGTCGCGGGCCTGCCAACGTTGGGGCAGCGACCGGGCTTCAGTTCGCGCCGATGCCGTTGGGCGGCTCGACCACCGGTATTCTCCGCCTCAGCCTGGTCAGGAGTGGCTGACCAGGCCCGATGCTGAGGAGAAGAGCTTGGCCGAAGTCGTGTTGTTCCACCACGCCCAGGGCCTCACGCCCGGGTTGCGTCGCTTCGCCGACCAGCTTCGTGCCGGCGGCCACGCGGTTACGACGCCCGACCTTTACGGAGGGAGGACGTTCGACACTCTCGAAGCAGGGATCGCTTTTGCCGACGAGGTCGGGTTCGAGGCTGTCCTCGAGCGCGGCCGCCTTGCCGCTGAGGAGCTACCTGCCGTTCCTGAAGAAGCGCCTCATGTCAAGAGCCTTCGACGAAGTCGAAGACCGATTTTGGCGTGTGGTTGTCGGTAGCGGGTTGAAGTTGGGGCGCGCTCGAGCAACCGGCGGTCAATTCCCGAGGTGTTACCGGGGAGGGGCGGTCAAGACCGGCCGTTCGGGCCGCCCTAAAAGAGAGGCTTGACTACCCCGGGGGTTCGGGGTCGCCAGTCACTATCGGATGAGACCGCCCTTCTGGGCGGTTCTGGTAGTTACTGGCGGTGGACACAGCGGACTTCACCATTGCGCTCATTTGAGCTGGGCGACCGAGAGCTCGGCGACCGGCCATTCCTTCGCGCTGGTTCGCATGGTGTGTTCCGGCCACAGCCAGACGGGCTCATTCAAATCGTCGGCCACGCCACCAGGGTGGGGGCCACGGCAGGGAGCGAGCTCGCGTCCTGGCTGTGTCCGAGCCTGCTCAAGCCGCCTCCTTGCGGGCCACGCAGCGGATCTCGCCGTCCCTGAGCCCGTAGAAGACCAACGTGAGCAATCTTCTGGCCGCTGCCACGCGGGCGATCTTGTTGCCGCGCCGCTCGGCGATACGCCGGTAGGCGGGAGCGATGACATCGCCACCGTGATAGCGGACCACGGCCTCGACCGCCGCCCAACGGACGATGGTGGAGCCTTGCTTGGTGATCCGACCCTTGTAGGACTTGGTGTCGGACTCGTGCAGCTTGGGGGTCATCCCAGCCCACGAGCAGAGATGCCGAGCGGTGGGAAACCGGGTGACATCTCCGATCTCGGCCACGAGGATCGCGGCGGTGATCGGCCCGACCCCGTTGAGCACCTGGATGGCCTGATAGCCACGATCGTCTTGCAAGAGATGGTGGATCTCCCGCTCGACCATGGCTATTTCCCGGTCGAAGATCTCCAGTAGATCGCGCAGCGACTCGACGCGCAGTCCGTAGACCCCCTCGAAGGGCATCTGGTCCAATAGAACTTGGCCAGTCGGCGAGAACATGTCGACCTGAGTGGGCAGGATCCCGAGCTTGGCCATCACCGCATGCACCTGAGCCTTGGCCGAGGTCCTGAGCGCCACCAACCTGGCGCGGTAGCGGACCAGTTCTCTCAGTTCGCGCACCTCCGGCGGGGAGATCCACGCCTCGGGAAGATCACTGCGACGTAGCCGGTTAGCGAGCTCGGTGGCGTCCTTGACGTCGTTTTTGACCCGCCGAGAATCCCAATGCAAACCCAGGGGATGGACCAGGTGCACCCGGGCCCCCTCGGCGGCCAGAAGGTCGGCCGCCCAGTACCACCCGTAACAGGCTTCCAACGCCACCTCCGGGTCGGGACCCGCCTCCGCGATCGCCATCGCCAGCTTCAGCGGATCATTGGCGATTCGGACCGTGCCCAGCACCTCGCCGGCGTCGTTCATCCGAACGATCACCGACCGGCGACGATGCAGATCAATCCCCACATATTGTTGCTCTTGCACGCGAAGTCCTCCTTGACTCGAGGGTTTTGGATTCGCACCCCCGAGTGTTGTCCTGCTCGGAGCTTTCGGCGAGGAGGACTTCGCCGTGCTCACAACCATCTTCTTGGCCAACGCTCGCGCCTCTCACTCCCGCAGCTGGCGTCAGCGCTCCCACTGGCGCTCAGCAGAAACGCTGCGTGCGCTTCTTCATGACATCAAATCGGTCTATGGCGGCTTCTCGCTCGGTGTGCTGCCCGCACAGATGCTGGCCCAGACAAGGAGGGGAGCTAGGGGCGCGCTCTTGTTCCACGCATGCATCCCGCTGTCCGAGTTCGGCGGAATATGGCCGCAGGGTGTACCTGTCCAGATCCACGCCATGGAGGCGGATCCGCTCTTTTCGACCGACGGCGACCTCGAGGCGGCTCGCGAGCTCGTCGGCAAGACTGACGAGGCTGAGCTGTTCCTCTACCCGGGCGACCAACACCTGTTCGCTGACGAGAGCCTGTCGTCTTACGACGAGGCAGCGGCAGCAGTTCTTTTGGAACGCACGCTCGTGTTCCTCGGGCAGCTGGCTTGAGGTGGCTCGGTAGCAGATGGCCGCCCCGTGCACGAAGGGCCGCTCGGGGTCAGTCGACGGTCCACGCTCGCCACTGCGAGCGTTCCGGCTGATCCCTCTCGTGCTTGGCATCGTCGAGGTCGCTTCCCTCGTCGGTGTGGGACCGTCGGGACAAAGTCGCAGAAGGTGGGGACATCCCACCGAACGAAGCTGAATGACCACAAGGCGTCACCCAAAGAGATCGCACTCGCGCGCGAACTCATTTGAAGGGGGTGGTCTTCCGCGTGTCGAGACGGAGCACAGACCACCCGGCAACCAGGGGGAGTTCCACTTCTACCGCGCGACTCCGGTGATGGGGTACGTCCCTGACGAGGATAGGAGTGAAGCGATCGCCGCCGGCACCAAGCACTGCCGCCTCGGCTCGCCACTTCTCGGGGTAGTCCAACAGCACTCTGAGCGTTACTGACGACACGCCCCCTCGTGCGGTCGGCTCCGACCATCGCCCATTCTGGCTTCCCGTCAGGTCGACAACGCTTACCGTCACCCGGTCGTCGGTATGAACCACCCTGGCGAAAAGCGCCCCGCCGACGGGCTCTGGTCGCACCGGCGCGACTGCCTTTGCCGCGACGGCACCGTTCTCGTCGTCGATCTCGTACCAGCTCGTGTCCTCGCCGTCGAGGAATAGGTCCCGGCACCGTAAGGCAAAGCGGCGCCAAGCGACTACTGTCGCCGCCTCGTCCGCGGTGAGGCGGGCGTGCTTGGGGTAGTAAGGATCGCAAAGTGCCGCAGCCAGGTCACCGTAGAGGAGGGCACTCGCCCCAAGACTGGTGGCGATCGCCTCAGTGGACACGACCGTCCGCAGTGACGCTTCACGTGCCACGCCCTGAACGAGGCCGCGCGGCTCGTCGATTCCCCACACCGGCGGGTAGCAAGCAACCGAGCCTCTCATGGGTCCTTCACGCGATGCTGACCGAGCGAGAAGCCCCGCCCTCCCAGAGCTTCGGTCCAACAGTCCCTCCAGGTGGCGCCAAGTGTCGTTGGGGGGCCATACCTCGCAGTATCTGAATGCTGGTCCATCGGGCAGATGCGCCGCGGACGGGACACCGTTGACCTGATTGAAACTGATCAAGCCGGCCGGCCATGCACCGCGCACGAAACTCAGGAACGATTCGTAAGCAGTTCGCATGTCGATGCTGTTGCCGTCCGCGTCGAGCGCAACGCGCGGATAGCCGTAGGTGTCGATGTGGAAGCCCCCGAAACCGATGGCGTCGGCGGCCGATCCATAGGCGGCCACGAAGTGACGCTGCCAGGCCGCGTTGGCGGGATTGGCGAGCACGATCTGGTCAAGAAAGCGAATGGCCTCCCCATCTCCCCGGTACATGAGCATTTCAGGGTGCTCAGCTGCGAATGTGTTACCGACGGCGTACACCGGTGCGTAGGCGTGAGCTACGGCACCGAGCTCCTGGAGTCCGGAGGCAAGAGCACGCAACGCCTTGAAGGAGACCGGTCGGCTCGAGGGATCCTTCCAGCCGGTCTTCGGGCCAAGCGGCTCGGTGTAGCTCGCCATCCAGTCGTAGACCTGGACGACCGTGGAGCGCAGCGCCCGGTGCCAGCTGAGCACGCCTGGGACGTGGTCGTCCTCGAACGAGGTGGCGAAACCATGGATCGGGCGCTCACCTTGGTGAGTGCCGACTGTTGTCAGTTCCTCGGCAAGCAGGTCGCCCCCCGCGTCGAGCGCCTCGACGACATAAGTGCCGGAATCGATCTCCTTGAACCGGGCGCTAGCACGCAGCTCGGCTTCGACGACGTCGCCAGTGGCGCGGCGCGCGACGACGTGGAAGGTGCCTGGCGGCAGGGTCGCTGTTGTCACTTCCTCACCGGTCCGGTAGAAGGCGCGCACGTCATCGAACGGGCGCCCTTCACCACCTTCGTCTAGGCCCAGAATGTCCTCTCTTGTCATCAAAAGCTCCTCCCGGTGCCGGCATAGATTTGGCGCGGTTGGTCAGTCTGGTCATCCTCGGCGTGTCCTGCTCCGATCTGAGGCGCGGTCGACACAATTCTGAAGCGCTTCGGTTCAGCGAATGGCACCGAGGGACACTCCGCTGCGGAACCAGCGTAGGGAGATGAGGAACACGACGATAACCGGCACCGTTGCGATGACCGACGCCGCAAAGAACGGACCCCAGGCAATCGTGTGCACGCCGATGAAGTCGGCCAGGCCGACGGGCAGCGTGTAGCGCGACGCGGTGTTGATCATGGTCAGTGCGACCGGGAACTCGTCCCAGGACGCGCTGAAGATGAACATCGAAACTACGGCGACGGCGGGCAACGAGAGCGGAACGATCAAGTTGACGAGCACCCTCAGCGTCCCGGCCCCCTCGAGGCGGATCGCCTCCTCGTACTCCCGCGGTATCGCCTCGAAGAAGCCGCGTAGTAGGAAGATCGTGAAAGGCAGATTTGAGGCGACGTAGAGAAGGGTGAGACCTTCCAGTGAGTTGAGCAGATGAAGCCGGTCCATCAACAGGAATTGGGGAATGAGCAGCAGCAGGTTAGGCACAGCGAGGCTGGCCAGGAAGATGTAGAAGATCACCTGTTTCAGCGGGAACCTGTAGCGAGCAAAGGCGAAAGCGGCGAGTGACGCGACGGTGACCGTGATGGCGACGGTCGCGATCGCGACGAGAAGGCTGTTGAAAAAATAGTGGCTGAAGCTGTTCTCGGTCCAGGCCTGTACGTAGTTCTGCACCGTCGGGTGAGTCGGGATGAGCACCGTCGCGCCGAGCAGACCGCCGTTCGGCTGGAACGACAGCGAGAGCATGTAGAGGAGGGGGCCGAGAGAGACGAGTGCCAGAAGAATGGCGATGACAAGTCGTGAGCGGTTGTGTTTACGGATGCCGAACAGCCCGGGTCCGGATCCCGCTATCGGTGTCGTCTGCTTGGTTTGGTCGAGCTCGTCGGCAGGTGCCACGTTCCCGTCTCCTCAGACGTCTTGCCGTCGAAGAATGCGGATCTCGGCCACGCTGAACCCGAACAGGACGACCGCGAGCAACGATGCAAGAGCTGCCGCATAGCCGAAGGAGAAGTACGAAAACGCCTGCTCGTACATGTAGGTCATGAGCGATTGAGTCGAGTTGTACGGACCACCCTTGGTTATCTCGTAGATCTGGGTGAACACCTGCGCGGCGCCGATCACGAGAAGAACGGTGACGAAGGTGACCGCGGCGCGAATCGACGGCAGAACTACGTGACGCCAGACCCGCGCCTCTGAGGCTCCGTCGATCCTGGCTGCCTCGAGCAACTGCCGGGGAATGCCATCGAGCGCTGCGAGGAAGATGATGAACGACCATCCGACACCCTTCCAGATGCTGAGAAGCCAGATGACCGCGTTTCCCGTCCAGGTCTGGGCGGTCCAATCGATGCTCACGGTGTGGCCGGCGAAGAAGCCGGCGACGGCATTCATGATGCCGCCTTGCGAGGCGAAGATGTAGGAGAAGACCCAGCTCACTACCACCCATGAGGTGACAACCGGGATGTACACCGCTGCCCGCCAGAACATCGATCCCGGCAGGCGGTCGGTGAGGACTGCTGCAGCGAACAGTCCGATGGCCATCTGGACTGGCACGGTGATCACGATGAAGAGGAACGAGTTGAACGACGCCGTGCGCACGACCGGGTCTCGGAAGATAGCTGTGTAATTCGACCAGCCGAGGAAGGGATTCGATGCGCCCGGAAAGATGTGCCAGTTGTAAAAGCTGATGTCGAACTGACGGAAGATAGGGTAAACGGTGAAGAGCCCGTAGACGACGATCGCTGGTGCGAGCAGAAGATAGGGCGTCGCTATCCGGCGGATACGGTACGAGCGGGTCGAGCGCCGCCGCGAGACGACACCCGGCAAAACTGTCGCCGGGTGTCGCTCGAGGCTCATTGCTCTACTCAACTCGCGGAGCTGAGCGCTTTATTCGCTTCCTGGGACGCGATCTTCAACCCTGCGTCAACTGTGACCTTTCCGGCGAGCATCTGGGCCAGCTCGTTGGAGAAGTCGGTGTCAAGCTGGGCGTAGCTCTCGGTCACTGGCCGAGCCCTCGCAGTGAGGAGCTGCTCGGCGAAGATCTTGAGAGCCGGGTTCTCAATCGCCTCGGCTGCGGAGTCCGTCTTGTACGCCGCCATGTCGCCCGCGCCCGCCATCGCGAGCTGGGCAAACGGCGACTGCAGGAACTGGACGAACTTGATCGTGTCGGCAAGGTTCTTGGCTCCCTTTGCGATGACGAGGTCCTCGCCGCCGACGACCGAGACCGTGCCGCCAGGGCCCGCCGGGATCAGCGACGTGCCGTAGCCGGTGAACTTGTCCGCCTTGTAGGTCGTCGGAGCCCACGGTCCGTCAAAGTACATCGCGTACTCACCTAGCGGGAAGCCCGTTTCGCCGCTGATAGATCCGGAGCCGCCGACGAAGTCACTACCGATGTACCCGCCCTTGTAAAGGGACACGAGCGTCTGGACGGCGTTCTCGGTATTGGCGCCGTCCATGTAATTGGTCGTCGTCGTCAGCGCCTTGTTCGTGAAGTTACCGCCATCGGTCCAGACGTACGGACCGACGTTCCAGATGTCGGTGCTGTCGACGCCGAGGCCGAATTGATGCTTGGACGGAATAGTCAGCAGCTTCGCGTCCGCAATCATCTGATCCCACGTCGTTGGAGGCGAGAGATGAGCCGCAGCAAAGTCCGCCTTGTTCCAGAAGAAGACTTGCGTGTTCGTATCGTCGGGGAGCCCGTAGTAGCCGCCGTTCCAGTAGTTCGTCGACAGCGGGCCCGGATCAGCTGCAGCCTTGATCGGTGCGAACCACGGCTGGGCTGAGGTTTCCAGTAGCGTCCCCTCCGACGCGAGCTGGGGCACCCAGGCAATGTCAGAACGCATCAAGTTGGGCGGGTCCCCCGCGGCAGACGCCGCGATGAACTTCTGCAGCATCCCGGCGTACGGAAGAGTGTCGTCAACCACCTTGATCCCCGGGTTCAGAGACTCGAAGCTGGGAATGACGACTCCGTTCATCACGGGTGTCTCTGTTACATCGTTGTAGGCGTTCCAGAACTGGAGCGTCACCACTGGTGTGCTGTGAGGCACGGTCGACGCCGAGCTCGCTGCCCCGGTAAGACCAATTAGTGTGCCTCCAGCCCCGATTGTGGCAACGGCGACAAGAAGTCGCACCGCCGTCCTCGTCTTCCACCTGGATGGATTGCTTGCTTTCATGATCACTTTCCCTTTTTCTTTTTGATTCCTGATGGTCCTGGGTCTTGTGTTACTGCTTCTTCCCTCCTTCTCCGCTTGGTGATCGCTTGTCTTGTCGAACACTTCTGCAATGCGCCTAGGCCGACTCAGCCGCCACTGGGCCCGACCGATAGGTGCGCGTTCCTTGTTGTCACCTTGTCGCCTCTGTATCGCAACTGGTTGGTCGGGTCAGCGCGTTATCCGCCTGCGATCCGCCGCCAGCGTCGAGGGCCGCACACAGCACCACATACATCGCGTGCGACCATGTGAGATCCCTGGCCGGGGGACCCCATCTCTTGACCCACTCACGGTGATGCTCTGGGTCGCGTCGCTCGCCACCGAATTGCTCGCCGAGACGCCCTTCGTCATCGAAATGGCCAGCCACCCAGTCCAGACAGCGGCGGGCCGCGTCCAAGTCGCCGACTGCTAGGTAGTGCCATCCGAGCGATGCCGTGAGTACCGGCCACGCTCCACCCCCGAAGTACGTATCGGTCGGGTACCGACGAAGTCCGCCATCGAGACTGAGCCGCGCCTCGATCGCCCGGACTGTCTCGACGAAGTGATCATCACTTGGCTCGACGAGACAGAACGGTGTCGACAGCCACAGGACGCTCGCGTCCACGTCGTCACTTTGGCTCGATTTCACATAACGCCCAAGACGGACGGCACTGCTGCGAACCCGGGATTGAACAGTCTCTGCGCGCGTAAGAAGGTCCTTGTCGTCCAGCAGTCGTCCGGCAGCCGTCAGGCCGCCATAGACGCACGCCAGCGTGGAGGTGTGCAGCGCCGACCCGCTCTCTTCCCAGACGTCGAAGCATGGGCTGAGGGCAAACGCATCCAGGTAACGCGCGACCCGTTCGACAGAGTCGCGCAAGTCCGGCGGGACCGCGTTCTGGCCGGTGCAGAGGAGGTGCTGCCCAAGGGCCCACAACCAGGTGCCGTAACCGTCGATCTGGAAGTTGGGCCAGTCATCGGCGACATTCGCGCCGTCAAGTGCGAAGCGGGCGGGCGGCATGTGGTCTGGGTGAAGTGCCTTGCCTTGTTGATGCCAGTCGATGGCACGGTCGATCAGGGAGCTGATGCCCCCTATTGCCCGGTTGGACCAAGCGTGGTACCGCGCTGATGCCTGATGCTCGCCGACCTGGTCGAGCGCGTATGAGACGAAAGAACCGTCGCGCAGCCAGCAGTATCGATATTCTCCGAAATCCGGCGAGGCGACTATCGCCCCGTTCTCCTCCTGGTTGCGCAGTATGGACGCAACGCTCGAATGCATCGTCGCTCTCGTGCTGCTCTGGCTCACTTGGTCCGCCGTCCAGCACAAGTCGCGCCCATGTCCGCTTCTCTCACCGCTCAGGGCCGGGTCGGTGCCAGATGGCATGGCTCTTCTCGTCGGGGTCGGGAAGACTGAACGATTCCCTCAAGACAAGGGTCGCGGCTCCGACAGCCCAAGCGTCGTCCCCCCAACGCTGCACCTTCACCTCGACTTGTCGGCCCAAATCGGCAAACGTCTGCTCTCGGACAGCGGTCACGACCGGGGCAAGAAATGGGTCACCGAGATCGGTTCCCTCTCCACAGATGATCAGGAGCTCGGGGTTCAGCAAAGTGACCATGTTGGCTACCGCCAGCCCCAGTTTTCGACCCGCGCTGTCAAGCACCTCGAGCGTGGCTCCGTCACCGGAGGCGGCAAGTGCAATGAATTCTTCCCTCGTCACGGCACGACCATGGCGCTCGCCGACTCGGCGACGCATTGCGTCTTCACCCACCAGTGCCTCGAGACAGCCGAATCGCCCGCACTCGCACTTCGGTCCGCCCGGCTCGACGATCATGTGTCCGAAC
>JBEKGS010000002.1:0-175096 GCA_050012675.1 Acidimicrobiales bacterium
GGCCCGTGGTCAGACCACCACGTTGATAGGCCGGAGGTGTACGCACAGCAATGTGTTCAGCCGACCGGTACTAATCGGCCGAGGGCTTGGGGCTCGTGCTCGCTATGGAAGGCTCGAGGGGTGTTTTGATAACACCCTCAAGCGGGAGCAGTGGCCTGCTTCAGTACGCACCGTGTGCTGCTGGTCCGCTCGAGCGAAAGGTTTCCGGTGATCATAGCGGCAGGGTCACACCCGTTCCCATCCCGAACACGGAAGTTAAGCCTGCATGCGCCGATGGTACTTGGGGGGAGACTCCCTGGGAGAGTAGGTCGTCGCCGGAATTCATCTCGGACAAATGCCCACCTGGTGAAACGGGTGGGCATTGTCGCGTCCGGATAGGGGTAACGTTCCCGATTGTGACCAATCCGAGCGGTGCCCAGGGACAACGTCGCGCCCGAGGTACGGCTCCGGGCGCTCACAGCAGGGGGCGTGAGGCTACCGAGCCCTCCGGCAGGCCTCGCCAGGGCCAGCAGCTGCCAGTCGAACGCGAATCGGAGCAGCAGCGGCGCGTTCGCAGACAGGCCGAGGAGAAGGATCTGCCGGCCGAGGTCCGTGACGAGCTGCGTGCCGCAGTCGGAGCGGACCGGGCTTCTGGGCTTGAGCGCCGCCTCGGGATCGCGAGCCGGGCCTACGAGCGCGACAGGTACTCGGAGGCGCTAGCCGAGCTGCGCGTGCTCGCCCGGCTGGCACCGGAGGTCGGCGCGATCCGGGAGCTCTATGGGCTCACCCTGTACCGCCTGGGCCGTTGGCGTGAGGCGGCCCGTGAGTTGCGGGTCTTTCACGACCTCACGGGGTCGTTCGACCAGCACCCGGTGATTGCCGACTGCGAACGGGCGCTCGGTCGCGACAAGGCGGTCATCGCGCTTTGGGACGCTTTGCGGAGACAGGGAGTGGACAGGGAAGTCCTCGTCGAGGGCCGGCTGGTCGTGGCCGGCATGATGGCGGACCGAGGTGACCTCGAGGGAGCGATCGCTCTACTTGGTCCCGGCGGCAAGTCCCTCCGCCGCCCCGACACCTGTCATCTGCGCCAGTGGTACGCGCTCGCTGACCTATACGAAAGGGCAGGTGACCTCCCTCGCGCGCGAGAGCTGTTCACTCGCGTCGCGTCCTTCTCACCAGAGCTTTTCGATACCGCGGACCGTCTGGCCGCTCTGCGCTGATCTGCCCGCGTCGCGGGGCCGTTCGCGCTTCGGTCTACTCACCGGCGGGCTTTGGGCCCTCGGGTGAGCAAGCCCGCTTGGTCGTCGAGACGGTGCCTCAAGGCAGTACCGTCAGAGACGTGGACCGTGTCGGCCTTGTGGGCTTGCCGAACTCAGGCAAGTCGTCCCTGTTCAATGCGCTCACTGGCGGAAGCGCCGTCGTAGCGTCCCACCCTTTCTCGACAGTCGAGACTGAGGTCGGCGTCGCGCATGTCCCTGACCCTCGTGTCGACGCGCTCGCGAAGATGAGCCAGAGCCGAAAGATCGTCTATGCCGGCTTCGAGGTCGTCGACATAGCCGCCCTCGGCAAAGGAGGAGAGAAGGGCGACACCTTGGGAGGCCGTTTCCTCGCCGGGGTAAGGGAAGTGGACGCCCTGTGTCTGGTGCTGCGCAGTTTCGAAGATGAGAACGTGCCCGGTGACACTGACCCGCTGGCCGCGCTCGGAGTCATCGAGCTCGAGCTCGCCCTCGCGGACCTGGCGACTTTGGAGCAGCAGCTCACGAAAAAGCGCAGTCGCGTCGCCCCCGTCGATCCTGCCGTGGCGGCCGGGCTGAAGGCGGCACCCGTGGCCGTCGAGGTTCTCGAACAGGGCACGCCCTTGTACCGTTCGAGTCTTCATGCACCCGAGCGCGACGCTCTGAAGCCCTTCTTCTTGCTGACGAACAAGCCGACAATGGCGGTGATCAACGTCGGCGAGGACGACCTCGCGGCTGGTGACGAGCTCGTGGCTGCCGTGCAGAAGGAGGTCGGCAGCGCCGTGGACGTTCTCGCGGTCTCGGTCCAACTCGAGGCCGAGACGGCCAGGCTCGATCCCGCCGAGCGCGCCGAGCTGCTCGAAGGCCTCGGCCTCGGACGGGGAGCGCTCGTGCGTGTCGCGCAAGCGGCGTTCGACATCCTCGGGAAGTCGGTGTTCCTCACTACCGGCGAGGACGAGTCGCGGGCCTGGATCTTCCGTATGGGAGCCAAGGCTCCCGAATGTGCCGGGGTGATCCATTCCGATCTCCAACGAGGCTTCATCAAAGCTGATGTGATCCGTTGGGACGAGCTGCTCGAGTTCGGCTCGCTGGCCGCAGCGCGAGCAAAAGGCAAGGTCCGCCTCGAAGGGAAGGAATACGGCGTGCACGACGGCGACGTGCTCGAGATCCGGTTCAACGTCTGAGGCCCGCTGGTGAGCACAACCGAGCTCCTGGATCGATGGAGGGCTGACCTCGAGTCCTGGGCGATTCCGGATGAGATCCTCGCAGCCGCGCCGGAGTCCCCCTGGGTGTTGCCCCGCCAGATCTTCATTCGAAGGGCCGAACGCCACTGGAGGACTCCCTCGAGCCCTTCGTACCAGCGCGCGTGGGACGCCCTTTCGGAGCCGGGATCGGTTCTCGACATTGGCGCGGGTGCCGGGGCAGCGTGCCTGCCTCTAATGGCGCGGGCGACCGGGCTGACCGCCGTCGACAGCGACGAGGAGCTCTTGAACGTCTTGGTTGGAAAGGCTGATCAACTCGGCGGGCAGGTTCTTGCGATCTGCGGCCGCTGGCCTGACGTCGCCGGGGAGGTAGCGCCGGCCGATGTCGTGACGTGCCACCACGTGCTCTACAACGTCGCGGACCTCGGGCCTTTCGTCGCGGCTCTCACGGGCCACGCCCGCCGTCTCGTCGTGGTCGAGATGACAGCTCACCACCCGCTCACTTCTTTGAACCCGCTCTGGGAGCGCTTCCATGGTCTTGGCCGACCGGAGGTTCCCACAGCCGCCGACGTCCTAGCGGTGTTGGAGTCTCTTGGGCTGGAGCCCCGTCACGAGACCTGGTCTCGTTCGGGAGACTCCGACTACGAGTCCTTCGAGGACCTCGTTGAGGTGACGAGGCGTCGACTCTGCCTACGTCCCGACCAGGCGGGGGAGGTTGCAACGGCGTTGCGCGAGCTCGGTGCCGAGGGCGAACAGTCGGCTCAGCAGTTGTTCCTCGGTGTCGAGCTCGTCACGATCTGGTGGGAAGGCTCGGTTTGATAGCTCGGTGACCACTCGGGCTAGGATCGCCGAGGAGCGCCCATACGGGCGCGGCCTGGACCTGCACCGATTCGATCCCGCGGAGCACACGTGCCCGCACCGGCGGCATGGGTTCAGCTAGAACGCGCTGACCAGGAGGAACGAACAATGGGAATCAACATCCGCGAGGTGCTCGGGGACGAGGCCGACTCCCTGCTCGGCCACGAGTGCAAGACGATCGAGCGGGACCAGCTCACCCTCCCAGGGCCCGACTACGTCGACCGGGTCCTTGTCCAAAGTGACCGGCCGGTGCCGGTCCTGCGCAACCTGCAGCAGATGTTCAACCACGGCCGCCTCGGCGGTACCGGCTACCTGTCGATCCTGCCGGTCGACCAGGGCATCGAGCATTCCGCGGCGGCGAGCTTCTCCAAGAACCCCGCCTATTTCGACCCGCAGAATCTTGCAGAGCTGGCGCTAGCGGCAGACTGCAGCGCCTTCGCCTCGACGATGGGCGTCCTCGGCATCGTCGCCCGGCGTTACGCCCACAAGATCCCGTTGATCGTCAAGCTCAACCACAACGAGCTGCTCACCTACCCGAACCGCGGCGACCAAGTGCCGTTTGCCTCCGTCCAGCAAGCCGTCGACCTCGGGGCCATGGGTGTGGGTGCCACGATCTACTACGGCTCAGAAGAGGGGACGCGCCAGATCCGGGAGGTGAGCGCGATGTTCGCCGAGGCGCACCGGCAGGGACTGTTCACCGTCCTGTGGTGCTACCTGCGCAACCCGGCCTTCAAGACCCCCGAGGCCGACTACGCCCTCGCGGCGGATCTCACGGGTCAGGCGAACCACCTGGGCGTCACGATCGAGGCGGACATCATCAAGCAGAAGCAGCCCGAGAACAACGGCGGCTACACGGCGCTCAAGTACGGTCGCACTGACCCCCTCGTCTACAGCCAGCTGACGACCGATCACCCGGTCGACCTCACGCGCTGGCAGGTCGTCAACTGCTACTCGGGGCGCATCGGTCTCATCAACTCCGGCGGCGAGTCAGCAGGCGCGAGCGATTTCGCCCAAGCTGTAAGGACTGCGGTGATCAACAAGCGCGCCGGCGGTATGGGGCTGATACTGGGGCGCAAGGCATTCCAGCGCCCGTTGCGGGACGGGGTGGACATCATCCACGCCGTTCAGGACGTGTACCTCGACAAGTCCGTCACCGTCGCGTAGCGCCCGGCCAACAGCGCCGACAGGTCGCCAACAAGAGCCGTTTCGGGGCCTCGGTGTCTCGAGGCGCGCCCGAAGTGCTGCCGGAACATCGCCGGAGGCTCAAGAGCTCGGCGGTACAATGCCTGTAACCACAGGCAAGCACGTGAGAAGGTAATCGCGGCCGTGGAGGCAGATGGGCCGGCGAGCCGAGTGGAGGTGCCGTGACGACAAAGTCAAAGCCGGCGAACGAACCGGGCAGAGTCGAGACGATCGATCAGGTCGTTATCCGTTTCGCCGGGGACTCCGGCGACGGCATGCAAGTTACCGGGGACCGGTTCACCGATGAGAGCGCGCTGTTCGGCAACGACTTGTCGACGTTCCCGAACTACCCCGCGGAGATCCGCGCTCCGGCAGGTACCCTCGCCGGCGTCTCCGCTTTCCAGATCCACATCTCCGATCACGAGATCCTGACCCCCGGCGACGCCCCGAACGTGCTCGTGGCGATGAACCCAGCCGCCTTGAAGGCGAACGTCAACGATCTGCCGAACGGGGGCACCCTTGTCATCAACGTTGACTCGTTCGACGAGAGGGACCTCGCGAAAGCCGGCTACCACTCCAATCCATTGAAGGACGGCAGCCTTTCGGCCTACAGGCTCTACGAGATACCGATGACCTCGCTGACCCTCGAGGCCTGCAAGCCGACGGGGGCCAAGCCGCGCGACGCCGAGCGGAGCAAGAACTTCTTCGCCCTCGGGCTGTTGTCTTGGCTCTACCACAGGCCGATAAAGGACACCGAGGCCTGGATCGTCCGCCGCTACGGCAGGTCACCGATCGTGGCCGAGGCGAACACCCTCGCCTTCCGGGCGGGCTACAACTTCGGCGAGACGGCGGAGATATTCGAGTCCTCCTACGAGATCGCACCCGCTGAGCACCTCCCGGGCACCTACACGAACGTGACCGGCAACGTGGCGCTCGCCTGGGGGCTGCTTGCCGCGGCCCACCTGGCCAAGCTGCCCTTGTTCCTCGGGTCGTACCCCATCACACCGGCGTCCGACATCTTGCACGAGCTCTCCAAGCACAAGAACTTCGGCGTGCGGACTCTTCAAGCCGAAGACGAGATCGCAGGCATCGGCGCGGCCCTCGGCGCGGCCTTCGGGGGCGCCCTCGGCGTGACGACCACGAGCGGTCCGGGTATCGACTTGAAGGCGGAGACCGTGGGTCTCGCCGTGAGCCTCGAGCTTCCGCTTCTCATCGTGGACATCCAGCGGGGCGGTCCCTCGACGGGACTGCCCACAAAGACGGAGCAGTCGGACCTGCTCCACGCCATGTTCGGCCGCCACGGTGAGGCTCCCGTCCCCATCGTTGCCGCGAAGACGCCCTCGCACTGTTTCGAGGCCGCCATCGAGGCGGCGCGCATCGCTCTCAAGTTCCGCACGCCGGTCTACCTGCTCTCCGACGGCTACCTGGCCAACGGCGCCGAGCCGTGGCGGCTTCCGGACGTTGCATCACTGCCCGACATCTCGGTGCAGTTCGCGACCGAGCCGAATGCGAGCGGTGACGACGGGGAGCCGACCTTCTGGCCGTTCAAGCGGGACCCCGAGACCCTCGCCAGGCCCTGGGCGGTGCCCGGCACGCCGGGCCTCGAGCACCGTATCGGCGGTCTCGAGAAGCAGGATGGCATAGGGACCGTCTCCTACGAGCCTGCCAACCACAGTGCCATGGTCCATGCCCGCGCGGCCAAGATCGCCGGGATCGCGAAGAGCCTTCCGCCGGTCAAGGCCGACGACCCGAACGGCGACGCACGGGTGCTGCTGCTCGGATGGGGCTCGACCTACGCGGCGATCACCGCCGGCGTGAAACGGGTGCGCAAGGCGGGAAAGTCCGTCGCGCAGGTGCACCTGGTCCATTTGAACCCCTTCCCGCCCAACCTCGGTGAGGTCCTGCAGTCCTACGAGGCGATACTCGTGCCGGAGGGCAACCTCGGGCACCTGACCCGCCTCGTGCGTTCCGACTTCCTCGTGAACGCCAAAGTGCTGTCCAAGGTCGAGGGAACACCGTTCAGGGTCGGCGAGATCCAGCAGGCCATCCTCGACGAGATCGAGAGGCTCGAGTCGTCGCCGGCCGCAGCCAAGAGCGCCGAGGAGGTGGCGAGGTGACCGACGTGGCCGTTCCCGTCACGACCCGCAAGGACTGGGCGAGCGACCAGGAGGTCCGCTGGTGCCCGGGCTGCGGGGACTACAGCATTCTGTCGGCGGTGCAGCTGTTGCTCCCCGAGCTCGGCGTTCGCCGCGAGAACACGGTGTTCATCTCGGGTATCGGCTGCGCGGCCCGCTTCCCGTACTACATGAACACCTACGGCATTCACTCGATTCACGGCCGCGCGCCTGCCATCGCGACCGGCCTCGCGGTGACCCGGCCCGACCTCGACGTGTGGGTCGTGTCAGGCGACGGCGACGCGTTGTCGATCGGTGGCAACCACCTCGTCCACGCGCTGCGGCGCAACATCAAGCTCACGATCCTGATGTTCAACAACCAGATATACGGCCTGACCAAGGGCCAGTACTCGCCCACCTCCGAGATCGGCAAGATCACGAAGTCGACGCCGTTCGGCTCGCTCGACACGCCCTTCAACCCGGTGAGCCTGGCGCTCGGTGCCGAGGCGACCTTCGTCGCGCGGACTCACGACCTCGACCGCAAGCACATGGTCGAGACGTTCCGCCGTGCGCACGACCACCCGGGGGCGTCCTTTGTCGAGGTCTACCAGAACTGCAACGTCTTCAACGACGGCGCTTTCGAGGCCATCAACGGCAAGGACAACCGCGCTGACATGCTCATCCCGCTCGAGCATGGAAGACCGATCCGTTTCGGAGCTGAGGGTGAGCACGGCGTTGTTTCAGATGGTCAAGGCGGTCTCCGGCTCGTTGAGGTGAAGGACGTGGGCGAGGAGGCTCTTGTCGTCCACGACGAGACGCTGGCCAATCCGAGCCTGGCGTTCGCGTTGTCGCGGCTTGCCACCGGTCCTCACCAGCCGACACCGATCGGGGTGTTCCGGGCCGTCGAGCGCCCCGACTACGGCAGTCTCGTCGACGGGCAACTCCTCGAGGCCCAAAGCCGCCAGGGCGCCGGTGAGCTCGCGTCGCTGCTGCGCTCGGGTGCCACCTGGAACTACGACTGAGGGCTCACGCCGCTCAGTCTGCGACTGAGCGGAAGGCCATACCGGTACGGGGCTTGGGCTGGAAATACGTGCTCTTGGGAGGCATACGGCGCCTGTCTTGGGCGACGCGCTCGATCCTCGCCACCGGTACGGGCCGCAGAAGGAAGGCGGCGTCGGCGACGCCGGTGCGAACGGCCGTGATGGCCGACTGCCATCCGGCGTCATATGTGAGCTCGTGGGAAGGAAGGCGCCCGAGTGCCGCCTTCAGCCGGCTCACGTCCAGGTCGTCCCCGGTGGCCTTCTCGAGGGCCGGGAGCGGTTCGAGAAGTTTGAACCCGTCGCGCGTGAACAGGGCGATCACGCCGGGGGGTGACGTCGCCGGGATCGCCGCGAGATCGCCCGAGACGGGCTCGACGCGGAACAAAGGCGCCAGGAGCCCGTCAAGCTGCTCGGGGGCGATCCCCTTCACGAGCCGGTGGACCGCCCGTATTGACAGCTCCTCCTCGGACAGCTCGACAACGAAAGCAAGAGCGAGGTCGTAAGGGCCGGGCCTTTCGCCGTTGGACGCCCGGCATTCGCTGGCATAGACGCAGGCGGTCTCGTAACGGTGATGCCCATCGGCGATCAGCACAGGGGCGCTCGCGCCAAGAGCCGTGATCTCGGCCAGGCGCCCCTCGTCGGTAAGGGGCCACAGCTCGTGCACGACCCCGTCGGGGTCGGTGGTCCTCCAGGCTTGCTCGGTGACCTGTGACAACGCCTCGCGGCACGCCGCTGTCAGGCCCTTGGCGAGAGACAGTACCCAGAGCGGAGAAGTGTTCAAACGGGTGTTCCGCAAGAGCGAGAGCCTGTCCATGCGGTCCTTGGGGATCGTCTGCTCGTGGGCGAGCACCTCTCCGGAACCGTCGAGGTCAAGGCCGAGGGCACACAGGAGCCCTGTGGTGATCCGCTCGTGCCCGTGCTCGTCGTCAAAGCTCATGCGGTAGAGGTAGAAGGCGGGGAGCGCGTCCCGTCGCACGATGCCGGCATCGAGCCAGCCATGAAAGATCCTGGAGGCGTTCTCGTACTGGTCGAGCCCTGAAGACGGGTCCGGCGCGGGGAGCTCCACGTGGATGGCGTTGTAGGGGCTCTCGTCCGCGAGTCGGGCGCGTTCGGCTGGCCCGACGACGTCGTAGGGAGGTGACACGACCTCGTCGGCAAAGACTCGGGCCGGGTCGTAACGGATAGCAGCAAACGGTTCCAGGCGCGCCATGGCTCTTGCGTAGCACACGCACCCGCTCAGCTCTGCGAGGATCTCAGGTCGTGAACTGGCTCCTCGATTGCGATGGTGTGGTGTGGCTCTCCGAGCAGGTGATCCCGGGCGCGCCGGAGGCCCTGTCAAGCCTGCGGGAGGCCGGTACCCGGGTCGTGCTCCTCACGAACAACTCCTATCCGCGGCGATCCGACCATCTCGCGAAGCTCGAGCGTTTGGGGATGCCGACGGACCCGGCGGACCTGCTGACCTCGGCAATGGCGGCGGCGCTCCTGGTAGAGGCGGGCGAGCGCGCACTAGTGCTCGGAGGCCCCGGGATAATCGAAGAGCTGGGCGAACGTGGCGTCGCCACGGTCACACCCGGTTCGAGTCGGGAGATCGGCCCGGTGGACGCGGTCGTAGTCGGGCTCGACCCGACGTTCGACTTCTCGTCTCTTACCGCGGCGGCATCGGCGTTGCATGCGGGTGCACGCCTCATCGGCACGAACGACGACCCGTCCTTTCCCACACCTCAAGGAATGCTGCCGGGGGCAGGATCGGTGCTGGCCGCGGTCGCCTGCGCGGGCGGCGTCACACCGACGATTGCCGGCAAGCCGTACCCGGCGACCGTAGGCCTGGTGCGCGAGCGGATCGGCAAGGTTGCGATGGTGGTGGGGGACCGCCCGTCGACCGACGGCCTTCTCGCGCGCAGGCTCGATTCGCGCTTCGGGCTCGTGCTCACAGGTGTGACGCCAGACCACCACGGCCCGCTTGAGCCTGAGCCTGATATTGAGACTTTTGATCTTCTCGCTCTCGTCAAGGCGGAGCTGGGCTGAGCTCCCAGGGTGCTAGCTGGAGCAAGCAATCAGGGGCAAAGGGGTGAATAAGTGCTTGCTATTGCAAGCAGACCTGTATAATGCAGGTATGACAGAGAAGAAACCCCTTGAGAGGTACATGGAGGCTGGCAAGGAATTCACCGAGGCGAGCCGCAAGAGAGTTCAGAAGGTTGCCCACGATCTGGCGAGGGAGGGCGAGGCGGGGCGCGAGCACGCCGAGGAGTGGGCCGACGAGTTCGTCCAGCGCGGTCGTAAGAGTGCCGAACAGTTCGCCGACCTCGTGAGAAAGGAGCTCCGCGAGCAGATCAAGCAGTTCAACCTCGCCACCAATCAGGACGTCATCAAAGTCGTACAGCAGTTCATCGAGCGCACGACCAAGGCCGCTGCTCCTGTGGTGGAGGTTGCCAGCCGCACGGTGAGCGCGACGAAGAAGGTCGCGACGGGCAAGGTCGGGAGCGGGAAGAAGAACGGCGGCGGCAAGAAGGCAGACGCCGACAAGAAGACGGCTGCAAGCAAGAAGGCGGCCGCGGCCAAGAAGCCGGCGCCCGTGAGCAAGCCCGGCGCGGCAAAGAAGGCAGCGCCCGCAAAGAAGGCAGCGCCCGCGAAAAAGGCTGCCCCTGTGAAGAAGCAGGCTCCCGCGAAGAAGGCAGCTCCCGTGGCAAAAAAGGCCCCAGCCGCGAAGAAAGCCCAGCCCAGCAGCACTTGAGGGGTCGAGCTGCCCTTACGGGTGGCGGCTGAGGACTGGGACCGCAAGGATGGCGGTATGTCGCCGATCCTGCTAGTGGTCCATCCCGAGCAACCAGCTGCGTGGGAGCTGGCTACGACGGCCACGCGCTGGTGGCAGCGCCAGGGCCGCGAAGTGATCGAGGTCCGTGGCAAAGGGCCTGAGACACCTTTCACCGACACTGACGGCGTGGAGTTCGCGGTCAGTCTCGGTGGTGACGGGACCATGCTGCGCACCGTCGAGTTCGTCCTCGCGGCAGGCGTGCCGGTGCTCGGTGTGAACCTCGGGCGAATGGGCTATCTCACGGCGGTCGAACCAGCAGGCATCGAGCAGGCGTTCGAGAGGATGCTGGCGGGCGACTACCTCGTCGAGGAGCGCATGGCCCTCGCGGTGGAGCTCACCGGCAGCGCCGAGGGGCACTTCATGGCGCTCAACGACGCGATCGTCGAGAAGACGGGGCCCGGCCACACCATCCGGGTGGCGGTGGAGATCTCGGGTCGCCCCTTTCTCACCTACGTCGCCGACGGGATACTCGTGTGTACCCCGACCGGTTCGACGGCGTACAACCTGTCGGCGCGTGGTCCCGTGGTGTCCCCGAGGCTGCGGGCGCTCGTGCTGACTCCGGTGTCGCCGCACATGCCTTTCGACCGGTCTCTGGTGCTCGAGCCCGGGGAGCACGTCCGGTTGACGGTTCTGGACGACAGGGCTGCGGCCGCCGTCATCGACGGCGCGCGCGTCATCCCCCTGGCCACAGGTGACAGCGTGTCGTGCCGGGCGGCCGCGGAACCGGCCCGGCTCGTGAGCTTTGCCGAGCGCGACTTCCATTCTGCACTCCGGCACCGCTTCGGCTTGACCGATCGCTGAGAGCGGCGATGCTCGTCGAGCTCCGAGTGCGGGATCTCGGTGTCATCGCGGATCTCGACCTTGTCATCGGTCCCGGCATGACGGCGCTCACGGGCGAGACGGGTGCCGGCAAGACCCTCGTCGTCGAGGCGCTCGAGCTGCTGCTCGGCGGTCGCGCGGACGCCTCCATCGTGCGGGCAGGTGCCACGGAGGCCTTCGTGGAGGGCCGCTTCGTCAGCGACGAAAGAGAGGTCGTCCTGTCGCGGGCGGTTCCCGTCGAGGGACGCTCGCGCGCCTATGTGGACGGTCGCATGGCCCCGGCGTCGTTGCTCTCCGAGATAGGCGACGGGCTTGTCGACTTGCACGGCCAGCACGTCCATCAGTCGCTTCTGCACCAGGGAGCGCAACGAGAGGCCCTGGACAAGTTCGCGGGAGCCGACCTCGAAGAAGTGGCGCAGGCGCATCGCGAGCTCGCCAACATCGACGCCCGCCTGGCCGAGCTGGGCGGCGATCCCCAGGTGCTCGCCCGTACGGTCGCTCTTCTGCGTTTCCAGCTGGACGAGATCGCCGCCGCGGCCATCACAGCCGGGGACGAGGATGACAAACTCGCCGCAGAGGAGTCGCTGCTCGCCCACATCGGGGCCCTCCGGGCCGCTGTGGCCGAGAGCCGCGAGGCCCTCGTGGGATCCGAGGTCTCCCAGTCCCATCCGAGCCCCGGTGCCGCGGACCTGCTCGGGATAGCCATAGCCCGGCTCTCGTCCCACGAGGCGCTCTCGGACCTTGTCGCGCCGTTGAGGACGGCACAAGCCGATGTGGAGGACGTGGCCCAGGAGCTGAGACGGCGCGACGAGCGGCTCGAAGAGGATCCGGACCGCCTGGAGGCGGTCCGGCGGCGTCTGCAGCTGTTCGCGGACCTGCGGCGCAAGTACGGCCCGAGCCTCGCCGACGTGGTGGAGTTCGAGCGCGCGGCCACGGCTCAGCTCGCCGAGCTCGAGGATGCCGGTGAGACGCGCCAAGCGCTGGAGGCCCGTCGCCTCGGCGCGGCCGCATTCCTCAAGAGGGCCGAGGAG
The DNA here is from genome assembly GCA_050012675.1 of Acidimicrobiales bacterium. Taxonomy (GTDB): domain Bacteria; phylum Actinomycetota; class Acidimicrobiia; order Acidimicrobiales; family Bog-793; genus Fen-455. The sequence continues at coordinate 12,273 of JBEKGS010000002.1, forward strand.
CGGCTCGGCGCCTGTAGGCGGGGGGCGGCTCCCAAGCTGGCTCGCGCCGTCGAGGCCCACCTGCACGAGCTTGCGCTGAGCGGTGCCCGCCTCGAGGTCCGCATCGGTGAGGACCCGGCCGGCTCGGATGTGGAGTTCCTGCTCGGGGCCAATCCCGGCGAACCGTCGCTCGCCTTCTCGAAGGTGGCCTCGGGCGGTGAGCTCGCCCGGGCGATGCTGGCGACGCGCCTCGTGCTGTCGGCGGCGCCTCCGACGCTCGTGTTCGACGAGGTCGACGCGGGCGTGGGGGGAGAGGCGGCCCTGGCTGTGGGTCGGGCGCTGTACGCCATCGGGCGCGACCATCAGGTGCTCGTCGTCACCCACCTGGCGCAGGTGGCAGCCTTTGCCGACCAGCAGGTGCTCGTGTCCAAGAGCGAGTCGCAGGGCCGGACCGTGGCCCGGGCCGCGCCTTTGAGCGGCGAGGACCGGATTGTCGAGCTCTCGAGGATGCTCTCGGGCCATCCCGACAGCCCGGCCGCGCGCCGGCACGCAAAAGAGCTGTTGGCGATGGCCGCGAGTTCCGGCACCGCTCGCGGGCGCTCCGGTAGCCTTGAGTGACACCGGCCGGGAGGAGAGCGTGACGAAGTTCGTGTTCGTGACAGGTGGCGTGATGAGCTCGCTCGGGAAGGGGCTCTCGTCCTCCTCCCTCGGCCGACTCCTCAAGTCTCGTGGACTCCGCGTCACGATGTGCAAGCTGGACCCCTACATCAACGTCGATCCGGGCACGATGAACCCGTTCGAGCACGGTGAGGTGTTCGTCACCGAGGATGGAGGCGAGACCGACCTCGATCTCGGGCACTACGAGCGTTTCATCGACGAGTACCTCCACAAGGACTCGAACGCCACCACGGGTCAGATCTACTCGTCGGTGATCGCCAAGGAACGGCGGGGCGACTACCTCGGCAAGACGGTGCAAGTGATTCCCCACATAACCGACGAGATCAAAGAGAGGATCCGCCGTCTCGGGCGCGAGAACATCGACGTTGTCATCGTCGAGGTCGGCGGCACCGTCGGCGACATCGAGATCGTCCCGTTCCTAGAGGCAATCCGCCAGTTCCGCCGCGACGTCGGCCGGGACAACGTCTGCTACTTGCACCTGACGCTCGTGCCCCATTCGCTCCCGGCGGGGGAGCAGAAGACCAAGCCGACACAGCACTCGGTCACAGAGCTTCGGGGCCGTGGGATCCAGCCCGACGTGATCGTGTGTCGCAGCCATGAGCCCATCTCGGAGAACCTGAAGCGCAAGATCTCACTGCTGTGCGACGTGTCGACCGATGCGGTCGTGTCGGCCATCGATGCCGAGAACATCTACGAGATACCGCTCGCACTTCACGAGGAAGGCCTGGACGACATCGTCTGCCGGATCCTTCGTCTCGACCAGACGGATCGCCAGATCGATCTCACGAGCTGGGAGGCGCTCGTCGAGCGAGTTCGTGAGGCCTCCGAGGTCGTGCGTATCGGAGTCATCGGGAAGTACGTCAACCTGCCCGATGCCTACCTGTCGGTCGTGGAGGCGCTCAAGCACGCGGGATTTCACCACGGGGCCAAGGTCGAGATCGACTGGGTCCAGGCCGAGGAGATCACCGGCATGCTCGCCGCTGCCCGCCTCGACACCCTGGACGGGATCGTGATCCCGGGCGGTTTCGGCGAGCGCGGCCTGGAAGGCAAGATCGCCGCCGCCGGCTACGCCCGCGAGCACGCCATACCGTGCCTGGGGCTGTGCCTCGGGCTGCACATGATGGTCGTCGAGTACGCCCGTTCCGTGCTCGGTCTCGAGGGCGCGAACAGCCGCGAGCTCGCCCCTACCACGCCCCACCCGGTCATCGACTTGATGGACGATCAGGTGGGAGTCGAGGAAAAGGGCGCCACGATGCGGCTGGGGGCCTGCCTGGCCAAGCTGCAGCCGGGCTCACAGGTGGCCGCGATCTACGGCTCTGAGGTTGTCTCCGAGCGCCACCGGCACCGCTACGAGCTCAATCCCCGCTACCGTGACCGTCTCGTGGAAGCCGGGCTGAGCTGCTCGGGGGTCTCGCCGGACGACCGCCTGGTGGAGTTCATCGAGTTGCCGGGACACCCGTTCTGGATCGCCACGCAGGCCCATCCTGAGTTCAAGAGCCGACCGGACCGGCCCCACCCGCTGTTTCGCGCGCTGGTCGGGGCGGCGCTGAACCGTGCGCACGAACGCACTCCTCGGCTCTACGAACTCGACAATGTCCCCTCCTGAGCCCGAGGGGCATGTAGCGGCAGGCGAACAAGCGAGGGCCTCGGCAGGCCCGGGTCTGGATCGCGGCACGTTTCGCCAGATCGGCGAGCGCTCGCGATACCCGGGCGAACGCCTCCGGGTGGTGGTCGGTACCTTCGTCGGACCGGACGGGTTCACTTTCGAGCGCGAGATCGTGCGTACCTTCGGGGCGGTCTGCGTCGTACCGCTCGAGAACGACCGTGTCCATGTGCTGCTGGTCCGTCAGTACAGGGGCCCGGTCGACCAGGCTTTGTTGGAACTGCCCGCGGGCAAGCTCGACATCGCCGGTGAGCCACCCGAGGCTTGCGCGGCGCGCGAGCTCGCCGAGGAGGTCGGGGCCCAGGCGGAGCGGATCACCGAGCTCGGCCGCTTCTGGAACTCGCCCGGCTACTGCGACGAGCTGACGACGTGCTTCCTCGCCGAAGGTCTCACCTCCGGGCCCCGGAGCGCCGACGGCATCGAGGAGGAGCATCTCGTAGTCGAGCGGGTCCCGCTCGCCTCGGTCGAGGAGCTCATCGCGACGGGCGAGATCGCCGACGCGAAGACGATCGTCGGCTTGTTCTTGGCGCGCTCGGCGCTGGCGCCGGGTCCTGTGGGCCCGAGTCCGGGCGGCTGAGAGGCAGTCGTTGGCCGCGCAGGCCCTTTTGAGCCGGGATGCCGAGGAGTTCCTCTCGTACCTGAGCGTCGAACGGGGACGGGCGCCCGCGTCGATCTCGGCCTACCGGCGTGACCTCGTCGCCTACGAGGGCTTCCTCGCCGAGCGCAACATGACGCTCCGGGAGGCAGACCTAGCCGCCATCGAGGCCTACGTGGCCCTGCTCAGCGAGACAAGGCGGGCGAGCTCGACGGCGCGGGCGCTCGCGGCCGTGCGCGGCCTGCACCGATTCTGCGTCGACGAACGCGGGGCGACGCTCGATCCGACCGAGGGTGTCTCGACGCCTCACATCCCCCAGGCCATCCCGAAGGCACTGTCCGAGGCCGAGGTCGAGCTCCTGCTGTCGGCGGTCATAGGTGACGACCCGCGTGCCCTGCGCAACCGGGCGATACTCGAGACCCTCTACGCGACCGGGATGCGCATCTCCGAGCTGGCGGGACTGCGTTTGGGGGACCTCGACACAGCCAGGGGCCTGGCCGTCGCCTACGGCAAGGGATCCAAGGAGCGCCTGGTCCCGATCGGCCGCCACGCCGTTTCGGCGCTGGACGCTTGGCTGGGCCCGGCCGGGCGGGGGGCCATGTCCCCGGCGCGCTGGGCGCGCCGCGTGGACGCGGAGGCCGTCTTCATCTCGACGCGTGGCAGGCGGATGTCACGCCAGGCGGTGTGGCAGGTCGTGAGGACCGCCGCCAAGAAGGTCAAGTTGGAGGACAGGGTGTCGCCGCACGTGCTGCGCCACTCCTGTGCGACCCACCTGCTCGAGCACGGCGCCGACATACGCGTGGTGCAGGAGCTTTTGGGCCACGCCACCATAACGACGACGCAGGTGTACACGAAGGTCTCCCCCGAGCTTTTGAGGCGCGTGTACGAGAAGGCGCATCCGAGGGCGCTTTCGACACGCATGGCAACCGGGGACCGAGCCGGGCCGAAGGGGACCTGACCGAAGGACGCGCCGAGGCGTGGCACCTCGGCGCTTTGCCGGCAGGTTCACATGGCAGGCGGCCGTTTGCTGGCCGCGGCGGGTCACGGCGGGGCTAGTGTTGCGCCGTGGCAAACGAAGCAGCCGGCGTCGACTACCGCGAACTCCTCGAAGAGGAGCGCGGATCGTTGTTACGCCAGCTACAGGAGATCGGTTTCGGCGAGGACGGCACCCTGACCTACGACGCCAATTTCGCCGACTCCTCACAGGTCACCGCCGAGCGCGGTGAGGCAGAGGCGCTGGCCGCGCAGCTCCAGGAGTCGCTCGGGCACGTGGAAGCGGCGTTGCGCAGGATCGAACAGGGCACCTACGGCATCTGCGCGCGCTGCGGCAAACCGATCTCTTCGGCTCGTCTCGAAGCCCAGCCGGCCACGACACTCTGCATCGACTGCGCCTCGGTTCGGCGTTGACCACCCGAGCGCAGTGGCGCTCACTTAAGTCCAACCAGCGGCTGCCCACCTACATCGTCATCGCCGCGGTCATCGTCGGCGTGGTCGCACTGGCCCTGCGCCACCACGTCCTCAACGAGCAGACGCTGATCTTCCTGCTCGTGTTCGTCCCCGCCGTGATGCTCCACGAGGTGAGCCACGGCGTGGTCGCTCTGTGGTGCGGCGACGACACCGCCAAGCGCGCGGGACGGCTCACTCTCAATCCTTTGAAGCACATCGATCCGTTCGGCTCGATCGTGGTGCCGGTGGTGCTCGCGCTGACCGGTGCACCGGTGTTCGGCTGGGCCAAGCCCGTGCCCGTGTCGATCAACCGCCTCCGACATCCCCGCAACGACTCGGTCCTCGTGTCCTTCGCCGGGCCGGCCACCAACATCATCCTGGCGGCCATCGCCGGCCTCGCCCTGCACGAGGTGCTCCATGTGTGGGCCCTGCCGATCCAGGTCTGCGGTGGGTTCTACTGCTACGCCCCTGTCTCGCAGTGGGCCCTTTTCGAGCAGATCCTGTTCTACTTCGGGATCGTGAACGTCGTCCTCGCGGTGTTCAACATGCTCCCGATCCCGCCTCTCGACGGCTCGGCGCTGGTCGAGAGACTCCTGCCGGTCTCGGCGCTGCCGACGTACTACAGGATGCGTATGGGGTTCATGGTCGTCGTTCTCCTCCTGGTCTTCCTGGACCAGAACCTGCTCTCACGGATCCTCGGCGACGTGGAGAACTGGTACCTGAACCTGGTGTTCTGAGCTGGCGGCTCTTTTCGGCCCGCGGCCGGGCCTGCCTCAGGGGGCGAGCAGGCCGATGGCCTCGCGTGCCCTCGCAAGAGTCTTAGAGGCCCGGACGCCCGCCTTGAGGGCTCCTTTGCGGAGCAATCGCGGGACCTCACCCGGGTCGGCGGTGATGGCCGTGTAGCGCTCGCGCAGGGGCGTGAGCACTTGGACGAGCGTCTCGGCGAGGTCGGCCTTCAAGGGGCCGTAGCGGTCGTAGGAGGCGGTGATCTGTTCCACCGAGCGGTCCGACGCAGCCGCGAAGAGCTCGATGAGATTGGACAGCCCGGGCTTTTTCTCGGGGTCGTAGCGCACCTCCGCGTCGGTGTCGGTGACGGCCTTGCGGATCTTCAGGCGGATCGTGTCCGGCTCGTCGATGAGGTCGATGGTCCCGAGCGGGGAGGTCACCGACTTCGACATCTTGCGCTGCGGATGCTGGAGGTCCATCACCCTGGCGGCGAGTTTGGGCACGGCCGCCATGGGAACGACGAAGGTGTCCCCATAGCGCTTGTTGAAGCGGATGGCGAGATCGCGGGCAAGCTCGAGATGCTGGCGCTGGTCGTCTCCGACGGGCACCTTGTCGGCGTCGTAGAGGAGGATGTCGGCTGCCATGAGCACTGGATAGGTGAGCAGTCCCGCGCTCACCGACTCGTTGCCCTTGCTCTTCTCCTTGAACTGGGTCATGCGCTTGAGCTCGCCGTAGGTCGCCGTGCACTCGAGCAGCCAGCTCAGTCCGGTGTGCTCGGGTACGTGGCTCTGGGCGAAGACCGTGCAGACCTCGGGGTCGAGCCCGCTGGCGAAGAGCCACGACGCCGTCTCGAGCGTGCGGCTGCGGACTTGAGCCGGGTCCTGTTCGATGGTCAAGGCGTGCAGATCGACCACGCAGAAGATCGAGTCGGCGGTGTGCTGATCGGCCACCCACTGGCGGAACGCCCCGAAGTAGTTGCCGATGTGCGGCGCGCCCGACGATTGCACCCCGGAGAACACCTTTTCCATCCGCTGCAGGATACTGGCACTCGCGCAGTGCAGAGAACTCCTGGATCATCGGGGTATCCGACCCTTGCGCGCACGAGGCCGATAACCTCGCCGATGTGGCGTACAAGGTCCACACCGACGTCTTTGCCGGCCCCTTCGATCTGTTGCTCCGGCTCATAACCGAACAGCGGGTCGACCTGTACGAGGTCGCCCTGGCCGACATCGTGGACGGGTTCCTGGCCGAGATCGCCGAGATGCAACGCCTCGATCTGGAAGTAGCCACCGAGTTCCTCGTCATCGCCGCCACCCTCGTGGAACTGAAGTGCCGCAGGCTCCTGCCCGGCCGCGACGAGCCCGATGAGGACACCCTGGCCCTCCTCGAAGAGCGCGACTACCTGCTGGCGCGCCTGGTCGAGTGCACCACCTTCTCGGCAGCAGGGGCGCAGCTCGCCCTCGCCGAGCTGGCCGCCTCGAGATCGTGGCCGCGCCTTGCCGGCTTGGACGAGCGTTTCGAGGGCCTCCAGCCTGACCTGCTGGCCTATCTCGGCCCGGAGGACGTTCGGGCAGCGGCTCTGCGGGCGCTGGCGCCGCGGCCGGTACCGCACGTCGAAGTGGACCACGTCCTTGTCGACGAGGTCACCGTGGCCGAGGTGGTCGACGCGCTGTGCACTTTCTTGCCCGGATCCCCGCCTACGAGCTTCCGGGCGCTCACCGCGAGCCTGCGCACCCGCATGGAAGTCGTCGTGCACTTCCTGGGACTCCTGGAGCTGTACAAGCAGGGCCTTGTCGAGCTCGAGCAGACGAGCACCTTCGGTGAGCTGCGAGTGTCGTGGACCGGAGGCCTCCTCGAGGGGGCAAGTGAGCCCGGCGACGGCGAGACCGGCGCCGCTCTGGCCATCTGGCGTGAGGCCCCGGCAGCGTACGCGGACCTCGAATACCAGGGATGAGCGGCTCCGAGCCCGACGTGGCGCCCGAGGGGCGGGGCGAGGACCCGCCCGAGGCCGCCAAGCAGCTCCGGCCGGAGTCGGCGGCCATCGAGGCCGTGCTCACCGTCGCGACCGAGCCCGTGCCTCCCGGCCTTTTGGCCGAGCTGCTCGAGATCCCGGTGGAGCGCGTCGAGCAGCTCTGTCGCGAGCTCGCCGCGGGCTACGAGGCCGATGGTCGCGGCTTTGTCCTCGCCAGGGTGGCGGGAGGCTACAGGTTCCAGAGCAGCGAGGCCTACGCGGCCTACGTGGAGCGTTTCGTGCTGGACGGCGGTCCCCAGAAGCTGTCGCCTGCGGCGCTCGAGACACTCGCGGTCGTCGCCTACAAGCAGCCGATCTCCCGGTCGCAGGTCTCGGCCATACGCGGCGTCAATGTCGAGAGCGTCATGCGGATGCTCGTCGCCCGGGGCTACGTGCAGCCGGTCGGACGTGACGACGGTCCCGGGCAGGCCATCTTGTTCGGGACGACGCCGATGTTCCTCGAGCGCCTCGGCCTTGACTCGATCGACGATCTGCCCCCTCTCGTAGCCTTCGTCCCGCCGGCCTCGACCGTGGAGATGCTCGAGAACGTGTTGCGCTCCGAGCCGGGGGAGTGAGCGATAGCGAAGGCGAGAGGCTCCAGAAGGTGCTCGCCAGAGTCGGTTACGGCAGCCGGCGGACCTGTGAGGACCTCATCGCCGAAGGGCGTGTGACCGTGAACGGCGAGGTCGCCGTCCTGGGCAGGCGTGTCGATGTCGAAAGGGACGTCGTCGCGGTCGACAGGGCACCGGTGGGGGTCTTGCCCGGCCTCGTGTACTACCTGGTGAACAAGCCTCTAGGGGTGGTGACGACGGCGGACGACCCCCAGGGCCGCCCGAGCGTGCTCGAGCTCGTGCCCGAGACGCCCCGGGTGTTCTCGGTCGGGCGCCTCGACCTTCAGACCGAGGGGCTGCTCGTGATGACCAACGACGGCGCTTTCGCCCAGCTGTTGGCGCACCCGAGCTTCGGTGTGGAAAAGGAGTACTTAGCCGAGCTGAGGGGCGTTCCGGGCCCGGCAGACCTCCGCCGGCTCAGAGAAGGGGTCCGCTTGGACGACGGGGAGACGACCGCGCCCGCGAGGGTGGCGGCGGTCTCGCCGGGCGTGATCCGCATCGTGATCCACGAGGGGCGCAATCGCCAGGTCCGCCGCATGTGCGAGGCCGTCGGCCACCCCGTCGTGAGGTTGGTGCGCACGAGGATCGGGCCCGTCGCCGACCGGTCCCTGCGTCCGGGTGCCTGGAGACCGCTCACGCGCGCGGAGGTGCGGTCCTTGAGCGAGACCGCCCTTCGCTCTTCGCCCAAACGGTAGGTAGGCTCCCGGCCCATGACCGTGGTCCTACGCGCACTCAGGGGCGCCACGACACTCGACGAGGACACGACCGCTCAGGTCAACGAGCGGGTGCAGGCTCTCGTCAGCGCCATGCTGGACCGCAACGGGATCGACCACGACGACATCGTCAGCATCCTGTTCACCGCCACCCACGACGTCACCTCGATGTTCCCCGCCACCGCGGCGCGACTGCTCGGGCTTGGCGACGTCCCGCTCATCTGTGCCAGCGAGCTCGCCATCGAAGGCGCCATGCCGCGATGTGTCCGGGTCCTGATGCACTTTTACACCGAGCGCACGAGAGAAGCGCTCCACCACGTCTATCTCGAGGGTGCGCGCGGGCTTCGCGATGACCTACCCGACTGAGGCCCGCCCGGGGGGCGCCGCGGCCGGTTCGCGGCGCGCCCAGGTGACAGGTCTCGGGCTGGTAGGCACCTCGATCGCCCTTGCGCTGCGCCAACAGGGGTGGCATGTCACCGGGGACGATCTCGACGACGCCCGGGCACGGCGCGCGCGTGAGCTCGGAGCCGTCGACGAGCTCGGTGTGGACCATCTCGCGGCCATCGCCTTCGTGGCGACACCGGTGGCGGCCATCGCTGCTGAGGTGAGCGCCCTCATCGACTCGGACCAGACCGGAGAGCTCGTGGTCACCGACGTCGGCGGGGTCAAAGGCCCGATCGTCTCTCAGATCCCGCACCCGCGCTTTGTCGGCGGGCATCCCATGGCCGGATCGGAGCAGGAGGGCCCCGACGGCGCCGACCCGGAGCTCTTCGACGGTTCGACCTGGGTCCTCACCCCGACGTCGTCGACCGACCCGTCCGCCTTCTCCACGGTGCAGTCCGTCATCGCGAGTCTCGGCGCCGACCTTGTGGCACTGGCTCCCGACCGCCACGACGACCTCGTGGCGGTCGTCTCCCACGTGCCGCACCTGACCGCCGCGACTCTCATGGGGCTCGCCACAGAGGCAACCGACGCCCACACCGCCCTGTTGAGGCTGGCGGCGGGAGGCTTCAGGGACATGACGAGGATCGCCGCCGGGTCGCCCGCCATCTGGCCCGACATCTGCCGGGACAACGCTCCGGCGATCCTCCCGGTCCTCGACGACCTAATTGCCAGGCTGAACGAGGTCCGGCGCATCGTTGCAGACGAGGACCGCCCGGGTCTCGTCGCTCTCCTGGACCGCGCACAGCTCGCCCGGCGCAACCTCCCCCCCCGGGCGAGCCGCCCGAGCTCTGTGGCCGAGCTGCACGTCGTCATCCCCGATAGCCCGGGCGTGCTCGCGCAGGTCACCACGATCGCGGGCGAGCTCGGGGTCAACATCGAGGACTTCGAGATCGTCCACTCCCAGTACCGGCCACGGGGCGTCCTCATCCTCACGGTGGCCGCGGAGGCGGCCGAGCGCGTCCGTCACGCCCTCGCCGAAAAGGGCTTCGGCCTGAGCCGGGCCACGGGGCGCCGTCTCGTCATCGCCATCGACGGCCCCGCCGGTGCCGGCAAGTCGACCGTGGCGAAAGAGGTGGCCCGCCGCCTCGGGCTCGAACGCCTCGACACCGGCGCCATGTACCGCGCCGTGACCCTGGGGGCCTTGAGGCGTGGCATCGAGGTGAGCGACGCCGAGGGGTGTGCGGCCATCGCGCGGTCGATGGACCTGAGCGTGGGCGAGCGCGTCGTGCTCAACGGCGAGGACGTGACCGAGGAGATCCGGGGGCCCTCGGTCGACGCTGCGGTCTCGACCGTCGCGGCGCATCCGCTCGTGCGGTCCGAGCTCGTGGGCCGCCAGCGGGCCTGGGTGGCCGCCAACGGCGGAGGGGTCGTCGAGGGCCGCGACATCGGCAGCGTCGTGCTGCCGGAAGCGGACCTGAAGGTCTTCCTCACGGCCGATTCGGCCGAGCGCGCCTGGCGACGCGCGGCCGAGGACCCGGGCGCACGAGCGAGCCTTGCCACCACGGCAGAGTCGATACGGCGCCGCGACGAGCTCGACTCGACGCGGGCGGCCTCGCCTCTTGTGGCCCCGCCGGACGCCATGGTGCTCGACTCGACGGGACGTAGCGTCGAGTCCGTCGTGGAGGAGGTGCTGTCCTGGCTGTGACCACGTCCGGCGCGGTGGCGTCGCCACCGTCTCTCGGGGACATGATTGTCTACCGGCTGTGCCGCGCCATAGCGGTAGGCGTGTCGCGCCTGTACTTTCCCGGGACGGTGAAGGGAAGGGAGAACCTCCCCGCAACAGGCGCCTACATCGTGGCGCCGGTACACCGCTCCTATGTGGACTGGCTCGTCGTCGCCCGGGTGACGGCCCGCAGGCGGCTTCGCTACATCGTCAAAGAAGAGGTGTGGAAGTCCAGGTTGATCGGGGGCGTGATCGAGGCCTGCGGCGGCTTTCCCGTGAACCGTTCCGGTGCGGACCGCGAGGCGCTCAAACGCTGCCAGGCCGTGCTCGCCGGCGGTGAGCCTCTCGTGATGTTTCCTGAAGGCACCCGGCGCTCGGGTTCGCAGGTGCAGGAGCTGAAGGACGGAGTGGCCTACCTGTCCCTGCGCGCAGGCGTGCCGGTGGTGCCCGTCGGTATCGGCGGCGCGGAGCGCGCCATGCCGAGAGGGTCGTCGTTCCCCCGCCCGAGACGCGTGAACCTAGTAATAGGCGCACCGGTCCCGGCCGCGACCGCACCTTTCGCGAGCGGCACCGACGAGCCCGGTGAGACCTCGGACCCGGTCTCCTCGCAAAAGCGCCCCCGCATCGGACGCGAGCTGGTGACCGAACAGTCGGCGCGCGTGCGGGCGGCGATGCAACAGGCCTTCGACGCCGCGGAGGCGAGCGTGCGTCACTAGCCGGGCCGTCGCGGCCGAGCGCGAGCCGTGACGGCCACCCCCGATGTCGGCCGGGCGTCGGGGGCCTGCTAACTTCCCGGCGTGGTCGCCGATGGGTGAGACAAGAGGTGTCCTCGTGACCGGCGGCGCCGGGTTCGTTGGAGCGACGTTGGTGAGACGGCTCGTCGAGAGCGGACGCGCTGTGCGCGTGCTCGACAACCTCACGACGGGCGACGTCGCTCACCTCGAGGGAGTCGACGCCGAGCTCGTAGAAGGAGACATCCGCGATGCCGGCACCTTGGACGACGCTCTCGAGGGGATGGAGTCGGTCGTGCACCTCGCCGCCGCGGGCTCGGTGGTCATGTCGGTCGCGGACCCGGCGACGAACTTCAACGTGAACGTGTTCGGCACCTTCCAGGTCCTCGACGCCGCCCGACGCGCCGGCATAGGCCGCGCCGTGCTCGCCTCGACCGGTGGGGCGCTCATAGGCGACGCCGTCCCGCCTGTCGACGAGGACTGCCTGCCCAAGCCCATCTCGCCGTACGGCGCCAGCAAGCTGGCCGGAGAGGGCTACGCGCACGCCTTCGCGAAGGCCTACGGACTGCGCACGATCGCCCTCCGCTTCGCCAACGCCTACGGGCCCTGGAGCGCCCGCAAGCGCGGTGCCGTGACGACGTTCTTCAAGGCGATCAGGGCAGGCGAGCCGATAGTGATCTACGGTGACGGCTCTGCTTCGCGTGACTACACCCACGTGGACGACATCTGCCACGCGCTCGAGCTCGCCCTCGACAGCGATCTTGCGGGCGGCAGCGTCCTGCACATCGCGTCGGGCGTCGAGACGACCGTGCAGGTGCTAGCCGACCTGTGCCGTGAGGCGGCCGGCGTGCCGGAGCATCCGATCGAGTACCGGCCCAAGCGCCCCGGTGAGGTCGAGCGCAACTTCGCCTCCTACGACCTTGCCCGGCGCGTCCTCGGCTACGAGCCCACCATCAGCCGGGAGGACGGGATCCGCGGGACCTGGAAGTGGTTCGAGGAGTCTGTCTTCGCCGAGGCTTGAGGCCGCCCGAGAGCCACCCGCAGTTACTGTACCGTCTGGACGGTATAGTAACTGCGTGACACGAGGGGAGGACACCCGGGCGCGAATCCTGCACGGCGCGGAAGAGGTGGTCCTTCGCGACGGCGTCGCCCATCTCACCTTGGAGGCGGCAGCAAGCGAGGCCGGCATCTCCAAAGGGGGGATCCTCTACCACTTCCCCACGCGCTCGGCACTGGTCGCGGCCATGGTGGAGCGGCTCGGCTCGCAGTTCGACAACGATCTGGAGCGCCACGGTGCCCTCTCCGGCGGGCCCGGCGCTTTCACGAGGGCATATCTCGAGGCGAGCTTCGGGCCCTCGGACGGCGAGCACGCGAGCCGTGAAAGGCGCCTCGGGGCCGCGGTGATCGCCGGTGTGGCGTCCGACCCGGATCTGTTGGAGCCGCTCCGGGGACGTTTCGCCGCCTGGCAGCGCTGCCTCGCCGACGACGGCATCTCCCCGGTGAGCGCCAGCCTCATGAGGCTGGCGGCCGACGGCCTGTGGTTCAGCGAGCTGTTCAGCCTGGCGCCGCTCGGCGAGCAGCTCCGTGCGGCGGTTCACGAGGAGCTGCTGGCCAATCTCGGGTCGCGCCTGGACGGGCGCGCCAACCGGGGGCCGGCGGGGGCACCCGCCAGGAAAGGGGCCAGCCAGGTCGCTTCGAAGGACCTGTCGTGAGCGTCGCCTCGGCGTCATCGTGGCGCGCCGGCGTGGCTCGCGGTCCCCGGCGCGTCGTCGTGGCGTTGTCGATCTCGACCTTCGTCGAGTGGGCAGGGGCCGGCTGCATGATGCCGCTGCTGCCCTTGTACCTGCGCAAGCTGGGCGCACCGGTCGCTCTCGTGGGCGTGGTGATGGCGGCCTTCTTCTTTTTTGCCATCCTCGTGCAGTACCCGGTCGGACGCCTGTCGGACCGGATCGGGCGCCGCCCAGTCCAGTTGAGCGGCCTGGTGACCTACGCCGCCGCCAGCGCCGTTTTCGCCCTGATCGGCACGCCCATCGCCGCGCTTTTCGTGCGCGGCCTGCAAGGTGCGGGCGCCGGCGTCGTCGACGTCGCCAACAACGCCACGGTGGGCGAGGTTGTGTCCCCGTCCCAGCAGGGCCGCGCCTACGGGGCGCTGTTCGGGTCCCGTACCGTGGGGCTTGCGATCGGGCCGTTCATCGGTGGCGCGGTGGGCCTGTCGGGGATGCGCTGGCTGTTTGTGGCCGCGGCCCTGGCGTCGCTGCTGGCCTGTGTGCCCGTGATCATCGCGGTGCCCAAGACTGCACCGCGACGCCCGCACTTGAGCGCGCCGCGGGTGGTGCTGTGGCGTGACCGCAGCGTGCTCGGCGTCGTGTTGGGATATGGGGGCACGGGCCTCGTCATCGGTGTGTACGAGGTCTGCTGGAGCCTGCTGTTGCACCTGCGCGGGGCGAGCGGACTCGAGATCGGGTTGTCGTGGACGTTGTTCGCTCTGCCTTTTGCCGTGGTGTCGGTCCCCGGTGGCTGGCTGGTCGACCACTTCGACCGCCGTTACCTGGCAGCCTTCTCGACGCTGATGTCGGCGGCCTTTGCCTCCACGTACCCCTTCCTCCATTCGGTGTGGCTGCTGGTCGGTCTCGGGGCCGCCGAGGCCGTCGCCGTGTCGGTGGCGGGCCCGGCACTGGCCTCCCAGCTCGCCCACAGCGTGCCGAGCCGCCAGCTCGGCCGAGCACAAGGGGCCGGCTCCACGGCTCAGACGGGAATGACCGCGGTGGCGGCGCTCGCGGCCGGTGCGCTCTTCGGGTTGCATCCCTGGGTCCCCTTTGTCGGGGCCGCGGGCGCCATCGTGGTCGTGGTGGCCTTGATGTCGTGGTGCTGGCAAGGCGTGCCGGGACGGGACGAAAGAGCGGACGGCCCGGGTACCGCTCCGGCAGGGCCGACCCCGGCGGCACCCATGCGCGAGCGCCCGGGAGAGGCGGGCAACCCCGCGTCTCAGATGGCCGCGCGCTGAGCGGGGCGCCGGCGGCGTTCCCGTACCCAGGTGTGCAACACGCCGCGGCCGTAGTGCAGGCCGTAGAGCAGGTTCCCGCTCTTCTTGGACTCCCCGGCGAGCCTGGCCCTCATGGTGACGGGCCGTTCGAGGTAGCGGCATCCGTGCATGATCGCCGAGATCAGGAGCTCTTGAGCCTGGTACTGGGGTTCCTCCAAGACGAGCTGGGCGGGCAGTTCGGCCCGGAAGGCGCGGACCGGGTTCGCAGTGTCGGTGACCGGGGTCTTTGTCAGCCACGAGATCAGTGACGCGAAAAAGACGACCCCGGTGTTGCGGACGACGTCGGTGCCGTGGGTGAGCCCGAGGCGCCGGGACCCGTTGACGAAGTCCGCGCGGCCGGACAGCACCGGTTCGAGGACGACCTCGAGGTCGTCGGGGTCGGTCTGTCCGTCGGCGTCGGAGGTCACGATGAAACGGGCCCCGTTCTCCAAAGCGATCCGGTAGCCAAGCCGCAGGGCCGCCCCCTGGCCCCGGTTGACGGGGGCGATGCAGGCGTAGTGACCGGCCTCGCGAACCGCCGCCCCGGTGCCGTCGTCCTCGCCGTCGACCACCACGAGCAAGGTGGCCGGTTGCCCGCACACCTCCTTCGGCATGCCGGTCACGACCTCGCCGATGTTGTCGCGCTCTTTGTAGGCCGCGATCACGATGGCGACCGCGGAGAACTCGAGAGGCCCCTGGGCTCGCGTGAGCTCCTCGATCGCGACACGGTCGACCAGCTCGTCGACCTGTCGCCTGCGGCGCCGGGCTCGTGAGTTCACCTGGAGCGGCCAGCAGGTGAAGTCGCGGCGAGCATGTCGGCAGCGGTGACGCGGCGGTCCGTTGCGTTGAGAGCCGAGCCCTGGGGGCTGGCGCCGAGCGCCAGGCCCGCCGCCGCCTCGAGGCACCTGAGGAGGTCACGCAGTTCAGGCGGGGGAGGGAAGTACTCGTCCTCATCGGTGGTGTGCACGATCTCGACGCCTCGCGTCGGGGCCAGGCGGTCGAGGAGGTCATCGACCAGCCAGTCGGGAGCCGACGCGCCGGCGGTGACGCCCACCACCCCGGCGAGGTCCTCGGGCACCTCGGAAGGGGCGTTGACCCGCAGCACTCTCGGACAACCCGCGGCTGCGGCCACCTTGGCGAGCGCGACCGTGTTGGAGGAGTTCGCCGACCCCAGCACGATCATGGCGTCACAACGGGGTGCCACCTCTTTGACGGCGCTCTGGCGGTTGGTCGTCGCATAGCAGAGATCGGAACGCCCGGGCATCCACAGCTCGGGGTACCGCTCGCGGGCCCGCTCGACGACCCCCTCCCATTCGTCGTGGGCGAGGGTGGTCTGGGCGAGGAGCGCGACACGGGCGTCGGAGGCGAGCTCGATCCGGTCGAGGTCGTCCTCGTGCTCGACGAGATGGGCGGCCCCGGGCGCGACCGCCATCGTTCCGATGGCCTCCTCATGACCTGCGTGACCTACATACAGGATCGTGTAGCCCTTGTTGGCGCGAACCTTGAGCTCGTGGTGGACCTTGGTGACGAGGGGACAGCACGCATCGATGACGATGCGCCCTTTGTCGGCGGCCGCCTGTTCCACTTGAGGGGCCGAGCCGTGCGCCGAGAGCATCAAGGGCGCCGAGGGCGGGACCTCGGCGACGTCGTCGACGAAAACGACGCCCTGGCGGCGGAACTCCTCGACCACAAGGCGGTTGTGCACGATCTCGTGGTAGCAGTAAACGGGCGGCTCGAAGACGCGCACCATCCACGCGAGCGCCTTGATGGCCATCTCCACCCCAGCGCAGAAGCCTCGTGGCTGGGCGAGCAGGACGAGCTCGACGCGACCGGCTCCCGGCTGGAAAGGCTGGTTTCGAGCCGATGTCACAGTAGACCAGGGTAGCCTTTGGAAATGCCACTACCGCAGGTGGTGGCCGTGGCCGCGCATTCGCCGGCTGAACGTTTCGGGGTCCTTCCGGGCGACGAGCTCCGCTCGATGAACGGACGGGTGCCTCGAGACGTCATTGAGTACCAGTTGCTCGCGGACGAGTCGACAGTCGAACTCGAGGTTGTCCGCGGCGGTGTCGAGCTCGAGGTCACGGTCGTCAAGCAGTCAGGTGAGCCACTCGGGCTCGAGATCTCTTCGGCGATCTTCGACCGCGTGCGGACCTGCGACAACCATTGTGAGTTCTGCTTTATCTACCAGCTGCCCAAGAACCTGCGGCGGAACCTGTACGTGAAGGACGACGACTACAGGCTCTCGTTCCTCTACGGCAACTTCACGACCCTCACACGCTTCACCGAGCTCGACCTCGAACGCGTCGTCGATCAGCGCTTGTCGCCCCTTTACGTCTCCATTCACGCCACCGATCCCGACGTGCGCTCGGCCATGTTGCGCAACCCGCGGGGCGCGGTCAGTCTCAGGTGGCTTCGGTGCCTGCTCGACAACGGCATCGAGGTGCACGGTCAAGTCGTGGTCTGCCCCGGTGTGAACGACGCAGCGGTGCTGCACGGGACCCTGGCGGGCGTCCTCGACCGTTTTCCCGAGCTCGTGACGGTGGCAGTGGTGCCCCTCGGCGTGAGCCGCTACTCCAAGGAGGCGGCCATGCGGCCGCATACGCCCGAAGAGGCGAGGGCGACGGTCGAGACCGTGCACGAATGGCAGCAGCGCTTCAGCCGGGCGCTCGGCCGCCGGGTCGTATGGGCATCAGACGAGTACTACCTGCTGGCCGGCGCCGAGTTCCCCGGGCCGGAGGACTACGAGGGCTTCCCACAGCACGAGAACGGCGTCGGGATGGTGCGCTCGTTCGAGCAGTCCTTCGCCGGGGGCGCCTCCGTGCTCGATGGAGCGCGGGCGCCTGCGAGGACCGGCTTTTTCGCCTGGGTCGAGGGTGCACCCGCCGAGGGTTACCGGGCGCCGCGTACCGGGGCGGTCACCTTGAAGGCCCGTCCGGTCCGAAAGACGCCCCCGACGATCCTCACGGGTGACTACGGTTCCCTCGTGCTGAGACCGCTCTTGGACCGCCATGGCTTCGACAAGGTCAGGATCGTTGACGTGCGCAACGAGTTCTTCGGCGGCAACATCGCCGTGGCGGGCCTGATGACCGCGGCGGACCTCTCCCGCACCCTGGCCGACGAGCCCTCGGGCGGGCGGTACCTGCTGCCCGATGTCTGCTTGTCGAAGGGTCGGTTCATCGACGGGCCCTCGCTCGAAGACCTCCCGAGGCCGGTCGAGGTGGTCGCGACCGACGGGGCCTCGCTGCGCCGGATCCTGGAGGCGGCGAGATGACGAGAGGACGCCTGCCCGTCGTCGCCGTGGTCGGGCGCCCGAACGTCGGCAAGTCGACCCTCGTGAACCGGATCGCCGGTCGCCAGCTCGCCATCGTCGAAGCCCGACCCGGTGTGACACGCGACCGCCTGGAGGTCGAGTGTGAGTGGAACGGGCGCTCGTTCCTCGTCGTTGACACGGGCGGGATGCTGGAGCGCGGGGACACGCTCGACGAGAAGGTGACCGAGCAGGCTCTCCGGGCACTCGACGGGGCCGACCTCGTGCTGCTCGTCCTCGACACGACCACCGGCGTGACCGGCGAGGACAGCGTCGTAGCCCAGCTCGTTCGCCGCGCGGGACGCGAAGTGATCGTGGTCGCCAACAAGGTCGACTCCGACAAGCGGGAGATCGACGCCTGGGAGTTCGCCGGCCTCGGGCTCGGCGAGCCGGCCGCGGTGAGCGCCCTGCACGGCAGAGGTGTCGGGGACCTGCTCGACGATCTGGTCCAAAGTCTGCCCGAGGCTCCCACGTCGCCATCGACCGGGGATGCTGCGACGGGGGCAGGCGAGCCGGTGGCGCCGGGGGCCGTCCCGGCCGTTGCCATCGTCGGGCGGCCCAACGTCGGCAAGTCGACGTTGTTCAACCGGCTCTCGGGCGAGGAGCGCTCCGTCGTCCACGACCTGCCGGGCACGACGCGCGACGCCATCGACACCGTCATCGAGACCGACGACGGGGCTGTCAAGCTCATCGACACCGCCGGGATGCGGCGCCGGGCGAGAAGCGGCGAAGGACCCGAGTACTACTCGCTCGTACGGGCACTGCGAGCGCTCGACCGCGCCGACGTCGCTTTGTTGGTCCTCGATGCCACAGAAGGCGTGACCCATCAGGACCAGCGCCTCGCGGAGCGGATCGACGCCTCGGGCAGCCCGGTGGTGATCCTGCTCAACAAGTGGGACATGGTCGACACCGACGGCCGTCTCGAGGTGAGCGAGGCGGTGGCCGACCGGCTCGCGTTCCTCGGGTACGCGCCCGTGCTGCGCGTCTCGGCCAAGACGGGACTCGGTGTGCATCGTCTCCTGCCGGCGGTGAGCGAGGCCATGAGCGCCTACCACCGCCGGATCCCCACGGGTCGCCTGAACGACGGGCTGCGAAGCGCCCAGGCGGCGCAACCGCCACCCGGAGGTGCCCGCATCCTCTACGGCGTGCAGGGCGCGGTCGACCCACCGACGATCACCTTGTTCGCGACGCGGCGTCTGCCTTCAACCTATCTGCGCTATCTGGAGCGTTCCCTGAGAGCGCGCTTCGAGCTCGGCCCGACGCCGATCGAGCTCCGCGTCCGGGTTCGCCAGCAGAGATGACCCAGCCGGTGCTGTCGGTCGGACGACCCGCAGCACAATTGGCCGGCACCGCGTCGAGGACCGCCAGGGCGGTGCAGCACGACCGAGACCGGGCTTGAGGCCCTGAACGATGCCGCGGTGCCCTAAATGCGATCGGCCGGTCGATGACGATGAGCTAGGCCCGGGCGAGCCTGGTGCAGACGCCGTGGAGAGCGGCGTCATGGACCGGTGCCCAACCTGCGGGGCCGAGCTCTTGACGGAGGACGGAAAAGGCGCCGGCGATGCTCCCCCAAAGGCGCCTTGGCATTTCAAGCTGCTCGTAGTGGGCACGGTTGGCTACCTCGGCTACCGCCTGTACCAGGGCATCGGCTGGCTCATCCACCACGCCTGAGCCAGGACGCCCCGCAGCTTGTCGACGGCTCGGGCCCGGTGATGGCGACGAACCTCCACGGCCGTGAGCCGGGCGCCGTATCGAAGGGCCTCGCAAGCCGTTAGCCTTGATGTCGCGCAGCCGGGGAAGGAGGCGCTATGTGGGTTATCGCAGGGGTTCTGCTGGGGCTCGTCGTCCTCGCGTCACTGATCGGATTCCATGTGGGTCCGCACGCGCACGTGGCGGCGGGTGTTCTCGGAGTGCTCGCGGCGGTCTGGCTCGTGGTGATGGCCGTCGACGGGCGTTCCGCCCCGGTGCTCTGGGCACTGCTCAGTGCCGACGTGGTCGTCTCCGCCGGCATCGCGACGCTTGGCTGGAAAGCGCTCACGACCCCGGGCACGTCCGCAAGTCGTCACCTGGTGTCGCCCGACGGCGCCGAAGGCATCGCTGTCGGTGACCTGGAACCCGATGGCATCGTCCGGGTCAACGGTGAGACCTGGTCGGCCGTCGCCCTCAACGCGCCGGTGCGAGCGGGCACGCCGGTCCAGGTCGTAAGGGCCAAGGGAGTCCGCCTGGAGGTATGGGGCGACCAGCTGATGGCACCCGGCGGTCACGCGGAGCTTGAAGCTACGATCCCGACCGACGGCGTCCCGGTCGAAGGTTCGCCGGCCCCGCCCGGAGAGGCGACAAACCAAGGAGGTGGCTCATGATCATCGGGATCGTGATCGGAGTGGTGGTGCTCTGCCTCCTCATCCTGGCAGGGATCTCGGTGAGGATCGTGCGCGAGTACCAGCGCATCGTGCTGTTCAGGCTGGGCCGGGCGCTCGGCACCCGCGGCCCCGGGCTCATCCTCATCAACCCTGTCACGGACCGGACCTCGTGGGTGGACCTTCGCGAGCAGTACCTCGAGATCCCGCACCAGACAGCGATAACCAAGGACAACGCGTCGATCTCGATCGACTTCATCATCTTCTACAAGGTGGTCGATCCCTCGATGTCGGTGCTGCGCGTCGGCAACTTCGCAGGCGCCGCGCAGAACGTAGCCGCGACGACGTTGCGGAGCGTGGTCGGCGACATGCCGCTCGACGACGTGCTGTCCAAGCGCGAAGACATGAACGCTTCGCTTCGCGTGCGCCTCGACGAAGTGACAGAGCGATGGGGAGTCAAGGTCACCACGGTCGAGGTGCGCGAGGTGAACCCACCGCCGGGAGTACTGGACGCCATGACCCGCCAGATGTCAGCCGAGCGCACCCGCCGTGCGGCCGTCACAGAGGCCGAGGGGCAAAAGCAGGCTGCCATCACCCTCGCCGAGGGCACCAAGCAGGCGGCGATCCTGGCTGCCGAAGGCGAACGCCAAAGTGCCATCCTGCGCGCCGAGGGGCTGTCGGCAGGCCTTGAGAGGATCCTCACTGTCGCCCGCGGCCTCGACAGCAACACCATGCAGCTTCAGTACCTGGAGACTCTGAAGCAGGTCGGGTCCTCACCTTCGACCAAACTGGTCGTGCCTATGGAGCTCGGGGGACTCCTGAACGGCCTGAAGAACATCCTGCCGGTGGACCCGGGACGATTCTCGGGCACCGCCTCGCTCGGCGCGGCGACTTCGAACGATGACGGACCACCTACGCGCTCGGGCGCCGAGCCGGCCGCCTGACGCCAAGTAGTCTCAGCCCAAGGCCAGGGCCCTGCGAGGCTTTCTCCCGTCCGCTCTGTCGGTACTGGCAGTGATCGCGTTGGGGGTGGCAGTTCTCGACCGGGTGGCATCGCCCGGTACGTCGCGCTGGCGGCAAATGGTGAGGGCTACCTGTCCGCAGGTCCGGGGGCCGTCACTTGGCTCACGGTGCGCGCGAACGGGAGTCGCCTCGCCGCTGAGGCCACCGTCTGGGAGGTATGGGTCGCGAAGTTCTCCTGGGAACTAGAAGCCGGCAATGGCCCCTTGGTCGGCACCGTCGTAAGCGTCGACCCCTGAGCGCGCATACGTCACCGGGTCCGACCCGTCAGTAGGCCACCGCCAGCGTCGGACTACTGCAAGTAGCAGCTCGCCGTGTACGCGAACCTGAGCCGTCAGGGCTTCGTGGGAGCATGATGACCAGGAGGTTGCGCGCGCTCGCGACCGTGGTGATAGCCGTAGCCCTGAGCGTGTTCGCGAGCGCGCAGACCTTCGCTGCAACGACGGTGCCGGTCACGGCCAAGGCGCTGCCTGCGGTTGACCTTCCGGCCACCCCAACCGGGTGGGTGCCGGTCGCCTACGGAGACGCGCAGATATCGGTCCCGGCCGGGTTCAACGTCTTCTACCTTGATTCTGAATGCGGTTCCATACTGCGACCCGGCACCGTACTGGTCGGTGACGGCTCGGTCCCCAACTGCTCGTTCGGCACCATTCAGCCGAACGGGACCTTGATTCACTTCTCTCCGCTAACTCGCAATCCCGCCGTTTGGAAAAACGAGAAGCCGATGCGCCTCAATGGTCTGTCGGTCTACCTGGGACCGGGCATGGACCCGTACCTTTCTGGCTACGGCTTGGAATACGAGGCCAACGACTACATCGTCCCGTCCCTCGATATCGAAGTCGCGGGTGTCGGGCCGCTTGCCAAGCTGGTCCTGAACACCGTGACTCGTTCTCCGCGGGCCGTGGCACTGGCATCAGGCGCTTCACCGGTGGTTCCATCGTCCTGGCAACAGGTGACCTCTGCCGGGGTACGGTTCTCGGTCCCGCCGAACTGGCCCATCTCCCGGACCGAGGTAACTCCTGGTCTGGGAGACATCTGTAAGACGCTCGGTGTGGCATTTGCCAGCACGGCCGTAACCTTGAGCACCGACGCGCGCCCCATGGTCCTTCCCCCTTGCGCTTATTTTCCACCGACTCCGCAACCACCGGAGAACGGGGTCCAGGTCGATTCGGGGTTACGTACCGAGCCGATGGTGACGCTGTCCTTCTCGGCTCATTGCTTGGTTCTGCACGGCCTGACATCGTGCCCGGCGACCTCGCCCGCGTTCTCCATCCTCGTCCTCAGGCTGAACGTGCCTGGGCGTGACAAGCCGGTCTTCTTCTCCATCGGGTTGGCGGGGAACGGGATGGTCGCGCGCACGATCCTGTACTCGTTAGGGAACGCCGCTTCTCCAAGCCGGACAGTCCCCGAGCGCACGGGCGTCGTGACAGGGGTTGTCCAAGCCTGCGAGGGCGTTGAGGTCCCGGCTGGTGAAATTATCCATGTGAAGGTAGGGCTCTACTCAGAGTCGAAGCGCGTTGCCTCGCAGACGGTGGTCTCGGGTACCAAGTACAGGTTCTCGGTCAGCCCTGGAACGTACCGTGTAACTGATCGCTGGGGATCCAAGGTTGTATCCGTACGGGCCGGTCGCATCGTCACTGCCAATTTCTGGAACTCCTGCGTTTAGGACGTGCAAGGGTACCGGTACCCATCCCGTCGGGGCTTCGTGGGAGCATGACGAGTCAAGCTGTCAACAGGGGAGTCGGCCTCGACATCTCGCGACGGTGGCCGAGATGGTGCTCAGCGCCGTGGTCCACCAGGGCGTGAGCGGTTGTGGGCCGAGAGAGCTTAGGGGCACAAGAAAGTCCTGGTCGCAGATCACCGTAGAGGCGTTGAAATGATCCGCAAAAGGTAGTGTGCCGCTACTCGAGGTCCACCCCGAAGATCTCTGCTGTACGGCGATCGCGGCATCCTGCCATCAGCACGCCGTGCGCACGCAGTGCTCGACTAGTCAGGCGATCTGCTTTCCCGCATTCGGCCCTACCGATTGATCGTAGATGGCCTCAACACGAATCTTCACGACGTACGTCGGTGCAGGCAGGGCCGAAGAAATCTGCTTCAACTCTTCCGCAGTCTGCTCAAAGAGCACGCCGCTCGACAGCAGTTCGGCGGTTCCCTTGATCTGATAGCCGACGCGCGTGGCCGCGTCGATCACTGTCACAGCTACTTTCGGGTTCTGCTCCAGGTTCTGCCGCGTCTTGATGGAGTACAGATCGGCGAAGACAATGTGCTGATCGTCGAGCACCCGCACCGAGCCCTTCGGCGTGGTATTGGGGGTGCCGTCACTGGCGGCAGTCGCCACCCATGCCAGCTTGCCGGGGAGAAAATCCTGGACCTGCTTCGGAATGGTCACCACGCGTTTCGTCCTCGTCTCTTAGACCCTCGTGACGTCGGATGATAATCGCTCTCCCATCGACCGCCCAGACCTGCCTCGAACTAGCGTTCGTAGCTTAAGGGAGTGCTATCTGGGTTTTGGGGAGATCGGCTCAGTACCGTGGCCCCAGCGTGGGTCAAAATGCTCACCCTTGCCGCTTATCACCCTCGAGTAAGGCTCGTATAGTTGCCCCATAAAGAGGCGCCTGGGCTCGCTGCGAGGAGCGCAAACCCAGGCGCCGTCCGCGACAGCGCCTCCATACCTCACGTAGGGGAACGGACAGGTCCCCTCGCGAATCGCGTTGTACAGAGTCCACGTCGACGTTGCTGTCACGCGCTGGCCGCTGTGGGTGGTGCCACGCTGGACCTCGGCGAGTACGCTCGTGACGTGAACATGTGACACGGGCTGTGGCGCAGCTTGGTTAGCGCGCTTGACTGGGGGTCAAGAGGTCGCCGGTTCAAATCCGGCCAGCCCGACCAGGAAGTAGCATTTCAGAGGGGGTGTGACGGGGGATACGCGCCAGTGAGCGGGCTTCGTCGCCCTACTCTAGGAGGATGTCACGGGCGATCCAGCGACCTTCCTCTCTCCCCGGTGCCCCTAGCGCACACAGAGGTTGCGCGTCGTGACAATCGCCTACAGCGCCGCCCGGTGGACGGATTACGCCGCTGCCGCGGTCGGGGCAGGGACAACCTTGTCCGGTTTGGTGTTCGTGGCCGTTTCGATCAATCTAAGTCGAATCCTCGGACACCCGAGTCTCCCGGTCCGTGCATGGCAGACACTGGGCTTGCTCGTTACGCCAATGCTCATCGGGTTCTTCCTGCTTGTTCCTGGTCAATCCAGGACGCTCCTAGCCTGGGAACTTGTCGTCTCAGCTGTCATCTTCACCGGTGCTCGGGTGGCGCTCGATCATCAGTCCGTCCCTTCGGAGAAGGCCACCCCACTGCCCTTGGTCGGTCGCCTTGCAGGATTAGTGAGCGCGCTCCTCCCGGCGCTTGTGAGCTATGCCTGCCTGGCAGTGGCGGGTGCAACCTTGCTCGCACAGAGCGGGGGTGGGTTGTACTGGCTCGTGCCGAGCGTTCTGCTGGCGATCTTGTTCGGGTTGATCAATGCTTGGGCACTGCTCGTGGAGATCCCGCTCTAAGCGGAGCACGTAGTTTCACCTACTTGCCTGAGACTTACCCGAACAGGACTACTTCCGCCGAGTACTGCCCAGCGACCGAGCGGCTCGGACGGCTATCCTGCCTCCTCGGCCACTTCGGCTGCCGCATGGAGGACTATGTAGCGGCTTCGGGCCATGGCGTGCGAAACGAGCATGAGCGCTGCGATTGGCCAGTCGAGGATCTCGAAGGCGACGAGGGCTACGTTGCCCGCGATGAACAGAATGTCGGCTTCGTCGCGCTTGAGGATGGGGTCAAGGGTGGCGAGTGAGTTCGGCGCGCGTCATCCCGAGCACCGCGTTGGGGGTTGAGGCTGATTCGTTGTTTGTGCTGGTGCTGTCACTACCGGGGTCCTGCGATGATGCTGACAGACCGACGCGACACACTCGGTCGCGGTACAACATGCAGAACCGGAGAGAACCCCACAGCCCGGCCGAAGGAGAGGGCATCCAGACCAAAGCGATTGGCACCTCGGGCGCTATCTCGAGTTATGCCGATAAGGGCAGGTACGAACAGTTTGCCGTACTGAATACCGGCCACGGTGGGCGTGGCGAACATGTGCGACGATGATTCGAAATGGCTCGGGATCAGTATCGACGAGATCCTCCGGCCCTGGGACAGCCACCCCGATAGAAAGGGCGTTGCCCGATGACAAACCCGGTGTGGCGACCGAGCCGCCTGGCGCCTGCCTGTCTTGTCGCAGTTGTTCTGGGAGCGTCTTTGGTTCTCCTCGGAGGGACGCCGGCCGTGGCTGGCATGGGCGCCGTCGAACCAGGGCCGGACCTCGTCGTGGACGCTACGGGCCCGGGCGGTCACGCCATCTCTCCCGACATCTACGGGGTCAACTTCGTACCCGCCAAGCTGGGACGCCAGATCGATGTCCCGGTCGACCGGTGGGGTGGCGACAGCGCCGAGACCTACAACTGGCTGATAGGAGCAGACAACCCCGGCGCCGACTGGTATTTCGAGGACATATCCGACTGCTGGGCCGCAACCTACGCATACTGCTCAGGACACAAGACCAACAACGTGCGCGCCTACGTGCAACAGATCGAGCTGGACCGCTCTCTCGGTGCTACGACCCTCCTGCAACTCCCGATGGCAGGTGGGGTCGCCAGGTTCGCCCCGGTGGCCCAGCCGCTGCCATGCGCCTACCCGAAATCGGTGTACCCGCACCAGGACGCCTTCGACCCCTATGACCCCAACTGCGGGGACGGCCTCGACCACGGCAAGCGCCTGACGGGCATCCTCTCCAGGGTCGAGACCCCCATCAACGCCGCTTGGGACCGGCGTTGGGTGCAGTCTTTGGTAAAGCAGTTCGGTCCAGCTGCCAAGGGCGGCGTGGGAATCTATGAGCTCGGCAACGAGCCCTCCCTGTGGGGCCAGACCCACGCCGACATCCAGCCACGACCAGAGACGGCGAAGGAGCTCATCACCAAGTCCATCGCCCTGGCCAGCGCGGTCAAGCAGGTCGACCCCTCCGCCGCCGTGCTCGGGTTCTCGGAGTGGGGCTGGATCGGGTACTTCTGCAGCGAAGCTGACACCTATGGGAGTGGGTGCAGCTCCACCGCCTGTACGACGTCGGTCGACTGCGCCAACCACGGCCACCTGCCGATGGCCGAGTGGTACCTCCAGCAGTTCGCCCGCTACGACGCCAAGACGCATTTACGTCATCTCGACTACTTCGACGTCCACTACTTCGCCCAAGGCGGTGACTCCACGGAGGTGACCCGCTCGTTGTGGGACCCGACCTACACCGACCCAAGCTGGATCGACGAGAGGATCGCGCTGATACCCCGCCTTCGCTGCTGGGTGGACGGCCACGTACCCGGGCTGTGCCCGAACGCCAACGGCTACTACCCGGGCACGAAGATCTCTATCAGCGAGTACGACCTGTCCCTCGCCGGGGTCGGAGCACAGGCAAATGCGATCATCGAAGGGGACACGCTCGGAATCTTCGCCCGCGAGAACGTGTCCTTGGCGTGCCATTGGGCGCAGCCGGTCGATGGGGACGAGCTTGATGATGCCTTCTTGATGTACCGCGACTATGACGGCCACGGGTCCAAGTTCGGTGACGAGTGGGTCGACTCAACCAGCGCCGACCAGGCCGAGATCTCCGTCTACGGAGCCCGCCGCTCCAGTGACGGTGCCTACACAGTTATGGTCATCAACAAGAGCTCCCAAGCGCTGCGGAGCACTTTGCAGCTCGAGGGTGGCATCAGCGGGGCGGTACACGCCTGGCAATGGGACGGCGGACCGATCAAACAGGTTTCCACGCCGTCCCGTGCCGGCAACGCGCTCACCACCACCTACCCGCCGTTGTCGATGACCCTCTATGTGGTCGGCTGATTGCACCCTGCCGCACCCGGCAAACCGCTGCCATTACCTGGAACCGCCAAGCGAGCTGTGGCGCCACGCCGGGTTGTGGAAGTGGTCGATGTAACAAGGAGATGAAGATCGAAGAGGCGCGCCCACCGCCATCGACTGCCAGCCGTTCGGACAAGAGCCCCGGCGGACTTGGCCATGGCCTCTTGACCTTCACACGGTGTGAAGGTCTTTGATGGTGTTGTCATGTTGAACATCGGGGAGTTCGCTCGTCTTGGGCAGGTTTCGCCTCGCATGCTCCGCCACTACGACGAGCTCGGGCTCCTCGACCCCGCGCTGGTTGACCCCGACAGCGGCTACCGCCTTTACAGCGTCCGCCAGCTGAGCCAACTGCACCGGGTCGTGGCGCTGCGTGACATGGGCTTCACCCTGGAACAGATCAGGGAGATCCTTGCCGAGAACCTGCCGGTCGACCAGCTGAGGGGGATGCTGCGGCTCCGCCGAGCACAGCTTGCACAGAACGTCGGAGAGGAACAGGAGCGGCTGCGCCGCATCGAAGCGCACCTTCGAGCACTGGAAAGGGCAAAAACCGTGGACGTAAACGACGTCGTCATCAAACGCACCCAGCCGGTCCGGGTCGCACAGGCGGTTGCGGGAGGGCTGACGTACGCCGACATCGCGGGCGCCTGCTGCCCGAGGTTGTCGCCCACCTCGAGTCGGTCGGCGCCAAACCTGGGATCTCGGTTGCCTGCTATGAGGACGAAGGTGGCACCGGACAAGAAGGCGAGATCGTGCTCCGCGCTGGCTTCGACGTCGGCGAGCAAGAAGTCCCTGACGGCGACCAAGTACAGGTCGTCGACCTGCCGGTGATCGAGGTTGCCGCCGCCATATATCGGGGCGGTGAAGACGGCATCATGCCCGCCTGGGAGGCGTTGGTCCGCTGGATCGAGGACAGCGGCTACCGACTCGTCGGCGACTGCCGCGAGCTCTACCACGAGTGGCACGACGACGATCCGAGCCAGAATGTCATGGAGCTGCAGCAGCCCATCGCTCGCTGACGCGTACGGGTGGTTCCGGGCTGCTCGGGAGCGCCAGCATTGCCCCCTGACCCGCGGCAAACCGACGTGCGTCCGAACCTTACGACGCCCGCGTGTTGCTCTCCGGACCTGGCGCTGCTCCAGCCTTCGGCGCGATCATCGGCCCGTGCGGCACGCCACCGAGCAAGACCTTGACCGCCTGGAGACGCTCCTGGTGGAGCTGCGCAAGCTCTCCCAGCTGCGAGAACGTAAGCGCGGCTTCTTCTCCGTAGGAGGCCGGGCTTTCCTTCACTTCCACGAGGATGCCGGGGACCTTTACGTCGACATAAGGCTGAGGAGCAGGTTCGAGCGCTTCCGGGTAACGAGTCCCAAGGAGCAAGCCGACCTGCTCCCCCAGGTAGTCGCGGCGGTGCAGGTCGGCGCAGAGCCCCGCTAAGCAAAAGAACTATCACCAGAGCTCCAGCCAGGACAGCATCGAGTTCCACGCTGCCACCGGCGCCGCCAACCCGGTGCCGTCGGGCGTAGCGTCGAGGTGGGGCGATGGCCTCCACGATGCTGCAAGCACCGGCGGCTGTCAGGGGTCTCACGCCAGCGGCCCGCAACTGGCCCGCCAACTCCCTCGACACCGTGCTATCGGAGTGGACCAAGATCGGGGCGCTTCTATGGCGGTAGAGCCAGCCGGCGGCCGCCCGCCCAGATCAGCTGTGTTGTGCTAGTGGTTCGCTGATCGTGTTGTGCTCAGCCAGTGAGGCCGACCTCGGCGTCGGCTGCAGTGATCTCCCCCGGAAGAGCTTCTTCACCCAATGACGCCTCCCAAGAATGGTGATCTCTCCCCACCGTCCCGACACCGGCCCGAGTCGAGTGCGACGCGGCAGGGCAGAGATGACCGAGGTCGGTTTGGCGCCCCCAGACAGCCTTGGACTGTCCAGAACGTAGATGCCGTCATCCGCGACGGCCACGCAGCGGTACTTGATCCAGGGCATCGCAAGGCCAGTCGCCCAGTTCAGGATGAAGAAGCCGAAGTGCGGCGCAGTTTGGCAGATAAAGGCGTGCCGGACCTCGCTGCCAGGTGGCAGCAGCGGCGCTGAACGCTCGGCCAGCCCTTCTGGAGATGCCACCTCAGTGCGCCTTCCCGTGTCCGTTGCCAGCTGTGAAGAAATCGAAGGTCGAGTCGCCCAGCACCAGCACCGATTGTTCCATGTAGCAACCCACTTCCGACCAACGTCCTAGCACCCGATTCGGCGTTGCTGGCTGGATCAGCCAACAGTCCGGGAACCGTGGTTCGGTATTTATGCGCAGCTTGGTCGGGGTCGCTCTCGACGCCCACAGATGACGCAATCTGGCGTCACCGGCGTCACCTACTGACAAGAGGAGGCCGGGTCCCTCTGCGCGGACTTCGTCACCGCCGCTTAGTCCCGTCCGCCGTGACAGAGCGACGGCTCGGCGTGCGCACCAGATCGCCGATTCGGGGTGCGGTGACATCCCTCGCCACTCCCAGTACCTGCAGTCTCCGGCGAACGTTATGTGCGCCGGGGAAGCCCATCCGGCATCCTTGCTGCTCGCGAGACTTTCCTGCGCCCGCGTAACAGCGCGACTGGGACACCACTCACCTGGTCGTCAAAGGCCCCGATCGCTGGATAGGCGGGATGCCTCCTCGTCCCTCCAGTATCAGGCAATATGCGCTGGTGCCGGATGAGGGCTTCACGGAGTTTCGATTTGCAAGGGACATCCCACCCGGGCTTTCTGTCGGACGACGCGTCGTGGTCACTGGCATGGCCGGAGCGGGCAAGAGCACGCTCTCGCGAGCGCTCTCGGCCAAGACTGGCCTTCCCGTCATCCATCTTGACGTCCACTTCTGGAGGCCGGGCTGGGTGGAGCCGTCTGCGGACGAGTGGCGCGAGAAGCAGCGGGGCCTGCTCACCAGCGACGAGTGGATCGCCGACGGCAACTACCACGCAACACTCGACCTTCGGCTTCAGCGCGCAGACACGGTCGTGTTCCTCGATACGCCATGGTGGGTCTGTGCACGGCGAGCGTTCGTCCGCGGGATTCGCAAGCGTCCGGTTGGCTTCCAGTTGCCCAACGGCTGCGACGAGTCGGCTGTGCGACGGTTGCGCGAAGAATGGTCGCTGGTCTGGCGCATCTGGCGAGTCCGCCGATCCGAGCGCGAACTAGAACTCAGAACCGTGTCGCGGCACGGGAACCATGTGGCGCTGTACGTTCTCCACTCCAAGCGCGCGGCCCGTGACTTCCTCAGTACATAAGTGCCTTCATCGATCGATCTGAAAGGTGCCTCCGAACACCGGCTCGCGGATCGATATCTGGCACGGCACTGGGCCGTCTGCTAACTCCAACAAGCGGTCCAGATCGCTCCATCTGAGCGGTCTGGTCCGCACGCGATAACGACGGATATGGTGTCGCCTTCCCACGTCAACCTTGACGGGTGGCCACCTTAGTGAGCAGTCGCGTTCGCGACGTCCCTCGTACCGCGCCTGCCCTAGACACGCAGCAGTATGAACGGTTCCCTATTTGAGCGACGCGCTATGTGCAAACCGGCGGAGCGCATTACGCCGAGTCGGGACGGGTACGCGCTTGGCCTGCGAAGTCAATCGACTGAACGTTCTGGCGCGCCTCGGTAGCGGCGTTGCGGGATACAGCGCGGCGGTGAAAAGGCAGAGTTCTGGGGAACCAGGGTCGGTGAAAGGAATGGCGTCCGAACCGTGCACTGTCGGCCGGAGAATGGCGATAACCCGATTACAATTCCGTAGCCAGGAGAGTGCTGGTACGAAGTCCGCAAGTACGGGTAACCACCTCGACGACTGCCGTCAGCGACACCAGACTTCGTGCAATGCTGCTCAGCCGCTGCATCTTCGGGGGTCCTTCGTGTTGTGAATGAGGTTCTTCGCGTCGCCTGGTACCGCTTCCGGGTCACATTGGGCGGCCGGTGGGGCGGCTACCTGGCCGTCGTGCTGTTGGTAGGTCTGCTGGGGGGCCTGGCCATGGGTTCGGTGGCGGGGGCCCGGCGGACGGATTCCTCCTTCCCCACGTATCTTGCCAGCACCAACCCGTCCAGCATCATGGTCCTGGCCGGGTTTGATGACCCCGGCCTTGGCCAAGGGACCGGGTACGACCCGAAAATCGTCGCTGCGATCGCCCACCTTCCCCACGTGGAGCATTCTGCGATCTCTTTCGGTTTCGACGGCAACATTGACCTCAGCTCGGTAAGGGGTACGCACCCCGACATCGGTGCCGGTGAGACCCCCCCGACGGTGATCGGCGGCGACGAGTACCTCACCATGGACAGAGTCACCCTCGTCGAAGGTCGCCTCGCCGACCCGCAACGGGCAGATGAGGCGATCATGAACGCACAGGCGGCCAAGGAGTGGGGTCTGCACCTGGGGTCGGTCATCGGTATCCCCTTCTACACCGACGCGGAGTCGAACTCCTCCTCCTCCAACGGCGCGCCTTACCTGGTGGCCAAGGTCAGATTGGTCGGCGAGGTGATATTCAGCAGCTCCGTCGTTGAAGACGACATCGACAGGCTCGGATCGGCCGTGGTGCTGCTCTCGCCGGCCCTCACTGCCGAAGTCGCCCCCTACTGCACTTACTACTCCGGGGTCGCCTTGCAGGTTGCGGGAGGCGAGAGCAACCTGACGCTGGTACGCGAGGAAGCGGCGCGAGTGACCCCGCTCGCGGGCGGCGAAGTCGGCGGTGGAGGCACGACTCCCGCGACCGTCGTGACCAAGGCCCAGCAGGCGATCAAGCCCGAAGCCGTCGCGCTCGGGGTGTTCGGCGGTATCGCCGGGCTCGCGGTCTTGTTGATCGCTGGTCTCATGATCGGTCGCATACTTCGCGCCGGAACTGTGGAGACGGCCACGTTGCGGGTACTTGGGGCCAGTCAAGCGATGACGCTCAGCGACGGGCTGATCGGCCTGCTCGGCGCAGTGGTCGGAGGTTCAGTGCTGGCCTTCGGCGTAGCGGTGGCTCTGTCCCCACTGACGCCGCTCGGCCCCGTTCGTCCGGTGTACCCCTACAAAGGATTCGCCTTCGACTGGACAGTGCTCGGGCTCGGGCTCGTCGCCCTCGTCCTTGTCCTCGGTTCGCTCGCCGTGATCCTTGCCAGGCGGGAGTTGAGCCGACTCGGCTCCACGAGGTCCGGAGAGACCTGGAAGCAAGGACGTGGCGTCGTGCGTTCCGCGGCGGGCGCGGGATTGCCAATCGCGGTGGTAACCGGACTCCGCTTCGCCCTCGAGTCCGGGAGGGGTCGAAACGCCGTCCCGGTCCGTTCGGCCATCTTCGGCGCGGTGCTCGCCATCGCCGTGCTCGTGACCACGGTCACCTTCGGGGCCAGTCTCAACAACCTCGTCTCGCACCCCGCGCTCTACGGATGGAACTGGAACTACGCGTTGCTGTCGGGCTTTGCCGGTCAAGAAGACCTTCCCGCCCGTCAGACGGCAGCGCTCCTCGACAAGGATCCGGACGTCGCAGCGTGGTCAGGCTTTAACTTCGTCGGGGCCGAACTCGATGGCCTGCACGTGCAGATGCTGACAGAGCGACCGGGCGCCGTGGTGGCACCGCCATTGCTATCCGGACACGGACTTGAGAGGTCCAACCAGGTCGTTCTCGGTGCAACGACACTGTTGCAGCTCCACAAGAGACTCGGCGACATCGTTACGTTCTCCGTTGGGACGTCCAGACCAAGGCGTCTCGTCATCGTCGGCACCGCGACCATGGCATCGGTCACCAAGGGCCTGGAAATGGGATCCGGAGCGTTGGTCGCGACGAGCGACTTTCCCGCCTCGCTCCTCAACGCACAAGAGAGCCCGATCCCCGGCCCGAACGCCGTCGTCATTCGCATCCGCGCCGGGGTCGACGCCACGGCGGCCTACCACTCCCTAGAGGAGATCACCACCAAGATCAATGCGATACCCGGAGACGCTGGCGCAGCGGGAGGCGTGGTGTCAGTTCTCCGCCCGGCCGAGATTGTCAACTACCGGTCGATGGGGACGACTCCTGCAATCCTCAGTATCGGACTGGCACTCGGCGCCGTCGTCGCGTTGGGCCTCACGCTCGTCGCGTCGGTCCGCCGCCGCCGCCGTGACCTCGCTTTGCTGAAAACGCTCGGCTTCACCCAACGCCAGGTGGCTGCAGCCATCGCGTTGCAGTCAAGTGTCGCCGTAGTCATCGGCATGATCATCGGCGCGCCGGTTGGCATCATCATCGGCCGGTCGCTGTGGGTCCTTTTTGCGCACGAGATCAACGCCGTTCCGGCACCGATTGTCCCGAGTACCTCGATCGCCATCATGGTGGTCGGGGCGCTAGTTCTCGCAAACATCGTTGCCGCAGTGCCCGGACGCATCGCCGCCCGCACGCCTACATCGCTGCTACTGAGAGCTGAATGACGCAGCAACCTTCTCGTTACTCGTTTACGTGGCTTAGCGAACCCAGAACTGTAAAGGTCGAAGTCGGGCAAGCAACTATCTCTAGTTCCGATGCCGCGGAACCTCCGTGACGAGGGAGAGGCGACCGCCTCGGAGTCGAGGCTGAACCTGCAGAGCTTGATTCGATGAAGGTTCCTCGTACGGACCGTCACTCATCGTCTTTCGGGTGCCCCCAAATATTCGGCGGACAGGACTTTACAGGCATCCACTCGTGCCGGTAGGTGACCACGAGCGAGTACATATCGTCAGAACCGAATATCGTGTTGCGCCAAGACGAGAAGATCGCAGATCGACGTTCGGCGTGCGCACGAGATCCCTGCCGAGATTGTGCGCCCGCCGGGAGCGGGTGCGCTGTGATTCTGTGCTAGCGAGCCGAGGTGGCGCGACAGGTATCACACCGAACGGGAAGACTTACTCGGACCGATGATTTGCCTGCCGCCGTCTCGTCGGAAGCTGTGTAGTGGTCACCGAGGTGGACAGAGCAGGAGGGCCAGCCATGACCAGCGACACCGGGACCCAGCCTCATCCTCGGGAGTCTGCGCTCGGAGGACGGCAGGGGGGTCGTGCGGGTCCAGCATCGCTACGACACCGACATCGACGACTTGTGGGCTGCGATCACCGACCCGGCGCGCCTGGCCGGCTGGTATGCCCAGGTCGACGGCGACCTCCGCCCTGGCGGGGCAATCCACATCTACGTCCGGGCCGATGATTGGGAGGGCACCGGGCGCGTTGAAGCGTGCGAGTCACCGAGGCGGTTGCTGGTGACGACGAGGGAGTCGGACGAGTCCTGGCAGAAGGGTCAGGGCATGCCGCCGTACGACGCGACGATCGAGGCAACGCTCGCGGCCGACGGGGGGCGCACGGAGTTGGTGATCGAGGTGAAGGGCATGCCCCTCGAGGCAGTTGCCTTCTACGGCGTCGGATGGCAGATCCACGCCGAGAACCTCGCCGCCTACCTCGCCGGGCGCGACCGAGGCGACGGCGAGGCCCGCTGGAACGATCTTCTCCCCGCGTATCAAGCGTTAGCGGCCGCGATCGGCTAGCGCACGGGCCGCGCCCAGTGCGCCGCGGAGCGCCAACGCCGGGAACGAGGGCACACCGTGTCGAGGTCCAGAACGGTCATCCGAACACGACGGGCTCGGCCTGGAGTACCAGCGCCGATCGGACGGCTCGGCGTGCGCACGAGATCGCCGAATAGGGCGTGGGTTACCGGTCCCTCCACCGGCGTTGTTTGTGCGCCTGCGAACTGGTGATCACGGGCACCGAAGAGCAATGAGGCGCTAGAAATCGTCTATGGCAAAGTCCTCGGCGCGGCTCGTTCTGATATGTGGGCTTCCAGGCTCGGGCAAGACGACACTCGCTTGCCAGCTCGCCCCCAAGATTCCCGCGATCAGGTTGGATAAGGACCAGTGGACGATTCAGTTGGGTTTCGATGTATGGGACGACGAGTTTCGGGTCCGTCTCGAACGGCAGTTGTGGGCTCTTACCCAGGAGCTCCTCGCCCAAGGTCAGAGCGTGATCTTGGAGTGGGGCCACTGGGCGCGAGTTGAACGGGATGAGAAACGACTCGGAGCCCGGGCTTTGGGGGTGGGAGTCGAACTGCATTACCTCGACGCGCCTCTGGAGGAGCTAATCGAGAGGGCTCAGCGACGCAATGCGTCGGGTGAATGGAGCGCCTCGCCTATGACACGGGCTCACTTCGAACGGTGGGCAACGATCTTTCAACCTCCAGACGGGGAAGAGCTCCTGTTATTTGACGAGCCTGTCCCCGAAGCTTGATTCCACGAAGTCATCACGGCCTCTGTCAGCAGCGTCACCGAAGTGCCGGTCGGGGACGCCCCGAACAGACAGGCAAAACATCGCGGCATCGGACCACTCGCCGCGCCCGATCAACTTTGGAGCCGAAACGCTGGTCGTGGCGGATACCCGCAACCAGCAGTGTCGCCGGCTCGGACACGACCCCTGCCAGAGCGGCAGCGCGAGAATCGACAACATGGTCGAACCATGGACGATCGACGAGCTGGACCATGCCGGTCACGAGCACCTCGACCCCGCGTTCGTGGCCGGCTTCGATGACAAGCAAGGCCACCCCGATCCTGCCGATGACCTCGCTGTGCTCTCCAGCTGCGGTCTTGGCAAGGAGTCCACAGTCGTCGACTTAGGCGCGGGGACCGGACAGTTCGCGCTGCGCGCAGCTCGAGCGTTCGGAAAGGTAATCGCCGTCGACGTGTCACCGGCGATGTTGGAGGTGTTGCGTAACAGGGCAAGCGAGCTTGGCCTCGACAACTTCGATTGCATCGAGGCGGGGTTCTTGAGCTACGAGCATGCCGGACCGCCAGCGGACGCGGTGTACACAAGGAACGCCTTGCACCAGCTTCCGGACTTCTGGAAGGCGCTAGCGCTGACTCGCATCGCGGCATTCATGCGATCCGGCGGCGTCTTGCGATTGCACGATTTGATCTACGATTTTCAGCCGTCCCAAGCTGAAGCGGTGTTTACGCGTTGGCTCAGCCACGCCGCCACTGATCCCACGCGGGGGTACACGCGCGAGGACTTCGCCGAGCACATCCACACCGAGCACAGCACGTTTCGCTGGCTGTTCGAACCGATGCTCAGCGCTGCCGGGTTTGAGATCGCGACCGCGCACTTCGATGGATCGGTGTACGGAACGTACACCTGCATCAAGGCCTGAGGCAGCCAAAAGAATTGGATCGCAGCGACGACCGAAGATTCCATCTGCGTGCTCTTCGTCTTCGTGAAGCGGCGTGACGAACCGCGACCGATCGACGGCAATGCGCTCACCTGGAGACATCGTGCGCGCTGCGTGGGCGCTATGTGGTGCGTCAGGTGTTAGAGGTAGTGGTGGACCCGGAGACGGCCACGACGCTCTGGGTGTAGTAGAGCATGTCACTCAGCGCTGTGGACGCTGCGGCCGCCGTCAAGCTGCCGGAGAAGGTTGGCACCCCGGTTTCGCTGTAAATGGTTGCGCCGGTCGGGGGATCGATCTCGCTGTGGCTTGATCGACGACGAAGTGCGGCCCTGGGCTGACAGGTAACATCCCAAGCCCGGATGGGGCTAGGGTTCGATAGCGACCCCCCATGGCCCGTTCAGCCCGGTGTGCGGGCCGGCGATGGTGACGGTGGGCTTTGGGGAGCCCGATCTCATCAGCTGTGCCTTGGTGAACTCGACGACCGCCCACGGGCCGCCCGGCGCTGAAGGTTGCGCGTACGGGACCCACAGGTCACCTGAGGAACTGACAGCGACGTCGCCGGGGCTCGAGTATGAAGAGGAGATGACCACCTTCGCGGCCGGGAAGCCGGACTTGGCCAGTTGTTCCTTGGTGAACTCGACCACCGTGTCGGAGGTGTAGTTGCCGACCCACAAGTTGCCCGAGGGGTCAAAAGCTGGCTGGCAGGGCGTGTCCAGGTCCGAGGAGTCAATCTGCACCTTCGCAACCGGGTGGAGGCCTGATTTGATCGCCGCTTCGCTGTACTCGTACAGATTGGCTTGGCCGCCTTCCCACAGGTCACCCGAGGGGTCGAAGGCTATGCTGCACTGGCCGCCGAGGCCGAGCACGGAGAGGGGCCGCGGTTGGACGGCTTTGGCCAGGCTCGCCTTCGAGAACTCGACACCAGTGCTCATGAGCCAGTCGACGGCCCACAAGTTGCCCGACGGGTCAAAAGCAACGCCGCCCGCGCGATAGTTGATGGTCCTGGTGGGGGTGGGGGAAGGCTTGGCAAGTTCGGCCTTGCTGTACTCAGCCACTGAGCTCGCGAAGTTGGCCACCCACAAGTTGCCCGAGGAGTCGAAGGCAAGGCCGAGGGGGCCGTCTATGCCCTTGGTGATCACCGCTTCCGGGCGGGCGTCACCACTCGCCCCGGGGTGGTAAATGGTGATGGAGCCCGGGCCTATGCCCGTGGAACCGTAACCATCCGCACCACCGTTGGCGACAAAGATCGTCCCGGGTGCCGGGCCGGCGCCCCCGAGCGCTCCCGAGGTGGCTGCGACCGCTGCTGGCGGAGTAGTCAGCCCGGTGCTGGCCAGCGCCCCGGCAACCAGAGCGACCCAGGCGACCCTCCCCGGACGCCGTGAGCGTCGCCTGGCCCGGCGGGTGCGTGAGGAGAAAAGAGGCCGCTGCGAGCGCCCGGGACCACCTATTAGCGCCGCAAGGCCAACAGTTCTCCTGGCAACAGTTCTCTTCACGCTGGTCCCCCTCCGGTCCAGGCTGGCCTGTTCATGCCGCCAAGAGAGCAAGGATGACCTAGACAGAGTGCGAAAGCATCCAACCAAGGTTGGAACTTTGCCCCTTGCGCTTGGCCTGTGCCCCATCGCATACTGGCGCTGGTGAAGCCTTGGGGGAGGCTCCCTAGTCAGCTGACGAGTTTCATCGGACGCCGCGCGACGATCGAGCTAGTCGACCGCCGGCTCGCGAAGCACCGGCTGGTCAGCCTGGTTGGCCCCGGGGGTTGTGGCAAGACCCGCCTTGCCATCGAGGTGGGCCAGCGGACGACAGTTGTCCCGCCGGGCAGCGTTTTCTTCGTGGACCTCTCGGGCCTCTCCGACCCTCGGCTGGTACCTGGCACCGTCCTTAGAGCATTGGGGCTGTGGGAGACGCAAGACGGGGGCCCACTTGAAAGCCTCACGACTCAGTTGTCAGAGCGAGACTTGCTCGTTCTCCTCGACAACTGCGAGCACCTCATCGATGCTTGCGCGGCGTTGGCCGATGCTTTGGGACGAGAGTGCCCAGGGGTGCGGTTGCTGGCCACCTCACGCGAGCAACTTGGAGTCGGCGGCGAGGCCGTTGCGGACGTGGGGGGGCTGGAGCTACCGGCGCCAGTCGGGCATCCAGACGAGCAATGGCTGCGCCGCTCCGAGGCAGGGAGGCTGTTCATCGAGCGAGCCCGTACAGCCCGGGCCGACTTCGTGGTCGACAGCGACGACGCCCTTGTCGTGGCTCGTATTTGCGAGCGCCTCGACGGCATCCCCTTGGCCCTGGAGATGGCGGCCGCTCGGGTGCGCCTGATGAGCGTCCAGGCCATTGCCGAAGGGCTTTCCGACCGGTTCCGCGTGCTAACCAGCAGTCGGCGCTCAGGGCCAAGGCGCCACAGGTCGCTCCTGGCCTCGATCGAGTGGAGCTGCGAGCTGCTGGGCCAAGGCGAACGCCGGCTCTTGCACCGCCTGGCCGTTTTCGCCTCAGGTTTCAATACCCAGGCCGCTGAGGCCGTCTGCGCGGGTGTCGATGTCGAGCGCGACGACGTTCTTCGCCTCCTCACGTCATTGGTCGAAAAGTCACTGGTGCAAGCGTCGCCCAGGGCCGACCGCTTCTGGCTGCACGAGACCATGTGCGCGTACGCCGCGGCTGCCCTCGACGCCGAGGGCGCTACGGGAGCCCTGCGGGATCGTCACCTCGACTATTTCGCCGCGTTGGCGAAGCGGATGGAACCAAGGCAACGTACGAGCGACTTCGCATTGACTCGGAAGGAACTAGAGCCCGAGCTCGACAACTTGCGCGCGGCTCTGCGCTGGAGTGTCGAGTCGAAGCAGTTCGACACGGGCGCAGCCCTCCTCTCCTCGTTGGCCACTTTCCTTTGTGACGAAGGCCTCCACTCAGAGGCGCTGGCCCAGTGCGGACCGTTACTAGTCGCGGACATAGAGCCATCGCTGCGGGCTGAACTGTTGTTCCTGGCAGGCCGTTGTTCGCGCCTGAACAACCCTGCAATGTCGCTATACCTGGCCTCGGAGCTGGTCAGTCTTGGGCGGTCGCTTGGAGACGAGCGCGTACAGGCCGCTGGCTTGGTCAGGTGGGCGACCTCCCAACTCGATGCCGACCCAGAGGCGGCATTGAAAGCTGCGACCGAGGGCACCCGTCTGGCCCGGGAGGGCGGGCAACAACTCATCGAGATACTGGGCCTGCACGCCAAGGGCTGGGCTTTGATCCGCCTCGGTCGTCCAGCGGAGGCTCTGATCGTCGGCGAGGAGGCCGCGGAGGTCTCCGACAGCAGCGACTGGCCCACGAGTCAGTACTCCGTCCGGACTCTTCTGTCGTATGCGTCGATCTGCAATGGGCGCTTCACACGAGCACTGGAAGAGGCCGGCCGCATGGTGTGCGCCGGCTCCAATCCGCACTACGTGGCGTGCGGTGAGGCCTACCGTGCTGAAGTGCTCGCGCGCCAGGGCAAGCCGGGGGCAGCCGACGCGATCAACCTGGCGGTCTCGTTGGAGTCCGCGTTGGGCTACGCATTCTTCGTCGCTAGCAACAACGCAGGCAGGGGGAGGATCTTGATCTGGCAGGGCCAGCAGGACGACGGCTACCAAGTGCTCGAGGCAGCGACCGCCAAGTTGGAGTCCTTCGGGCTCTCCGCCATGTGCGTCGAAAACCGCGCTGTTCTCGCCGAGGTCGCCGTCCGGCGGGGTGACCTCCTCACGGCGCGCCAGCACCTCGACACATCAAGCTGGCGGTTGCCAAGAGCAATTGAACCAGCAGGAGCCCCGATCTTGGGCGTTGAGGCCCGCCTAGCGCGGGCGGAAGGCCGGTCGACTCGCGCCCATGGCCTAGCCTGTGACGGTCTGGCGGCAGCGTTCGAGGGTGGTCACATGCTGTGGGTGATCGACTTGTTAGAGCTCGTGGCCATCACTTGTGGCGACCTCGGTCGCCCCACCGAGGCGTCCAGACTCCTGGGGGCGGCCGAGAGCCAAAGGGATCTCATCGGCTACGTGCGATCGGCCCCAACTCGCGATGAACTATCTCCTGTGCAGGTGGACCTGCAAGCCGCCCTTGGCGACGACGCTTTCGCGCGCGCCATGTCGGAAGGCAGGGCGCTCAGTCTCGAAGAAGCTGTCGCTTACGCCCAGCGAGGGAGAGGCAGCCATAAACTTGCTCGTTCGGGATGGGAGAGCCTCACGGCGTCAGAGCAGCAGGTGGCGTCCTTGGTCGGCCAGCACTTGACCAACGCGGAGATAGCACAGCGGCTGTTCATATCGGTTCCCACTGTGAAGAGCCACCTGAATCGTGTCTTTGCCAAGCTAGATATCAACAACCGGGGACAGCTAGCGGCTGCAGCACACCGCATTGAGGCGCCTTAGGTCTGTCAACAGAGCGCGCTGCGGTCCAAGCCCCTATCAGCTCATTCCAGTCCGTCCCGTTACCGCTTGTCTTTCGGTGAGACCGAGCACCGAAGTCCCGTTATTGAGCGGATCGCCCACCCGTCTCCGACTACGTCGTGGCCGCCCATATCGACGGTTCCGGGACGGTTGGCTGATCCAGCGCGTAACGCCGACTTGGCGCGAGTCCAAGGCCGGGTTGGGTTATCCCGTGCTGAGTGTTCTGGCGCGCCCAACACCTCGGCCCCATTCGATACTCCGGGGCTGGCCGCAGAGTTGTCACCTATCCTCAGACCTGTAGGGGCCGGAGTGGCTGGACCGAAAGGAGGCGACCGTTGAGCGACGTAGTCGGCGCAGTCGCGGCGTTATGGCGGTTCCCGGTCAAGTCGATGCAGGGCGAGCAGGTGTCCGAGGCGGAGCTCACCGAGCAAGGCGTCGTGGGGGATCGGGCGTACGCGCTCATCGACGCGCAGACGGGGAAGGTGGCTAGCGGAAAGAGCGTCACGATGTACCCGACGCTGCTCGCCTGCCGTGCAAGCTTCGTCGAGCCGCCTCGTCCTGGACGGGAACCACCGATCGTTCAGATATCACTGCCTGAAGGTGCGCAGGTGACGAGTGACTCGCCTCGGGTAAACAGCGTCCTGTCGAACTTCTTCGGGCGCGATGTCGTGTTGGCGAGGTCAGCGCCCGAGGATTTCACCATTGATCAGTACCATCCGGACGTGGAAGACCCCGACTCCGCAGGGGTGGTCGTCGAGCAGAAGCTCGGATCGGCGCTCTTCGGCGAGGTCGGCCTTCCCTCTCCGGTCGCCGTCGGTTCGTTCCTTGATGCGTTCCCGGTTTCGGTGCTCACCACCGCGACGCTCCGCCGGCTGAAGGCGTTGCGCTCCGACACTGCCTTCGAGCCGCGCCGTTTTCGGATGAACGTCATCGTCGATACGGACCAGGTCGGCTTCGCCGAGAACAACTGGGTAGGTCGAGGACTCCATCTGGCTGATGAGGTTCGGCTCCGGGTTGCGTTGCCCGACCCGCGATGCGTGATGACGACCTTGGCCCAGGAAGACCTGCCCAGGGACAACGAAGTCCTGCGGACCCTGGTGCACCACAACAGGATCGACCTGCCTGGCGGTCTCGGGCGCCTTCCATGCGCCGGGGTTTACGCCGTGGTCGAGTTGCCGGGGACGGCACGGGTTGGCGACCAGGTTGTGCTCGACTGAGCACTGCCAAGGAGCAGCGACGTACCTGCCTATGTAGGAACAGACTGCCTCAGCTGTCGCCGCGCAGCTTCACCGCCACTGAGGCGAAAACGATACGGATCGACGGATATTGGACGGGGCGTCGTCAGTTACGAGACTGATTCCGACGAGCCCAAGCCTGCACGTCGGGCCGCGCGTTCTGTTTTCACGGCCGCCCCTTCGCAGCGCTTTGTAGGCACCGTTCGATCGCGATGAGCAGACTGCGTTGGGCCATCATGTTCTCCCGCACCTAACCTTTGACCAATGGACCGTCGGGTCTTGCTTCGTCCATTGCTCCTTTTCGTTGTCATATGCGGTTTCGCTGCCGTTGACGCGGTAGCAAAAGGCAACCACGGTGGTGTCCGGAAACGCGATCGGCAGCGTCAGTGCTCCCTGGGCGCTCATTCCTTTCCTTGCGGGTGCCTTTGTCTTGCCGCGCCGCCTCGCGCTCGGAGCCTTCCTTGGCGCGGCCTCGACCGCTGCGGCACTGAGTTGCTACTCCGTTGTCCGAGTCGTCGGCTTTGACGCAAGTGGTCAGAATGGGCGTAGCAGCTTCGACTTGGTCACAGCAGCCGGGAACCGCTGGCTTCTCTTCGGCTTAATCGGTGGGGTTGCGCTGGGTGCGGCGGGCGCGTGGCTCGCCGCCCGACAATCGTGGGGGCTAGTGATAGCGGTCGTCGCAAGTCTGCTCGTGCTAGAGCCCATGGCGCGAGTGCTCTTGGCGATGACTCGAGGTGATGCAGTTACGACGTTCGTACCGAATCCAATTGTTTGGAGCGTCGAAGTTTCCTGCGGTTGCGCGTTGGCGGTCGGCTTTCGTCTCCTTCGGGCCCGGTTTCGATAACGCAGCGCCCAGGGACGCCACGTTTGATTCGACCGCCACTGGGTCACGCCTGAACCATTGGAGACGCTTCGCGCGGGGTTGGCTAGGACTGGTTGTCGCGACGTGTTCCATGACCCCACCGGTGTACTGTGGCCGTCAATGGGGGGCAAGGGGCGGCCGTTGTGGGTAGTGCGGGCCGACCCGACCGGTTCTCAGGATGGAGGATCTTGCCCGTGTCGTCCGGTCGGCGACACGGAACGCTCACCGATCCTGCACCACCAAGCCGAGCGTGAGCCGGTCAGTGGCACAGAACTCCAGCTCTGAGACACACAGCGCGGTGACCGCGGCGGCGACCATGAGCCTCTCACGCCATGGCGCGTGGTCGGGCACTTCCGCCAACGGTCGAGCGTGGCAGGTGCTGCTCGACGGGATCGTCGCCTGCTCTATCGCCAACAACGAAACAGTCGAACTACAAGTCGAAGCGGGACGTCACGCCGTCCAGGTGACGTCGATGCGGTTCCTACGCAGCCCGAAGGAGTCCATTGACCTCGCGGACGGACAGGTCATCAGGCTCTCGTGCCGGCCGCGACCCAGTCATCCCTTCATCGTCCAGCGATCGATCATCTTTCTGGTGGCCAGCCTTTTCAACCACGGCCTCTGGATCAGCCTCACGCCTGACGACCCCGTCGATAAGGACCTCGAAGCTGACGACAACGGCTACGGACCCCGAACAGAGCCTGAGACGGCGTCAAGGTCACCCGAAAGCGCGGAGGCGATCACCAGCGTCAGGGAAATCGTCAGTGCACCGACCCTCGATGGCAAAACAGGCCCGGCCGCCCTCGCCGTGCAGCATCTGAGCAAGCGCTTCGGTCAGCGAACTGCCTTTTCCGAGGTCTCCTTCGAAGTCGCCTACGGGGAGGTGTTCGGCTTCCTCGGACCCAACGGCGCCGGCAAGACCACCACCGTCCGTACGCTCGGCACGCTGATCGCGCCGACCTCGGGTTCAGCCACAGTCGCCGGAATCCCGCTCAGCCCCGAGAACGAAGTGGAGATCCGCCAGCGGATTGCGGTCATGCCGGAGGCACCCGGTCTCTATCTGCGCCTGACCGTGACCGAGAACCTGGAGTACTTTGCCGGTCTTTACGGCTTGCACAACCCCGGGCCGAGAATCGAAAAGGCACTTGAGGCCGTCAACCTCGCCAATCGGGCCAAAGATCTGTGCGGCGGGCTCTCCAAGGGGCTCCGCCAGCGTGTGGGTCTGGCCCGAACCCTGCTGAGCGATCCGGCTGTCATGTTCCTTGACGAA
Source organism: Acidimicrobiales bacterium (assembly GCA_050012675.1). GTDB lineage: Bacteria > Actinomycetota > Acidimicrobiia > Acidimicrobiales > Bog-793 > Fen-455. The sequence goes on from JBEKGS010000002.1 coordinate 56,077, forward strand.
CCGACGTCTGGCCTCGACCCGGTGGCCGCACGCGAGGTACACGACCTCGTCATCGGGCTCCGCCAGCGGGGAGTGACAATCTTCCTCACCACCCACCGGCTCGACGAGGCCGAGAAGCTCTGTGACCGCGTCGCCATCATGAACACCACGTTGCGCACCGTAGGCACGCCGGCGGGGCTGCGCGAACAGCTCTTCAAGAAGGCACTCGTCGTCACGACCGCCGAGCCGGTCATAGGCGCAGAGCAGCTCTTCACCAGCATCAAGAGCGTCGAAAATTGGCGCGAAGAAGGTCCTGGTTCCTACGTGCTCACGGTGTCCCAGCCGAGGGCGGCCGCACCCGAGGTGGTACGGGGCCTCGTCAAGGCCGGAGCAGATGTTCTCAGCATCGGTGAGGCGCAGCACTCACTCGAGGACGTGTACCTCGAGCTGATCGCCGAAGACGTGGAGGGCCACAAGCGATGATGAACCTCGACGCCATGCATGTGCGCGCCGTCGTCCGCAAGGAGTTGCGCGACTACCGGCGTAAGCGGTCCATCGTCGTGACCATGGCCGTCCTCCCACTCCTCTTCCTCCTTCAGCCCGTCCTCTCCATCTTCTTGGCCACGCCGGGCACTTCGGGTGTGGCATTGCAAAGCAGCCTCATCCTTCCCATCCTCTATCTGCTCTTGATCCCGACCATCATGCCGAGCACTCTCGCCGCGTACACCGTGGTTGGCGAGCGCGAGCAGGGAACGCTCGAACCGCTCCTCACCACGCCTCTCCGCCAGCAGGAGTTCCTTCTGGGCAAGGCGGCGTCGGTCATGATTCCCACGCTGGCGCTCTCGTACACGGTGTTCGGCCTCTTCCTCGTCGCCGTCCGGCTGCGCGCCAACTCCGCTGTCGCCTCGGCCGTGTTCGACGACAGTCCGGTCATCCTCGCTTTGTTCCTCCTCTCTCCCCTGATGGCCGGCTGGGGCATAGGGGTCGGCATGGCGATGTCAGTCAGGGCGGCCGAGGTGCGAGTCGCCCAGCAGCTCGGCATGTTGGCGAGCCTTCCCCCGGTGGGCGTGATCGTCCTGCTGGCGGTCGGTGTGGTTAGCCCGAGCTTCTCCGTGGCGCTCGAATTTGCCGCCGGGTTGCTCGTGATCGATGCGCTTCTCTTGCGCTCCGTCTCCGGGATGTTCGATCGGGAGCGCCTAGTGACGGGAGCCAAGGCCGTCTAGGGACAGCAAGCAACTTTGGATGGCTCGCTCCTAACGTGGCAGCTCACAGCGCGATAGATCTGGCACGCAGCACCGACCCTGGCTTCGTTGAAACTGCACCCTCTACCAGCTGTCCGACCCCGGCCGGTTGAGGATCCCTTGCGGGCCGGGCGCAGTCGCGCGAACCTGCGGTGTTCGGAGGTGACCAATGCCGTACGAGAAAGGCCCGGAGCTCTCGGGCGCGCGCCTTGAGGAAGCCGATTTCTCCAACGCCCGCCTGCACGCGGCGAACTTCGAGGGTGCAAAGATCACGGACGCGTGGTTCTACAACGCCGACATCTCAGGTGATCTCGAAGGGCTCCGCCTGAACGGGGTCGAGGTGGCGCCACTCGTGGCGGCAGAGCGCGCGCGTCTCTTCCCTGAGCTCACACAGCTGCAGGCGGCCGACCCTCAAGGCCTCGCGGAGGCGTGGGCGATGATCGAGGCACGGTGGCAGGCGACCGTCTCCCGTGCGCGGGAGCTTTCCGAGGCGACGCTCAACGACCGCGTGGACGACGAGTGGAGCTTCGTCGAGACGCTTCGCCATCTCATCCTCGCGACCGACTGCTGGCTCCGGCGGATGGTGAAGGGGATCGACCGGCCCTACCACCCCTGGGGGCTTGCAGGGTCGTGGCTCAGCGATCCCGGGGCCTGGGGGCTCGAAGCCGGCGCGAACCCGTCGTTGGACGAAGTCCTCGAGGTCCGTCGTGCCCGGATGGACGAGGTCCAGCACACGATCGCCGCCCTGACGTCCGAGGAGCTAGAGCGTGTTTGTGTTCCCCCGGACGCGCCGGGTCATCCGAACCGTGAGCACACCGTCCTGGCATGCCTCCACGTGATCCTCAACGAGGAGTGGGAGCACCACCGCTACGCGGTGCGCGATCTCGCGGTGCTCGAAGGCAACTGACGGCTGCGGAGCTGCGCCGGCCCTGCTGACGTGTCCCTTTCGGCGACACTTCGGAATCGCCTCAGGCGGGCCCCGAGCCGTCAACGTGCAGACTGCAGGCGTTCCATCCAGCGACATCGTTGGGAGTTGACTGACCTGACCAGCAGAGAGTCTTCTTGTCGTGCGCGCCGTCTGCAGTTCAAGCTTCGCGAACTCCTGGAAAAGCAGACTTCGGTTTCGCCGAAGACATCTTGACAAGAAGCGCTTCTTCGGGAAGGGCGTTACGCGGTCAACCGTTCGCTTGGCGCCTGGCGCCACAACGGGGACGTGGACCTTCGGTGGGCCGAGTGCAATCAGCCAGCGGCACAAAGGACCTTGCCAAGGCCACGGTTCATCGATATGGCCAGAAGGCCTCGTGGCAATTGAGCTGCGGGGTACCCTCGACCTGGCGTTCTGGCGGTCTGGCGCAAACAACTGATTGAAATGCTCCTCGAACAGCGTTACCGTGCGCGAAGGGGGGTTCCCAGCGGCGAAGTCCCGGCGCGGGAAAGCGGCTCCCGGGGGGAGATGTCGCGATGGCGTTCGTCCAGATCATCGAGTTCACGACGACCCAGCCAGACGAAGTCGAGGCTCTGGTCAGCGAGTGGCGAACGAAGACAGCGGGACGTCGGACCGCTGAGCGGGCCACCTTCACCCAGGACAGGGAACGGCCGAACACCTATGTCCAGATCGTGGAGTTCCCTTCCTATGAGGAAGCCATGGCCAACTCGGACCTCCCTGAGACGGCATCCTTTGCCGAGCGCCTCGGCCACCTGTGCGACGGGCCGGTGTTGTTCCGCAACCTGGACGTGCGCGGCGTCGAGGAAATGTGACCACCACAGCGATCGAATCGAGAGAAGGGAGACCCAATGGTCCGAAAAGTTGCCGACTGCCGAGACTTCCCGAGCGATAGCGGCTGCACGCTTACAATTTCGGGTGAGGAGGACGAGGTGATCGCCGCCGCCACACACCATGCGATGACCGTTCATGGGCACGAGGACAAGGAAGAGGTGAGGACCTGGCTGCGCCAAAACCTGAAGGACGAGTCCGCCTACACATGAGCGGCCTGGGCGCCAGGAGGGAAAAGCGGCTCGCCCAGAGGAGAGTCGCGGATACGAGTGTTTGGTAACGAGGGCCTGAGGGTGGCTAAGGAGCAGAGATGAGGGACACCGGTTCGCGTACTACGGCAAAGGCGTGCCTCCTACGAGCTTCATTCGAGGACGAAACCGGAGGTCCCGGCCCGTACCCGGGCCACCACTGTCGCTCCGGCCTCGGTGGAGTCGCTTGCCACCAAGTGACCAGGACTCGCGTGAGAGTACTTACGCGAGAGCGCGCTTAGTCGAGCAGTGCGGTGAACTTCTTCGGCGCGAGGATCCTGTAGCTCTCGGTCACGAGCTGACGGATCTCCTCCCAGTCCGTGTCGTCAGTGAGCACCACCCTGATGCGACCGCGGCCGGCTCGCGAGGCGAAGAACGGGGGACCGATGAACAGCAACGCCTCGCGTTCTTCTGGGTCGGCGCGCAACACGAGCTGCGTAACGGGCTTGCCAGTCGCGTTCTCGAAGGACACGAGCAAGCAGAACGACCTCCGGCGAATGTCGAACGACCACGCCGTCGATCTCGTTCTGACTAGTGATTCGTCGACCCGCACCGTCACCTCGGGCAGCGCCAGACATAGGGTGCGGACTCGCTCGACGATGTCCGGCGGGACCTCTACGGGCGCGCTCACGCGAGCACCGCCGAACGAGCGCGCGGGAGGATCGAACGCGTTCGCACCGACGACCTACCGGCCGAACGCGGCTCGGGTTGCCGCGGCGGCGGAGCGGAAGTACTCCCGTGGAACGATGAAGCCCCACTCGTTGAACGCCACACCGTTTTCGACGGCGCGTCGGTAACCGAAACAGGCGAGGTAGAGCGTCCGGATGTACATGACGGGCTCGAGCCGGTCGAGTTCGTCGTCGGTCGGCTCGACGTGTCGGCGGTAGGCGCGGACAGCCGCGGCGATCCGCTCCTGGTTCGGCTGACGCGGGTTCCACGAACCCGCTCCCCAAATCAGGTACGCGAAGTCGGCAAGGCGCGGTCCGCGCCCGGACGCCTTCCAGTTGATCGCGACTGGCCCTTGTTCGCTCAGAACGGCGTGATCGGGGGCGTGGAGGAGATTCCCGTGGAGCAGCCCCTCCGGAAGGCCGTGACCGTCATCGGCCGAGCGCACCCGGTCGCGGAGCCGTTCGAATCGTTCGCGCTCGGCGTCTGTGACCTTGGTGTCGACGGCGTCGAGAAACGACAGCGCAGCCAGCAGGTCCTGTCGCGGCGAGCCCTCACGACGCGGGTCCTCACCGCTCGCTCCACCTGGGCGGCTGGCGGAGTCGTCGTATGGCAGCGCGTGCAGCCGTCCGAGCAGCTCACCCATCATGGCGAACTTCGCGGCACTGTCGGGGAGCTGGCCGCCTTCGACGAACCGCGTCACGAGGACCGCGCTGTCACCGAGGTCAGATACGGCATCATCGACCGCCAGGCGCTCCGCGGGATAGTCCTGGCGCTCCAGGAATCCCAGGATCGCGGCGTCGCCCTCAGCACCAGCGCGCGGCCGAGCGGGCGGAAACGCCCGGGCGACCCACGGGTCGCCTTGCTTGCGGTCAATGCGGAAGACGTAGGTCTTGTGCACACTGAGCTTCGTCGCAGCGACCGGGTCAATGCCGTAACGGTCCCGGAGATGGGCAAGAAGTCGCTCGGCAACGGGCTCGTGGTGCATTCGCGCACCGAGACCCTCGAGATCCGAGAGCGCTTCGGTGTAGCGCTCCCCGGTCTCCTCAGCGTGGCGCCTCACAGCCTTCTTGAAGCTGGCGTCCTTGGTCATGGACAAGCCTCCTCTTGACACCCTCGTCCCCCAGCTACGCGGTGTTGGAAGATGGCCTGTGACCTTGACGACCGAGAGGGCGAATCCCCTTCGCCAATGGAACCCCGGCTGGGGCGGATGTTCCACAGCTCGGCGACCGGTCGCCGCCGTGAAGAAATTCTTCCTGAGGTGCTCGGTCGTCGTCAAGCGCTTCATTCACGAGATGACACTGCCGGAAGTGCCGGCGGTGAGGTGTGGAGGACCAGAAGCGCTGCGGCCGGCCGAACTTTCGGCCGCGAGCCCAGCCCGGAAGCACGACCAAATCGTTTCGCGCTCACTTGTTGCGCGAAGACCGCTCTGTTCCCGGCTATCTCGCAGTGGCCCCGCGCCATCAAGATGGCGTGGGGCTCAAAGCTCGGGAGGACCGTTCGCCGATCTAGTTGACGTGGCCGGTTGACTGGATCAGTTCAGGAGAGAAGTGGTGGTCCGAGAGGCCGCGACAGGGTCCTCCTCCCTGGGCTCCTGATGACAAGCTCCAACGAGTCGATCCTGGTCCCTGGGGTGACGTTCACACTCGGCACGCTTCGTAGCGCGGCGAAAGCCTGGTCGTTGGTCCACGGTCAGGTTCATGTACGGCAGGAACACCGTTGGGATCTTCACCCGCCAAGCAACTCGACAACCGTGACGATCTCGGTCTTCGGATTGGCGGCACACGGGCTCAGGCACAAAAATCTCGACTATCGCCGTGTTCTGCGATGACGACACTAGGGCCCAAGAGCCGACCTCGCCCACAAGAGAGCACCAGAGGTCCGGCCCTGAGACCGAAGACCGGCCGCGTTTCGAGCTGATGGCGTCAGTCATCAGAGGGAGGTGCTGTGGCAGATCAGGAAGCCATGATAGGTGAGGCGTATTTAGAATCCCGCCGCCTAACGAACATGCGCCGAGACTTGAGTTGGATAGGTGCCTTCTTTGTGGCGGCAGGCGTTCCAGCGCTGGTCCTATTCTCGATGGGAGGCATCTCAGCCCTCACCGGCCCAGTTGCCGTTCTCGTATGGACGATCTCGGTGCTCATTGGCTTTGTGGATGCCTTTGTCTACGCCGAAATTGCCGGGCTGCACCCCAAGAAGTCGGGCGGTGTGGCTGTGCATGGAGCGACGGCATGGATCAGGTACACGAAAATAGCGGCGCCGATCTCTTTATGGTGCAACTGGCTGGCCTGGACGCCGGTGTTAGCCATTGGCGGCGGCCTCGGAGCCGGTTACCTGCTCTCGATCTTCTATGGGCCCACGGCCCGCATCAATAGATGGCAAATAACATTGGTCAAACTAGGGTTTCTGAAGACTGGCCTAACGCTGCGAATCAATGCCACATTTATCATAGGTGCCGCCATCGTCTTGGTAGTGTGGAACGTTCAGCAGCGTGGGATCTTGGGGACCGCGCGGATTCAAACCATCCTGACCGTGGCAACGCTGGCGCCACTGTTGATTGTGACGGTGATCCCGCTCATCACCGGCGATGTGATGACGAAGAACTTCTCGCCCTTCGTGCCTATTAATGGTCACTGGGACGTTCAAGGCTGGACCCTCTTCCTGGGAGCACTCTTCATTGCGGGCTGGTCAGCCTATGCGTTCGAGACGACCGTCTGCTACATGAGTGAGTTCAAGAATCCAGGCCGAGACATGGTACGGGCAATCCTGTGGTCGGGTGGATTCTGCATATTGGCCTATTTCCTGGTGCCCTTTGTCTTTCAGGGCGTGCTGGGTACGAAGACGATGCTTGAACCCGGCATTAACTCCGGGGCCGGAGTCGGCGACGCCCTCGCAGGCATGCTCCACGGCGGCGCCTTCGTGACCAAGCTTTTCGTGGTCTTGCTGTTTTTCACAATCATTCTCGCGATCATGACGGCCATGTCAGGTTCGTCTCGCACTCTTTTTCAGGGTGGCCAGGACGGCTGGCTGCCCAAATACCTTTCGCACCTGAACAAACACAAAGTGCCGACTTACGCGATGTGGACCAACCTTATCGTCAACCTGGTCCTGCTGCTGATGTCGAATTACATTTTTGTGCTCGCGGTGTCCAATTGTAACTACATGATCTTCAACTTCCTCAACCTGAACGCTGGCTGGATCCACCGTGTGGACAACGCCGAGGTTCCACGGCCGTATAAGGCCCCGAAGCCGCTTTTCATTGCGGGGGTGTGCATGGCTTACGTGAACGTGTTCCTGCTGGGAGCCGGGGCCAACGTCTGGGGTAAGGGCACGCTTTACGCGGGTTGGGTGTCTGCACTTATTGCGGTGCCGGTGTTCCTGTACCGGCACCACTTCACAGACAAGGGGCAGTTCCCGCGAGACATGTTCTCCGACTTGATCCCGGAAGGCAAGACGGAGTTGGGGCCAACCAAGGCTGGTGTGCTCCCCTATGTGGCTCTCGCAGGCGGCTTGGTCTCGATGTTGCTCGGATACTTCATCTTTTGGGTCTGGAAATGAAACCCTCAGGGGTGTGAGCCTTGCAGGGCATGGCTGGGTTTGCGTCGCAACTTGGTTTGATATCTGGATAGGGTCCGGGCAGTGCTGAGGCCTGTGCCTTCCGCTCGTCCTGGTCCAGCGCTGTGAGATTGCGAGAGCGCCTCATGATTTCAACTCGTGCGGGGTCCAGCATTCTGTCTCGCTACTGGAGCCCCGAACAGGGCCGCGGGTTTCTCAACTTGGTGGAGGGCGACCGGACTGAGCGCGTTTGGGCACTCGTGATGTGCTCGGGTCTGCGGATCGGCGAGCTCGGGACGGAGCGGGCAACGCAGTGATCATTGCGGAGCTTGCCGAGCGGTGTTTCAAGCCAATGGTCGTCGCCGATGCGCACGACCGCGGCGGCCTCGCGCTCGGCCAGCCCGCATGCCGGTGCGCGGCCGTGGTGAGCCGCTGGCGCCGGGGAGCGCCGGCTCGAGCGCTCGGTACTGTAGGGTGCAGCGACACGAAATGTTCGGCGTGCCTCAGCTGCCGTCCCCGCCCTTTTGAGAGGACAAGAATGATCCGTTCCCGAGTTCTGTTGACGGCTGCACTGACCCTCGGCACCGTGTTCGTGCCCACTGTTGCCGCCATGGGCTCTCCCAACTTGGCCTCACCTGCGTGCACGGACAGTTGGAGGGCTCCGGTCAGCGGGCTGTGGTCGGTTGCCGGCAACTGGACCGCCGGGATTCCCGGTGAAGCGGGGCCTGTCGCCGCCTGCATCACCGTCCCGGGCACCTACACCGTGACGCTGGCGCCGTGGTCCATCGGCACCGCCGACCCCAACCACCAGTTTGCCGCCATCTCGTCACTCACCCTCGGCGCTGGTAGCGGGTCGGGGAACCAGACCCTTGTCGTCCTCGGGCAGAGCAGTCCCAACAACAGCAACGAACAGGTCAACACGACGGGCCTGAGCACGACGGGGCCGAGCCTGATCACCGCCCATGGCCGGTTGGTCCTGAGCTCGACAGACGGCGGGGAGAAGGCCAAGGGAGTTCCTTATGGGGGGGACGCAGTGGTAAGTGGCGGCCCGTTCACCAACTATGGCGCCGTAACGACGATGGTCCAGGACGCCAATAACAAAGCGGCCAACTACACGCAGTTCTACAGCGCCTTGACCAATGAGCCCAAAGCTTCGGTGACCGACCAGTCGGGCCTGCTGGAGGTCAACTCGGTCACCAACGACGGCACATGGTCGGTGGCGTCCGCGGCTTCGATGGACCTTGCCTTCCAACCACCCGGCAGCGGCTATGCCGACGGAACGTTCACCAACTCTGGCTTGGTCATGAACCGCGGTGCGATCTCATCTCAGCAAGGCACCTGGTCACAACTTGGCGGACGGGTGACGGGCAACGCCGTTGTGCTGCAAACCGCCAGCAAACTGGTGGACCGCGCTGGGGAGGCCAGTTTCGTCGTGAACTCGGACAGCACAGAGCTTTTCGGGACGGTCCCCCGTGGCCAGACGATCACCGTGGTTGGGGGAACCTTCAACTACCAGGGTGACAACTACCCAAGCACGACCCTCGGGCTGGGCGGCACCACTGTCGTCAACGACGGGACAATCGTGCTCGACGCCCAAGGACCGAAGACCGGGGGAGGCGCTGCCGTCATAAACGATGGCACTTTGCGCAACAACGGCACCGTCCTCGCCGAGGTGCATGGCTCGGCATGGACAGTCAACTGGCAGATCGGGCTGACAAACAACCGGTCCGGCGTGGTTGCCGTGACCGGCGGGGAGATGAACGAATCGGGGGGTGGCTCGGACTTGAACGCCGGTACGGTGACGGTCGCCCCCGGGGCCACTTGGTTGCTCCAGGAAGGATCGGCGTTCACGAACCAGTCCGGGGGCGCCATCGTGACCCAGATCGCCAGTCCCAGCCGTTTCGGGCAGTTCCAGATGATCAACCCGTGCTGCAACGGCGCCGGGGCGGTCAACGCCGGCGGGGCCCTCGTGCCTGTCCTGGTGGGCGGCTATAGGCCGCCGTCCAACATGGAGTTCCCGGTCTTCCAATTGCTAGGCGGCAAGTTCGCCGGCGTGTTCAGCCATGTGCGAGGCGGGTTTTCCGCGGACTACAAGCACGAAGCGACCACCCCGGCGTTCGTCGGCATCATCTACGGCAAGACCACGACGTAGTTACGCTTCCCGGCTGCTCGGGGATGAAGCTTTCCTACTGCGCCAGAGCCTGGGGCCGGTTAACGGGTCCCCCGCTCGATTGAGGCTCAGCCTTGCCGCTTGCTGGAACCGGTCGGTGCTGACAAAGCCGCGCAGTCAAAAGAGGAGGAGCGGCCACTTGTGGGCTCAGGCTCTTCATGATCGGAGGCTGAGCGCGATCCATGAAGTCGGCGAAGCTCCTGGACGGTCGTGCGCATCCGTCCCTAGGGCTGCTAACCGGCGGTCACACCCAACCCGGTCACGATTTCATCGAGTACGTCCGGGGGTACGAGGTACTCAGCGGTCAGCCTGGAGAGGAGGCGTCTACCGAGTACCGGCGCGTCGGCCAGGTTCACGGCCTGCCAGGTTGTGCCTTGTTGCTCCATCAGCACGACCACTTTCAAGTGGCTGGTCTCAGTGCCTGCACCTATCGCCCAACCGTCGACGCAGGCCACCCGATCGAAGGTGATGTCGGCCACAGTCACTGTCTGGTGCGCCGCTGCAGCGCTGCAAGGCGCCGGGAGGCCCGGGGGATCGGTGGGCACGAACTCTCGGCGGGCCTGCGAGTACCGGTACCAAATGGAACTTTCTGGCCCAGATGCGCAACCGCAGGCGTCGAGTTCTCCTTCGACAAGGCTCCCCTGAACGTTGCCCCCGCTCACCGCCACAGTTGGCTTGCCCACCCAGTCGAAGGGGACGCCCCGCCAACGGCCGCCTATATCGGATATGACTGCGAACCAATGAGTGTCGGCGCCGATGCCGTTGAGGGCGAAGTCTGGCGCCGACAACCCCGTCAGCGCCTCTGGGACGAGACCGCCGCCTTCCGGGGCATCTTCAAGCTGGCCGAAGTAGCCGATGTTGACGGTTCCCGTGCGGGACCAGGAGGTGCCGTTCCAAGCGAACACCTCCACGCTCACGCCCACCCCGAGCGACGTGGCCACAGCGAGCCAGTCCCGGTTGTTCTGCCTTAACACCCCACTGTCGACAACGACGGAAAGATCGTCGTAGCCGGCGACAGTTGCACCCTGGAAGCGGGAGAGCACCGAGGCGGCCGCAACGTCGGGCGCTACTGTGGCGCCCACGGCCTTTCCGAGCCCTTGCAGCAAGCCGAGGGGAATGCCGTACCACATAGGGGCATCGTCCAGGTTGAGGTCCGGTCCTACGTACTGGGCAATGTCCTGCCAACCGGACGAACCCTGCCAGTTCGCCAGATCGAGGTAAGGGCTCATCTGGTACGTCCCCGTGGACAACGCCCAGCCGTCCAGGCAGTCGTAGCCACTGGGCGCCTCGCTGCCCTGGCCGTCGGGCAGGGGAACCGAGGGCAGCTCGTTGGAGTCACACGGTGGGGTTCTTCCCGGCGGGTTGGTGATCGAGAAAGCGCCATCGCTGAAGCGGTACCAGTCGACGGCCGTGGGTGTGTTCGAGTCCACGCCGCCGCCCACTTCCACTCGCAACAGGTGGCCATCCACCTTGACAGCCGCGGGGACTCCAGTGAGCCGCCCGTAACCAAAGTCCACTGGGACCAGGTGCCAGGGGCCGCGGCTGGCTGAGATGACCGAAAACCAAGGCTCGGACCCGAGGTCTTCAGTCACCAGGACGAAATCTGGAGTGGTGACCCCGGTCAGGCCGGCGGCGTACAGAGCGTCACCCCTAGCGCCGAGGTCGCCCGACTGAGGCAGGGTCCCGGCCGAGTTGAGCCGGACCTGTCCTTGTCGGTGCCACGCGGTTCCCGACTCCCGGGACACCGTCACCGTCACCGTGCCGTAGCCGCTCGGTTGGGCCGCGACAGCCCGCCAGACGGCCCCACCCCAACGGACAGAGCCGCTCGACAGCAGAGCTGGTCTCGCCCTAGGAGAAGCGGTGGCGGCGCCGTCGTCGACAGGGGCTACCAGCAGGGCGAACGTGACCATCAAGGCAACGAGCGGGCCTACGAGACGGCGTGTGTCCATGTTCCTCCCAACGCCTCTCGCATCGCCATCGTTCCGACTGACCGCGAAGAAGTAGCAGTGCTGTGGTTGGGAGCCCCCCGTCGGTCGGGCGGGGCCACCAGCCCGAGGAACGTCGTGATGCCGTGACAAACGGCTGCGCACATGACCAGATGAACATCGCCCGGGCCGCCATCGGGCCAGAGCGGATGCCGACGATGGCGAGCTGACCAAGAACTGGGAGCCGAAGCGCGGAATGGCGGCTCGCGCGTTTTGGCTGATCCATCAAGAGTGTCGAAATGTTCGGCGTGCGAGGTAGCGTCGCCGTTCGCGCGAGAAGTCTCCAGCACCACGCCCCCACCAGGGAGCAGGCACGCTACAAGGGACATCGTCGGGCCGACGGCTCCTGGCCGAGAGTCATCCACCGCCCGGATGTCCCTGATCTCTAGTCGCGCCGCTCAGTTCTGGGTCGCCTTCGAGAGCCTCACAAGCTGTCGCAGGAACCCCTGGCTGAACCGCCCCGAATGTCCGGTTGGCTGAGTCGCAGCGCTTGTATCTTGAGTGCTCGTCGCGGCATATTTGCGCGGTCGCGGGTCAAGGCTCCAGCAGCGATGATTTCTCTTGCCAGCCGGCGTCTCACCTGCAGGACGCTCACGAAGAATCGAGGTTGCAACATGCCCAAGATCACTCCTTTCCTGTGGTTCGACGACCAGGCCGAAGCGGCGGTCGAGTTCTACCTTTCGGTGTTCCCGGACTCCCGGATCACGCAGGTGACTCGCTACAGCGAGGCCGGACCGGGACCGACGGGTGCTGTGATGACGATGCAATTCGAGCTTGACGGCCACGAGTTTGTGGCGCTCAACGGTGGACCAGTTCACTACGGTTTCGACGAATCCATCTCCTTCGTGATCGACTGCGCTACCGAGGAGGAGGTCGACCACTACTGGGAGGCGCTCACCGATGGCGGCGAGGAGATCGCATGCGGCTGGTTGAAGGACCGCTATGGCGTGCGTTGGCAGGTCGTACCGTCCGAACTGTCGTCAGTGCTCGGTGACCCTGATCGGGAAAGGGCAGATCGGGCCATGCAGGCGATGATGACGATGAAGAAGCTCGACGTCCGCGCTATGAGGCGAGCCGCAGACGGGGTGGTGGGGGAGTCGCGTTAGTCAAGGCAAGGTGGACAACTGTCGACTCTGGCATCGCTCTGGGCATCGCGGCCCCATTTGCCATCCTGGCCCCCTGGCTCGTTGCCGGCAGGATGCTCGGACTCGTCCACACCATCACCTGCACGAGCACCCGGCCCTCGACGGCCCGAAGGACGAGCTCAAGGAACTCGGGGAGACCCTTGAGGACCCGTTTGGGCGGCTAATCGACACTTCGTCGCCAACGCCTCCCAGGAGCTACGCGTCCATCATCGTCGGGCACAATCTGCTGCAGATCGCGCTCGACGACCCCGCGATACCAGCGCCCAAGCATGGCGTGGCACCGCCAAGGAGCTGCTCGCCCGCAACGACGAGCAAGAACACCTCTGACCACCAGGGCACTTCCGTCTCGTTCTGTCTGTGGCTGGACTGCGCAGGATGGATGTTCGGGCCGCGCCCGGCACTCCGGCTGCTTCCGATCGGCAAGTCCCCGAGACGCAGTCATCTCCGAGTGCGGGCCGCACCAATTGTGCGCCTTGGCCTGCGACCGGTTAGCAAGGTCAGAACTAGGTCGTTCTCACCCGGGTTGGCGACGGCTCACCGTTGCGAGGCTTGAAAAGCCCCGTGAGCGGCCACGCTTTGCCTGGCGCGGAGCCCAGCTCCAGCGCCGCGCAGCCACGAGAACAGCTACTACGCCCCAGATAGCCATGACGAGAAGATCGTGCCACGGCCAGCTCGAGACGCCTTTCTCGGCGATCGACGCGTCGTAGACAGCGACGATCATGTGCCGCACGGGCAAGTACGACGAGAACTTCGCCAGCCCCGAGTTCGCCGCCAAGGGGAACCACAGTCCCGACAAGAAGAGCAAGACGAAAAACACGATGCTCGTGACAGGCGCCCCCGCTTCCTGGTTCGGGATCAAAGTGCTCACTCCGAGACCGAGAGCAGTGAAGGAGGCGGCGCCTACGACGAGCACGACGACGAGAGCGGGTAGGTTGTGCGGGAAGGCGACGCTGTATCCGAACCGCCCGATCAACAGCACGAGAATCACTTGAACCGCAGAGATGATCACCGCATTGACCGAGACCGCTGCCATCATGGCCCAGGTGGGAAGCGGTGAAAGGCGCACGCGTTTCAACAGCCCCATCTCTCGCCTCACAACGAGGTTGATGGTCAACATGTTGAAGCAAGCAGCCATTACTCCGTAAGCGAGGAACCCCGGGACGTAGTACCCGATCAGGAGTTCGCCACCAATGGCGCTGCTGCGCTGGTGGCCGGCGGTCGAGCCGACCAGGACGAGGAAGACGACGGAGAACCCGACAGTGAAGACGGCGCCGATCGGGTTGAGCCAGAAGTTGAGCTGCTCGTAGTAGACCTGGCGGCCTGCGAGCCTCAAGTCACTGACCCCGCGAAAGCGGCGCGAGGGAGTCTGACGTCCCATCACAGGTGTCCAATCGCGGTCGAGGAGGCTTCACTGTCGGACCGGAAGCCTGTCAACTGCAAGTAGACGTCCTCCAGGGTGAGTCGCTCCACGGTCAAGCCCACCACCTCTACGTTCTCCCGAATGGCCCAGCTCGTGAGGGCGGCCAGCACCTCGATTTCCTCGTCCGTCTTGATCTCGTAGACGTCGTTGTTCGAGACCGTCGCCGCCACGGGAAGCGCCGCCGACGCACCTGCAGGCAGCCGGAAACGAATGGTCGACTCGCCCACATCGCGGCCCCCGAGTGATTCGGGGGCGCCCTCGGCGACGATCCGCCCGGCGTTGATCACCGCGACACGATCCGCAAGTGCTTCCGCCTCGTCCATGTAGTGAGTCGTGAGGAGCACGGTCGTCCCCCCGCCCGTCAGCGCCCGGACCACTTCCCAAGCTCCGCGTCGCGCCGAGGGATCGAAGCCCGTTGTCGGCTCGTCGAGAAACAGCAGGTCCGGGTTCCCGACGATGCCAAGTCCGAGATCGAGACGGCGCTGCTGACCACCGGAGAGCGACTTCACCCGGTCGTCTGCCTTCTCTGCGAGCCCCACGAGCCCGAGCACCTCGTCGACCGATCGAGGATTTGGGTAGTAGCCGGCATTGCGCGTGAGTGCCTGGCGCACCGACAGGAACGGCTCGACGGCAAGCTCCTGGAGCACGACCCCCATGCGTTCTCGCAGCAGGCGGGACGTTGCCGGGTCCGCCGGGTCGTAACCGAGAACGGCAACCTGACCGTGGTCACGCTTGCGAAAGCCCTCGAGGATCTCGATGATCGTGGTCTTGCCTGCGCCGTTGGGTCCGAGCAGCGCGAAGACCTCGCCTTCGTTTACCTCGAAGGTGACGTCCTTTACTGCTTTCGTCCCCTCGTAGGACTTTGCGAGTTGTTCGACGGAGACAACCGGCACGCGACCTCCTTCAATCTCTCTGCTCGTGTTCACGCTAGGGCGTAAGAAACAGAGGACTGTCAACACTCACGACCGTGACACACGGCCACAAAGCCAAGGAACAGGATGAGGCCGCTGCGCATTCCGCGGACTTATGTCTGGAGCTGACGGGCTGCCACGACCGGGCTTAGGTCCGGGCTGCCGCAACGTCGCAGTAACCGCCGGGAATCCTCAGTCCGGCTCGCGAAGCGGGCGCGCTGGTGAGTGTGTTTGATGCCCCACGACCGGTCGTGGCGTGAGTGTCGCGAACGTCGACTGGGGGTGTGTCGCCGCAGCCGTCTTGGCCGGGGACTCGACATCGCCGGGCGAGCGATACGTGACCGTGAAGTCGGCCGCCGCGGCTGCGCCATAGACGGGACTTGGCGAGGCTTCAATCGCCCCGTTCGTGCCCACCATCTCGACTGCGTCCGAATAGGGAGGGACAGTCCAAGAGCCGGACGGAACCGTCAGGCCGAGGTTCGTGAAGGTCACCGACCCGAAGTCCGCCAGAGGGTAAAGGCTGTTAGTGCTGCTGGTGTTCGGGATGCCGGGATCCTCAGCGATCCATTCTGCACAGGTGCCGGGTCCGGCGAAGGACTCCGGAGAAGTTGACGAAACGCCGGTCGTGACATCCTCGATGCTGTAATTCCAGTAGCCCGTCGAGTCCTTGTACACCTGGGCATAGATGGCGTCGCCTGGTGAGACAGTGAAGAGGATCTGACTCGCGTAGAGCCAGGAAGCATCCGTCCACCAGCCATTGTCGCCCTGCACCCCGTTCTGGCAGTAGGAGGTCGTTCCGTCCTGGAACAGACCCGGGTTCTCGTCGCCGAAGCCATTGACCCCTACCCAGTCTGTTGTGTAGCCGTTCGGGACCGATTGGCAGTTGAGTGTCGGGACCGTCCATCCGCCCCCTATCGCCTCGTAGCCACCTGTTGCTCCCGTGAGCACGTACCCGGACCAGTTGGGCGAGGTATAGCCCGGCGAACCTACCGTCAGCGGGATCGTCGTGGTTGTCGTGGTGGTCGAGGTGGTAGAGGTGGTCGTCGTCGGGTCCGTCGTCGTCGAGGCCTGTGGCTGCCCCGCCTCGACGATCTCCAGGTGGGACACGGTCGTCGTCTCGCCGCGAGCGGTAAGGCTGAGCAAGTAATCCCTGGCCTTGGTCGACGGGTTCGCCCCGACGCGGAAAGAACGCACGAGACGTCCGGACGCGCACTTAACGGTCGTCGCGAATCCCGCCAGGGCCGGCGATGAGGACCACGCACAAGTCTTGGCGTCATGGACCGCCACCGGCCAGGTGACGGTTCCTCCCGTGGCGGCCAGGTGACGGACCGGGACAGCCGCCGCACCGTCAGTACCCCTGAGGGAGGGGACAACGAAGGCGACCAGAGCTACAACTGCGACCAGAGAGCCTGGAACCTTTCTCATCTCTAACCCCCCGCGGGCAACTACTCGGTCAAAGTGTAGGCCGTTGACCAGGACTGAAAAGAGAGGTTTTCCCGCGCGCAACGGCCCCACCACGCTAACCGACATCGGCTCGCTGAGGGAGGTTTACAGATCGTCACCGCCTGTCCCACGCGCCCGCACACCACCCCGCCGAGGACTGGCGGACCCCGCGGTCTGTGCCCGGGGGAGCGGGTAGGACCCTCGGAATAACTCCGAGCGCGGGCCTGTTGGCTTGCAGGGAGGAGGGGCCGCACACCGGTTGCGATGCCCAGCGGGACCGGGCGCTGTCGTACCTCCTGGTGCGGGGGGACAAACAATGTCTGGGTCGAGAGGTGAGTCCAGCAGGAGCGACCCGGGCAGATAGTCCAGAAGCCAACAGTGGCAGGGGACAACCACTGCCACTGTTGGCGTGGCCGTTAAGGCTTCAGCCACCGCGAGCCGCCAATTGGGACGGCGCGACCTGAGAGGTGGTGCTCCCCGCGGTGTTCCTCAGGTCAAGATGTCCCCGGGCTAGCCTGACGTCGAACTGTAGACAGTCCGCTCCAATCGCCCGGAGGTGCACGTGGGGAAGTCCCAGGTAGCCAGCTTGTGCGCGCTCACGGTGGTCGCCGGGATCTGCTTGCCCCTCTTGGCGGGCTGCAGCTCGACGCCAGCAGGGACTGGCACCACAGTCAAGCAGGTGGCCGAGCTCAAGGGCTCCGGACTCGTCACAGGTGATGAATTCGGGTCCTCGGTGGCGATTGCCGGTACGACGGCCGTGGTGGGCAGCTCAGGCGGCGCCTACGCCGGCAGGGCCTATGTGTTCCAGAAGGGCGCGTCCGGCTGGACCGAGGTCGCGGTGCTGAAGGGCTCCGACACGACAGCAGGCGACCGCTTCGGCAGTGCGGTCGCCGTCTCGGGCACGACCGCTGTGGTAGGTGCCTACGACCACGCCAAGGACGCCGGGCGGGCCTACGTGTTCCAAAAGACGGGGTCGAGCTGGGCGCAGGTCGCGGAGCTGAAGGCGTCCGACACCGTGAACGACGACTACTTCGGCTGGTCGGTTGCCATTTCGGGCCCGACGGTGATGGTGGGAGCGGTCGGCCACGACAAGTACACGGGGCGCGCCTACATGTTCGAGAAGAGGGCCTCCGGTTGGACGGAGACAGCCGAGCTCCAGGGCTCCGGTACCGTCGCCGAGGACGGGTTCGGAACCTCCATAGGCATCGATGGCACTGTCGCCATCGTGGGAGCAGAGGGTTACGCGAAGGGCAGGGGCCGGGCTTACCTGTTCAGCAGGATCGGTTCCGCCTGGACTCAGATCGCCGTGCTCAAGGCTTCCGACACCATAGACGGTGACAACTTCGGTACCTCCGTGGCCATCGCGCCCACGACCGCCGTCGTGGGCGCGTACGGCCGGGCCAACTTCGCCGGCCGGGCATACGTGTTCGAGGACACCGGTACGGGTTGGGCACAGGCGGCCGAGTTGAAGGGCTCGGACACGACAACGGGGGACTACTTCGGCATCTCGGTGGCCATCTCGGGGACCTCCATCGTCGTGGGCGCCTACGACCACGCGAATGACACCGGGCGGGGCTACGTGTTCGAGAAAGAGGCGTCCGGCTGGAAACAGACAGCCGAACTGAAGGGCTCCGACACCGTCGAGGACGACTATCTCGGTAGCTCTGTTGCGATCTCCGGCACGACCACCCTGGCGGGCGCCTACGGCCAGGCGAAATATGCCGGCCGGGCCTACGTGTTCAAGACCTGACGGCGCAGCAGCACTTCGCGAAGGTCGCGCAAGACGACTTCGCTCGGCTCCGAGGGGCGTGTGGTCCCGCCCGGAGGCGGCTCGTGGGCTGTGATAGGCCCTGGAGCCACGGCTCGGTCCTTCCGATCAGAGTTCCTGAGCTTGCGGCGCCACGGTGTCAAAAAAAAAAGTTGCGCAGGGCGCGCCTCTTTTGAGAGATACTCATACTCGGTGCACGGCCCCTTGCTTCCCTCGCAAGGCAACGGGGGTCGTGCACCATTTGTTCCCCAAGTGCTCCGACTCCTGTGAACAGCAGTCGGGAACGGGCTTGCCGCAAGGCTGAAGTAGGTCCCGACCACGCGGTGCGGGGGCTTGTGATCACTCGGCCAAGAGATGCTCCCGCAGTCGCCCGAGCGCTCCGTTCGCCCGTTGTCGGACGGTGCGCTCCACGAACGGGGCGAGGAGAGCGCCGGGGAGCCCGTCCGGCTGTTCGTAGGAGACGGTCAGGCTGACAGCTGTGCCGCCCGGCTCCGGGACCAGTTCGAAGGTGAGGCTCTGGTGGTCCTCCCCGGCGGAGGACCAAGTGATGCTCCGCCCTGGTTCCAGCGAGGTGATCACGATGACGGTCGCGAGCGTGCGGCCGGCGATCTTCAGCGTCGCGTCGAAGCGTGCATTCTCACCGGTTGTCTGAGGCCCCAGGGGAGTGAGCTGTTCAAGACCCTCGATGAAGACTTTGGCGCACCTGTAGTCCGCCAGGCACTCGAAGACGGTGTGGGGCGCCGCCGCGATCGTCGCACGGGCTTCGACGGTCTGGTTCAAGATTCACCCCTTAGAGGGTCGTGACGAGCGAGCGCAGGCGCACGACGACGCCACTACTTGCTTAGTCGATGCGCACACAGATGTCTGGCACCTCGTGCCTCAGTACCGGTGCCGGTCGTCGCAGGTCGGTATGCGCCACCGTTGCCTATGCGCTCGCAGCGACAATCTGACTAGGCTCGCTCCCCGGTGAGAGAGCACAGCGGCATCGTACCGATGCAGTCGCGGGTGGCGGACACGGCCGATGTGCTCGCAACACTTCTGCAGTCATCGCCTGATGCCGTCATCGCCGTCGACCGAGATGGCCTCATCGTGCTTGCGAGCGAAGCGATCAGGACCCTTTTCGGCTTC
This sequence comes from Acidimicrobiales bacterium, assembly GCA_050012675.1. Classification (GTDB taxonomy): domain Bacteria; phylum Actinomycetota; class Acidimicrobiia; order Acidimicrobiales; family Bog-793; genus Fen-455. The sequence goes on from JBEKGS010000002.1 coordinate 75,510, forward strand.
GGTCCAGACGAGGTCGTGGGTCTTGCCGTCGAGACGCTCGTTCCCGAGCAGGCCCGGGCCATGCACGAGCGGCACCGCAGGAGGTACACGGAGTCGGGCGAGCCGCGGCCGATGGGGCTGGGCCTCGAGCTCATGGGCCGCAGGCGTGACGGGAGCGAGTTCCCCATCGACGTCAGCTTGGCCCCCTTTGTCACCGGTGGGGAACGATTCGTCGGGGCCTTCGTACGCGACGCCACGGATCGGCGCCGTCAAGAGGCGAGGCTGCACGCCATAAACGAGATCACCCAGCGCCTACTTGCCGGCGAGCCCACCGCGGCCACCTTGGAGCTGGTCGCGTGTCGGGCGCGAGGTCTCGTGGATGCCGCCTTGGGTTGGGTTGTCGTTCCGTCAGGCAAAGACGGGCTCGTCGTCAGTGCCAGTGATGGGCAGGGCGCCGAATCGATCATCGGCATCGAGTTCACCTCGAACGGGAGCATCGCGAAGCGTTCCATGACAGAAGGCGAGACGATTACCGTCCCTGACCTGTCGACGGAGGCGACCGTGCCGGCCAGGATGAAGGCGCTCGGTCTCGGGCCGAGCCTGTTCTGCCCGCTGGGGGTGGAAGATCGAATTTTGGGCGCGCTAGTCGTGGCTCGTCCGAGGGGGGCGACCGGCTTCAACGCCAATGACACCGCGCTCGTCGAAGTCTTCGCGAACGCCGCGATGGTTGCGCTCACCTTGGGAGAGGCCCGCGTCGAGCTCGAGCAGCTCCAAGCCACCGCCGAGCGTGAGCGGATAGGCCGGGATCTTCACGACACTGTCATCCAACAGCTGTTTGCGCTCGGTATGGGTCTGCAGAGCATCGAGCGGCTGACGAGCGGCTCGGTCGCCGGGCGGATAGACCGCATAGTGGACGGGCTAGACGAGGTCATTCGCGAGATCCGTGAGACGATTTTCCATCTCGAACGCCCGGCCATGGCCGAGTCGGGCCTCCGGGCAGCCGTCAATGCTGTAGTCGGCGCTGCCGCGGAGCCTCTCGGCTTCAGACCCCGCGTCGGGTTCCAGGGGCCAGTCGACGCGGTCACGAGCGATGACCTCGAGTCTCAGGTCCTTGCCGTGCTGACCGAGGTGCTCTCGAACGTCGCCCGGCACGCGGGCGCCTCGGCGGTCGAACTTGTCATCGCGGCTGAGGACAACATGCTCCTTGTCTCGGTGGCCGACAACGGTGTCGGCCCGCCGAAGGGACGTACCGCGGGCAACGGGTTGCGGAACATCGCCGAGCGGGCCCGTGCGCTCGGTGGCTCGGTCTCGATCACGGCTCGTAGCCCCTCGGGGACGCTCGTCGAATGGTCAGTCCCGATACCCCGGTGACCGCCCGCGAACACCTGGCCGCCGCACGGCCGGAGGAAAGGTGACTTTCGCCTCTAACGATAAAGGGCTGCTCAGGCCGACTCTTGAAACGTGGAATGCGATCGGGGACCCGTTTTCGAGGAGCTGAGTACTGAGGACTGTCTCGCGCTGGTGACCAAGGAAAGCGTTGGTCGCGTGGCCCTCACAGCGCGGGCTCTGCCGATCGTGCTTCCCGTGAACTTCGCGTTGGCGGAGGGCAACATTTTTTGGCGCTGTGCCCAGGGCACCAAGCTCAACGACGCCTCGGCGGGGTTCGTGGTTGCCTTCGAGGTGGACCACTACGAGCTGGACCGGCATCAGGGCTGGAACGTCATGGTGCAAGGGCTGGCGCACGTCGTCACCGAGGAGGACGAACTCGCCCGCGCGACCAAGCTCCCACTTGAGCCCTGGTCACTGGACGGGATGGCGGACCGTTACGTCTGTCTGGTGCCGAACATCATGACGGGCACGCGCATCCTTCCCGGCTGAGCCGGAACTGCCCGCAGGTCAGGTGCGCGTCGGGGACGCGAGTTTCTCCGGCACGTCGGCGGTGGGTCGGTCCGCGGGGTGTGGCCGCCCGTAGACTTGCCGGCGTGGAGGCCGTGCGAACCGAGCCCGTCGACGGCCGGCACGGTCTCGATCGCGTGTGGACCTTGCCGAACGTGATCTCCTTCGCCCGAATCGCGCTGGTCGGGGTGTTCTGCTGGCTTCTGTTCGGGCCGGGCGAACGGATCGCGGCAACTCTCGTGCTCATGTTCGTCGGCACGACCGACTTCCTCGACGGGTACCTCGCGCGCAGGTTTCACCAGGTCAGCACGCTTGGCAAGGTTCTGGACCCGGTCGCCGACCGTGTTGTGCTCTTGACCTCAGTCATCGCGATCGGGATCTACGGCGCCATCCCGGCTTGGCTCGCAGGCGTCGTGCTCGGCCGCGAGCTGCTCGTGTCCGTCGCGGTCATGGCGCTTGCCTTGATGCGGGCGAGGCGCATCGACGTACTGTGGGTCGGCAAGGCGGGCACGTTCGGGCTCTTGTGCTGCCTACCGCTGTTCTTGCTCGGCGACGAGCACGCGACCTGGGCCCGGGCTGTGACCGATGTGACCTGGGTGGCGCTCGTGCCGGCTCTGGTCTTCAGCTTCGTCGCCGCGGCCGCCTACGTTCCGCACGCCCGACAGGCAATCCGGGAGGGCCGTTCGAATCTCGGTCCGCAGGGGGCGGATCGGTGAAGGCCGTGATCATGGCGGGCGGGGAAGGCACCAGGCTTCGCCCGCTTACGGCGAACCAGCCCAAGCCGATGCTCGCGATGGCGAACGCGCCGATGGCCGAGCACGTCGTGAACTTGCTGAGGCGCCACGGCTTTGACGAGATCGTGGTGACAGTCGGGTTTCTCGCCAGCATGATCCGCACCTACTTCGGAGACGGGTCCGAACTAGGGGTCCGGCTCGTGTATGCCACCGAGGAGACACCGCTCGGGACGGCCGGGTCGGTCCTCAACGCCATCGACGAGCTGGACGACCGCTTTCTAGTCATATCCGGGGACGTCGTCACCGACGTAGACCTGACGGCGCTCGTCGAGTTCCATGACAAACGTGCTGCTGTGGCGACGCTCGCGCTCGAGTCGGTGGACAACCCCCTCGAGTTCGGGATCGTCATCATCGACGGGGAAGGGCGCATCGAGAGGTTCTTGGAGAAGCCGGGCTGGGGCGATGTCTTCAGCGACACGATCAACACCGGCATCTATGTGCTCGAGCCGGAGGTCTTCGACTGGATACCAGCCGGACGTGCCGTCGATTTCTCGTCGGAGGTCTTTCCGGTGATGCTGGAGGCGGGCAGGCCGCTTTACGGCTATGTGGCGGGCGGCTACTGGGAAGACGTCGGCACGCTGGAGGCCTACTTGACCGCCCATGCGGACATCCTCGACGGCAAGGTGGGCATCGACGTGCCTGGTTTCTCGCTCCGCCCGGGCGTGTGGCTCGGCGCGGGCGCCGAGGTCCATCCCTCGGCGCGCGTTCTCGGCCCGACTCTCATCGGCGACAACTGCCGGATCGGTGCAGGCGTCGAGCTGCACGGGCACTGCGTAGTGGGCGCCAATGTCCGCATCGGGGAGAACAGCGTCATCGAGCGATGCGTGATCCACGACAACGTCTACATCGCCTCGTCTGTGAGTGCCCGGGGCTGCGTGATCGCGAGGTCGTGCGACGTGCGTCAGGGCGTGCACCTCGACGACGGGGTCGTGCTCGGCGCAGGTTCGAAGGTCGGTCGTCAAGCCGTGATCGGGGCGGGAGTGAAGGTGTACCCGCACAAGATCATCGAAGCTGGCGCCGTGGTGAACTCGTCGATCATCTGGGAGTCTCGGGGTTCGCGGAGCCTCTTCGGGCGCCTCGGGGTGGCGGGGATAGCGAACGTCGACCTGTCGCCCGAAGTCGCCATGCGCGTCGCTTTGGCTTACGCCACGACACTTCCCAAGGGCGCGACAGTCGCAGTGTCGCGAGATTCCAGCCGTGCCGCGCGGATGCTTAAGCGCGCGGCCATCGTCGGGATCATCGCGGCAGGTTGCGACGTCGAGGACCTGGAGGCCGCGACCGTTCCGGTGACGCGCTTTCTCACCCGCACCGGGACCGCTGTCGGAGGCATGACCGTAAGGCTGGTGCCAGGCGATCCGCAATCGGTCGCGTTGCGTTTCTTGAACGAGGATGGGATGGAGCTGGGCGAGCCCGCCCAGCGCAAGATCGAGCGCGTCTATGACCGCGAGGAATCACGGCGCGTGCTCGCAGCCGAGATCGGCGACATCAGCTTTGCCTCGAGGACGCTCGAGCTCTACACCAACGAGCTCACCGGCCTCGTGGACCTCGACGCCATACGCGCCGCCAGGTTCAAGCTGGTCCTCGATTACGCCTTCGGTACGGCGAGCTTCGTCATGCCGAACGTTCTCGCGAAGCTCGGCGCCGACACTCTCGGCATCAACCCGAATGTCTCGACCTCAGGCGTCATCGGTTTCGACAGGATGGCGCACGCGGCCCGGTTAGGTGATCTCGTCCGGTCCTCGGGTGCCGACCTCGGGGCGATGCTGGACCCCGACGGGGAGCAGCTGACCCTCGTGGACGACACTGGCCACGTCCTGTCCGACGACGAGTCCCTGTTGGCGCTAGTCCGGCTCGTGTCCACGACAGAGCCCAGTGGAGTGATTGCCGTACCTGTGGATGCGAGCAGTCATGTCGAGGCGATCTGCGAGACGACTGGCTGCGAGGTGATGAGGACCAAGCTGGCGGCCTCGCAGCTGCTGGAGGCTGCCGACTCGCCGCGGGTGCGATTCGCCGCCAACACTGCAGGTGGTTTCGTCTTTCCCACCTTCCTGCCGGCTTTTGACGCCGTGGCGGGCCTGGTGCGGCTGCTGTCGCTGCTCGCCCGCGACAGGTGCGTGCTGTCGCAGGCAGTGGCGCGGCTTCCGAAGACCCATATCGTGCGGCGGGAGGTGACGACTCCCTTCGAGCAAAAGGGCCTTGTGATGCGCACTCTTGTCGAGCAGGCGGACCCGGCTGGCCTTCTGCTGCTCGACGGCGTGAAGACGATCGATGAACACGGTTGGACCCTTGTGATACCCGATCCTGAGGCTCCGCTGACGCGCATCCTCGCCGAGGGGCGAACCGGGGCCGCCGCGGAGCAACGGGCCGACCGGATGGCTCGTGACATCGAGGCGATCGTCGCAGAAGGGACAGCCTGATCGGCGCATTTGGCCTTGTCGGCCGGGCCGGGTACGGCCAGGGGACAGGCGGTAGAGTCCGGCGAGTGACTACGATCGCTTCGACGTTGGAAGATGCCGCCGCCCCTAAGGAGCCGTGAGCCATGGAAATCCCCCAGGACCTGAGATACACCTCCGACCACGAGTGGGCGCGCCTCGAAGATGCCAAGGTCAGAGTCGGCCTCACCGATTTCGCCCAGGAGGCCCTCGGGGACATCGTGTTCGTGCAATTGCCGTCTGTCGGCGAAAGTGTCGCCCGGGGCGGGGAGCTGGGCGAGGTCGAGTCGACCAAGTCTGTCTCGCAGGTTTACGCGCCCGTAGGTGGCGTCGTGATCGAGGTGAACACTTCGCTGTCGACTCAGCCCGAGGTGATCAATACGGACGCGTACGGGCAGGGCTGGCTTTGTTTGATCGAGCCGTCCGAGCTCGCCGAGCTGGACGAGCTGCTGGACGCCGCCGGATACCGCTCACTGACAGACTCCTGAGACGTCGCCGGTCGTCTGACCGCGCTCCACGCCGGTCCGAACGCGAGGAGTAGGGGACCAAGCAATGGCTGTTTCGTTGATCACCGAGGGGGAGCTGGCCGAGCGCGCCCTGGTTAGTCTCAGGTACCGTACTGGGGTGTTCTGCAACAACTGTGGTCATCGCAATCCGCCTGACTCGAACTTCTGCTCGTCCTGTGGCTCGCCGTTCACCCCGAGCACGGACACGACGATCTCATTCCTGCCGGAGGACTCCTCGGGCGATCTCGCTGACGAGGAAGTCAGCGTTCCAGCCGGGGACCTGGCAGAAGGCACCGGAGTTCTCGTCGTAAAGCGCGGACCGGACGCCGGCGCCCGCTTCGTACTGACAGGTGAAGTCACCCGGGTGGGCCGGCATCCCGACAGCGAGATCTTCCTCGACGACGTGACGGTGTCACGCCGCCATGCGGAATTCCGGCGCGAGGCGAGCCACTACGTCGTCGTGGATGTCGGGTCTTTGAACGGTACCTATGTCAACCGGGAGAGGATCGAGACGGCCACCTTGAAGGGTGGCGACGAGGTCCAGATAGGCAAGTTCAAGCTCGTATTCCTCTCGACGAGCGCGGGTTGAGCTAGCTGTGGGGGAGCGCTCTTACCTTGCTATTGGCGACGTGCTGGCGTTGCTGCGCGAGGAGTTCCCGGACATCACGATCTCGAAGATCCGTTTCCTCGAGAGCCGGGGCCTGCTCGTGCCGGAGCGAACACCTTCGGGTTACCGGAAGTTCTACGAGCCCGACGTCGAACGTCTTCGTTGGATCCTGCGCCAGCAGCGCGAGCACTTCCTGCCATTGAAGGTCATAAAGGGCCGCCTCGACCATGGGATGAGCGACCCGGACGCGCCCGCGCCCCACCTGTTCGAGATGGGGGAGCCGCCGCCTGAGCAGGAGTCAGAGGCTGTTCTCGTTGCCGCGGCCGGGTCCACGACGGTCACCCGCGAGAGCGTTCAGGGTGCGGTCGCGGCCCTGACGCCTGTAGCCATGGTCGCGTCCTCGAGCGAGCACACGCCAAAGCGGACAAGCATGCCCGTGATGGCGAGGACTGAGGCGCCCCAGCCGAGGGAGCACGCGTCGCAAAGCGGCCCGGCGGGCTCGGCCGAAGGCAGCGGTCCCGAGGAGGAACGGACTGCAACCCCCACGCGTCGGCCGCCCGAGCCCGGGACAAAAGCCGCCTCCGGCACCGCCTCGCCCGGGGGCCGCCGCGCGAAGGGCCCAACGCCCGCGCCACAGAGCCCATCCCGGGAAACTGGTGCGGAGTCCTCGTCACCCGGCCAGCCGGTCGGCGAAGCCAGCAAGGACACTGGCGTGCCCGCTCGGCACGCCTCGTCCCGGCCGACGACAGGACTGCCGGGTGCGGGGCTCTCCGGTGCGAGCCTCACCGTCTCCGAGCTGGCGAGTGCCAGCGGCCTCGAGGTGGCGGGCATCGAGGAGCTCGAGACCTTCGGTCTCATCGCCGGGCGAACCGTGGCCGGCGTGCACTGCTATGACGAAGAAGCAGTTCTCGTGGCGAAACTTGCGGCCGGATTCGCCCCGTACGGGATCGAGGCCAGGCACCTGCGTATCTTCAAGCACGCTGCCGACCGCCAGACCGGGCTGTTCGCACAGGTTGTGACGCCTCTTTTGAGGCAGAGAAACCCAGGGGCCCGAGCCCGAGCCATGGAGGAGCTCGCCGAGCTCGCCGAGCTCGGAGAGGCCTTGATGCGCTGTTTCTCACAAGCGGCGCTACGCGAACTGACCGGGGGGTGAGCCAGCCGGACCACACGGTCAGGTCCCTTCTGGATGCCGCCGAGCTGGCCGCGATCGCCCGCCGACTGGGCGGCGAGATCAGGCGTGACCATCCCGACGGTGTCGTGCTCGTAGCCCTTCTCAAGGGCAGCATCTGCTTCCTCGCCGATCTCGTGCGCGAGCTGCCTGGGCCTTGTGAGCTCGACTTCCTCGCTCTGTCGTCATACGGGGACGGCCGGACCCGCGTTCGGGTGGTCAAAGATCTCGACCTCGAGTTGCAAGGACGTGACGTTGTCGTCGTGCTCGACATCGTCGACACGGGTCTCACGCTCGCTTACGTGCTGCGGCTGATCGCGCTTCGCGGTGCGCGTTCGGCAACTGCCTGCGCCCTGTTGGATCGCCAGAGCCGCCGGCTGCTCCCTGTCGAGATCCGTTACGTCGGCCGGGTCATAAGCGACGAGCACGTCGTCGGTTACGGGCTTGACCTGGACGAGCGCTACCGGAATCTGCCGGGGCTGCAGGTCGCTGACGAGGGGGATCTGCGGTCCGAGCCGACTGCGATGTTCGAACGGCTCTGGCGGCGGTAAGTTGCTGTCATGGTCGAGGTGCATCTGAGGGCTGTCCGAGTCGACCTGGGGTCGAGCACCCCGGTCGTGCTGCTCGAAGAGACTGAGGGAGCCCGTCGTTCGTTGCCGATATTCGTCGGCGGGCCTGAGGCGACCGCCATCGCCTTCGCCCTGCAGGGCGTCGAGCCCCCGCGTCCCATGAGTCACGACCTCATGCGCGAGCTTGTCGAGACCCTCGGTGCCAAGGTGGTGCGCGTGCTTGTGACCGAGCTTCGAGACGGCACGTTCTTCGCGGAGCTTCACTTGCGCGCCGGTGAGCGTGACGTCGTGGTTTCGTGCAGGCCGTCGGACGCCATAGCGCTCGCGGCCCGGACCCACTCGCCGCTCTATGTGGCCGACGACCTGATGGAGACCGAGGGCCTCGTCATCGAGCCAGACGACGACGACGTCGCCGTCGAAGGCAACCCGGACGAGCTCGTCGGTGAGTTCCGCGAGTTCCTGGACAGGATCCGACCGGAGGACTTCACGTCCTGAGCACGGCGGCGACTTCGGCCCCGAGTCGAACTGTGAAGCTCAAGCTGCACTAGACGTGCCGCCTTGTGTGGCGAGGCTCGACCGGTCGTTGACGTCGAGCTGCGCGACACCTAGTCTTGATTACGAGGGTGTAACTACCGCTCTGTCGTCCCACTAGGCAGGGGCGGGAGCCCGGGGACTTAGGACAGGGGCACGACATGGACCAAGTCGGTTTCCGTGGGCCGCAGGTGTGCAGCATCGTGGGCATCACCTACCGACAGCTGGACTACTGGGACCGGACGGGCCTGAGCCGGCCCTCGCTGGCGGCGGCGCGGGGAAGCGGGTCCCAGCGGCTCTACGCCTACAAGGACCTGCTCGAGCTGAAGGTGATCAAGCAGCTCCTCGACGGTGGTGTCAACCTGCGCCAGGCGAGACGAGCTATCGAATGTCTCCGCGAGTCGGTGGGAGAAGACCTCACGACTGCGAACCTCGTCATTGTTGGGGAGGGCTCGGTGCTGGTGCGCACGGGCGAGGAGATCATCGACCTGTTGCGCGGTGGTCAGGGCGTGTTCAACGTCGTGCCCCTCGCCGGTGTCGTCGGCGAGGTCGAGGCGGCGATCCACCGCATCGACAGCGCGCATGCTCCAAGCAGTGTGTCCAAGCCCGGTGACCTGGTGACGCCCGCCTCCCCGAAGGACTCGGCTGGTCGCCCCGGGCCAGCCCGGCGAGCCGAGGGAGGCTAGACGCTCTCCGACCGGCGGTCCCCCCCGGTAACAACGCCGCCAGCGCGTGCCGCGGTGCGGTTCGCCCATGATTCTGAACGCCTGTTTGCCGAGCTCCTCGACTACTACGAGGTTCGCTGGGAGTACGAGCCGGTCGAGTTCGTGCTCACCTGGGGTCCTGACGGACAGCCGACGAGTGCCTTCCGGCCGGACTTCTACCTGACGGACCACGGTGTGTTCCTCGAGTTGACGACACTTCGCCAAGAGCTCGTCACGGTCAAGAACCGCAAATTGCGCCAGATGGCACAGCTCTACCCAGAAGTCAGCGTAAGGGTGCTCTATCGCCGCGATGTGTTCAGTTTGCTGGGGAAATACCTGCCGGAGGCGGGCGCTAGATTGGCTGGGTGATCCTCAAACACTCTGCATTGCACGGCGAGCACATCGATCTCGGTGCCCGTCTCGTGGATTTCGGGGGCTGGGAGATGCCCCTTTCCTACCCGGAAGGCACCATTGCAGAGCACCTGGCTTGCCGCAACGACGCCGCCGCCTTCGACGTGAGTCATCTGGGCACTGTTCGTGTCAATGGCCCCGGTTCCTTCGGACTGCTCCAGAGGAGCCTGACCAACGACCTTCGCAAGATCGCGCCCGGAGGCGCCCAGTACCAGCACCTTCTCGACGAGATCGACGCCTCGGTGCTCGACGACATCATCGTCTGGTGGGTCGCCGAGGAACGATTCGACGTCATGCCGAACGCCTCCAATACCGAGAGGGTTATCTCGGTGCTCGGGGGTCATGACGTGACCGAGGAGCGGGCTGTCATCGCCGTGCAGGGACCGCGGGCTCGAGAGCGCCTCTCGACGGTTTCGGCCGATGCGGCGGCCGTCGGGCACTTCAAAGTGGCGGATTTCGCCTTCCATGGCGCACCGTGCCGTGTCGCCGGGACGGGTTACACAGGAGAGGACGGGGTCGAGTGCGCGGTGCCGAGCGAGGTGGCGCCGGAGTTTTGGCGGGCGGTCCTCGGCGCGGGGGTCAAGCCCGCCGGCCTCGGGGCGCGCGACACCCTGCGCCTCGAGTCGGGCCTGCCCCTGCACGGCCATGAGCTCGGCGCGGGCATCACGCCCTTGCAGGCCGGCCTCGGCTGGGTTGTGAGCTGGGACAAGGGTCCGTTCATGGGCCGGGATGCGCTGGATCGGGAACGGTCGGCCGGGATTCGACGGCGGCTCCGCGGTCTGCTCGCCGAGGGCCGCAGACCGCCCCGAAACGGGGACGGCGTCCTCGTGGACGGTGAGGCCGCAGGTGTAGTGACTAGCGGCAACTATTCTCCCGTTCTGCAGCGGGGGATTGCACTGGCGTTCTTGCCCCCGGAGACACCGATGGGTGCCAAGGTCGAGATCGCCTTACGGGGCGGCCATGTCCCAGCCGTCGTCGTCAAGCCACCTTTTCAGCGGTTGGCAGGAGAAGAGACACCCTCGTGAGCGCGCCCTTTGTTGCACACACCGACGCCGAGATTGCAGAGATGCTGGGCTTCCTCGGCCTCGACGACCTCGATGGCCTGTTCGGCGAGATCCCCGAGGCGCTGCGGCTGCGACGCGGCCTCGACCTTCCCATGGCGATGAGCGAGCCTGATGTCGCGTGGCGCCTCGATGAGCTCGCCTCCCGCAATCGGCCGTGCGGGCGAGACCTCGTCTGCTTTGCCGGGGCAGGTGCCTACGACCATGAGATACCGGCCGTCGTGAAGGCCGTGGCATCACGCTCGGAGTTCGTGACGGCCTACACGCCCTATCAGCCCGAGGTGTCACAGGGCGTCCTGCAGGCCATCTTCGAGTACCAGACGATGATCGCCCGCTTGAGTGGGCTCGATGTCGCCAATGCGTCGCTGTACGACGGCGCGGCATCGCTCGTCGAGGCGGTGAATCTCGCCGTGGTGGCAGCAGGCGAGAGACGGGTGCTCTGCTCCAAGGGCGTGCATCCTCATTGGCGCCGTCAGCTCGAGACCTTCTCACGTGGCTCCGGCAACGAGATCGACCTCGTGCCGCTCTCGGGCGGCGTCACCGCCTGGGAGGAGGTCGCCGACGTGGGGCCGTTCGGCGCCGTCGTCGTGGCCGCTCCGAACTACCTGGGCTGCCTCGAGGACCTAGCCGCGGCGCGAAGTCTCGCCGACCGCGTCGGCGCTCGCCTGGTCGTGTGTTTCGACCCGGTGTCGGCGGGCCTGCTGCGGACCCCGGGCTCGCTCGGCGCCGACGTGGTGGTGGGCGAGGGGCAGCCGTTCGGGACGGCGCTGAGCTTCGGTGGACCGTATCTGGGCCTGTTCGCCTGCCGCCTGGCGGACGTGAGACGGATACCGGGACGGATCGTGGGGGAGACCGTCGACATCGAGGGCCGCCACGCCTATGTCATGACCTTGCGCGCCCGCGAACAAGACATCCGCCGCGAGCGGGCCTCTTCGAATGTCTGCACGAACCAGACGCTCATGGCCGTGACCGCCGCGGTGCACCTGTCCTGGCTCGGGCCACAGGGCTTGCGCGAGGTGGCGTTGCGATGCGCGAGAGCCACGCGTTACACCCGCGAGGCGCTCAGCTCCATCGCCGGGGTGAAGCTCATGACAACAGCCCCGATACTTCGTGAGTTCGCCGTCCGGACGCCGATCGCGCCCGAGACGCTCATAGAGCGCCTCGTCGAAGACGGTTACCTGGCCGGCGTGCCTGTCCGGGAGGGGTTCGAGGGCACCGAGTACGAGGGAGGGTTGCTCGTGGCAGCCACCGAGAAGCGGACACGGGCCGAGATCGACGGTTTCGCGGCTGCGTTCGAAAAGGCCGTCCGATGAGGGCGCCGCTTCCCGCCGGCCGTGCTCTCGGGGCGCCGCTTCTGGCACGCGACTTCGAGCCGACCATCTTCGAGTTTTCCGAGCCCGGCCGGCATGCAGCTTCGTTCCGGACAACGGACCTGCCCGCCTGGCAAGCTGACGAGCTCGTGCCCGAGGCCTTTCGTCAGAGCGGGGCCGTGGCGCTGCCGCAAGTCTCCGAGCGTGACCTGGTGTCCCACTTCACCCGTCTTACCCACCGGCAGTACTCCGTCGACCTCGGGGCTTATCCACTCGGCTCGTGCACGATGAAGTACAACCCGAAAGCCGCGGACGCCGGGGCTTGCCTGCCGGGCTTCACGGCGGTGCACCCGGCCGCTCCGGCCAGCTGTACCCAAGGTTGGCTCGAGCTCTTGGTCGAGCTGGAGGAGGCTCTGTGTGAGATCACCGGGATGCACGCCGCCACCTTGCAGCCGGCAGCAGGCGCGGCCGGAGAGCTCACGGGCCTGCTGTTGATGAGGGCCTATCACGAGGCGAACGGCGAGTCCGCCCGCCGGCGCCGCGTGATCATCCCGGACTCGGCCCACGGCACGAACCCCGCCTCGGTGACGCTCAGTGGTTACGAGGTCGCGACCGTCGGCACCAACGCCCGGGGTGGAGTCGACCTCGGGGCGTTGCGGGCGCTGCTGGACGACGACGTGGCGGGGATCATGCTCACCAACCCCAGCACCCTCGGCCTGTTCGAGGAGGACATCGTCGCGATAGCACAAGCGGTGCACGACATCGGTGGTCTTCTCTACTACGACGGGGCCAACCTGAACGCGATCCTCGGGATCGTCCGGCCGGGAGACATGGGCTTCGACATCGTTCACCTGAACGTGCACAAGACCTTCGCCACCCCGCACGGCGGGGGAGGCCCAGGCGCAGGGCCTGTGGCGGTCTGTTCCAAGCTCGCCCGGTTCCTACCCGGTCCGCGGCCCACGCGCGGCCACAACGGGTTCGAGCTGACCATGCCTGAGAGCTCGATCGGGCGCGTGCACTCCTGGCACGGAAACGCCGTCGTGTTGCTGCGCGCCTGGATGTACCTGCGTTTGAACGGAGGCGACGGCCTCAAGCGGGTGTCGGAGATTGCGGTGCTCAACGCGAACTGGTTCAAGGAACGTCTTCGGGGAACATACGACATCGCCTACGACAGGCCAGTCATGCACGAGTGCGTCGTCTCGGCGCAGTCGCTCCATCACGACGTGGGCCTCAGCGCCCTGGATGTCGCCAAGCGTCTCATGGAGCTGGGATTCCATCCCCCGACGGTCTACTTCCCGCTGATCGTCGAGGAGGCTCTCATGGTCGAGCCGACCGAGACCGAGAGCCCGCAGACGCTGGCGGCGCTGGCCGACGCCTTTCTCCAGGTCGCTCGCGAGTCACGCGAGGCCGGCAACGCCGATGACGCGAAAGCCGCTCCGCGCACGACCCCGGTGGGTCGTGTCGACGACGCCCGCGCGGCCCGCAAGCTCGTGGTGACCTTCGACCAACGCGCGGATTAGCACGCCGCCTGGCCGGGTCGCCGGCCGACGGGGGCCGGGAAACCGTCCAGGACTAACCTCAAGGTGTGGGTCCCGCGTGGTTCTCGCGTCGGGCGGTCCTCCTCCATCTGACCGCGCTCGTGGTGGTCCCGGGCTGTCTTTGTCTCGGGTGGTGGCAGTTGCACCGAGCGCTGTCAGGCAACACGCTCAGCTGGGCCTACACCGTCGAGTGGCCGTTTTTCGCCGCCTACGGCGTGTACATGTGGTGGAGGCTTGTTCACGAGCAGCCGGGGCTGAAAGCCGAGACGCCGCCACTCCCGGACGAGGAGCGCCGGCGCCGTGATGAGGCTGCCCGCACCGACGAGGAGGAGGATGAGGAGCTCGCCGCCTACAACCGCTACCTGGCGCGACTGAACAAGAGCGACGAGCAGAAGCTACGTTGAAAGGCTCGTGGACCCGGCCCGGAAATCCGCCCTCTTGCGTTACCGGGTGATGGCCTATGTCGTAGGCATCGGCCTGCTCGTGCTCGTGCTAGTCGGCGTGCCGCTGCAGTACGCGGCGCAAAGGCCGGCAGTCGTCCAGATTGTCGGCCCGATCCATGGGTTCTTGTACATCGTCTATCTCTTGACGGTGGCCGATCTCGCCCGGCGCTTCCGCCTTCGTCTCGGGCAGGTCATCGCCTTGGTCGCGGCTGGCTTCGTGCCGTTCCTCGCCTTTGTCGTGGAACGGTGGATGACGCGACGCCTCGCAGACAGCCCCGCTGTGGCCCCATAAGGCACTGACGTGCGGGGCGACAGGTAGGACTCGTTGTGAACCGAGATCTTCTTCTCGAGTCCGGCGCTCTCGGCAGGCCCGCTGTCGTGATCCACGGAGGCGCGGGCGACTTCCTCCGGCCGAGACCGGAAGACCAGCTGGCCATGCTGTCGGCGGCCATGTCCGATGCTGTCGGGGCCGCCTGGGAGGTCCTCGCTGCCGGCGGTCAGGCTCTCGACGCGGTGGTCGAGGCCGTGGCGCGCATGGAAGCCTCGGGCGTCTTCAATTGCGGGAGGGGCGCCGTTGCTACCTCGCAAGGCACCGTAGAGACCGACGCGGCGGTCATGGATGGCACGACAGGGCGCTTCGGGGCGATCTGCGCCGCGACGTGGCCGGAGAGCCCGGTACGGGCGGCCAGGGCGGTCATGGCACTCGGCGGCCCAGCTGCCGGGCCTGTCCTGCTCGCCGGCGCCGGTGCGGACCGGTTCTGTGAGGGGGCAGGTCTCGCCGAGAGGGATCCGGCCTCGCTTTGCGGCGAGGGGGTCCTGCGCCAGTCTGCGAGCGGGACGGTTGGTGCCGTGGCGGTCGACCGAGGTGGCCATCTCGCGGCAGCCACGTCCACAGGCGGGCGCAGCGGCAAGCTGCCCGGGCGCGTCGGTGACTCACCGATCGCCGGAGCGGGGACCTGGGCGGACGATCGCAGTATCGCCGTCTCAGCGACGGGCGAGGGCGAGTCGTTCTTAGTTGCCGGCTTTGCCCACCGGCTCGACTGGTGCGTCGCGCAAGGGCAGGCCCTGACTGCGGCGTTCGAGGACGCGCTGACGTCGGTTCGATCACGGGGAGGCCACGGCGGCGCGGTCGTGCTGGCAAGCGATGGCAGTTTCGCTGTCGCCTTCGACACAGCGGCCATGGCACGGGCCTGGCGCGGTCAAGCTAGCTCGACGGTCGTCGGGGTTCGCCGGAAGGAAACCTGAGAGACCTTTGTGCCCGTGGGACCCGCGGGTACCCGGCGGCCTAGGGCGCGGAGGCGCTCTTTTGAGGTTGCGGGGGTTCGATGGCGGGGCCGGGTGCCAGGACGATGCGGTCGCGTCCCTCGGCTTTGGCCCTGTACATGGCGGCATCGGCGACGTTGACCACGTCGTCGAGCGTCGTGCCGTGGCGAGGAAAGAAAGCCACACCGATCGAGGCGGTCACCCGGGGCACTCCGGGCCCCGGTGCGGGCAGCTTCGTGAGAACCTCCCGGACCGCCTCGGCGACGCGCATCGCGCCAGCCTCGTCGGTGTTGTGGAGCATCAAGAGGAACTCCTCGCCGCCGTAGCGGACAGCCGCGTCGCCGTTGCGCAGTGTGGCCTGCAGCGCCCGTCCGACGTTGCGTAACAGGGCGTCGCCGGCCATGTGCCCGCACTGGTCGTTGACACGCTTGAAATGGTCGAGGTCTATGAGAAGGATCCCCATCTGGGTGCCGGCTCGGCTCGAAAGAGCGGCTTCGCGCGTCGCCAGCTCGTCCCACCAGCGGTGGTTGAGCAGTCCGGTCAACGTGTCGGTCATGGCGCGCAGTTCGAGCTCCGCGTAGAGCTGGGCGTTTCGCCAAGCGGCTGCGGTGATGTAACCGAACAGCGCGCAACGCTCGAGGTCCTCCTCGGTGAACTGGTTCTGGCCGTTGCGCCACATGTCTATGGCGCCGAGCCGGTGGTCGCCGGCGATGAGCGGCACGACGAGCATGGACTCTTCCAAGGTCGACTCGTCCTGGCCGGGAATCGACACGGCCTCTGCGTGGCTGCGCGTGTCGGGGCAGTTGTACGGGTAGCCGCGCAGGAACGCCCAGCCAGTGATCCCCCTGTCCATGGAGATGTCCATCTCGTTGAGCCCGGCGAGCTCGTCGCCCGCGAGGACGCGCGCCCTCAGCCGGTACCGGTCCCAGTCCGCCTCGAAGATCGCGAAGCGGTCCGCTCGAACCGTAAGTGGCAGGCGCTCCGCTGTCACCTGGAGGATCCGTTCCGGATCGTGCTCGGCCTGCATGAGGCGCGCGGCCTCCCCCAGGGACCATGCGAAGCCCTGGGCATCGAGCGGGAACTGTCCGGTGGACGGGAGTTTGGCGACGAGAGCCGGCGCGTCCAGCGCCTTTCCCGGTGCGGTGAGGACCCGCACCCCCTGCCGGCGGAACCAGGCGGGCGTGACGACCTCGTCGCCCGGATCCGCGGCCGAGGCAAGGAGCACCGCCGGCGATCCGAGGTGCGGGCCGATGCCGAGCCTCACTCCGAGCCCGATCAGCCTCTGGGCGACTGCATCGTCGACGATGCCCCGCAGGATGACGTGAGCATTGAGCCGGGCGCAGTAGGCGAGCAGGCCTGCGAGCTCCGCGCGTGCCCGAACTCCCGTGGACACGTAGTCGGTGTAGGAGGTGTCCAGGATCACAAAGCTCGGCATGAGCTCGCCTACGGGCCGCCTGCTGAGAACGCCCGGTGCCACGTCGGCCAGCGCGATGAGAAATCCCCGGTTGCGCAACTGCTCCACTCGGCGCTCGACGAGCTCGGGCAGCTCCAAGGCGGTGAGCTCGGAGATGACCCAAGCGACTTCTCCAGGCGCCGCCCCCACCGCGTCGGCCGTGCGGAAGGGGTCGAGGTCCTCGTCTTGGAGGACGGTCGCGCTGAGGGGCACGAACAACAGCGCGGGGCTCGTGTGCTGCACTGCCGGCAGCGAGCAGCGGACGAACTTGCAGGTATCGTCGCGCAGCACTCCGCGTGGGAGCGCCTCGTAGCCGAACACCGTACGGTCCTGGAGGTCCATCACGGGCTGCAAGGCAACATGCGCGCACAAGCCGGACGAATGGTCCTCCGGCTCGCCGCTCTCGACCGCGTTCCCTCGCACGGCTAAAGCGTAGAACGCCAAGCGGCCACAGCGCGACAGAGGTGGCACGACCGGGGCAATTCCGCCGGGGTGGGGACCTCGGTTAGGGCTAGAGTCCCGCGACATGAGCGGGAGGCTTGCGCCGAGGTGCCGCGCCTTTCCGAGGAGTCGGGGTCTGTGACCGCTGAGGAGGCGGACGGCCAGGGACGGAAGGTCCACTTGGCCTGGCGCAAGCGCAGGGCGGCGAGGCTGGCTCTGAATGCGCTGGCCACGCTGGCCTTGTTCAGCGGTCTCGGCGTGCTCTTGTATGCGAGATCGGCGCACGACCTCGCCGGAACCTCCGACAGGGCGACGATCATCCTCGAGGGCCAGGCCATGGCGAGCGGACACCTGCTTCTCCAGGGCTGGAACCTGACCTTCGCCTCGTACTGGACCAGTGACGCGCCTTTTTACGATGCGGCGGTCCGCCTCGTGGGTCTGCGGCCGGCGCTCTTATACGCCGGCCCGGCGGTCATGGCGGCTCTTTTGATCGTCGTTGGCGTCCTCGTCGCCCGGGAGGCCAGCCACGGGGCCGCGGCAGCAGCGGGAGTCCTCACAGTCGTCGCCCTGCTCGGACTCGCCACTCCGGCCATGACTCTGTTTTTTGTGGGCAGGGGATTTCACGTGAGCACCGCCTTGTACGCCCTGTTGGCCTTCGCCGCCCTGAGACGGGGACGTTTCGGCGTGGGATGGTTTCTCGCCGCGGTGCTGCTCGCGGTCGGTATGCTCGGCGACCTGCTTCTCGTCGCCTATGGCGTCGTGCCGCTGGTCCTGGCGGGTCTTGTGGCAGCGCTACGCCAACGTAGGTGGCGGGCGGCTTTGGCGGACGTCTCGGCGGCGTTGTTGGCCGTGGCGCTCGCCGCGCTCGCTCGCCGCCTCGCCGAGGCGCGCGGCGCGTTCAGGTCACAGGCGGCACTGTCGACGGTGCACCTGGGACAGATGCTGCGGAACCTCGAACATCTTCCCGGCTACGCGTCGGATCTCCTCGGGCTCACCAACGGTCTGCGGCACAACGGGGGAGTGCCCTTCGGCCTTAGAGAGGTGCACGTCCTCGGTGCCTTGTGCGTGCTGGCGTGTTTCGTGACCGCACTTTGGAGCCTCGTCAAAGGAGCCCGCCGCGGACGGTCGGGACACCCAGGTTCGTCGGGCTCCGAGACGTGGAGACTCGATGACCTCCTTGTCATCACGGTGATCTGTTCGGCCGTCCCGTTCGTCGCGTTCGCACAGCCAGACCAGAGCGGTGTCCGCTATCTCGCCGTGAGCATCGTGTTCGCGGCGATCCTCACCGGCCGGGTAGTCGCGCACGCCTGGTCCGAGCTCCCGGCCGGCCGGCCGGTGCGTGCCTTGGGGATCCTCGGTGTGGCCTTGTGTCTCAGCTTCGCGGCTGGAGTCGGGTGCTCACTGGCCCGCCCCGAGCCGCCTTACGAGGTGCCGTCGTTGGTGTCGTTCCTGGAGGCTCACGATCTCCGGTGGGGAGTCGGTGACTACTGGGCCGCCAGCATCACAACGGTCCAAAGCGGCGGTGCGGTCATCGTCCGGCCAGTGGAGGCCTCCAACGGCGGCGCCCTGCAGGAGATGACGACGTTGTCCGAGACGAGCTGGTACACGGGCCAGGAGTGGCAGTTCCTCGTCTACAGCAAGCCCATCATCGACAACGTCGACCTCGATGCGGCCCTTCGGACCTGGGGCCCACCGGCTCAGCGCTATGTCATCGGCCCGTACCATGTCCTTGTGTGGAGCCATCCGCTTGTGCTTCCCAAGCCCATATCTTCTGCTAGCCCAATAGCCCCCGAGTGACGTGCGGGCACAAACGGCCGCGCGGGCAGGTGAACATCACCTGTGGGCAATCGGGTGTCGTTGCTAGGCTCGTGCGGCCGTGGCTTTGGCGCCGGGGCCGAAGTTCGTGTCTGTCTCGACGGTCCTGGTCTTGGACGAAAGAGGAAAGTCGCGCCCTTTGACCACGGGAGTGCCGGGTTGATCCGTCTCGTTGCAAACACAGGGGGCTCTCGAGGTGATGAGGGCTAGGCAATGCCAGTCTTGAACTCGAGCTCATGGGTCGTCGTCGGGTTGGACAACGGCGGCAACGCCAACAGCGCCACGGTGCTGGACGACTCCGGGCTCTTCCTGGTCGACAGCTTGGTCGAGAGCCCGAGTCGCGTGCGGGAAGGCCCAGACGTGGCGATCGAGGCTCTGGTCGCCTCCCTGGACGGCGTGCTCAGCCTGACGGGCGTGGAAAGAGGGTCGGTGCGCGCCATCGGCCTTGGAACCCCGGGACCGGCGAGCCCTGACGGCGTGATCTCTTCAAAGGGGGCGACGAACTTCTCCGAGCCACCCTGGCGCGGCTTCGACATCCGGGGCGCGCTGGAAGCGCGTCTCGGCCTCCCCGTGGTCTACAACAACGACGGGAACGCGGCCGCGCTCTACGCCCACCACACGCACTTCGGCGCGCATTGGGCCTCGCACTCGTCGGTCTCCGCGATCGTCGGCACGGGGCTGGGCGGAGGTTTGATAGAGGCTGGGCACGTGATCCGCGGAGCCGCCGGAATGGCCGGAGAGCTCGGTCATGTGCACATACCCATGGAGGGACTCCTCGCGGAGGGCCAGCCGCTTCCCAGATGCAACTGCGGGTTCTTCGGCGACGTGGAAAGTGTCGCCTCCCTGACCGGAATCGAGCACAACCTCCTGCCGTACTGGCTGGCCCGGTTTCCCGACCACGAGCTGGCTAAGAGCGGGTCCGTCGCCCAAGCCGCGAGGCTCGTGCGCTCCTATGGCGAGGCGGAGGACCCGCTGGCACTTCAGATCTTCGACCAACAGGCGATGGCGATCGGGCGGCTGTTCACGATCGCCAGCAACTTCATCGATCCCGGCGCCTACTTCGTGGGAGGCGGCGTGGTCGAGGCATCACCGAGATTCCGTGAGTGGTTCCTCGCGCGGGTACGCGAGCACACCTTCCTCAGAGAAGAGCAAGCCGAGATCGCGACTTTCGCCCTCATCGCGCATCTGGACATGGCGGGCGCAAGAGGCGCCGCACTGGCGGCGTTCGACTCCCTCGATGCCTGAGGAGGAGCTCCGGCCCCATTAGACCCTGGGCGCGTAGCCCTTGGGGCCGTGGCCGGAAACTGCCACCCGGAGAGCTTGACCGCTTCGCCGTCGCGGGCCGGTCTATGAGCCTGCGACAAACAGTTACGCTTGGGGTTGTGGATGCCCCAGGGCATCGAGACCCTATTCAGTCGGCGCAGTTTTCGCCAGAGGTATTCCGTATGGTGGCGGAGTTCATGCCGCACATCGTGTGGATGGCGACTCCGGACCGCCTGATCGAGTACGTCAACACAGAAGCCGTGGACTACTTCGGGTTGCACCCCGAGGACCTGCTCGGGTGGAAGTGGATCACCGTTGTCCACCCTGACGACGCCGCCCGTGTTCAAGCCGCCAGGGACATCGCCGCCTGGGCCCACGCCCCTTTGAGCATCGAGTGCCGCTTCAGGCGTTTCGACGGACAATACCGGTGGCACGACTTGCGCTCTCGCGCGCTCACCGACGGCGACGGCGTGATCCGCAAGTGGATAGGAACCGCCACCGACATCGAGGACGTGAAGACCGCCGAGGCCGGTCTCCGGTTGTCGAGGCGCGAGGTACAAGAAGCCCTGATCCTGCTCGAGACTCTGCAAGCCAACGTGCCCATCGGCTTCAGCCTCGTCGACCCCGACTTCCGCTACCTGCGCATAAACGAGACGCTGGCCGCGTCCAACGGGGTGCCCGTCGCCGAGCACATAGGCCGGCGTGTCGCGGACGTCGTGCCTGACCTCTGGCCCCAGATCGAGCCTTACTACCGCCAGGTGCTCGGCACCGGCGAGCCGGTGTTGAACATCGAGATCGAGCGGAGCTCCAGTGAGGACCCCGCCGGCCCACGGAGCTGGCTGGAGAGCTACTACGCCGTAGTGGTCGAGGGCCAAACGATCGGCGTGGGGGCCATCATCGTCGACGTCACACAGCGCAAGCAGGCGGAGCGGACGCGATCGGAGCTCACCCAGGCGGCCGCGGACGCGATGGCGGCCATGGTCGAGGTCAGGGACCCCTACACCTCGGGACACCAGAGCCGGGTTGCCTTCATTGCCTCGGCCATCGCTGTGGCCATGGGGCTCGACCAGAACACCGTGGAGGGAATAGATCTGGCCGCGCGCATCCACGACATCGGCAAGATCGGGACGCCGGCCGAGATCCTGAGCCGCCCCAGCAACCTGAGCCCAATGGAGTGGGACCTCATCAAGATCCACGCCAAAGCGGGGGCCGACATCATCAAAGGGATCTCGTTCCCTTGGCCGGTCGCGGAGATGATCGTGCAGCACCATGAGCGCCTCGACGGGTCCGGGTACCCGTACGGACTACGTGGGGAGGAGATATGCCTCGGTGCGCGCATCATCGCAGTGGCCGACACGGTTGAGGCGATGTCGTCACATCGGCCGTACCGGCCGGCACTAGGCGTCGAGGCAGCCGTCGAGGAGATAGTCGCGCAGCGCGGCGTGAAGTTCGACGTCCCCGTCGTGGACGCGTGCGTTGGCCTCGTGCGCAGCGGACAGCTCCGTCTTGAGACGACCTGGGACTAAACCGGAGATTGAGCGTTAGGGTTGAGGTTGAGGCCGTCAGGTGCGCCGACGCCGGAGCGGGCGACCGGCGCGGCGACCGAGAGGTTACCGACGACAGGGTGCTCAGTCGACGAGTGCGACCACAGCCTCCGCCGAAAGCGGGCGGGCGAATAGGAATCCCTGGCCTTGGTCGCAGTCCAAGCCGGTGAGGGTGTCCAGCTGATGGCTGGTCTCGATGCCCTCCCCGACGACCGTTATGCCAAGAGCGTGGGACATCGCCGTCACCGCCGCGACGATCTCACGGTCGCGTGAGCTGCGACCGATCTGGGCCACGAAGCTTCGGTCGATCTTCAAGATGTCCACTTTCATTCGTTGCAGGTGCGCGAGCGACGAGTAGCCCGTGCCGAAGTCGTCGAGTGCCAGGCGAACTCCGAGGTGGGACAGGTCAGACAGCGTTTCTTGGACGTCGCCCCACTCACCGACGAACGCCGTTTCGGTCATCTCGAGGCAGAGTCGTGCAGCCTGCACACGGTGGCGGCGGATCAGCTCCGAGACGCGCTCGGCGAACCCGGAGTCCGACAGCTCGGCGCCTGACACGTTGACGGCCATGGTGAAGCTGCCCGGCCAGTCCTCGCGGGACGTCCATTCGGAAAGCTGGCGGCAGGCCTCGTCGAGAACGAAAGAGTCGATTCTGCCGATGAGACCGTGCTGCTCGGCGAAGGGGATGAAGCTGTCGGGTGTGACAACGCCACGTTCGGGGTGGTGCCAGCGCACGAGTGCCTCGACGCCGACCAACGACTGGTCTTCTAGCGAGAACAGTGGTTGGTAAAGCAGGAAGAGCTCGCCCTGGTCGATGGCGCGACTGAGCTCGGCCTGGAGGCGGCTCGCCATGGTGCCGATGCGCTCTGAGGCATCGAAGATGCGGTAGCAGTCCCGGCCTGTCTCCTTGGCTTCGTACATCATTGCGTCGGCGTCGCGGATCAGGTGTCTGGGCTCGGTCAGCGGATCGCGGTTGACAACGATCCCGAGGCTGCAGGTGACCGAGAGATCGCGGCCGTCATCGACATAAGGGGCTCGGATGCCCTGAACGATGCGCTCGGCGATGAGACCGACGTCATCGTCCTCGCGCAGGTCCTCGCACAACACCACGAACTCGTCGCCGCCGAGGCGGGCGACTGTATCGGAATGCCGCGAGAACTGCGAGAGCCTGCGGCCGACCTCGACGAGCACCTGGTCACCGGCGTCGTGACCGAACGAGTCGTTGACCGCCTTGAAGTGGTCGACGTCGACGTAGAGAAGCGCGAGCCGGCCGGAGCGTCTTTCAAGATCTGCGACCGCCTTGGACAACCGCTCCATCAGGGCGACCCGGTTCGCCAGCCCCGTGACGGGATCGTGCTGGACCTGGTAGGCCAAGGCGCTCTCTGCCCGGATCTGCGCCGTCACGTCCCTCGAAATGCCGAAGGTGCCTATTATCTGCGCGCTCTCGTCGCGTAGCGGCATCTTGGTCGTCGAAACCCAGGGGCTCATTCCGTTGTGGTAGGTCTCGCGCTCCAGCTTGCCCACCATCGGCTCGCCCGTGCGGATGATCCTCTGCTCGTCTTCGAAAGCAGCCTCAGCGTGTTCCTTGCTGAAGAAGTCGAAGTCCGTCTTGCCGACTATGTCCTCGACGCTGCGGTCCGGAGCCACCGCGGCGATCCAGCCTGCGCTTACGAGGAGGAACCGGCTGTGCACGTCTTTGAAGTACACGCGCTCGTCGGTAGTGGAGAGGAGATTGCTCATGCAGGTGAGCTTGAGCTCGCGTAACGTCTGGCTGTCCCGCGACCACTGTTGGTGCAGTTTCGGCCCAGTCATGTCGACTCCTGTGCGAGGGATCGATGACTACTATCGGTCGATCCGCGGTCAATGCTTAGGTGCAACCGGTCGTTTCAGACCAACTGACAGCTGGATTCCCCGGCTGCCACGCCGTCTTAAGCCCGGGACGAGCGGTGGCGGGCCGGGCGTGTTCGCTCTCAGGTGCGCCACGCTCGGAGAAGAGCTCAGAGGTTGCGGGGACCGTGGGTCCTCAGCCCACGAGGGCGACGACCGCCTCCGGTGACAGGGGGCGGGCAAAGAGGAAGCCCTGGCCTTGGTCGCACTCGAGACCGGTGAGGGCGTCGAGCTGGTCGCTCGTTTCAATTCCCTCGCCCACGACAGTTGTCCCAAGAGCGTGCGACATTGCCATCACCGCGGCGACGATCTCCCGGTCCCGAGCGTTCTTGCTTATCTGTGCGACGAAGCTCCGGTCGATCTTCAAGACGTCGACCTTCAGACGTTGCAGGTGGGAAAGCGTCGAATACCCGGTCCCGAAGTCGTCCAGGGCCAGGCGCACGCCGAGCTTGGGCAAGGCTGCCAGCGTCGCCTCGACGTCGCCGAACTCGCCCATGAGGGCGGTCTCTGTTATCTCCAGGCACAACAGCGCGGGATTGATCCCGTGGCGCCCTATCACCTCCGCGACATGGCTCGCGAACCCGGGATCCGACAGTTCGGCCCCCGAGACGTTGACCGCCATGGTGAACTTTCCTGGCCAGGTGTCCCGTGAGGTCCATTCCGCGACCTGCCGGCAGGCCTCGTCCAGCACGAACGAGTCGATCCTGGCGATCAGTCCGTACTGCTCGGCAAAGGGGATGAAATCGTCCGGCAGCACGACCCCGCGTCTGGGATGACGCCAGCGCACGAGTGCCTCGACGCCGATCAACGACCTGTCTTCCAAAGAGAAGAGCGGCTGGTACAAAAGGAAGAGCTCGGATCTCTCGATCGCGTGGTTGAGCTCGGTCTGCAGGATGCTCACCTGCGAGCCGATGCGTTGCGACGCGTCGAAGACGCGATAGCGGTTGCGGCCGGACTGCTTGACGTCGTACATGGCCTCATCCGCGTCGCGGATCAGCTCCTCGGGCTCGGCGAGGGCGTTGCTCGTGATCACGATCCCCACGCTGCAGGTGACGCTCAAGTCTCGCCCGTCCTCGATGTAGGGGCCACGCACCTCCCGGACGATCCGCTCACCGATGAGGCCCACGTCATCCTCCTCGCGAAGCGCCCCGCACAACACGACGAATTCGTCACCCCCGAGCCGGGCGACCGTGTCGGAATGCCGCGAGAATTTCGACAGCCGGCGGCCGATCTCGACCAGAACCTGGTCACCAGCGTCGTGGCCGAAAGAGTCGTTTATCTGCTTGAAGTGGTCCAGGTCGACATACAAGACGGCGAGCCGGCTCGGCTGGCGTTCCAGGCCCAGCAGTGCCTGGGAGAGCCGGTCCATGAGCGCGACCCGGTTCGCGAGACCCGTGACGGGATCGTGAAGTACCTGATAGGCCAGAGCATTCTCGGCGTTGACCTGCGCCGTGACATCGCGGGAGATCCCGAACGTCCCGATGATCTCGCCCTTGTCGTCGAGCAGGGGCATCTTGGTCGACGCCACCCACGGACCAGTTCGGTCTTGGAACGACTCCTGTTCCAGTTTGCCGATGATGGGCTCACCCGTTCGGATGATCCTTTGCTCGTCAGCAAAGGCCGCAGTCGCGTGCTCGTCGCTGAAGAAGTCGAAGTCCGTCTTCCCGAGCACTTCTTCCAGGGTGTGGCCCGGCGCTGCCGTGGCGAGCCAGCCGGCGCTGACCAGGAGGAACCGGCTCTCGAGATCCTTGAAGTAGATCCGTTCGGGAATGGTGTTGAGCAGATTGCGGATGCAGGTCTGCTCGATCCCGGTCAGGGGCTCGCCCGTGGGCGATTTTCTCGGATCCAGCGTCCCGTAGTCCATGGCTGCTCCTGCTCTGAGACCGAAGAGTACTATCGACCGATTCGCCGGCAACGATTAGTGGGAACCGACTGGCCCGCGCCTAGACGCGGTGGAACTGCACCTTTGCGTTCCTTTGTGCCCACGCCGCTCGCGCTAGTGGTTGCAGTACTGGTAGGTATCGGCTTCGGGTCGGCCGACCAGTACCTGGGCAGCCTTGTCACACCAGGAGGATGGACCCAGACCTTGAGCCTGCTTTCTGCCCCGTGGCTCGTGCTTCCCTTCGCGCTGGGCTGTGGCCAGATACGGGCCAGGCAGGCCGCGACGATCGGTCTCGTCGTCACGATGACGGCGCTGCTCGGCTACTTCGTCATGATCATGGGTCCGCTCGAGGGCGGCCAGTGGAACCTGAGTCTGCACGAGGCTCGCGGAGTGTTGTCCTCAAACGAGCTCAACATCTTCGGAGGTCTCGTGACCGGTCCTCTCTACGGATTCCTCGGACAGCGTTGGCGCACGAGGCGGGCCTGGATGAGCGCGGTGTTGGTGGCCGGCGCCCTTTGTCTCGAGCCGTTCGCGCTGACGGCCGCCGGCAGGACTCTGGACGGGAGATCGAGCACCGTCTGGACCCTGGAGGTAGTCGCCGGGATGGCCACAGCGATCTATTTCGCCCTCGCCGGCCTCGTGTACAGAAGACGCCGTGCACGTCTCACGGCCCAGAGCTAGCGCCTCTTCGCCGGCGTAGGGCACCCTGCAAGAGCCGGGCTTCCTGATCGCCTTCACGAGGGCGCCGGATGCTCGAGAGTGGGGGAGTGGCACTCGCATCGGGAAGCCTGCAGCAGGCATGGGGTGGCACCGATACCCCAATGTCGCCGTTTGCCCAGTGTTTATAAGACCAATGAGCCCCTGAAACCGGAACTCAGTGCACTTCTCATAGGGAAATTACCACTCTCCGCAAGCAGTTGGCCCCGGTGGGTTACGATTTGCCATGTAGTACTTGGCGGCAAAGGACCGTCGCTAGTGAAGCGAGGTAGCCCATGTCACGTTCCAAGTCACGATCGAAGCTGGCGAAGGTGGTCGGCGCTCCAGTCGTGGTAGCCACACTCCTATTGCTTGGCGTGCCCCAGCTCGCCTTCGGCGCAACTCCACTTCCAGTCGTTCTCTCATTCACTGCTTCGAAGACCACGATTCCAGACGTGGGCGGCAGGGTCGTCTTCAGGGCAAGCCTGAGGTACGCGGCGTCGTGCGAGATCACGGTGTCGCCGGGCCTGAAGGGTTTCCCGAAGTCCTTCGGGTGCAGCTCTGACCGTGTGACGAAAACTGTCCTGCTTGGCTCCAACAAGAGCCCAAGTCCGATCAGCTACACCTTCGGCTTGGGGTTGCAGAACAAGTCCGGCACGGCGACGGCCACGAACGTCGTGGTGACCGAGGGAGCCGCACCACCGCCGATATCGTTCACGCCGCCCCCGCCCGGTAACCCGACGACCCTCGTCTTTGCCGCTGAAGGCGTCTTTGTGGCAGACAATCCCGTCTCTGTGACAGTGAAGAACAACAGCTCTTCGACCCAGCTCATCACCAGCGTGGCCATGGGCACGGTCGGCGATCCGAACGACTTCAGCCTCACCAGGAACAACTGCGGCTACGTCACCGCACACGCCACGTGTTCGTTGGCAGTTCAGTTCGACCCGACCGGTGCCGGAATCAGGACAGAAGTGGTGAACCTCTTGGACGCGAGCTGGGGCTCCACGGGCACCACTGTTCAGCTGAAGCTGCGCGGAATGGGCGTCTGGGCGACCGCGACCGTCTCCAACAGCCACATCCGCGACAACGTCCTGATCTTCCCGACCGATCAAACCGAGCTCAAGGCGAGCGCCCCTTTGAGCGTGACAGTCACAAACGTCGGAGCCGTTCCGCTGTACATCAGCGGCATGGCGGTCACCGGGGGAGAGGCCACGGACTTTCTTGCTGCGCCTGACACGTGCATCAACCAGGTCGTGGACCCTCCCGCCTATCCGCTCATCGTGAGCATCGGGCAGAGCTGCACGTTCACCCTCGAGTTCGACCCGTCCGGAACGGGGATACGGACAAGCAGCGTTGTGGTCGCCGACAACACGCTCGGCACCGAGACGGAGGTCGGCGTGGAAGGTACGGGGGTAGCCGACCAGTCGTAAGTCCACAGCCGTTCTAAGGCTGGCACGCCGGCCGGGTCCCGAGCGCAGCAACAGGGGAGCGCTCGCCGGTCGGGTTAGCCAACGCGCATCTCGAGCAAGCCGACGTTCTGCGCCAAGAGATCTCCCTTTTGCCTTGCCTGACCTGCCTTCGCGTTCCGAGAGATCTGCGAGCCCAGCTTGCCGCTGCCATGTAACAGGGCGCGCGCCAGGGTCCGTCGAAGGGGTACCATCGAGACTTACAACCGAATAGTTCAGGGAGTTCGGCTCCCGGGTGGGTGGGTATGTCTCAAGGAGGCATGCCCTGTCCTATGCCCGAGTACTTCGCACCCCCGGGGTGCTACCAGCGCTCTTGTCCGTGTACGCGGGTGCGCTGCCCTTCGGAATTCTGAACCTGGCTCTGCTGCTATTGGTTGAGCGTCGCACGGGGTCTATCGAGGCGGGCGGGGTTGCTATCGCCGGCTTCGGCCTCGGGAACGCAGTCGGTTTGATCTTTCAGGGGCGGCTCTTGGACCTCGGCGCCCCGCGAAGAACAATCGGCGGCGCGGGTCTGCTGTGCACCTGCATGCTGGTCGGCTCCGCACTCTGTGCGCCCCCTAGCTTGCCAATTCCTCTCTACGTGGCCCTTGTAGGCGTTGCAGGGGGGACTGTTCCTGCGGTGACGACCTTCGTGCGTTCGAGCCTGCCCGCCCTCGTTGCCGACTCGAGCGAGCGTGCGAGCGCCTATGCCTTGCTCGCCGTCGTGTTCCAAGCGGCGGTGGCCGCGGGACCGCTAGTCGTGTCGTTGACCTTGCTTGTCGCCGGTCCTATGACGGCGATCCTCGCAGCAGCAGGGGCCGTGCTCGTTGCGACCAGCGCTTGCCTGCTGACCGCTGGTGGGCTCAAGACCCCTTGTCGCGCGCTGCGCACGCGGAGAAGCGATCGCCCTCGGTTCTCGGTCGGCCTGCTCACGGTTGTGTCGGTCGCCGCGTGCGTCGGTACGATTACCGGGCTCATTAGCGTGGCCGTGCCTGCCGCGGCCATCGCGCACGGTCGCTCCGTCATATCTGGCTTCGCGTTCGGCGCCCTGGCGGTCGGCGATCTGTGCGGCGGGATGGTCGTCGGCGGTCGGATCGGCCGGACGTGGCTCGTGACTGCGAGGCTCGAGTGGCCGCTGCTTGCAGCGGCCTGCGTCTTGACACTGGCCGCCGCGGCCAGTTCCCGCCCGATCCTTCTAGTTCCGATCCTCTTCCTGGGCGGGACTGTGGGCGCGCCGGTCGGGATCATGCTGTCCACGCTGCTCGATCGCGTCGTCGATCGTCGACGTCTGGCCGAGTCATACGCCCTGCTGGTCAGCGCTGGGCTCGCGGCCGCTGCCGGTGCCAGCGCGCTCGCAGGCAGCACGGTGGGCATCGCAGGACCCGCCGGCCTACTACTTTGCGGCGGCGCCCTTCTCGTCGCCGCTGCCGTGTGGACGATGGCTCGGCGCTTCACCCTCGTCGGCGACCCGGATCGCTAGATCCGACGTGTGTGAAGCAACTGGTGGGTCTCTGGCGGCCCCCCAATGGGCGGGCCGTCGTGTCCAAAGCAAGCCGGGGCTCAGGACAGCGTCCTACAGTGGCGGGAGACGAGCTAAAGGAGGGAGCCCGAAGTGCGGCCCTATGGAACCTCCTCGGCAGACGGTGAAGTAGACGCCGTGCTGCGGTCCGAGCCTCCAGTCGAGGGGGCGACCCTCAACGGCTGGGTTGCGCTAGCCGAATGGGCGGTACCAGGCGGCGAGCCGATGCTCGTGCTGATGGGCAGACCAGAAGCGAGCCTGCTGCAGATGAAGGCCTACTTGCACAGTGGGATCCTGAACATGGTCTGGCGGGCTTACGGTGACGCTCAGTCTGCACCGACCTGACGGGTGTTCGAATCGATTCGCGTTGCACCGTGACTGGTCAGTCGCCCCAAGAGTGTGGGGTTTGCCGGAGCCAAGAGAGTTTCACGAAGGAGTTCCACTTTCGACCAGCGATGACAGCAGGTCCTCCATAGCGTCGAAACTCGCGTCCTGTCCATTATTGTCGTGGCTCTCCGCCGCGGCTTCGTGTGCCCTGGCCATGTGAGCACGGCCCGCCTTGTCGCGGAACGCCGTGGTGGTCGTCAGCGTCGTTACGCCGTCGACTTCGCTCAGAGCGTGGGTCTCTGTGGCCCACGCATCTGGCCATCCTTCGAAGAGCCAGGTGTTGATCAGCCGAGTAGGCGGGTCGATCTCCAGGTACGTGCCCCGGAACGAGCACTCCTTGCCGTCAGGGGTCACGAAGACATTGTGGAAGTCCCCTCCGACGCGCAAGTCGATCTCACAGATCGTCATCTTGTCTCCTCCTGTCGCCCACCAGCGGCGCACGTGCTCCGGCCTCGTCAAGACGTCGAAGACGAGCGCGATCGGAGCGTCGAACGTTCGTGTAGTGACGATCTCGAGCTCACTCGGGTACTCGCGCACCGTGGTTCCATGCCGGTTGGTCACTCCTGCTCTCCTTGTCCTTGCAACTCTTTGAGGTAGTCGTCCATCTGATCCAGCCGCTCGTTCATGATCTGTTCGTACTTGGCTATCCACTCGCGAAGCGGTCGGAGGTGTGCTGGGTCAAGCCGGTACAGCCGTCGACGTCCCTCCGCTCTGCATTGGACGAGCCCCGCCTTGCTCAACACCCGCAGATGCTTGGAAACCTGGGGCTGGGACATCGATAGGTCACTGACGATCGTTCCGACCGCCTTCTCTCCTCCGACCAGCGCGTCAAGGATCTCGCGACGGTGCTCCCCGGCAACGGCATTGAAGACGTCTGCCGACTTGAGAACCTGAGCCATGCCACATGATATATGCCATCATTGGAATATCTCAACGGCCTGGGCTTGACCCGAAGGCCCCTCTGCCCGCTCGCCTGGCCATTACATCTGAGCGACGGGTGCCCAAGCAGATCGCCGATGCAGGGTCGTTATGCCATGCCCTGATCCGCCAGCCGGAGATTGTGCACGTCGGCCCTCCGACACGAACCCCAGCACGCTACGCGTCCGACTCCCGGCTTTGACCTCGCTGGCAGCGGGGGAGAGGTACTTACGGTAGACGGTGGCCCGATGCACTCCGAGGGCCGAAGCAGTGTCCACAGCGCTCACTTCTTCGTCCCGCGCTGCTCCCACCGCTGCACGCACCGCCTCCTCGAGCACGACCATTGCCTCGGCGAGGCCGCGTATCCGTCCAGCCGACTCGTGACTGCTCAATTGACGTTCCACCAGGAGCCCTGGTGCCAGCGACTTGGGGGAAGCCCATCTGGCGCACATCGCGTCGCCCCAATCCGCAATGCGACATAACGGACATTATAGGCGGTTATGATATTATTGCGGTTTGACGGCCGTTCTGGGGCCAGGGCTCGGCTAAACGCAAGAGCCACCCGGCGGTCCGAACGGGCCCGGCCGCTCTGCGGAGTACGCGAGGTCACGGTCGTTGAGCGATTCGAAGTCGCGCTCGACGCTATCCACCGCGCCAGGCGACGGTCCTTCTAGGCTGAGCGACCCCTACCGGACCGCCCTCGCTGAGGAACCGATGCACGATGGCCAATTGATCGGAACTAGGTCGCAGGAGTTTCGCGATTTGTTCAGTCGAGTCAAGGTGGCCACGCGGCTGTCCTCCAAGCTCAGCGAATACTGCTTGGACGACCAGGACGCGATTCGAGAAGCCTTCGAGGAGCTGATCGGCAAGCCGGTTGGCGAGTCGTTCTACCTGATCCCACCCTTCTATGCGGATTACGGTCTGAACATCACGGTCGGTCGGGCCGTCTTCATCGGCCACGAGTGCGCCTTCACTGGCCACGCAGCCATCAACATCGCAGACCAGGTCATGATCGCCCATAAGGTAAACCTCGTCACGGCCGGTCATCCCGTTGAACCGGGCAAGCGACGGAGCTACATCACTGCGGATCCGATCACAATCGAGACGAACGTGTGGATCGGGGCTGCCGCCACGATCCTGCCTGGAGTGACCATCGGGGTTGACTCTGTCGTCGCGGCCGGTGCAGTCGTCACACATGACGTCGCGCCGGCGACCCTCGTCGCGGGGGTCCCCGCGAAGGTCATCAGGACTCTCTAGGGAGAGGGACGACCTCCCTCCTTGGCTAGAAGACACGAAGCGAGGCCTAGTGGGATGCTCGGCTGATCTGCGCACGAGCGCTTACATTTCGAACTGTTTAGGGCATCTAGCAGGGCGTTTGCAACGCGGCCTGCTAGCACCTGGTTGCGTGATTGAGTGCAATTGGACGCTACGCCGCCCACTGCAGACTCAAGATCCCGGCTCAGGCGTGCCCGTCACTCCCCCACCGCTTCCTGCACTTGGGGGCCAATCTCCCGCAATGGACACGTGGCCGGGGCCGCGTTCGGTTGCGTCGCCAGAGAAGCGTTGGTGCTGGAGGACAAGGTGCATCCGCAAATCTCAGCGCGAGCGACTCCGCGGAAACGGCAGCATGAGCCGGAAGGGACCGTGCCGCAGGTCGCTGACGCTGTGACAGAGGTGACTGTTTCTTAGTACTGAACTATTCTATTGTACGGTGCAGGTGCCATCCGAGCTGCGACGTGAACTGCAGACCACTGGGCTTCGGGTCACCGCTCAGCGGCTGGCCGTTCTTGCCGTGCTGCGTGAAGAGGGTTGTCACCTACGGGTCGACGAAATCATCGAGGCAACTCACGCTCGTCTGCAGACCGTGTCGACGCAAGCTGTCTATTCCGCCCTGTCTGCCCTGTGCAGTGCCGGGCTGGTTCGCCGGATCGAGCCGGCTGGGAGCGCAGCCCTTTACGAGGCGCGAGTGGCGGACAACCACCATCACCTCGTCTGTCGGGTCTGTGGGGCGATTGAGGACATCGACTGCGTTGTGGGCGAGGCACCCTGCCTGCAGGCGGCCGATGACCACGGGTTCATCATCGATGAAGCCGAGGTCATCTACTGGGGCACCTGCCCCGCTTGTCAGGACGCGGCTAACGGACAGATCGGCGCGGAAGACCGGAATCGTCAGCTAGTTGAGTAGGAAGGGAACCACCATGAGCAAGGAAGACACGGGTGCCACCGCCACCACTTCAGAGCAAGCGGCACCGGCAGCCAGATGTCCTGTGCTGAGCCACACTCACGCGGTCGTTGGTTCGATGGCGAACCAGCACTGGTGGCCGGACCAGCTGAACCTGCGGCCACTTGCCAAGAACTCGCCGCTGATCGATCCGATGGACGAGAAGTTCGACTACGCAGCCGAGTTCGCCACGCTCGACTTCGTGGCCGTGAAGGCGGACGTCGTCAAGGTGATGACGACGTCGAAGGATTGGTGGCCAGCTGACTTTGGCCACTATGGCCCGCTCTTCATTCGCATGGCTTGGCATAGTGCTGGCACCTATCGGATTCACGACGGACGCGGCGGTGCCGGCTCTGGGACGCAGCGCTTCGCACCGCTCAACAGCTGGCCCGACAACGCGAACCTCGACAAGGCGCGCCGTCTTCTCTGGCCGGTTAAGCAGAAGTACGGCCGGAAGCTCTCCTGGGCCGACTTGTTGATTCTGGCCGGGAACTGCGCGCTGGAATCGATGGGCTTCAAGACGTTCGGGTTCGGCGGCGGGCGCGAGGACGTGTGGGAGCCCGAAGAGGACATCTACTGGGGGCCCGAGGACACCTGGCTCGGCGACGAGCGCTACAGCGGCGATCGGGAGCTCGCGAATCCTCTTGGGGCGGTGCAGATGGGTTTGATTTACGTGAACCCGGAAGGGCCAAACGGCAATCCCGATCCCGTCGGGGCAGCTAGAGACA
The DNA here is from genome assembly GCA_050012675.1 of Acidimicrobiales bacterium. Classification (GTDB taxonomy): domain Bacteria; phylum Actinomycetota; class Acidimicrobiia; order Acidimicrobiales; family Bog-793; genus Fen-455. The sequence goes on from JBEKGS010000002.1 coordinate 108,921, forward strand.
TCCGGGAGACGTTCGCCCGGATGGCCATGAACGACGAGGAGACGGTTGCGCTCATCGCAGGCGGGCATACGTTCGGAAAGACCCATGGCGCCGCCGATGCCTCGCAGTACGTCGGTCGCGAGCCCGAAGGCGCTCCGATCGAGCAGCAGGGCCTGGGTTGGAGGAACACCTACGGCAGTGGGAAGGGCGACGACGCGATCACAAGCGGCTTGGAGGTTATCTGGACCACCGAGCCGGTGAAGTGGGACAACGGCTTTTTCGAGAACCTGTTCGGCTACGAGTGGGAGCTAACAAAGAGCCCGGCCGGCGCGCATCAGTGGCGTCCCACGGATCGGGCAGCGGACGACACTGTGCCCGACGCCCACGACCCGTCGAAGCGGCACGCTCCGATGATGCTCACGACGGACCTGTCGCTTCGGTTCGACCCGGTCTACGAGCCGATCTCGCGGCGCTTTCACGAGAATCCGGACGAGTTCGCCGAGGCCTTCGCAAGGGCGTGGTTCAAACTGACCCACCGCGACATGGGTCCTATTGCCCGCTACCTCGGCCCGGAGATCCCTTCCGAGCAGTTGATCTGGCAGGACCCCGTCCCCGCCCTCGACCACCCACTGGTGGACGCGAACGACATCGCTGCCCTGAAGAGCACGATCCTCGCCTCGGGACTGTCGGTCTCCCAGCTGGTTGCGACGGCATGGGCGTCTGCCTCAACCTTCCGCGACAGCGACAAGCGCGGCGGAGCCAACGGTTCTCGTATCCGCCTCGCTCCGCAGAAGGACTGGGAGGCCAACAATCCTTCCGAGCTGGCAACCGTGCTGCACACCCTGGAGGAGATCCAGACTGACTTCAACGGCTCGCAGACCGGTCCGAAGAAGGTGTCCCTCGCCGACCTGATCGTCCTCGGCGGGTGTGCCGCCATCGAGCTCGCAGCCAGGAGAGCCGGGCATGAAGTTCAGGCGCCGTTCTCGCCGGGGCGCACGGACGCATCGGCCGAGTGGACCGACGTCGACGCCTTCAGAGTGCTAGAGCCCACGGCCGACGGCTTCCGTAACTACTTCCGAGCCGGCGACAAGCGCCGCCCCGAGGAGCTGTTGATCGATCGGTCGAGCCTGCTGAGCCTGACCGCTCCGGAGATGACGGTGCTTGTCGGGGGCCTTCGCGTCCTCGGCGCGAACACCGGCCGTTCCGAACACGGCGTCTTCACCAGCCGACCCGAGACGCTGACCAACGACTTCTTTGTGAACCTGCTCGACATGAGCACCGAGTGGAGCACGTCCACTGCTGAGCACGTCTACGAGGGCCGCGACCGCGAAACGGGCCAGGTCAAGTGGACCGGCACCGCAGTCGACCTCGTCTTCGGCTCGAACTCCCAGCTCCGAGCCATCGCCGAGGTCTACGCCTGCGACGACGCGCAGGAGAAGTTCGTGCAGGACTTCGTGGCGGCGTGGGGAAAGGTCATGAACCTCGACCGCTTCGACCTTTCCTGATTCGGCGCTGCCCTCCATAGTCGAGTCGGACTTGAAGACGGACTGGAACAGCATTCAACTGGCGTGACCATGAAGAAGCATTCCTGTGGTCGCGACGCTAGGAATCGAGAGACGCCGTGACCGATCCCCCGCTCCTGGACCTGGAGGCCGGTGCGATCGCCGCAGGTGGTGGATGTGTTGCGAGAGCGAGCGATGGTCGAGTGGTGTTCGTCCGCCACTGCCTGCCGGGCGAGCGCGTCCTTGCTACGGTCACCGAAGAGACGAAGTCGTACCTGCGGGCGGACGCGGTCGAGATCGTTGACCCCTCCCCGGACCGCGTGACGCCTCCTTGCCGGTACGCAGGCCCCGGAAGATGTGGTGGCTGCGACTGGCAGCACATCGCTGTCACGGCTCAGCGCAAGCTCAAGGCAGACCTCGTGGCCGAGCAGCTTCGGCGCCTCGGCGGCATCGAGCATGTCGTCGAGGTAGAGGAGGTCCCTGGCGCCCCCGGAGGGCTCGGCTGGCGCAGCCGTGTCCGTTTCGCTGTCGACGATCGGGGTCGTGTGGGTTTCCACAAGCATCGTTCGTACGAGCTGGTGCCGGTGGAGGCTTGTCTCATCGCTTCGCCCGCGGTTGAGGCACTCGGCGTCGAGAGACTCGAGTGGCCAGAAGTAAGAGAGCTCGAGGTGTTCGCGTCGGACGCCACCGGCGAAGGTGTCGTCTCACTCAGCACACCTCGCAGAGGACTCGGGCGCCAACCCGCGATCGCCGCCGGTCTGGTCATAAATGGGCGCGTAGCCCGCGCACCCGAACGCCTTGCTTTCAATGTTCTGGAGCATCGCTTCGAGGTGAGCGCGGGGGTCTTCTGGCAGGTCCATCCTGGCGCCACTGATGCCCTCGGTCGCGCGGTGTTGGAAGGGCTGTGTGCGCAGCGTGGCGACAGCGTCGCCGACCTTTATGCAGGAGCTGGCCTGTTCGCCCGGCTCCTTGGCGACGTTGTCGGCCCCGGCGGCTCGGTGCTGGCGGTGGAACGAGACCGGTGGGCGTGTGCCGACGCAGCAAGGAACACGACCCATCTGCCTCAAGTCAAGGTGCTCAAGACGGCCGTGACGCCGGCGCTAGTAAGCGAGCGCCTCGGCAATGTGGACCTCACGGTGCTCGACCCATCGCGCGAGGGCGCCGGGCGTGCTGTGATGGCTGCTTTGGCGGCCCTTCGACCCGGACCTCGCCGGGTCGTCTACGTTGCCTGTGATCCGGCATCGTTCGCGCGTGACCTACGCGTGCTACTCGACGCGGGTTGGCAGCTGCGTTCCTTGAGGGCCTTCGACCTGTTCCCGATGACTTACCACATCGAGCTTGTCGCAGTCATCGAACCACCGTAGGTGAGAGCCACGAAAGTCTTATGATTGCAGGGCTATCCTTTTCTCCCCTACTCCGCCGATGTCGACGAGTATCCGGCCGTGCAGTCCGGCGTCACCGAGATGTCTAGCGATACACTCCCCTCGCCCAGTAGGTAGAGTCCGTGAACGCTTGCGGGCGGCCGCGATCGTCGGTGCCGACTCCGGTTCTCCCATGCGGACAAGCTGGCGCCCACAGGGCTTCCGGCACCATCTCGCCTCCCTTCGATCGCTTGCGGCTAACACGGCCCACGGACCACGAGTCGGGCTGAAGCTTCGACTGAGACACGACCGCGAAGATGGCCTGGGTGACCGTCACCAGATGAAACCCGTGACGTTCCGGCCGCCTAAATCGCCCACTCGGAGCGAGTCCGCGATGCTGACCCCGGGCATCCGGCTGAACTTCCTGGCGCGTCAGAATCCCAGCGTCCTCGGTCCCGATGAGAAGTCCTTCGGATCGCCTCGGAGGAGACCACTCACACCTCACGGCACCTCCTAGCCTGGGCCCGTGCGCGAGCCGCCCGTCATCCCTGAATACCTTCAGAAGGCACGAGAGACGTCGATCGAAGGCCTGACCTGGCTCGATCGGCTGCCCGCCCTCATCGAGGAGGCGTGCCGCCGCTGGGACGTCGAGATCGCCGGGGCGCCGTACGAAGGGGGGGTGTGCAGCTGGGTGGCACCGGTACGGGCCGCCAGCGGTGACGCCGTGCTCAAGGTCACCTGGCCGCATGCCGAAGCGGCGACCGAGGCCTCGGCGCTGCGTTGGTGGGACGGCGCCGGCACGGTCCGGGTGCTCGCCGAGGTTCGCGATACCTGGACGATGCTGCTCGAGCGCTGCGACCCCGGCACGCCGCTGCGCGACGCCGGACTGCCGAACGAGCGCGGGTTGGCGATCGGCGCCGAACTCTTGAATGCTTTGTGGAGCAAAGGAGTCCCGCCCGACGACAGCCCGCGTTTCGACGCGATGGAGCAAGTCTGCGACGAGTGGGCACAGAGGGCGGAGCGCCGGGTCGAGAGGGATGGTGCGGTGCTGCGTGCGCTTGGGACAGACCCCGGCATCCTCACTTTGGGCATCGAGCTGCTCCACCTGCTCCCGCGGTCTTCGGAGCGGCAGGTTGTTGTGCACGGTGACTTCAATCCTGGCAACGTGCTCGCCGCGAGCCGGGCACCGTTCCTCGCGATCGACCCAAAGCCCATGATCGGCGACCCCGCCTACGACCCGTGGTCGCTGGTCGCCCAGCTCGACTGGCCCTTCCGACTGCCCGACGCGGCGCGCGTCGTCCTGCCACGCATCCGCCGGCTCGCGGAACAGCTCAACCTGCCCGCGGAACGGATCATTGCCTGGGGTATCGCGCGCGACGTCGAGGGAGGCCTGTGGGCGGCGTCCGAGGGAAACGCTGCCCTCGGAGCGAAATGGATCCGCTCGGCAACAATCGTTGCGCCCATGCTCAGTTGACGGCCCCCGGGGCTTTCGGTGGGAGACCGATGTTCGTCTTGGTCCGTTCCGAGCCCCGCCGACTCGGTATTCTCGGCCACGTTCCGGCCGAGCGTCCCTCTGTGCCTGCCTGCGACCCGGGTTCTGGGGCACTTGGCACTGTCCAGAGCCGCACCGCGGGACTTTTCCCTCGACTCTCTCTCTCCGTCCTGGTGTCGGTCTTGCCGGGGACATCTAAATCGCTGATCTCGGCGTCGGGCGCACCACTTCGCGTCTAACGCCTGCCACCTCGCGCCCTGCGGCGACTCGGCACCCACGGACTGAGGCGAGCAGGACTCCGCTGTGGGAAGGACCCTACCAACAGCTTTGTCTTCTCGGCCTTGAACGCCTTCCGGGTAAGAAGGCCGGACTTTCTCAGAGCAACGAGCTTGGCTAGCTCATCGGCCGTCGACATGCTTCTCCCCCTCGGAACCTCAGGAGAGGCGTCGAGCCTGCACCCGGGCGGCAACCCGAAGCGGTCGTCCTCGCCAAACGGGGCGTCCCTGCTGATAGAACTCAACTAGTCCTACACCCTGACTGCTGTCATGAGGTCGGTCAAGACAGGAGAACGACGGCTCGATTGACACGGACTGTGGCGCGGAGAACTACTTCTCGTTCGCCCGAGATGAATGTAGTTGGATCAGCCCTATATCTCGATTGCCGAGCCTTCCGAGCGCAGCGAGGATCTCGGCCGTAGGAGGGTTCCGAAGATGTCTGCAGCAGCAATGTGAGGAAGCTCTTAGGCAGAGTCCTCTCTCGTCCTATTCCATTCAGTATCCGATCCATATAAGGACAAACTGGGCACCTCGAAGGCACCGGATGCGCCACAACGTGCAGTGATGCGATTGGCCGACGAAACATGTGGGAGCTCGGTCGGCAACGGGACCGCGGGTCAAGTGATTCACCTTCGCGTTGAACTGGGAAGCGTGGCCGGCCGGGACACCGCAGCGCACCGGCACTGCGCACGAGATTTGGGCGATCCAGGTCGACGATGTTGACGGCCGAAGCGGGTTCAGGGGACCCGCGGGTATTTACGGCGCTGCTGAGCCAGCAGGCCAATCAGGACTCGCCTGGCCTCGTGCCTACGCGAGGTCACGGGCAACAGGCGCTCTTGGGCGTCTCCTCCCGTCGAGCCAGACGGTCCACGGTTCGATCGAACCGATTCGCAGGAGGTCCATGGAGGCCCAAGGGTCCTGAGCAAGGCGGCTCTCGATTTCCTGTTCGTTCTCAGCTTCGATGACGAGCATGGCCCGCGCGCCGTCCCCGAGAGGACCGCCCATGATCACGAAGTCGTCATCGACTAGGGCATCCATGAACGCCGCGTGCTCGGTCCAGGCATCCTGTTCCCTGATGTAGCGGGAGGGGTCCCAGTTGGGCCCGTGGACCGTTGTCAACACGAAGAAGGCCATTCGGTCAATGTAGCGACGAATCCCTGGTGATTCGGCATCGTGCAGACTCAAGGTGAGCCCTCATGTCGGCTGCCCACATCTCGACGCCTAACGGGCCGAGTCACAGGTCAGGACAGTGCCATCGAACCGTGACCCAGGGGACAAGGCAGGACCGCAATGACCGGACGGGATTGCCCCGGTCTTGGTCCTCACGGCACTCAACGCGTGTCGACTACCTGGAAAGCTTCGGCCAACCGACCTTCTGGCATGTCCAGAGCGGTCGCGTTGGCCAAGGCCCAGGAGCGGATCATCTCTTCGAGGCCCTCGGTCTCGGCCAACTGGCTCTGGTGACTGCGCAAGGCGGCGAGCTTGCGGTCGATGGTTCCTGTGATGTCCACGCCGCGCGTAGACCGCGGCGAGGCCATGAGCCAGACCTCCTCGACGACGTGGGGCTCGAGGCCGGCCTCAAGCAGCTCGGGATGGGCGTAGGGGTTCCTCGCGTCCGGATACACAGCCTGAAGCGTCGCTTCACCCGCTGCGAGATGGTCAGGGTGGCTCGCGCGGATGCGGTCCCAGTTGCGCTCGGGAGATTGGCAGACCACGCGGTCGGGTCGCAACGCTCTGATGACGCGCGCGATGTCACGTCGAAGCTCGTGCGAGACCACGAGGGCCCCGTCCGGGTAGCCGAGGAATTGCACGTCGGTGACGCCGACTTCGGCCGCGGCTTTGCGCTGTTCGTCCTGACGGATCTGTCTGAGAGCAGGGGCCTCGATGCCGGGGACAGCACTGCCGGCGGCACCGTCGGTCACGATGCAATAGCTCACCGCGATGCCCTGTTCGGTCCACGTCGCGACCGAACCTGCGGCACCGAAGTCGACGTCGTCCGGGTGCGCCGACACGACGAGCACTCTTGCCGGGGTTCCGGGCGCGCTCACGACGCGACGCGTTTCAGGATGGGCACGGGGATCACCCGGGTCGTCTCCTCCTCGTACTCCGCGAAGCCCGGGTACCGTTCCGACTGGACCGCGTAGAGACGATCCCGCTCCTCGCGGTCGGCCACGTTGGCGTCGACCTCGAAGGTCTCCGAGCCGACCTCAACGGTCGCGCGGGGATGAGCGAGAAGATTGTGGTACCAGTCAGGGTTGGTCGCAGCGCCGGCCTTCGACGCGAAGACGGCGAGTCGGTCACCGTCTGCGAGGTACATGACCGGTGTCGTGTGCTTGCGACCTGTCTTTGCGCCGGTGGTCGTGAGAAGCAGGACCGGGTCGCCGGCGAACTGGCCGCCCAGGTTTCCGCCCGTGGAGCGGAACTCGTCAATGATCTTCTGATTCCAGTTGTTGATATCGGTCATGGTTCCTCCGAAATGGGCCAGGGGGCAAGGCCTCCGCGACGGTAGCGCGGGTTGGTACACCCCCAATCCGGTACCTGGGGCGTCGCGCGACGGGTCAGTCGAGCGCGAGCCGGTCGATGAGAAGGGACTGGATCGAGCGCCCGATAGGCCCCTGTTCGTCCCAGAGCGTGCTCTCTGAGATGCCTATCCCTTGTGGCTCAGCCAAGGTACGTGACTCGAGACCGACCCACTCCCCTATCGGCAGTCGGCTCACGTGGATCGTCAGGTCCGGGTTGATGAACAGCCAGTCGCCGTAGCTGAAAGGCGAGCTGACGCCGTTGCCGAAGTCTGCAGCAGTTGCCACCCGCTCGAGCGGCGAAGGCCGCTCGCCCGCCAGAACCGGCACGCGAAGACGCACCCAAACCGTCGCCGGTCCCGGCGACTTGAAGGCGCCCTCGACGAAGCGCAACTCTGCTCCCTCGCTGTGGAAGGTTCGCGGGGCACCCTCCCACGTCATCGCGACGCTGCTCTCGGGCGGCGCGAAGGTCAGTCCGCCCAGGCGAGCCGCTTTCGGCAGGTCCATGTCTGCGGTGCGGATCCTAAGCGCGCGCCCCAGCGCGACTTCGATCCCGTCCTGGCGACCGATCACCTCTACGAGCTGGACCTTTCGTCCCGGCCGCAGCAGCCGGGCTTCCAATGAGATCGGGGCGAGACTCACCGGCCGGATCAGCTCGACGGTGAGCCGGGCGACCCGCAAGGCGTCGTCGGGCTCGCAGCGCTCAGCCTCGCGGGCGATCAACCCGGCGACCGGGCCCCCGTGGAGGTGCTCAGCGGTCCAGGGCCCGAGAGCGAAGGCAGTCGGGCGGAACCCGCCGGGCTCGGCGACGAACAAGGCCTTGGCGGTGTCGGTTGCAGGGCTGGGCTTCACGGGCATCCTCAGCGTCGTCGAATGGGCCTATGGGTTCGTGGCCCATCGGATGGTACCGGCGAATCAGCCTTCTTCCGCCGGAGCGTCGCGATCGGGCGCCTTGGGGCGCAGGGAGCCACCGGAACGCCTGCTAGGCTCTGGGCTGCGGTCGAATGACCGGTTTCCGGCTAGGGCCGGTGGGGCCTCGGGACGACGTTCTGGTTGGCCTTCTTCTTGAGCTGACTGGAGTCTTCTTGCCCCCCACCTTCGCCGATCTTGGCGTGCCTGCCGACGTCGTCTTGCTGTTGGCGCGCGACGGCATCACCACGCCTTTTCCTATTCAGGCGGCCACGCTTCCGGACGCTCTCGCCGGACGCGACGTCTCCGGCCGGGCACCGACTGGCTCGGGTAAGACGCTCGCATTCGCGATCGCGCTCGCAGAGGCACTCAGCTCAGGCGCTTCAGGTTCCCGGTCGCGCCGCCCTCGGGGTCTCGTCCTCGTGCCGACCCGGGAACTCGCCGCTCAGGTCTGCGGCGTGCTGAGCCCGCTCGCAAGGACGCGGCGGCTGTCGGTCGCCGCCGTCTACGGCGGTGCCTCTTACGGGCCTCAGTTGAGAGCCCTGCGCGACGCCGTGGACATCCTTGTGGCTTGTCCCGGCCGGCTCGAGGATCTCATCGAACGGGGCGAGGTGAGTCTTGCGGAGGTGCGCGTCATCGTCGTCGATGAGGCGGACCGGATGGCCGACATGGGCTTTCTCCCCGCGGTACGGCGCATTCTCGACCAGACCGCCCTCGAGCGCCAGGTTCTGCTGTTTTCCGCGACTCTCGACGGCGAGGTGGACGTCCTGGTCCGCCGCTATCAGTCGGACCCCGTACGCCACGAGGTCGAACTGACGGCGGCATCGTCAGGCGAGGTGCGCCACATGTTCTGGAAAGTCGACCGCAATGATCGGGTCACGCTTGCGACCAAGGTCGTCACCGGCCATCAGAGCTCAATCATCTTCTGCCGGACCAGGCACGGGGCCGACCGGCTCTCTCGTCAGCTCGTCAACGCCGGTGTGGACGCCGTCACGCTGCATGGGGACCGCACCCAGGCCCAGCGAGAACGGGCGCTGAGGGCCTTCCACTCCGGAGCGGCCCGCGTGCTCGTCGCCACCGACGTGGCCGCGCGAGGCATAGACGTCGAGAACGTTGCCTGCGTTCTCCATTTCGACCCGCCCAGTGATCACAAGGACTACGTGCACCGCTCGGGTCGCACGGGCCGCGCAGGAGCGAACGGTACGGTCATCTCTCTTGTGACCTCAGATCAATCGGTATCTGCGCGCTCGTTGCAGCGCGCCCTCGGGCTTCCGCAGAGACTCGAGCAGCCGCTCAGCCTGCCCCCGGTCGATCGACGTCCGGCGAAGGACACGGTGCACTCCGAGACGACGAGCGGCGGCGCTTCGCTCAAGGCGCTTGGGCGCAATGCCCCAGGTACGAGCAAATGGTCAGGGCGTGCCGTGCGCCCGGTGCGAGCCGGACATCTGCAGCCCGCAAAATCACAGGTCCCCCGCACAAAGGGAGAAGTCCGCGGCCGGCGGTCGCTGCGTCCGGCAACCGGCACCCTCAAATGGTACGACCCGGTCAGAGGTTTCGGCTTCATCGCCCCTGACGCGGGGGGCCGCGACGTGTTCGTGCACCGCTCTGTGCTCGGCGAGAACGATCAGGCGCTCGCCGAAGGAGCCCGTGTCGAGTTCCTCTCCCGCTCTGGCCCGAAAGGCCTCGAGGCAGTGGAGCTGCGGGCCAGCTGAAGGGGCCCTTGACCGAAGGGCCCGAAGCTTGTCCTCGACCCTAAAGCGCGCTCTGAGCGCCGTGCTCAGCTCGTGCCCGCCTCCGGTGCCGGCTTGAACCCCAGCACCAAGGAAACTGTCACGAGCTTCGGCCCCCGGTACAACTCGACGACCACTCTCTCGCCGGGATGAGCTGCCCGCACAGCCAAGGTGAGAGAGACGTCGGTCGTGATGACGCGACCGGCAAAACTGACTATGACGTCACCGGTCGCGATACCGGCAAGCTCGGCTGGGGCGTCCGGGAACAGGCCCACGACCAGCGCGCCGCTGGTAGCGCTGAGTCCCCAGCTCGCGCGCTCGGCCGGCGTGACCGACACCACTTCGACACCGAGGAAGGCCTTCGGCCTGCCGATGGTGCCGCCCTCGCGCAGGCCAGGGATCAGTGCGCGGATGTTGGCTATGGGGATCGCAAAGCCGATGTTCTGGGTGGGCGCGTTTCCTGTCATGCTCGTCGCGGCCGCGGTACTCATGCCGATCACCTGACCGGCGCTGTTGACAAGCGGGCCGCCGGAGTTGCCCGCGTTGATCGGTGCCTGTGTCTGCAACAGCCCGCTCAGCGACTCGGTTCCGCTGCAGTTCTCCCCTCCGGCTGTGATGGACCGTCCTTCAGCGGAGATGATGCCCTCCGTGACAGAAGGCGTGGCCTGCGAGAGGTCAAGCGCGTTCCCGATCGCGAGCACGTCCTCTCCCACCTGCGTCGTCGAGGAGTCGCCGAATGTGACCGCTTTGAGCGATGTGAGCCCATGAAGTTGAAGAAGCGCCACATCGTGGGTCGGGTCGGTGCCGAGAAGGGTCGCCGGGTAGGCCCTCTTCTCGCCATGGAGGGTGACGCTGATCTGGGTGGCGTTCGCAATGACGTGATCGTTGGTCAAGATCTCGCCGCTACCGGTGAGGATCATCCCGCTGCCCTCTTCGGACTGTGTCCCGCCCCCGAAGGTTCCTGATTGGCAGTTCGGGCCCACCGTCTGGATCGCGACCACCGAGGGCAGCACTCGCGCGAGGACGGACCGGATGTCGTTCATGCCGTGGAAGACGCTCGTGTTCGGCGAGAATTTGATGTCTGTGGTGTTGCGGGAGCGAATCGTCGCGGCGACGCCTGCACCCGCGCCCAGGCCCGCCGCGGCACCGACCAGCAAGGCGACGAGCACGACCGCAATCCAGCCACGGCGCGTGTCGCCGACGTCGGGCTGTCGCGGGGAGGCCCCAGCTACAGCCCAGTCGACAAAAGGCGATACCGCAGCTCCGCTGTCGCCAGACGGCGGAACTTGGAGAGCCGTCTCGGCCCTCCAGACCTCATCTCCGGGTCTGCCTGTGGCGTTGTCGCGTTCCACGTTTGAGGTTGTATCGCGTCCGCGACAAGAGTGTTACGCATGACCGTTCGCGTGCCTCTTGGGACTTCCACTTCGCAAACTCCGCCGCAGCCTGTAGTTTGACCGCAGCATGTCCAACCGTCTCGACATCGAACTGACCAGTATCCGCAGTGACGGCAGCTACACCTGGCGGGCTGCCGGAGCGCGCCAACCCAAGGGCGTCATCGACGCGAAGATCCTCGCCGACAGCGCGAAGGTCGGGGATGTCTTGCGTGTCGAGGCTGAAGTCGAGATCGACGGGATCACGATTCTCGGGGTTCTGCCACCCAAGGAGAAGGTGACACCAACGGGCCGCATCGAGCTGATCGGTTCCTCCAAGCCTGTTGCGGCGGTGACGACGGTCCTGCTTTCCGAAGGCGGCCGGGGCGACCGCCGCGATCTGCTCGACAGCCCACGCCGGGGCGATCGGGCCAGCTCGCGCGATCGTCGACCGGCGCGGGGAGCAGAGCGTCCCGATGGGCGGCGGCCCCAGGCGGCTGCTGGCAGTTCCGAGGCGGGCACAGAGGCCAGACCCCCGCGGCGACCGCGTCCCGAGGGAGCCTCCCCCGACAGGTCGCCCCGCAGTGTCGACGGTCGTCCTGGCTCGGTTAGCGACCGCAGGCCCGAACGGCGGCCCCGTTCGCCAGGAGAGCTCGGGGCGCCGTCGCGTAGCGGGGAGGGCCGCCCTTCAGCCCCCGTCGGCGACCGCAGACCCGAACGTCGGCCCCGTCCCGAAGGTCAAGCCGCCGCCGCGCCCTCCCGCAGCGGGGAAGGCCGCCCATCGGTTCCCGGAGCCGAGAGGAGTCCTTCGACGCGTCGTCCCGGGACGCCTCCCGGAGAGCGGGGCCTCGCCGACGGCAAGCCGCCCGCGGCACGCAGCGCACCGCAGGCCGCAACGCGCAGGGTGGTCCCCCGGTTCGAGCCCGGAACGGCGCATCGAGACCTGCTGTTCGCGAGCCTCGCATCCGAGCAACGGCCGATCGCCGAACGCCTGGCGGCCGGGGGCATACCGGCGGTTCGAAGGGCGATCGCCGCCGAACAGGAACGCGCCCGCTCTGAGGGCAGGCCGGAAGTGACGGGCGAGGCGATCCTCACGCTGGCCGAGCAGCTCGCGCCGTCTGTCAAGCATGCGATCTGGCGCGACCGGGCCGAGGCGGCCGTCGCCCAGCTCGAGCAGATCTCCCTCAGGGACCTGCGAACGACAGTTGCCGCGGCGGCTCCCCGGGACGAGGCATCGCGCGATCTCGACCGCAAGCTCCGCGAGGAGCTCGAGCGGCGGATCACCAAGCTCCGCACCAACTGGGAAGAACAGATCACCCATGCCCTAGAAGAGGGTCGCGTTCTCCAGGCGCTGCGATTCTCCGCACAACCGCCCGAGCCGACAGCCAGGTTCCCCGCCGCGCTCGTGGGCCGGCTCGCGACCAGCGCAGGAGCGGCGATGAGCTCCAGCACGCCCGTCGAGCGCTGGCTCGCCGTCCTCGAGGCGGCGGTCAGCTCCCCGATCCGGCGCCAGATCCACCCAGAAGGCCTGCCGGCGGATGCTTCCGGCGAAGTCGTGCGAAAGGCCCGCGTCGCCGCGGGCAGCATTCCGGCGCTCGCACCGATGCTGGGACTGTCCATGCCGCCTCCACCAAAGCCACTCCGAACGGCCCGACCGGTTCGCCCTTCCCGACCCCCTCGCGACGCCGCGCGGCCGCCACGCCGAGCGGTCTCGCCCGGTGGGACGCCGAGAACCGAGGAGCCGACGAGCGACGTCAACCCAGAGGTTCCCGAGGAACCGGCGTCGCCGGTGGCTCTCGAACAGCCACAAACCGCGCAGGCGCCAGCTCCCCTCGAGGACATGGCCCCAGACGGTCCTGAGCAGGCGGAGGCGGCCGCGAACGAGGCTTTGGTGGCCGGAGCCCCGCCGGAGGCTTCTGAGGGCCCACAGGACGCCCTCACCGAGCTTTTCGAGGACCCCTCCGCTGCGACCGTAGCGCTTGAGCCCACCGGGGACACCCCGAGCGAGTCTTCCCCGGACGTCTCCGTCTCGACAGACGACTCGCCCTCGCAGGACGAGGCTCAAGCCGGCGATGAGGCTCAGGTACCGCCCCCGGCCGCGACGGCGTCGCCCGCCTGAGCCAGGCTGCCCGCTCGTCTCCCAGGTTTGATCACGAGGCCTTGCGGGTTCTCATTTCAATGGGTGGTGCATGACAAGCAGCCGCGCGGCGAAACCAGACCCTTCGAGGAAGTTCTTCGCGGTTCTCATCCCCGGAAGGACGGGCACGTCGATACCCGTGGAACCGTGGCCTGCGGCCCATTCGGTCACCGCCCCGAGCAGCTTCTCGCCGACACCCACATCGCGCGCGGGCGGGTCGACGTAGAGGACCTCGACGGTCGAAAGCCGCGAGCCGCCCGACAGCTCCTCGAGGCGGGCTACCGCCAAGCCGACCGCCACTTCGTCGATCGTCCCGAGCAGGACGAGCCTGCGCTCGTCATGGACCATGGCGCCGAAGTGAGCCTCGAGAGGCTCCGAAAACGCCTCCTTGCGCATCTGGACGCTGCCACCGCGTTCAACAGCGAGAGCTTCCCAACAAGCTCGGTAGAGCTCCGCGAGATCCCGCACATCGCTTTCGGTGCCGACACGGGCCCCGATGTTCATGCCGTCGCTTTGCCGTTGCGTCTTGAAGGGCTCACGCCGTGGCGTTGTCGCGCTCGGAGCTCAGCTGAGCGATCCGATGCAGCACCGTGCGCCGGCGGCGAGTCGCCGACTCGTGCCTTCGCACTGCCTCGAGCTCGGCTGGCGTCAACGATGCCAACCTCTCTACGACCTGCGATGCCGCAAGGGTGTCGTAGGCCGGGATCGCAAGCTCACGAGGTGTCGTCTCAGGCTGAGGGTGCGCCGCCGTGTGCTCGTCGTGGTTGCCTGGAGCAGGCGGACCGCCTCGAGGGCTCACGACCTCGCTCGAAGCCGATGCGCGCCTTGTCCGGACCGCGGGCGCAGTGTCGCCTCCCGCGGGGCCCGGCTCGGGTGAGACCGCCTCGGGCCGACGAGACAGCGAGCCGAAAGGATCGCCCGAGAGCGTCTCCAAGCGCCGGCGAGCTCCCTCGACGGTGAACCTGCCGACCAAGCGCGCCACGGCGACGCGCTTTTCGACGCCCTCGCGCCCGCGTTGTGCGAGCCGGGGCAGCTCGTCGGCGAGTACGAGAGCGGCGCCCAGCGGCGCGTAGACAAAGGCGTCGAGCAGAGTCTCGTAAGCGGGGCGCTCTTCTGGCACGACCTGACGCTACCCCAGGCTCAACGAGGCGCGCCCCGCCATCTCACACGCAGTCTCGGCAGAGAAGTCGCTTTTTGTCGGCGAGCTGTGTTTGGCTCTTGACAAGGAAGCAGGATCGGCAGACGAACTCCCCCGGTTGTTTTGGGAGCACGCGAAGTGAGCCCTCCCCGCGCTCTTCTGAGTCGGGTGCCTCCTCTTCTTCGTCCTCTTCGTCGTCGACAACGACCAGTCGTTCTTTCAAGATCACATCGAGGCTGGCCTCGATGTCGTCGTCGTCGAGGTCGTCGTCGTCTTCGTCCTCGCTCTCCATGGGCACGATCTCGACCTCGAGCCCCACGCCGCCAGAGCCCACGACCTCGTCGTCATCGTCAAGGTCGTCTACGAGCGCCACCTCACCGAGCTCCTCGTCGTCGTCCTCGAGCAGGTCCGCGTCAGCGAGATCCTCGAGGTCGGCCTCGTCCGCGTCAGGCACCTCGAGATCGTCGACCTCGATGGGCTCTTCCAGGTCTGCGGTGTCCTTGGTTTCCTTGCGCATCAACGTCCTTCAAGTCTTCGGAGCCAGTGCCACGCTCGCCGCGAACCCCCTGCAGAGGTCGCGGCCGGATGGACTATACGGCACCGATGCTTGGTTGCGGCGACTTCCGGCGAGATTTCCCCCCGCGATCGGCAACTTCGTGATCGGGCGGTAGGACCCAGGACGCCTTTGGGGCCACCCTTCTCGCCTGCCCGGGCGATACGCCGACATGAGGTGCCGACGGGGGCGTTCTCTACTCGACTCCTGGGTCCCCACCACTCGCAACACCCCCGAGGCTTTTCGAGCAACTCCCGGACGTTCCGTCGTTGCCCTTGGCTTGAGGGGACTCTCTAGTTATTACCACGGCGGGACTGCTAGTCAAGAGGAGATGAGAAGTCCCCCGTCACAGACCCGGCGTTCGGCACTCCCGTCTCTTTTCGGCGCGTTGCTCGGCCTCGAGACGGCCGAGACCGGTCCCGCCGTGGTCCACGAAGCTCATTGCGGCGGCGATGGAGCGGTGGCCCGCCTCCTCGGCTATGAGCCGGTGCATCTCTTGGGCGATCCTGCGATAGGCGGGATGGCCCTGGGGACCGGAGCGCAGTTCGAGGACGTGCATCGCCTCGCGGGCGTTCAGCTGCAAGACAAAGCGGATGTTGAAGGCCAGCGCCACTGCGTAGGCGCTCTGCTCGGGAAAGCAAGGGGCAAGGGCTTCGGCAAGGCTCCTCGAGCGTTCGAGCGACTCGAGGAATCGATCGGCGAATCCTGCCGCCTCGACGATCGCGGGCACCTCGAAGCCGAGCCCGGTACCGAGCGGCTGCCACTCGACCGTGAGCATGCGATGGCGCTGAAGGTCCCTGAAGGCTCCGTAGTCCGCCACGATGTCGAACCGGTAGGAAGTGCGCTCCAGGGCTCTTCCGGGGCGGTGGCGACGATTGGAGCGGGCTCCGACGTAGGCCTCGATGATGCTCCGGCGGTCCTCCGGTCCAAGAGCAGAGACGCGCCGTGCTATCTCGGACTCCGGCAGGTTCAAGTAGGGGTAGCACATGGCCTCGAGCACCTTGTCCTCGCCGAGCGGGTCGAAGTCCGTGAGGGTCACCGACGTCCCCGGTGTCGGGACGGCGGCCGGCCACAGCTCGTGCACCGCCGCGTCCATCTCGTCACGCCGGGCCTGCAGGTACTCGACCCACACTCCGCCCCGATCGGGCCGGTCGATCCTAGACAGGAACGACGGGATCACCTTTCTAAGCTCGACGAGGATGAGATCGGCGTAACGGCGCGACTCGGGCAGCGGATGGGCCAGCATCCGCAACAACAGCTGCTCATAGCTCTGCCCCGACCCGAAGATCCCGACGTTGGAGAGCGAGCCCGCAGGAAGCAGCCCTCGCAGGGCATCGAGGCAGCGCGCCCGGACAGCCTGTCGGTGGGCTAGCTCCGACACTCCCCCGCGCCTGGGGTTTTCCCGGGCGACGAAGGACTGCAGGGCGGGCAGGAGCTCTGCATATGTGTCGAACATCCGGTCCATCTCGCCCACGTAGCGGGCACCGAGCGGCGACTCGAGGACGGCCGGGTCGCGGTGATAGCGATAGTGCCCCGTGGGAAGGCGGCTGTCGTAGGGGATATAGCGCGTCGACTGCTCGAGGTAGGACATGAGACGCCCTCGCTCGAGGATCTTGGTCAACAGGTTCGAGGACTGCTCGCAGGCGAGATGGACCCCGCCCAGCTGTGCGACAGAGTCGTCCCCAAACTCGCTGAAGACCCTGGCGTAGAGCTCCTCGGCGCGCCGCAGGCCGACCGAGGCGTCGAGGCTTGTGTCGCCGGCCACGTCGAGCTCGTCGACGAACTCGTCCAGGAACAGCCGACGCAGGCTCTTGGAGGACCGCGAATACCGCGCGAACAAGGCGCCCTTGACGACCTCGGGCAGGTTCACGAGCGCGAACACAGGTCCGTCGAGATTCGTGAAGTACCTCCCGAGCAGCTCCCGCTCCTCGGCGGTGAACTGCTCAACGCCCGCGATAGACATGCCCAAACGACATTACGGTGCGGGTTGGCCCCCGGCGCGGATGGTTCCGTGATCCACGGGAATGGTGACCACCGACGATGCCGCGACCACGTCTCGCAGCAGGCGCTCGGCCGCGACCCGAGCAGTCTTGGCAGTCTCGGGTCTGGCCGCGACCATCGCCACCTGGCGGAGAAGGTCGATCACCTGTTTCACGTTGCGCACGAAGTCACCACCTGACATGAGCGGCGCGGACCTGCGTCCCCGCCGGCCCGAACCTGCGCCCGGCTGGAGGACCTGGCGCAGGTCTCGGCCCCGCGCCCATTCGTAGATGAGGGATGCGAACCCACTATCGATCCCGCGGGTCAACGGCAGACGCGCGCTCATCTCCTCCTCGGACAATGCCTCGGAGACCATTTCGATCGCCTCCAGGCGTCTTGCCACCTTGGGATTGGGCGCGGGCAAAGGTGCCTCGCGCTCACGTCGTGCCTCGTAGCACATGGCCGAGGCCACCGCGGCCAGGCTCGCCGGGTCGAGGCCGTCGAGATGGCCAGCTTCGAGCGACTCGGCGATGAGCAGGTCGGCTTCGTGGTAAAGGCCGGCGAGGCGGCCCCCGGCCTCGGTTACCCTCCAGCGGTCGAGATAGCCGCGGCGTTCGAGGACCGAGAGGACCGAGTCGAGCTCGCCGACGAGATCCTCCTCTGTGAGGAACTGGGCGAACGACGAGCTCACGAGCGTGTAGGCCTCCTCGCGGCTATGACGACGCACGAGGTTGACCGCGAGGTTGTAGGTGGGCCGGAACGAGGAGGACAACGCCCGGGGGCGTCCACCTGCTATCCGGGCGACGTCGCCGAAGCTGTGGAACGGGGAGCACAGGACTGCCGCGTAACCGACGTCGTCGATCCCCCGCCGCCCCGCCCGGCCTGTGAGCTGTGTGTACTCCCCCGGTGTCAGCTCCTTATGACCCCCGCCGCCGAACTTGCTCACCTCTTCGATCACGACCGACCTCGCCGGCATGTTGATGCCGAGAGCGAGCGTTTCGGTGGCAAAGACGACCTTGACGAGTGCCTCGGCAAAGCACGCCTCGACGGCTTCGCGAAACGGCGGCACCATGCCCGCGTGGTGGGGCGCGACACCGGCCTCGAGGCCGGCCGCGAACACCGGGTATCCGAGGACGCCGAGATCGTCATCGGTCAGCGGATCGACGTACGACTCGACGATCGCCCGTATGCGGCCACGCTCTTCGGCCGTTGTCAGGTGCAGCCCGTCGTCGAGGCACTGCCGGACCGATTCGTCACATCCGGCTCGTGAGAACACGAAGTAGATAGCCGGCAGGAGCTCCTCTGCGGCGAGGCGGTCCACGACCTCGACGCGTCGGGGGCGGTACAGCTGCGGGCGCGCGGGCCGTGAGCGCCCGCCGGGGCCGGTCCTGCCTGCGCCGGTCGGCCCGGTCCCCAAGGCGCCGTCCCTCCGTCCGGGCCCGCCACGGGCCATCAGGCCGTCGAGCCTTATGGCCTCACGGTTGGGACGCCCGTCGACGAAGGTGGGCAGCAGGTGGAGGCTCTCTGCTGACCGGTCCCCGACGATGAAGAGATTTTTCAGCTCGACGGGACGAAGCGTCTCGATCACCACTCCCGTGGCACCGCGGACCTCGGATATCCAAGCTGCCAACTGGTCCGCATTCGCGACCGTCGCGGACAGGCACACAAGGGTCACATTCGACGGCGCCCCGAGGATGACCTCCTCCCAGACCCCGCCGCGGTAGGGGTCCTGGAGGTAGTGAACCTCGTCGAGCACCACGTAGCGCAGGTCTGCGAGGCGACCGGGCTCGGCGTGGATCATGTTGCGCAGCACCTCGGTCGTCATCACGACGATCGGCGCCTGACCGTTTATGGAGTTGTCCCCCGTCAACAGCCCCACCCGATCGGCGCCGTACCTGCGCCGGAAGTCGCCGTACTTCTGGTTGGACAGCGCCTTTATCGGCGTGGTGTAGAAGGCTCTGGCCCCTTCGGCGAGGGCGAGGTGGACGGCGTACTCAGCGACGACGGTCTTGCCCGAGCCGGTGGGGGCGCTGACGAGAACAGACTGGCCGTCGTCTAGCAGGTCGAGGGCGTCGAGCTGGAAGCGGTCGAGGCGGTAGGGGTGTTCGGCGACGAACTGCTCGCGGGAGGCGACGCGAGCACCTGGTTCCTTCATGCGCTCCTTAACGGGCTGCCACTCACTTGCCGAGCAGCTTGCCGATGATGATCGACGCCTCGTAGAACAACAACAGAGGGATCGCAAGGGCAAGCATCGAGAACGGGTCCGAGCTCGGGGTGACGATGGCGGCGAACAGGACCATTCCGATGATTGCCCAGCGCCGCCACTTGGACAGCTTCGCGGGCGTGAGCACTCCTGCAATCTCGAGCGCGACGAGCACGACCGGGAACTCGAAGGTCACCCCGAAAGCCACCATCAGCAGCAAGATCAGCTGCACGTAGGAGTTCGGCGACAAGATGGCGATGATGGTCTTGCTCGGACCGCTCACGTCCAGAAGAAAGCGCATAGCGTGGGGGAAGGTGAGGTACGCCACGTAGGAGCCGAGCGCGAACAGGCCGGCTGTGGCGAAGGTGAACGGCAGGGCGTACTTCTTCTCGTTCGCCTTGAGCCCCGGGGTCACGAACTGCCATAGCTGATAGAGCGTGATGGGCAGGGCTATGAGCAGGCCCCCGTACGCCGACACGTTGAGGCGCAGGGCGAAGCCCTGCAGCGGCTGGGTGACATAGAAGTCGCACTGGCGGTTCGTGTGAGTCACCGCCTGGCAATAAGGCGCCTGCAGCACGGCCAGGATCTGGTCGTAGAAAGCGTATGTGAGGGCGGCTCCGACCGCGACCGCAAAGATGCAGATGATGAGGCGCCGGCGCAGCTCTCCGAGATGCTCGCCGAGCGTCATCGCGTCCGGGCTCGGGCGCGGGCTCTCTTTTCTGGCGCGAAGCCTTGTGAGCCTCGCCGGTGCGGCCATCGCTCAGTTCATGCTCGGCTCGTCGACCACGAAGACCGTGTCGGCGCCAAGCGAGCTCGCCCATGACGACGACGGCACAGAAGGGGGTCTGCGCGTCGAGGCCGAGCCCTGTCTTCCGAGGAGAGGCTGCCAGGTGGACCGGGTTGGCTCGCGAAGCCCCTGGGCCTGCCGGGAGACCCTCCTGCCCCGGCCCGGGCCGGCGTTCACGGCGCTGTACGCGGGCTCGGCGACGGCTTGCTCGGCCCCGGCGGCGGCCCCTGCGGCTGTGGTGTCCTGGCCCGAGACGAGCCCTGTCAGGTAGCCGGTTATCGCCCGCGACGGGCTGGTCGGGATGTTAGGCAGGTCGAGGTCGGGGACCGCCGCGCGGACCTCCTGCTCGAACTTCTCCCGCATCCGGTTCAGCTCGCGCCACATTCCGCCGAGCTGACGCGCTAGTCCGGGCAACCTCTCGGGCCCGACGACGATGAGCGCGATCACTAGGATGAGAAAGATCTTGGTCGGGTCGAGGCCGCCCATGGGGCCGATCCTAGTGTGATCTCGGGCCGGCGACCCGGCGGGACCGTGGGGCTCACGCTGCGGGCAGGCCGTGCGGGCGTCGCCGTCCTCACGGTCGCGGGGTCGATCGCCCCCTTGGCCGGCTCACAGCCTCGTGGACGCGGCGGCCTCAGAACCAGTGGAAGTAGGGGTGCCCGAAGCGCCACACGATCAGGAACACCCTCCCCACGACAAGTGAGCCCGGCAGTGTTCCCCAGACGCGGCTGTCGGCAGAGTCGCCACGGCAGTCCCCCATCACGAAGTAGTGCCCGGGCGGGATCTTGGTGCGCGGGATGTTCTCGGCACTCTCGCTGCAGATCCCCCTGAGAGGTGGCAACCACGGTTCGGCCAGCGGCCGGCCGTCTATGAGCACCGTGTTGCCCTTGGACGAGATCGTCTCGCCCGGCAGTCCGATCACACGTTTCACGAGGTCCTTGTCCTGGGTGCCGGTGTCGGCCGGGGGACGCTTGAAGACGATGATGTCCCCGCGGTGGATCGTGTAGCCCAGCTTGATGACCACGATGCGGTCGCCGATCTGCAAAGTCGGCAGCATCGAGCCCGACGGCACGAAGAACGCCTGGACCACAAAGGTGCGCAGCCCACCGGCGACGAGCACCGCGAAGACGACGACGACCACCCACTCGACGACGCGTCGAGTGTTGACCTGCCTCTTCTTCGATGGCGAGCTCGTTGGACGGCCCAGGCCGACCCGGGGTTCCGAGGGATCGTCGGGTGCCGGCGGTGGCCTCTCATCGACGACAGCGGGGAACTCCGGCACCGACGACGGGGAGGGTTGCCCTAGCTTGTCCGCGTTCATGAAGGCCTCTCGCGCGTCGGTCACTGGCCTGCAGCCTAAATCGACTCTATGAGCCGCTCGACGCGCTCATCGTGGGAGCGGAACGGGTCCTTCAAAAGCACCGTGCGCTGGGTCTGGTCGTTGAGCTTCAAGTGCACCCAGTCGACGGTGAAGTCGCGCCGTTTCTCCTTCGCCCTCTTGATGAATTCGCCCCGCAAACGCGCCCGGGTGGTCGCAGGGGGCGACTCCATGGCCTTGGTGATGGCCTCATCAGTCGTCGTGCGGTCCACAAGCCCTTTGGCCTGCAGCAGGTAGAACACCCCGCGATGGCGGTCGACGTCGTGGTACTGGAGGTCCAAGAGGGCAACTTTCGGATGCCCGAGGGGTAGCTCGTGGCGCTCCCTGTAAGCCTCGACGAGGCGGTGCTTGATCACCCAGTCGCATTCGCGCTCGAGACTGAGAGGGTCCTTCTCGATGGCCTCCATGCAGTGCTTCCACATCGAAAGGGCGCGCTCTTCCAGCGGGGGCAGGCCGCGCAGCTCGTGGTAGCGCAGCGCCCGGTCCAGGTACTCCCGTTGGATGTCGAGAGCACTGAGCTCGCGGCCGTTGGCGAGGCGCACCTCGCGCCGGCAGGTGATGTCATGGCTGATCTCTCGGATCGCCCTGATCGGGTCCTCCAGGGTGAGATCGCGGATCACCACGCTCGGGTCCTCGAGCATGCGCAGCAGGATGGCCGTGGACCCGATCTTGAGGAAGGTGGCGTACTCGCTCATGTTCGAGTCGCCGACGATGACGTGCAGTCGCCGGAAGCGTTCCGCGTCGGCGTGCGGCTCGTCGCGCGTGTTGATGATCGGCCGGCTACGCGTCGTCGCCGAGGAAACACCCTCCCAGATGTGCTCGGCCCGTTGGCTCAGGCAGAACGTGGCGCCGCGGGCCGTCTGCAGCACCTTGCCCGCGCCGGAGTAGATCTGCCGGCTCACGAAGAACGGTATGAGCACCTGGACGAAGTGCGAGAAGTCGTCGCGGCGGCTCGTGAGGTAATTCTCGTGGCAGCCGTAGGAGTTGCCTGCGGAGTCGGTGTTGTTCTTGAACAGGTAGATCACCCCGCGGATGCCTTCTTCGCTCAAGCGGGACTCGGCGGAGGCGATGAGCCCCTCGAGAATCCGTTCTCCGGCCTTGTCATGGGCGACGAGGTCGTCGATCGAGTCACATTCCGGGGTGGCGTACTCGGGATGGCTGCCGACGTCGAGGTACAGCCTCGCCCCGTTCTCGAGAAAGACATTGCTCGAACGTCCCCAGCTCACGACGCGCCTGAACAGGTAACGGGCCACCTCATCGGGGCTCAAGCGGCGCTGGCCGCGCAGGGTGCAAGTGACGCCGTACTCGTTCTCGACCCCGAAGATCCTGCGGTCCACGACGGTCCACGGTAGCCTCGAAGTGGATGCAGCCATCCGACCGCATGATCCATCTGACGACCGTCGTGGGCTCGTTCCACGGCCACGTGCTCGCGGCACGACTGGGATCCGAAGGGATCCCGGTGGAGCTTCGCGGCCTGAGCGACGGCCCGTACCCGCTCGCGGCCAGCGTCGAAGTCTTCGTCCACGCCGATCAACTGGAGCTCGCCCAGGCGATCCTGCTCGGCGACGCCGTCGATGCGGCTTTCCACGAGCGCTACGACGGCCTAGGTCCGGACGATCCCGCCGTGCTCGACCTTCCCCCAATTGACCTCGCCGACACGGCCCGCCCACGGCGCGCCCGGACCGTCCTCGTGCTCGCCATGGTCGCCCTGGTCCTTCTCGTCGGCGTCGTGGCCTCGTTCCACTGAGGCTCGGGATACTCGGGCTCGAGCGATCCTCCGGGTGGCTTCGCGGCCTCGGTCTTCAGCGTTCGGCGCCGGGCCTCAGCTCCCCGTCAAGGCTCACCCGGTGCGACCCCTCCCGTCGCGCCCGTGGGCTCCTCTGGCGCCGCGTCCTTTCCGGCCGCGGGCTGCGGGGATGTGATCTCGATCCGCTCGCCGCGCGCCAGCAGCTCGGCCACCTCCCCGTCCTCGATGCGCCTGAAGGCCCGCCGCCAGGGCCCGTGCTCGAGGACCGCCACCTCGAGGTCGTCGGCCCGAAGTGTCCGTGTCGGGCCCGACAAGCTCGCGACCGACGCCACGACCGCCTCGTCCAGGGTCCATCCCTGCCGGAAGCTCGCGGCCATGCGATGGGTGATGGCGTCCGCCTCCCCGCCGAGCACCGTGAAGCGCTGCTCGTCAGCCACCGTGCCGTCGTAGGCGATGTGGAACAGCTGGTGGGCCGTGCCGAGCGGATCGAGCTCGGCGACGAGGATCTCCACCTCGAGGGGCTTCATCTCGTGGGTGAAAACCTGGCCTAGGTACTGGGCGTACACGTTTGCGAGCGAGCGGGCGTCGACGTCCTCTCGCGAGTAGGCGTAGCCCTTGGTGTCGGCATGACGCACGCCCGCCACCCGGAGCTGGTCGAACTCGTTGTAACGGCCCACGCCGGCGAAGGCCACACGGTCGTATATCTCGCTGATCTTGTGAAGCGTGCTCGAAGGGTTCTCCGCCACGATGAGCACGCCTTTGTCGTAGGTGGTCCCGACAAGTGCGCGCCCTCTGGCGATCCCCTTCTGGGCGTATTCCGCGCGGTCCTTCATCACCTGCTCGGGGGCCACGTAATAGGGCATCGTCATGAGGACGTGCCTACCTCTCCCCGCTCGTTGCGGTGCTGCAAGATGTCGCGGAAGTGCTCGGCGACCTCGGAGTCCTCGAGGCGGCGATAACCCTCGTGGTCGACCGTCGCGACCACAGGGTAGATCCCCCGCAGCGGGTCCGGACCACCTGTGGCGGTGTCCTCGTCAGCCGCCTCGTACAAGGCGGCCACGGCGAGATCCACCGCTTCGTCGCGTCCGAGGTTCTCGCGAAAGCCGAGCTTGACGGTGTTCTTCGCGTCACGCCCGCCAGAGCCGGTGGCATGGAACTCGGTCTCTTCGAAACGGCCACCGGTGACGTCGTAGGTGAAGATACGCCCCTTTTTCAAGCGCTGGTCGTAGCCCGCGAACAGCGGGATGACGACCAGGCCCTGCATCGCCATCTGCAGGTTCGCGCTGACCATCTGACCCAGCTGGTTCGCCTTGCCCTCCAGGCTCAAAGTGGTCCCTTCGACCTTCTCGTAATGCTCGAGCTGGGTCTGGAACAGGCGCACCATCTCGATGGCGCTGCCCGCGGCACCCGAGATGGCCACTGCGGAATGACGGTCGGCCGGGAAGACCTTCTCGATGCTGCGGTGCGCTATCACATTGCCCTCGGTGGCACGCCGGTCGCCCGCCACGACGACGCCGTTGTCGTAGCGCAGCGCGACGATGGTCGTACCGTGAGCCACCCCGGGGACCATCGGCGCCGGGAAGCCGACGGGCTGGCGCGCCGCGGGGGCCATGACTTCGGGGAGGATGCCTGAGGGCAGTTGTGTCGCCGGGTAGCGCGTCCGGCGGAGCAGGTCGACAAAGCTCGGTCCCGGGTCGCTGCCCGAGGGGAAAAGGGGCAGGCTCATATGCGCCACCTTTGTTGGGATGCGGCTCGGCTCACTCGCCGCCTTTTTGCACGTAGTTGCGGACGAACTCCTCGGCGTTGTTCTCCAGGACCTCGTCTATCTCGTCAAGCAGGTCGTCGATCTCGGCCTTCAGCTTGTCGCCGCGCTCGGTCGTGGCCGGCGCCTCGGTCTCGGTTTCGGCCGCCGCCGTCTCACGGCTCGCCGTCGGTCGCTTCTTCAGCTCGCGCTCTGCCATCACCGTTCCTTATGAGCCCAACCGCCTGAGCAGCTCTGCTGGAGTATTGCACCCCTCGAAGAGCGTATCGACATGGAGGGCGGTCCCCTTCAGCGGCTCCATCATCGGCACCCTGCGCAGGGAGTCCTCGCCGATGTCGAAAACGATCGAGTCCCAGTTGGCAGCGACGATGGCGGGCGCGAATCGCTGCAGGCAGCGCCCGCGGAAGTACGCCCGCGTGGTCGCGGGCGGTTCCGTGGTCGCCCGAGCGACCTCCCGGTCGTCGGTGAGCCGTTCCATCGACAGCCTGGCGAAGAGCGACTTGTGGGGTCGCAGGTCGTGGTACTGCAGGTCAAGCGCGGCGAGGCGAGAGTCCTCCCATTCGAGGCCGTGGCGCTCGCGGTAGGCCTCGACGAGGCGGAGCTTGGCCACCCAGTCGAGCTGGTTCGCCAGCGACTGCGGGTCGGCCTCGAGACCCTGCAGGACCGCTTCCCAGCGGTCCAGCACACGCCGGGCGACCTCCTCGTTGCCCAGAGCTTCGAACCCGCGTTCGGCGGTGTACTTGCGGGCGAGGTCGTAAAGCTGCCACTGCAGCTCGACGGCGGTCAGCTTCTCGCCGGAGGCGAGCTCCACGGTGGCTCGCAGCGTCGTGTCGCGCGAGACCGCCCGGATCGCGGCCACCGGCGCCGCCAACCTGAAGTCCCGGTTGGCGAGGAAGTCGTCCTCGATCATCGCGAGCACGAGCGCCGTGGCGCCGAGCTTCAGGAAGGTGGCCACCTCGGCCAGGTTGGCGTCACCGACTATCACGTGCAGCCGGCGGTACTTCTGGGCATCGGCGTGCGGCTCGTCGCGGGTGTTGATGATCGGCCGCTTGAGCGTCGTTTCGAGGCCGACCTCCTCTTCGAAGAAGTCGGCCCGCTGGCTGAGCTGGAACTCCGGTGCGTCGCCGGCGTAGGCGACCTCCTCACCGATCTTGCCCGCGCCCGTGTAGATCTGACGCGACACGAGGTGGGGGGTGAGCTCGCGGACGATCCTCGAGAACGGCAGGGCCCTGTCGAGAAGGTAGTTCTCGTGACAGCCATAGGAGTTGCCCTTGCCGTCCGAGTTGTTCTTGTAGATCACGATCTCCTCGCCCGGTGGCAGGAGACGGTTGGCGGCCTCCATCGAACGCTGCAGCACGAGCTCGCCCGCACGGTCGTGGACGAGCGCCTCGAGGGGGTTGGAGCACTCCGGGGTCGAGTACTCCGGGTGAGCGTGGTCGACGTAGTAGCGGGCGCCATTGGTTAGCACGGCATTGACGAGGTGGGTCTCGACCTCCGGTGGCATGGAGCCCTCACGGGCAAAGCCGCGCGCGTCGCGACCCGGGGACTCGTCCTCGAAGTCCCATCCGATCTTGCGGTCGAGCTCAGCGACGTAGGCGTTTATCAGGAGCGAGGACGCCGTCGTCGGGCTCGGGTCGCCCGTGGTGTCCACGTGGATCCCGTACTCGGTCTCAATTCCGCAGACCTTGGTTATCGCCACTCTCGGACGCTACCGCACCATCTCGGGTCGCCTGCAGCACCGCCGCCGGCCGGCAGCCGGCGCTGGGCGCGCCGCCCTGGTCAAAGCGGAAGCCACTGAGGCCGGCCGCCCTGGAAGCCTCACGTGCCGGACCGGCGCCGGCCGCTCAGAGGTACTGCCCGGTGCCGACCCGTTCGATGGCACGCCCCCCGCGCTCCTCTCCGCCTTGGCCCACGAGCGTGCGGATGTAGACGATGCGCTCGCCCTTCTTGCCAGAGATCTTCGCCCAGTCGTCCGGGTTGGTCGTGTTCGGCAGGTCTTCGCTCTCTTTGTACTCCTGCCTGATGGACTCGATCATGTCCGCGAGTCGGATCCCGTGGCCCTCCCTGGCGATCTCTCTTTTGATGGCGAGCTTCTTTGCCCGCCGGACGATGTTCTCGATCATCGCCCCCGAGGAGAAGTCCTTGAAGTACAAGGTCTCCTTGTCCCCGTTCTGATAGGTGACCTCGAGGAAGCGGTTCTCGTCGTCGGCCCGGTACATCTCGGTCACGGTCTGCTCGATCATGACGGTGACGGCCTTGTCAGGATCGCCACCACCGAGCGCGACGACGTCCGAGGCGTCGAGCGGCAGGCTGTTGATGAGGTAACGGGCGAAGACCTGTTGGGCTGCCGACTCGTCGGGCCGTTCGATCTTGATCTTCACGTCGAGGCGCCCGGGGCGCAGTATCGCCGGGTCGATCAGGTCCTCTCGGTTCGAGGCCCCGATCACGATGACGTTGCGGAGTGCCTCGACTCCGTCGATCTCGGCCAGGAGCTGGGGGACGACGGTCGACTCCATGTCGGAGGAGATGCCACTGCCGCGGGTGCGGAACAGAGAGTCCATCTCGTCGAAAAAGACGATGACGGGCACACCTTCTTCGGCCTTCTCCCTTGCGCGTTGGAACACGAGCCGGATCTGGCGCTCGGTCTCGCCCACGTACTTGTTCAGCAGCTCGGGGCCTTTTATGTTGAGGAAGTAGCTCGTGACCCGCGAGTTGCCCGTCTGCTCGGCGACCTTCTTCGCCAGCGAATTGGCCACCGCCTTGGCGATCAGGGTCTTGCCGCAGCCGGGAGGTCCGTAGAGCAGGATCCCCTTTGGCGCCTGCAAGCGGTACTGGGTGAACAGCTCCCGGTGGAGGTAAGGCAGCTCCACCGCGTCGGTGATTGCCTCGATCTGGCTGTCGAGCCCGCCGATGTCTGCGTAGGTGACGTCAGGCACCTCCTCGAGCACCACCTCTTCGAGCTCGGGACGGGGCAACTTCTCATAGAGCAGCATCGTGCGCGGGTCCAACAACAGCGAGTCACCTGCGCGCAGCTTGACGCCCTCCAGGTACTCGGAGATCTCGGCCACCTGCTCCTCGTCGGCCCTCCCGACGATCAGCACGCGGCGGCCGTCCTCGAGCACCTCGAGCACCGAGACGACTTCGCCGCCGAGCTCGGGGTCGCGCACGAGCACGACGTTGAGCGACTCGTTGAGGACGACCTCTTGTCCCTTGCGCAGCTCATCGGCATCGAGCCCGGGATGGATGGCGACGCGCATCTTGCGTCCGCTCGAGATCACGTCCACGGTCCCGTCGTCGTTCCCGTTCAAGTACGTGCCGTAAGCCGAAGGAGGCTGGGTGAGCTTGTCCACCTCCTCGCGCAGGGCGGCGATGTGCTCCTTGGCCTGCTGGAGCGTGAAGGTCAGCTTCTCGTTCTGGGACACTGCGTGCGCGAGCTGGCCCTTTGTCTCGAGCAAGCGCTCTTCGAGAGTGCGCACCCTCCCGGGAGCCTCCTGGAGCCGGCGGCGGAGCTCGGTGATCTCGTCCTCTGCCTGCTCGGCTCGGCGGTGCAGTTCCGCCCGTTCCTGCTCATCTTCAGGGAACCCATCGTTTCCGTCACGTTCCACCGGCGTCACCACCTCCTCAAACGGCGCGATCTTCGCCCCCCGTCGGGACCCTACACCGGTACCGGGCGAGTTTGACACCACACGGGCCCCTCGTTACGTTGCGCCACGTGAGGCCGCAGAAACCCTAAGCTTGACCTGAGACGAGGGAGCGGCCGTGACTTGTTGTGGTCGACGCGCGGCAAATGCTCCGAGGAGATGAGTGGCTGATGAAGGTGTGGATTGACCAGGACCTCTGCACGGGAGACGGTCTCTGCGAGGAGATCTGTCCCGCCGTGTTCACTCTCCTCGACGACGGTCTGGCCTATGTCAAGCAGGGCGACACAGTCCTCAACGATCCGGGCGGCTCCTCTCAGATGGCCGGCGTCGCCTCCGAGCTAGAGGACGCGGTCACAGAGGCCGCCGAAGAGTGTCCGGGAGAGTGCATCTTCATCGTCACCGAGTAGGCCGGGAGCCTGTTCGCCCAACTTCCAGGCACTGAATCGCCGTCGCGGGCGCCCTCGGCGCTCACTTTGCCAAAAGGCGCGCGGAGGTGATGAAGCCGGTGTGCGCCACCATCCTGTGGTCGGGACGGACCGAGCGCCCCTCGATGTGCCAGGTCCGGCGCAGGATCTCGAAGGTCTCGGCCATGGCGAATCCGCTGTGCTCGAGGGCCGAGCGCAGCTCCGCGGTCTGGTTGATTGTCGGAAGGTAGGCCAAGAAGATCCCACCGGGCGCGAGCGCCCTCTGGGCGTGAGCGACAACCTGCCACGGCTCGGCCAGGTCGAGCACGACCCGGTCGAGGCCTTCGGCGTCGATGCCCAAGTAGACGTCGCGCTCCAGCACCGAATATGACTGGTCTTCGCCGAGGAAGGCCTCGACGTTCGCGCGGGCGCGCTCGGCGAAGTCCGCTCTCAGCTCGTAGCCGGTGATGACGGCGCCCGCGCGCAACATCGCCATCGAGAGCGCACCCGAGCCCACCCCGGCCTCGAGCACACGGGCTCCGGGGAAGATGTCCGCGGCGATCAAGATGGCGCCGAGGTCCTTCGGGTAGATCACCTGAGCGCCCCGCGGCATGCCGACCACGACGTCTGCAAGGGTGGGGCGCAGCACCAAATAGCGCGCCGAGCTCGTGACGCGGCCGTCACGCTGGTGTGCCTCGACCTCCTCTCCCTCCTGGCGGCCGATCAGGCTGTCGTGCTCCACGACGCCGGCGTGGGACTGGAACGAGCGGCCCGGTTGCAGCGTGACGAGATACCGGCGGTCCTTTCGGTCCACCAATAGGACGCGTTCACCTGCTGCCAGACTCCGGTCCGAAGCCCGAGGCGCCCAGGGGCTCAAGCCGGCTCCCCTTCATCCCCTTCCGACAGGCGGCCAACTGGCGCTTCGCCGGGACCCGACCGCCCCGCCCCGTTGGCCTTGGATGCCGTCATCTTGGCCTGCTGCTTGGCGGCCTTGTGCCTCGCGCGGGCATAGCGCCTGCTCGCTTCGCGTTTCGCCTGCTCCTTCGCCTTGCGTTGCTCGGCCTTGGCCGCCCTGCGGGCAACCTTGCGCCTGGCGCGCCTTGACCGCGGGGGCGCAGGGACATGGCTGACGACGATCGACTCACCGAGCCGGAGTTCTTGGACGCTCACCACAGGAGAAGGCTTTCGGGCCAGGAAGCGCACCAGCCACGCGATGGCACCGATCGAGAGCCAGACATTGCTTCCCTCGATCAGGCCCGCTCGAATGCCGCGCCTTATGAGATCACGCGCCCAGCGGTCGAGATACCTATGCACGACAGCCCCGGTCCCCGCCGTGCACAGTCAGACGCGACGGATCTCGAGCACAGAAGCGCGCCGGGCGCCACGTCGCCGGCCCAGCAGGTAGACGGCCGCCACCGCGATCACGCCGGCCGCCACCATGGCACCGATCGCCGGCGGGGCGGCGTCGCTCGCAAGGGACTGGGCGTTGCTGCCGAGCTCGCGAAGCTTGTCCTCCACGTCAGAAAGCTTCACGCGGCCCGGGTCCTCACTCGCCAGCAGCAACTGCCGGGCCAGGCGGATGCTCATCACCGTTCCTCCGATCGCCTCATCGTCCTAGTCTCGTTTCGCCGCGGCCCTGCCGCGAGACCGTAGGAGCGCGAACCCGAAGCCGCCCACCACCAAAAGACCGAGGATCCCGGTGATCGGGTACGGCACCCACGACCAGTTGCCCGCGAAGGCCGCGCCCGTCTCGGTCTGAAGCACCCGGAGCACTCCGAGAAGCAGCAGGACGGTACCGATGCCGAGCAGGGTCGCAGCGGCGCACCCGAACAGCAATGTGCGCCCGATGGTCCTGACGGGCGTGACCGTCTCCTGGATCACGTAGCGACGCAGGAGATCGAGGAGCTCGGTCCCATCCTTGCGTGGACTGGCGTGCTTGCCGTCACCTTTTCCCGACATGAAACCGCAGGCTATCGGGCCGGCCGGCACATCGCTAGCCGTCCTGGCGGCTGAGGCCGGAACTGTCTGCTCCACTGCAGCGATCTCCTCGCCCGGCTCCCCGGCGCGGCGCGGCCTGGTCGCGCGATGCCGGCGGCGTCAGGGCTCGAGCGCGGCCCGGAAGAACTCGCGCAGGTGCGCGAGCCGTCGGTCGAGTTCGCCTCGTCCGAGCGGGTCCGTCTTCAGCAGCGCCTCCAAAAAGGGGATGTCGCTGAAGTAGGTGAGCAGGGCGCCGTAGCCGGTGAGGACGAGCTGCTCGGCGTCATGGGACCGGAAGCGGCCCTCGGACATCTCCCGCTCGAAGAAGGCGACCGCCCGCTCAAGCATCGGCCGGAGCGCGATACCGAGCTCCGCGGCCATCCGGCCACCGCCCTCGAGCGCCTCGCGGCGAACCAGGCGCACGAACTCCGGACTCTCGGCGAAGAAGCGGAAACCGGTCGTGAGCACCCGGTCGACTTGCTCCCAGCCGTCGCGCGGCCGGTCGGTCGCCTCAGCCACGCGAACCAGCCAATCGGCGAACGAAGCCTCCACCACCTCGCGGTAGAGCGCCTCCTTGGAGGCGAAATGGTGCAGCAGGCTGGGCCGGCGTATCCCCACGAGCTGCGCGATGTCGTTGAGCGAGGTTCCCTCGAAGCCGTGCTCGGCGAAACACCACAGGGCGGCGTCGAGGATCGCCTGGCGTGTCGGCACCCCGGGCCGCCGGGCCAGGTGCGCGGGCAGGACCGTTCGGGACCCAGGCCCGGTCCCCCGCGCGGTCAGGTCAGTGGGGCTCGACATCTGCCAAGCCTACCTACCAGACGGTAGGTGCCGACTGATACCCTTCACGAGTGCCAGAACCTCTCCTCGCGGTGATCGTGGGACTGGCGGTCAGTCAGTTCGCGCTCTTCTGCACGACCGTCTACCTTCATCGGGCGCTGTCGCACAGGGCGATCACCCTGCGGCCGTCGGTCAAAGCGGTCTTCCGGGTGCTCATATGGCTCATGACGGGCATCCGTCCCCGCCAGTGGGTTGCCGTCCACCGACGCCACCACGCTTTCACCGACGTCCCCGGTGACCCCCATTCGCCGGTGCTGCTCGGGTTCTGGCGGGTGCAACTGACCAATGCCGCCCTTTACCGCAGGGTTGCGCGGG
This sequence comes from Acidimicrobiales bacterium, assembly GCA_050012675.1. Taxonomy (GTDB): domain Bacteria; phylum Actinomycetota; class Acidimicrobiia; order Acidimicrobiales; family Bog-793; genus Fen-455. The sequence continues at coordinate 140,917 of JBEKGS010000002.1, forward strand.
ACGGTCAGACGACCGAGCGCTACGCCAAGGACCTCCCGGCGGACCGGTGGGACAAGCTCGTTTTCGACCACGCCTTCATCGGACTCGGCATCGGCATCGCCGCGCTGTGCCTCGCGCTCGGGTGGCGCATGGGTCTTCTCGCCGCCGCGGTGCACGCGGTGAGCTATCTGGCGCTCAACGCGGCCGTCAACGCCGTCGGCCACAGCTTCGGGACCAAGAGCTATCCCAACACCGCCTTCAACAACCAGTGGCTCGCATTTGTGACCGGTGGAGAAGGCTTGCACAATAACCATCACGCCGCCCCCACCTCCGCGAAACTGGCACTGGGTCGTCACGAGATCGACCCCGCCTGGTGGGTGATCCGGCTCATGGTGCGTACCAGGATGGTGACCGTGCGGCTGAGCGAGGCGCACTTCGTGCAGAGGTCTACTCCGTCCACGATCGGCTGACCCCGCGGCCTGCCCGCCGTGAATAGTCTAAGGGTCAATGCCTGAATCCGATCTGGAACAACTCTGCGTCAACGTCGTCCGCGGCCTTGCCATGGACGGTCCCCAACGCGCTAACAGCGGTCACCCGGGTACGGCGATGGCGCTGGCTCCTCTCGCCCACGTCCTGTTCTCGCGCGTGATGAGTCACGACCCGAGCTGGCCCGAATGGCCAGACCGGGACCGGTTCATCCTGTCCAACGGCCACGCCTCCATCCTTTTGTACTCGATGCTCTTGCTCAATGGCTACGGGCTCGACATCAAGGACCTGAGGGAGTTCCGCCAGTGGGGATCGCGCACTCCCGGACATCCCGAGGTTCATGCCCTCCCCGGCGTCGAGGTGACAACGGGGCCGTTGGGCCAGGGGTTCGCCAACGGCGTGGGCATGGCCGTCGCCGAGCGCTTCCTGCGTGCCCGCTTCGGGCCGGGCTCGATCGACCACCACATCTTTGTGATCTGCGGCGACGGCGACCTGATGGAGGGCGTGAGCCACGAGGCAGCCTCGCTCGCGGGCCATCTCGGGCTGGGCCGGCTCGTGTACGTCTTCGACGACAACCACATCACCATCGACGGACCCACGGACCTCGCCTGTTCCGACGACGTCGTCAGGCGCTTCGAGGCCTACGGCTGGCACGTGGAGACCCTCGGCGAGGTGGCGAACGACCTCGACGCCCTCGAGGCGGGGCTTCGCCGCGCCATGGCCGAGGCGGACCGCCCGTCGCTGCTCGTGCTCCGCAGTCACATCGGCTGGCCCTCGCCGCACCGCACCGACACCAAAGAGGCCCACGGGGACCCGCTCGGTGCCGAGGAGATCCGCCTCACAAAAGCGCTGCTCGGGCTTCCCATCGACCAGGACTTCTATGTCCCCGACGAGGTTCCCGCCTTCTACGCGCGCTGCGCGCGCCGTGGCCGAGCCGCGCGCGAGGCCTGGGAGGGGCGCCAGGCGGTTTCCCTCGCGGACCACGAGAAGTTCGAGGCCTGCCTTCGTGGTCGCGGCCTGGTGGGCTGGGCCGACGCCCTGCCGAGCTTCGAGGCGGGCACGAAGATGGCCACGCGCAAGGCCATAAACAAGTGCCTCACGGCCACGAGCGGGAACATCCCGGGCCTCATCGCGGGCGCGGGCGACCTCACGGGCAACACGGGCACCGACCTCGGCGCCGGTGCCGAGATGCAGTCCCATGCCCACCCTGGAGGGGCCCAGCTCCACTTCGGCATCCGCGAGCACGCCATGGCGTCCTCGATGACCGGAATGGCGCTGCACGGAGGCGTGCTGCCGGTGGGCGGAACGTTCTTCGTCTTCAGCGACTACTGCCGGCCGGCAGTCCGCCTCGCCGCCTTGTCCGAGGCCCATGTCGTGTACTTCTTCACCCATGACTCGGTCGGCCTCGGGGAGGACGGCCCGACCCACCAGCCCATCGAGCAGCTCGCCTCCCTGCGGGCCATGCCAGGTCTCCGCGTGATCCGCCCGGCGGACGCGAACGAGACCGCTGCCGCGTGGAGGATCGCCGTCGACTCCGACGGGCCGACCGCGCTGGTGCTGAGCCGCCAGGACCTGCCCGTGCTCGCCGAGACGGGCGCTCTCGCCGCTCAGGGCGTCGCTCTCGGCGCCTACGTGCTCCGCCCGGGACCCGCCGGCGGCGGGACACCCGACATCGTGCTCATCGCAACAGGCAGCGAGGTCCAGCTGTGCCTCGGGGCCGCGAGCGTCCTCGAGCCGGAGGGTGTAGCCGCCCGGGTCGTGTCGTTTCCCAGCTGGGACCTGTTTGCCGAACAGGAAGCCGGGTATCGCGAACAGGTTCTCCCACCAGGTGTCCCCCGGCTCGCAGTCGAGGCGGCGGCTTCGTTCGGGTGGGAGCGCTACGCCGACGCGACCATCGGGATCGACCGGTTCGGGTCTTCGGCACCGGGGCCGGTGAACATGGAGAAGTTCGGCTTCACAGTCGATCACGTCGCCCAAAGAGCTCGCGAGCTGCTCGCGACTCGGGCCAGATAGTGGGGAGTGCTATGACGAGACTGCAAGACCTCTACGAGCGCGCAGGCCAGAGCCCCTGGCTGGACAATCTGAAGCGCTCCTATCTCACCTCGGGGCGTCTTTCCGAGCTCGTGTCCTCGGGGGTGCGGGGCCTCACCTCGAACCCGACCATCATGGCCAAGGCGATCGCCGCCAGCACGGACTACGACGACGAGTTCGCGGCCGCCCTGGCCGAGGGGCAAAGTGTCGAGGAGGCCTACTGGGACCTCGTGATCTCCGATGTGCTGGGCGCGCTCGCGGTGCTCCGGCCGGTCCACGACCAGAGCGCGGGCGGTGACGGCTTTGTCTCCATCGAGGTGTCGCCACTTCTCGCCCATGACACGGCGGGCACGACCGAGTCGGCCCGCCAGCTCCACGAGCGCATCAACGAGCCGAACCTGTTGGTGAAGGTCCCCGCCACCAAGGAGGGCCTCGGGGCCATCCGGACCCTGATCGGTGAGGGCAGGAGCATCAACGTGACCCTGATCTTCTCCCTCGAGCGCTACCGCGAGGTCATCGAGGCCTACCTGTCGGGCCTCGAGGTGTGCCTCCGGGCGGGCGGGGACGTCTCCAAGGTGGCCTCGGTGGCCTCGTTCTTCGTCAGCCGGGTCGACACCGAGGTGGACCGTCGCCTCGAACAGATCGCCAAGGAGGACGCGGGCTCGCCCACCGCCACGCTGGCCCTGGCCATGCGGGGCAAGGCGGCCGTCGCCCAGGCGCGTCTCGCGTACAAGGTCTACCTCGAGATGTTCGCCGGGCCGCGCTGGGAGGCCCTGGCCAAGGCGGGGGCGCGCCCGCAACGCCCGCTGTGGGCGTCCACGTCCACGAAGAACCCCGCCTATCCCGACCTCGTCTACGTCGACACCCTCGTCGCCAACAACACCGTCAACACCATGCCGGAAGAGACGCTCGAGCACTATCTCGACCACGGGCGTGTCGAGGCCATCACCGAGGCCGACCTGGCTGCGGCTCAGGCCAGCTTCGAAAGCCTCGCCGAGTGCGGCCTCGACATCGCGGATGTCGCCGAGGTGCTCGAGTCAGAGGGCGTCGACGCCTTCGCCGCCTCCTTCGACGACCTGCTCGACAAGTTGCACGAAAAGGCCGACGCGCTGAAGGCCGGCTCTTGACATCGCAGCTGCTGACCAGGCTTGAGGCACGCGATCACACCTTGTGGCCCGAGGGCAACGTCGCGCCCAACCGGCTCGGCTGGCTCGACACGCCGAGGAGCATGCTCGACAACGCCCGGAGCCTGAAGAGCTTCGCCGCCAGCGTCGACCAGGACACGATCGTGCTCTTGGGCATGGGCGGCTCCTCGCTCGGCCCGGCGGTCCTCGCGGCGGTGAGGGACAACCTCGCAGGCGCAGCCGGCCGCCGGGTCGTCGTGTGCGACACGACCGACCCTTCCACGGTGGCGGCCCTGCCCCTCGAGGACGCCTTCATCATCGTCTCGTCGAAGTCGGGAACCACCCTCGAGCCAAACGTCCTTTTCTCCTACGCCCGCAGCCGCGTCGCTGATCCATCGCGGTACGCGGTCGTCACCGATCCTGGCACTCCGCTTGGTCGCGAGGCCGGCTCGCTCGGTATCCGCCACGTGTTCGAGAACCCCCCCGACATCGGCGGACGCTATTCGGTGCTGTCCTTCTTCGGCCTCGTCCCGGCCGCTCTCATGGGCTACGACGTGGCCGAACTGTGCGAGCGGGCGCTGGACACAGACAGGGAGGAAGCCGTGGCGCTCGGCGAGGAGATGGGCGCGGCGGCGCTGGCCGGGCGCGACAAGACCACCATCGTCGTCGCTGATCGGACCCGTTCCTTCGGCCTTTGGGTCGAGCAGCTCATCGCCGAGTCGACGGGCAAGATGGGACGTGGGTGCGTGCCCGTGCCGACCACCGAGACCGAGACGGGCGAGGACAGGCACGTGATCCCCGTCACCATCGAGGAGCCCGGCGCCCTGGGTTCGGAGTTCTTCCGCTTCGAGCTGGCCGTCGCCATCGCCGGGCACGCCCTTTCCATCGACCCGTTCGACGAGCCCAACGTGGCCGAGTCGAAGGCGAACACCTTGAAGGTGCTCGGTGCCCTCCCGCTCCCCACGCTCGAGTCCTCCCCGCCCGAGGACCTGATGGCCCTCGTCGCAGGTGAGGTGCACCCGCGTGACTACGTGTCCATTCAGGCCTATCTCCCCTTCGGCCAGGACGACGAGCTCGAGGCGCTGCGTCGCCGGGTACGGGACGCCAACGGCCAGATGGCCGTCACCGTCGGTTACGGGCCCCGGTTCCTGCACTCGACGGGCCAGCTGCACAAGGGAGGGCCGAACAGCGTGGTCGCTCTCCAGCTCGTGCGCGCGACGCCGTCGGCGGAGCTGGCCATCCCCGGTGAGCCCTATGACTTCCCGACCCTCATCAAGGCACAGTCGATCGGCGACTACGAGAGCCTCGTCTCCCACAAAAGACGGGTGATCAGGGTCGAGCTCGACGCCCTGGCCGAGATCGGATAGGCGGGCGTTCGCCCGAAGCACTGAAGGGAAGGAAGGACGATGAAGATCGGCATGGTCGGGCTCGGCAAGATGGGCGCCAACATGACCCGGCGCCTGATCGAAAAGGGCCATGAGGTCGTCGGCTTCGACCTCGGGGCCGAGGCCCGCTCGGCGGTCGCCGCCTACGGCGCCGACACGGCCGCCAGCCTCGAGGAGCTGGCAGCCAAGCTCTCGCCGCCCCGGGTGGCCTGGGTGATGGTGCCGTCCGGCAAGCCCACCGAGGACACCGTCAGGTCGCTCGGCCAGTTCCTGGAGGCCGGCGACGTGGTGATCGACGGCGGCAACTCGAACTACAAGGAGGCGGTCCCCTACTCCGAGATGCTGGGCGCCCGGGGCATCCACTTCCTGGACGCCGGCACCTCCGGCGGCGTCTGGGGCCTGGAGAACGGCTACTGCATCATGGTCGGGGGCAGCCCCGAGGCCGTCGCTGTCGCGGAGCCGATCTTCCTGGCGCTGGCTCCCGAGGGCGGCTACGCCCACGTGGGCGCCCTCGGGGCGGGCCATTTCGTCAAGATGGTCCACAACGGCATCGAGTACGGGCTGATGGAGGCCTACGCGGAGGGCTTCGAGATCATGTCCAAGGCCGACGAGTTCGACCTCGACCTGCATGAGATCGCCTCCATCTGGCGCTACGGCTCGGTCGTCAGGTCCTGGCTCCTCGAGCTCACCGAGCTGGCCCTTCGGCCCGGAGCCGGTTTCGAGGACATCGAGCCGTTCGTGGTCGACTCCGGGGAGGGCCGTTGGACCCTCGAGGCGGCCCTGGAGCGCAATGTCCCCGTCCCGGTCATCGCCACCTCCCTGTTCAGGCGCTTCGAGAGCCGCGAGGAGAACTCCTACGGGCTGCGGCTCTTGGCCGCGTTGCGGAACCAGTTCGGGGGCCATGCCGTCGTGCGGGCGTCGGAGAAAGCGTCGTCGTGAGCCCGGACCGTTCCGCGTCCAAGGCCCCACCGCTCGCTCTTGTGATGTTCGGGGCCTCGGGCGACCTGACCGCGCGAAAGCTCCTCCCGGCCCTGGCGTCCCTGGCGGGCAACGGCTCGCTGGCGGACGGCTTCGTGCTCGTCGGGGTCGCCAGGAGCAACTGGACCGACGACAAGTTCCGCGACCACTGCCTCGAGGCGGTCCCCGACGCCAAGCCGGGATGGGCCGAGCTCGTCAGGCAGTTCCGCTACGTGAGCGGCAACTACGACCACGACACAACCTTCGAGAAGGTCAGCGAGATCCTCGCCGAGCTCGACGAGGCACGAGGGGGCGGAGGCACCGCCGGCAACAGGATCTTCTACCTCGCCACCATCCCGTCGCTTTTCGGGGAGGTCGCCCGCGGCCTCGCCCGGCACGGCTTGAACCGGCCCGGGCCTGGCGGCAGGTTCGCCCGGCTGGTGATCGAGAAGCCCTTCGGCCGCAACCTCGAGACCGCCATGGCTCTCGACGAGACCTTGCACGAGTGCTTCGAGGAGAAGCAGATCTACCGGATCGACCATTACATGGGCAAGGAGACCGTGCAGAACGTGCTGGCCCTGCGTTTTGCCAACTCGATCTTCGAACCGGTCTGGAACAGGCGCTATGTCGGTCATGTGCACGTGACCGTCGCGGAGTCCCTCGGCGTCGAGCACAGGGGCTCGTTCTACGAGGGCGCCGGGGCGCTGCGCGACATAGTGCAGAACCACGTGATGCAGGTCTTGGCGCTCACCTTGATGGAACCGTCGGCAACCATGGACCCCACCTCGATCCGCGATGAGAAGGTGAAGCTGTTGCGCTCGATCATGGCGCCGCGCGTCGACGAGGTCGGCAGCGCCGTGGTGCGCGCCCAGTACACCGCCGGCAACATCGACGGCAAGAGCGTTCCCGGATACCGCGAGGAGGAGGGCGTCGACCCGAAGTCGGTGACCGAGACCTTCGTGGCCATGCGGCTCACGGTCGACAACTGGCGCTGGGCCGGGGTCCCGGTCTTCATCCGTACTGGCAAGCGTCTCGCCAAGCGCTCCACCGAGGTCGTGATGGTGTTCCAGCGACCCCCTCACCTCCCCTTCGCCGGCAAGCTGACCCGGGGGCTCCAGCCCAACGCGCTGATCTTGCGCATCCAGCCCGACGAGGGCATATCGCTGCGTTTCGGCGCCAAGGTACCTGGTCAGGACTACCGGGTGCGCACAGTGGCCATGGACTTCTCCTACAAGGACGCCTTCGGCACCGACCCGCCGGAGGCCTACGAGCGCCTCCTGCTCGACGCCATGATCGGCGACCCCACCTTGTTCATCCGCACCGACGAGGTGGAACAGGCCTGGCGGCTCCTCGAACCGCTCCAGGAGGCCTTCGCCGAGGGGTACCCGCATCTGTCCCTCTACAGCGCCGGCAGCTGGGGGCCGCTCGAGGCGGCCCGGCTGTTGGAGCCCGACGGCTACGAGTGGGTGAACCCCTGAGTGCCCGACGGCCGTGAACTGAGGGTCCCCAACGGCGAGCTGCGCGTCGTCGAGGACGTGCCGGCCGGCTTCGCCGAGATCGTCACACGCGCGCTCGCCGATCGCGAGGCCGTGGGCGGGGAGAAGTTCAGCCTCGTGCTCTCTGGCGGGTCGACGGCGCGCGAGTGCTACGAGGAGCTCGCCAGGCGAACGGGACTCGACTGGTCCCAGGTCGAGTGCCTGGTCGGCGACGAGCGTTGTGTGCCCCCGGACGACCCGGACGCGAACCAGCGCATGATCCGCGAGGCGCTCGTCGAGCGCGTCGAGCCCCACCCCCGGCTCGTCGCGATGGACTGCGCCCGGCCCGAGGCCTACGAGGCGGTGATAGCGGCGCGCACGCACCTCGACCTCGTGCACCTCGGGCTCGGCCCCGACGGCCACACCGCCTCCCTGTTCCCCGGCTCGCCCGCCCTCTCGGCGGTGGCGGGGCGCCTTGTCGAGCGCAACGTGGACCCCACGGGCCGTAATCGCCATGAGCGTCTCACCTTGACTTTTGCCGGGATCGCCCGGGCCCGCCTCGTCGTGTTCACAGTCGCCGGAGCCGACAAGCACGAGGCCATGTCGCGGGTGCTCAACGACGAGGACATCCCCGCTGCGCGCGTGCGTGCCGGCCGCGTGGTATGGCTCTGTGACCCTGGGGCGATCGGCGCCGGGCCGGGTGCCGTAGGGTGAGCCCATGACCGACATCGCCCGAGCCCCGAGCGCCCCGGACAGCGACGCATCGGGCGGCGAGCGCCACATGAGCGACGAGGAGCTGCTCGCCGCGCCTTTGGAGCATCTCGTCTCCAAGGCGCGTTTGATCCGTGACCTCCGCTACGGGACGCGGGTCACGTTCTCCCCGAAGGTCTTCATCCCGCTCACGATGCTTTGTCAGGACCGTTGCGGCTACTGCACCTTCGCCAAGCCTCCTGCCCGCCTCACCGCCCCCTACCTGGACCGGAGCCAGGTGCTCGCCATCGCCCGGGCCGGCGCCGAGGCCGGCTGTCACGAGGCCCTGTTCACCTTGGGGGAACGTCCCGAGCTGCGCTACCCGGTCGCGGGAGAATGGCTCGCGGCCCAAGGATTCGCCTCGACCGTTGACTACCTCGCGCAATGCTGCCGCCTCGTGCGCGAAGAGACGGGCCTGCTCCCGCACGCGAACGCCGGGGCCCTTCACGAAGGCGAGCTCGCGCAGCTCCGTGAGGTGGCCGTCAGCCAGGGGATGATGCTCGAGTCCCTCGCTCCGGGCCTCGCGTGCCACCGGGCGTCGCCGGACAAGACGCCCGAACGCAGGCTCGCCACCTTGGAGGCCGCCGGCCGTCTCCACATCGCCTTCACGACGGGGATCCTCGTGGGCATAGGCGAGACCAGGGCCGACCGTCTCGTCGCCCTGCGGGCCATCGCCGCCAGTCACGCCCGCCACGGGCACGTGCAAGAGGTGATCGTCCAGAACTTCTTGCCCAAGGCGACCACGGCCATGCACGCCTTCGCGCCCTGCCCGCCAGACGAGCACCTCTGGTCGATCGCCGTCGCCCGGATCCTGCTCGCACCCGAGGTCCACGTCCAGGCACCACCGAACCTGACCGAGGACTTCTCGAGGCTTGTCGGCGCGGGCATCGACGACTGGGGCGGGGTGTCGCCCGTGACGGTCGATCACGTGAACCCCGAACGCGCCTGGCCCGCGCTCGACCGCCTGCGCCAGGTCACCGAGCAGCACGGCCACGTGCTGGCGCCCCGTCTCGCGGTGCACCCGGAGTGGTCCAACGACCGCTTCATCGCCCCCGGCCTGTGCCACGCGGTCATGGACCGCTCCGACGCCGAAGGCCTGGCACGGGACTCGAAGTGGTGCTCGGGCGGAGAGTTCGAGCCCCCGCTGCTCGTGGCGCCGGCCGGTCCGGCCGCCAGGCGCCGTCCCGCTGGCTCGCCGGCCCTGCCCGGCCCGGCGCAGCCGGCACACATGTCTCCCTTGAGCGCCGGCGGTGCCGTCGGCGAGGTGCTGGCAGGCGTGCTTGCAGGCCAGGAGGTGGGCGAGGACGAGATAGTCAAGCTGTTCGCCGCCCGCGGCCGGGAGGTGGCCGCCGTCGCCGAGGTCGCCGACGAGCTGCGCCGGCGAAGCGTCGGGGACGTGATCACCTTCGTGGTGAACCGGAACATCAACTACACCAACATCTGCACCTTCAAATGCAGGTTCTGCGCGTTCTCGAAAGGTCCCCTCTCGCTGAACCTGCGCGGTAGCCCCTACCTGCTCGGCATCGACGAGATCACCCGGCGCGTAGTGGAGGCCGAGCAGGCCGGTGCCACCGAGGTCTGCCTGCAGGGGGGCATCCACCCCGACTTCGACGGCGAGTACTACCTCGAGGTGCTGAAAGCCGTGCGAGCCGGCTCGGACCGCATCCACATCCACGCCTTCACAGCCCTCGAGGTTCACGAGGGGGCGCGCCGGCTCGGTGAGCCTCTGGACACGTATCTGGTCCGCCTCAAGCAAGCCGGCCTGCGCACCTTGCCCGGCACGGCCGCGGAGATCCTCGACGACGAGGTCCGCAGCATCCTTTGTCCCGACAAGATCGACACTGAGCGTTGGCTCGAGGTGCACCGGGTGGCTCACGGCGTCGGCCTGCGCTCCAATGTCACGATCATGTTCGGTGCCGTCGAGCAGCCCCGCCACTGGGCGCGCCATCTCGTGGCCACGCGTGACCTGCAGAAGGTGACCGGGGGCTTCACCGAGTTCGTCCCGCTCCCCTTCGTCCACATGGCCTCGCCCATCTACCTGCAGAAGAAGGCTCGCAGGGGCCCGACGTTCCGCGAGGCCCTGCTCATGCACGCCGTGGGCCGCATCGCATACAACGGCTGGATCGACAACATCCAGGCGAGCTGGGTGAAGATCGGCCTCGACGGCGCGCGCCAGCTGCTCCAGGCCGGGTGCAATGATCTCGGTGGGACCCTCATGGACGAGAACATCTCGCGGGCGGCGGGAGCCACGCACGGCCAGCAGATGCACGAGTCCGACTTCGCCGCCCTGGCGGCCTCGCTCGGGCGGCCCGTCGAGCAGCGCACGACCCTGTACGGCCGCGTGCTCAAAGTGGCCAGCTGAGCCATGACTCCCACATCACCGGCCGGCCTCGGCGAGGAGATCGAGGGCCGGGTCACCGAGCTGTTGGATCTGGCCGGCGCCCGCGGGAACCGCGACCTGCTCCGCGACATCATCGTCACGGGGCTCTCGCTCGCCCGCATCGATGCCAGCCGGCTGGACCTCAAGATCGCCGCCTCTGCCCTGGACGAGATGGAGCGGGCATTCGAGCTGTTCTCGCACTACCGGGGCCTGCCCAAGCTCACCATGTTCGGCTCGGCGCGCACGGCGGTGTCGGACCCCCTCTATGCCCAGGCGTTGGACCTGGCCGCACGCATGGCCCACGAGAAGTGGCTCGTGGTGACAGGGGCCGGACCCGGCATCATGGCTGCGGGGGCCGATGGCGCCGGCACCGAGATGTCCCTCGGGGTCGAGATCCGCTTGCCCTTCGAGACCGTCTCGCATCCCCAGCTCGCCGCCGAAGGCCGCCTTGTCGAGATGAAGTACTTCTTCACCCGAAAGCTCATGTTGATGAAGGAGTCGGCAGCCTTCGCGGTGCTGCCCGGCGGTTTCGGAACCCTCGATGAGTCCTTCGAGCTGTTCACGCTGTTGCAGACGGGCAAGGCCGAGCCCGCTCCGATCGTCCTGTTGGACCTCCCGGGGGACCCCTACTGGGAGCAGCTGGCGGTCTTCCTAAACGGAGAGGTGATGCGAAGAGGTCTGGTGGATCCTGACGACGCCGCTCTCTACCGCATCACCGACGATGTCGGAGTCGCCGTCGAGGAGATCCTGGGTTTTTACCGCAACTACCACTCGCGCCGGTTTGTCGGGACGACGATGGTCATACGCTGCCGGTTCGCACCCACAGACGCGGAACTGGCGGCACTCAACACCGAGTTCGCCGACATCTGCTCCCCTAAGGGGATCTGGAGGACCGGTCCGTTGCCCCCAGAGCGCGCCGGCCGTGACCACCTCGAGCTGAAGCGCCTTGCTCTCGAGTTCGACCGGCGCTCGCACGGCCGCCTGCGCATGCTCATCGACACGATCAACCGCTGGCCCGGCACGAACTGAGCGCTCAGTCCTCGCCGTCGCCAGATCGGTCCTCCGGAGCGTCGCTCCGTTCCCGGGCGCGTTCGGCCTGAGCTACGAGCAAAGAGGCGCGCTCGACAGCGTTGCGGGCCCGTGACAGGAGCTTCTCGCGCACGAGGTCCGGATCGGTCTTGGAGCCCTTGGCCCCCCGACGCAGCTGAGCCCGCAGGCAGTCGTAGGCCTCGTCGCCAAGCCGCTCGGCCAAGGTGTCGAGCCCGACCCGGATCTCTTCCAAACTCAGCTCGCCCACGGCGCCTCCGCGCGTCTTGTCCGGTTTTTCCGCAGCACACCTTCGGCGCCGGGCGCCGTCCCGGCCGAGAAGACACCGGTACCGGTGTGCCCTCGGTAATCTTGCCATCGTAGGGGGACCACGAGGAGGTTGCCCGTGGGGCAGCAACAAGGCCCGGGCGCGCCCGAGTCCAAAGCTGAGCGATTCGACAGGCCCATGTTCCGTGCTCTCGAGGCCACGGTCGCCGCGCGCTCGGGACCGGTGCTGCTGTTCGCCTGCGACCGCGACGGCGTGCTCACCTTCCTCGAGGGGGGTCTCGCGTCCGAGTTGTGCGAAGCTCCCGGTTCTCTGCTCGGGCGGAACCTGGCGGACATTCTCGAGGAGCACGCGGAGCTCGCCGCTGTGGCCCGCCGCCTGCTCGCCGGCGAACGCATCGAGTTCGCGTCCGTGCCCCTGAAGCACTACTACCTCGAGGTCTGGGGCGTCCCGCGCAACGGCGAGCTCGGCGCGTTCGAGGGGGCTGCAGGGATCGTGCTCGACATCTCGGCCCGTGTCGCCGCCGAACGCGGTCTGCTGCAAGGCGCCCGGCGGGAGGTTGCGCTCGTCGAGCACGCCTCGGACGTGATCGTCTTCATGACGCGCGAGGGCCTCCTGCTCTCGGCCAACCCGGCCGCCCACCGTCTGTTCGGCCACAAGTGGAGCCAGGGCGAGGTGCTGCGGCTCGAGACCCTCGTTCATCCCGAAGACCGCGAGCGCTTCCGGCGGCATTTCGAACAGGCGGCTGAGCACCACGGCAGCACGGCGCCGATCGAATACCGGATCGCAGACGAGTACGGCACCTGGCGCACCGTCGAGTCGACGGCCAACAACATGGTCGACGACCCGGCCGTCGGCGGCTTCATAGTCACTATCCGGGACGTCACGACCCGCCTTGAAAGCGAGGAGCGCCTGGCCTCGAGTGCCTCCCGCCAGGCGGCGCTCGCTGACCTCGGCCGTTGGGCGCTCGTCGGCCTGCCCTACCCCGACCTCGTCGCGGACGCGGTCACCCTGCTCGGCGAGCAGCTCGCAGTCGACTTCGTGCACGTGTTCGAGGCGACCCCGGAGGCCGCCTTTGTCACGCTCACCGCCAGTCAGGGCCATGACCCTTCCGGTCCGGAGCTGCTGTCGACCGATCCGACGTCCTCACCTGTCAGCTTCGCCCTGGTGACCCAGGAGACCGTCGTATGTGACGATCTCGTCCGCGAGGCCCGTTTCGAGGTCCCCGACCTCTGGACGCGCTCGGAAGCCATGAGCGTGATAGAGGCGCCGATCCCAGGCCAGGACTCACCTGTTGGCGTGCTGGGCGTCGGATGCCGCAGTCCGCGTCACTTCGCCGAGGAGGACGTGAGCTTCGTGGTGGCCGTCGCGAACGTCCTCGCAGCTGCGGCTGCCCGCGGCCGTGCCGAGGCCGCCATCCGGGACCAGGCGCTGCACGACCCGCTCACGGGCCTGGCGAACCGCCTCGTGCTCGCCGAGCACGGCCACACCCGGGCGGCCCCCAACCAGTCCGAGATGAGCGGGGCGAGGCGGACCGTGCTCGTGGTGGACATCGACCGGTTCAAGGAGGTCAACGACACTCTCGGCCATGCTGTGGGCGACCTCGTCCTTGTCGAGGTCGCCCGACGCCTGCGTGGGCTCGCAGACCCCGTCGAGCTCGTCGCCCGTCTCGGCGCCGACGAGTTCGCGATCGTGGCCTCGAGCGCCGCCTTTGATGTGAACGCCGAGGTAATGGCGTCTCGGGTGCTGGCCGCGCTCGCGGAGGCGATCGACGTCGGGGGCGTGCGGCTTCGTCTTCGGGCAAGCGTCGGCGTCGCCGAGGCGGACGTGGACGAGAACGGCCTGAGCCTGGCAGTGCCGGTCCTCCTGCACCGCGCGGAGGCTGCCATGTACCTCGCCAAGGCCGAGCACCGGGGAGTGCGTCACTACAGCGACGACCTGGAACGGTCGAGCGTCTCACGTCTGGCGCTGGCGAGCGAGTTGGCCGACGCCCTCGACAAGCACGAGCTCCGCCTGGTCTACCAGCCCAAGATCGACGCCCGCACCGGGGTTGTGACCGGTGTCGAGGCCCTTGTGCGCTGGCGCCACCCGACCCGTGGGCTGCTGCTGCCCGACGTGTTCATCCCCCTCGCGGAGCAGACGGGCATGATCCGCGAGCTCACGAACTGGGTCCTGCAAAAAGCGCTCTTCGAGTGCGCCGGCTGGCACCGGGCGGGACGACTCCTGCCCGTGGCCGTGAACCTGTCGGCCGCCACGGTGCACGACCCGGAGCTCATGGGCGCGGTCACCAACGCCGTCAGCCATTCCGGCCTGCCGCCGGAGTCCATCGAGCTCGAGATAACCGAGAGCGCGGTCATGTTCGACCCCGAGGGGGCGCTGCGAAGCCTCGAGTCCCTCGTCGACTACGGCGTGAGGCTTTCCCTCGACGACTTCGGCACGGGCAACTCCTCGCTCTCGTACCTGCAACGCCTCCCCGTCACCGCCGTCAAGATTGACAAGTCGTTCGTGGAGCCGCTGCTCAGCGACGAGACGGCCAAGGCCATCGTACGTGCGGTGGTGGACCTCGCCCACAGCTTGAGCCTGTCGGTCATCGCCGAGGGCGTCGACTCCGGCGCGGTCATGGAGCAGTTGACCGCTCTTGGCTGCGACGCCCTGCAGGGCTTCTACGTGGCGAGTCCCATGAGCCCGGACCGCCTCGAGCTGTGGATAGCCACCAACTCGCCGAGAGCCGCCCGGCGCTCACCCTGAACCGGCCTGCCCCGAGGCGCCCGGCGGGTCACCTGAGCGCCAGCTGACCGGGTGCGACGGGCGCGAAGAGGTCGCTTCGGCCCATGAGGAACCGGTCGACGCTGGCCGCCGCGGAGCGGCCCTCCGCTATCGCCCAGACGATGAGGCTCTGGCCCCGCACCATGTCGCCGCAGGAGAACACGCCCGGCACCGAGGTGGCGAAGGACCTGTCGACCGCGACGTTGCCCCTCCCGTCGAGGCCGAGCCCGAGCTCGGCCACGCAGCCGTTGACCTCGGGGCCGAGAAAGCCCATGGCGATGAGCACGAGGTCGGCCTCGAGCTCGAAGGACGTGTTCGGGACCGGCACGAACGAGGGGCGCCCGTCGAGGGTCCTGAGCTCGACCGTCTCGGCGCGCAGCGCCCGCACAGCACCGGTCCCGTCGTCGAGGAGCTCGGTGGTCGCCACCGAGAAGAGCCGGTCCCCGCCCTCCTCGTGCGCCGCGCTCGAGCGGAGGATCAACGGCCAGGTCGGCCAGGGGTTGTCGTCCGCCCGCACCGGGCCGGGCATCGGGAGGATCTCGAGCTGGGTGACAGACAGCGCACCTTGGCGGTGGACAGTTCCGAGGCAGTCCGCCCCGGTGTCGCCGCCTCCGATGATCGCGACCCGCTTTGCCTCGGCTGTGATCCGTGCCTCGTCGAGGGCGCCCTCACAGACCAGGTTCGCCGATTTCAGGTAGTCCATGGCGAAATGGACGCCCCGCAGCTCGCGCCCCCGGACTACGAGGTCGCGCGGGCGGGTGGAGCCTCCTGCCAGCACGAGGGCGTCGAAATCGCCCAGCAGCTCCGTCGCCGAGACGACCGAAGCGTCCGGGGCGGCGGCACCGGGAACCTCCGGCGCCAGGCCGCCCTGGGCCCTCCCGACGGTGACCCGCGTGCGGAACTCGGTGCCCTCCAGCTCCATTTGCGCGAGGCGTCTGTCCAGCACGGACTTCTCGAGCTTGAACTCGGGGATGCCGTAACGCAGGAGGCCACCGATGCGCTCGGCACGTTCGAACACCACGACGGTGTGGCCCGCGCGTGTGAGCTGCTGGGCTGCCGCCAGCCCGGAGGGGCCCGAGCCGACGACGGCCACCGTCTTGTCTGTCTTACGCCCCGCACGGTGGGGCGCGAGCACGCCGGAGGCGGCCGCCCACTCGGCGATCTCGAGCTCGACCTGCTTGATCAGCACAGGCTCGGAGACAAGGCCGAGCACGCACGAGCCCTCACAGGGGGCCGGGCAGAGCCTTCCTGTGAACTCCGGGAAGTTGTTCGTCGCCTGCAGGCGGTCGCTCGCCTCCGCGAAGCGTCCCCGCTCAACAAGGTCGTTCCACTCCGGGATGAGGTTTCCCAGGGGACAGCCCTCGTGGCAAAAGGCGATGCCGCAGCTCATGCAGCGGGCGGCCTGCTCGCTGAGCTCCTCGCGCCCGAAGGGCAGGTACACCTCCCTCCAGTCCGAAACCCGCGTCTCCACCGGACGACGACGGGGACCGGTCCGCTCGTATCGGAGGAACCCCCGGGGATCAGCCATGAGCGGCCGCCATGACCTCGTCGTCCACGGATCCGCCCGCCTCGATGGCGCGCCTGGTGGCCTCGAGCACTCGCCTGTAGTCCCGCGGCATGACCTTGACGATCTCGCCCACAGCGTCCTCCCACCGGTCCAACAGGCGTTCGGCGACCTGCGAGCCCGTGGAGGCCAGGTGCCGGTGGCACAGCTCCCGAACCGTGCGCCGGTCCTCCTCGTCGAGCTGTTCGAGCTCGACCATCTCGGCGTTGATGCGTCTTGGGAGCATCATGGCGGGGTCGTGCACGAAAGCGACGCCGCCCGACATCCCGGCGGCGAAGTTCCGGCCGGTCGGGCCGAGGACGACGACGGTGCCTCCGGTCATGTACTCGCAGGCGTGGTCGCCGACGCCTTCGACCACGGCGACGGCGCCGGAGTTGCGCACGCAGAACCGTTCGCCGACCTGCCCGCGGATGAAGGCCGCGCCCGATGTCGCCCCGTAGAGCACGACATTGCCGGCGATGATCTGCTCCTCGGCCCTGAACGGCGAGCTCTCCGGCGGTCGCACCACGATGATGCCGCCCGAGAGGCCCTTTCCCAGGTAGTCGTTGGCGTCCCCGACGAGCTTCATCGTGATGCCGCGGGGCACGAAGGCGGCAAAACTCTGGCCTGCCGAACCGGAGAAGCCGAGCGAGATCGTGCCGTCGGGCAGGCCGGCTCCGCCGTGGCGCCTTGTGACCTCAGAGCCGAGCATGGTCCCCACCGCGCGATGGACGTTGCGGATCGCAAGCTCGAGCTCGACAGGCTGCCCATGTGAGATGGCCGCCTCGCAGGCGGTTATGAGCCGGCGGTCGAGCGCCTCGTCGAGACCGTGGTCCTGGTCGCGCGTGCGGTGCAACGCCGTGGCAGAAGAGGTGGCCACCGGTTTGAGGATCGGGCGCAGGTCGAGCTTGCCCGCCTTCCAGTAGTGGTCTATGGCACCGGCGGTGTCGAGGCTCTCGACGTGGCCGACGGCTTCGGCCATGGTGCGGAACCCGAGCGCCGCGAGGAGCTCGCGGCACTCCTCGGCGATGTAGGAGAAGAACGTCTCGATGAACTCGGGCCGTCCCCCGAAATGCTTGCGCAGCTCGGGGTTCTGAGTCGCGATGCCCACCGGGCAGGTGTCGAGATGGCAGACCCGCATCATCACGCACCCCGACACGACGAGCGGGGCGGTGGCGAAGCCGAACTCCTCGGCCCCCAACAGCGCGGCCACAATCACGTCCCGCCCCGTCTTCAACTGCCCGTCGACCTGGACGGTGATGCGGTCCCGCAAGCCGTTGCGCAGCAGGGTCTGCTGGGTCTCGGCGAGCCCCAGCTCCCACGGCGCGCCCGCGTGCTTGAGCGAGGTGAGGGGGGCCGCGCCTGTGCCGCCGTCCTGGCCTGAGATCAGAACGACGTCGGCGTGGGCCTTGGCCACTCCGGCGGCGACGGTCCCGACCCCCACCTCGGCCACGAGCTTGACGTGGATGCGGGCGGCCGGGTTGGCGTTCTTCAGGTCGTAGATGAGCTGGGCCAGGTCCTCGATCGAGTAGATGTCGTGGTGCGGCGGCGGCGAGATCAGCCCCACTCCCGCCGTCGAATAGCGCGTCCTGGCGATCCACGGATAGACCTTGTGGCCCGGCAGCTGCCCGCCTTCGCCGGGCTTGGCTCCCTGGGCGATCTTGATCTGCAGGTCGTCTGCGTTCACCAGGTACTCGCTTGTGACCCCGAAGCGACCGGAGGCCACCTGTTTGACGGCGCTGCGCCTGGAGTCGCCGTTGGCGTCGGGCACGTAGCGCCGCGGGTCCTCTCCTCCCTCGCCCGTGTTCGACCGGCCACCGAGGCGGTTCATCGCGATCGCGAGCGTCTCGTGAGCCTCGGCCGAGATGGACCCGTACGACATGGCCCCGGTCGCGAAGCGCTTCACGATCTCCCCGGCCGGCTCGACCTCGGCCAGCGGCACGGGCGGGCGCACCGCCTGCTCGCCGACCCGCAGGCGCAAGAGGCCCCGCAGGGTCGCCAGGCGTTCGGACTGGTCGTCTACGAGGCGGGTGTACTCCCTGAAGATGTCGAAACGCCGGGCCCGCGTGGCGTGCTGCAGCTTGAAGACGGTCCTCGGGTTGAACAGGTGGTACTCGCCGTCGCGGCGCCACTTGTACTCGCCGCCGACCTCGATCTCGAGCTGGCCGGGGCTCGCCTCGGGGGCCTCGTAGGCGTGGTGGTGGCGTCTGGCCACCTCCTCGGCGAGCTCGTCCAGGCCGACGCCGCCGAGACGGCTCGGCGTCGAGCCGAAGTACCGGTCGACGAGGTCGCGGTGGAGCCCGATCGCCTCGAACACCTGAGCCCCGGTGTAGGAGGCGACCGTCGAGATGCCCATCTTCGACATCACCTTCAGCACGCCCTTGCTGGCCGCCTTCAGGTACTTTCGGAAGGCCTCCCGCTCGGAGATCTCCCCGAGCAGCCCGTCCCGCACCATCTCCGCCACCGACTCGAGAGCCAGGTAAGGGTTGACCGCGGCGGCGCCGTAGCCGATGAGCAGCGCGAAATGGTGCACTTCGCGGGCGTCCCCGCTCTCGACCACGAGCCCGACCCGGGTCCGCTCCTTCTCCCTCACGAGATGGTTGTGCACAGCTGCTGTGAGCAGCAACGACGGGATCGGGGCGCTCGTGGAATTGGCGTTGCGGTCCGACAGCACGATGATGTTCGAGCCGAGAGCGATGGCTTCGGAGACCTGCTGGCACACCTTGTCGATGGCCGCTTTGAGCCCCGGCCCACCTCCGCTCACCGGGAACAGGCCGTCGACGGCAAAGCCGCTGAAGCCCGGTGTCTCACCGTGCTCGTTGACATAGAGCAACTTCGCCAGGTCGTCGTTGTCGATGACCGGGTAGGGCAGGCAGATCTGACGACAGGAGGCGGGCTCGGGCTCGAGCAGGTTCCGCTCCGGTCCGACGGTGGCCTCGAGGGAGGTCACCAGCTCCTCCCGGATGGCGTCGAGCGGGGGGTTCGTGACTTGGGCGAAGAGCTGGGTGAAATAGTCGTACAAAAGGCGCGGGCGCTCGGAGAGGACAGCTAGCGGCGTGTCGGAGCCCATCGAGCCGATGGGCTCCGCGCCCGTCTTGGCCATGGGCTCGATGATGAGGCGGAGCTCCTCGGTGGTCAGCCCGAAGAGCCTCTGGTGACGTACGACCGAGGCGTGCTGGGGGGTGAGCATCATCCGCGGGGGCAGCTCGCCCAAATGGACGAGGTTGCTCGCGAGCCACTCCCCGTAGGGGTGCTCGGCGGCGAGCGAGGCCTTTATCTCGTCGTCAGAGACGATGCGCCCGGCCTTGGTGTCGACGAGGAACATGCGCCCGGGTTGCAGCCTGCCCTTTTCGACGACCGAGGCGGGGTCGATGTCCAGCACGCCCACTTCCGACGCCAGCACGACGAGGCCGTCGTCGCTCACCCAGTAGCGCGCCGGTCGCAGGCCGTTACGGTCGAGCACGGCCCCCACCACCGTCCCGTCCGTGAAGGCGATGGCGGCCGGGCCGTCCCAGGGCTCCATCACAGAAGCGTGGAAGCTGTAGAACGCTCGGCGGGCACGGTCCATCTCGGCGTGGTTCTGCCAGGCCTCCGGGATCATCATGAGCACCGCATGAGGAAGTGTCCGCCCCGCGAGGTGCAGCAGCTCAAGGACCTCGTCGAAGCTGGCCGAGTCGCTCGCGCCCGGCGTCACGATCGGGAAGATCCGCTCCAGATCGCCTTCGAAGCGGTCGCTCGAGAGGAACGCCTCGCGGGCGCGCATCCAGTTGCGGTTGCCCGCCAGGGTGTTTATCTCGCCGTTGTGCGCGATCAGGCGGTAGGGGTGAGCCAGAGGCCACGAGGGGAAGGTGTTGGTGGAAAAGCGGGAGTGGACGAGCACTATCCGGCTCTCCAGCCTCTCGTCGGTCAGGTCGGGGAAGAAACCGCGCAGCTGCTGGGGCGCCAGCATCCCCTTGTAGACGACGGTCCGGGCCGAAAGCGACGGGAAGTAGACGCCCACCCCGGCGTGCTCCACGCGCTTTCGCACGACGTAGAGCCGGCGTTCGAGCGCATCGCCGTTGAGCACCGCCGTGGCACGAGCCGAGCCAGTCGTCGTCACGGCGCCAGGCGGGGCGAGGAAGACCTGCGCGAACCGCGGCGCGACACCCCGGGCCCCTTCGCCCGCCACCGACAGGTCGACGGGCACGTCGCGCCACCCGAGCACCTCGAGGCCTTCCTCGTAGGCGATCTTCGAGACGAGCTCGAGTGCCTGGTCGGCCGCGCCCGGGTCGCAGGGGAGGAAGGCCATCCCCGTGCCGTAGCCGCCCGGCTCGGGCAGGGCGACGCCGGCGACGTCCGCGTACAGCCTGTGCGGCACCTGGATCAGCGCGCCGGCCCCGTCACCGGTCCCGGGGTCCGCCCCGAAGGCGCCCCTGTGGGCGAGGTTCTCGAGGGCGGTCAGCCCGAGCTCGACCACGCGGTGACTGGCAGGGTGCTTCAGGTCCACTATGAACGCGACCCCGCACGAATCGTGCTCGAACGCGGGGTCGTAGCAACCAGCCACGTCGTCTTCCCTGGTCATTGGCGTCCTCTTGGCGATCGAGGCGGACCTGGCGACCTTCTCGGTCCCCGGGTCCGACTTGGTTCCGGCTCAGCGCTTCGGCGGCTTTACCGTCGGCTGATAGCCGGGACGCCCTTGGCCCAGCAGATGTGGCAGAGATTACACGGAAAATCGTTCGTGCCCCCTACCGCAGCCCGAGGCGCCCCCCGCGCTGCCGCCGCCTGGGTGTCACACAGGGTCGCTGCTGATCTTCCCGCCGTCGGCGACGTGCTCGGTGAACTTCGTCCCGTCCCAGTAGCGCAGCTCGTGGCGCCCACTCGGGTCCGCGAGCCACGACCGCGGAGCGGGAGGCGGCTGCGGCGCCGGCGGCACCGGTCCCGGGGCTGTCGCCGGTGGGCCGAGACCCGGGAACACCGTCCCGGGAGGAGGAGGCGCATCCCAGCCACCGGGAGGCGGCGCCCCCCCGTAGCCCGGCGGCGGTGCCTGCCATTCGCCGGGAGGCGGGCCCCATCCCCGGGGGGCGTCCCACTGGCCTGGAGGGACGCCTCCGGCGTCCCGAGGACTCGGGCCGAATCGCTGGCCGCCTCCCGCCCAGCCGCTCTGGCCGGCCTTCGGCCGGGTCGTGAAGCACGCGATCAGGTACATGACCACGCCTATGAGCGACAGCAGGAAGAGCAGGACCGCCCACATGCTGGACGGCACTCTCCACGGTGTCACCCCATGGGAGCGCTTGTAACGCTCCGAAAGGAAGTAGCCGACCGACGCGAGGACCACGCCGAGCACGAAGCCGTCGACCAGCGTGGTGGTCGTGTAGACGACGGTCAGGCCGACGAGCCTCTCAAGGTGCACACATCGAGCGTATCCGCCTGTCGAACCCCTGCGCGGCCTGGGAGCCTTGAGCACAGACGGTGTCTGCCGGGGCGCCCGTCCTGTCCCTTGGAGGACCGTGGCGCGCGGCTACGGCAGGGGCCCCGACGCTCGGGGCAACCTAGGATCGCCGCGGTGAACCACGACGCCCCAGCCCTTGACCCAGCGCCGGGTCCGACTCCCAAGGTCGCGCTCACCATCGCCGGAAGCGACTCCGGTGGGGGTGCCGGAATAGCTGCCGACCTGCGCACCTTCGGCGCGCTCGGCGTGTTCGGGACCCTCGTGGTGACCGCCGTCACCGCGCAGAACACCCTCGGGGTGCGTCAGTTCCTCGCCATGACCCCTGAGACGGTGGAGGCCCAGCTCGAGGCGGTCCTTTCCGACTTCGACGTGCGAGCCGCCAAGACCGGGATGCTGGCCACCTCCCGCACCGTCGATCTGCTGGCACGCCGGGCCGCGGCCGGCGGGCTCCCACCGCTCGTGATAGACCCCGTCCTCGTCTCCTCGAGCGGCAAGGCGATGTTCCCCGGTGACGACGTCGCAGGTGCCTACCGCGGCCTGTTCGCCCATGCCACCGTCGTTACCCCGAACCTTCCCGAGGCCGGGCTGTTGACCGGCCGCGAGCTCGGAGATCTCGCGGCCATGGAGCAAGCCGCTCGCGAGCTGCAGGCTCTTGGGCCCGAGCTCGTGATCGTCAAGGGCGGCCGCCGGCCTGGCACCGAGGCCGTGGACGTCGCCTTCGACGGACGTTGTGTGACGATGCTGAGGGCGCCCTGGATCGACACCGCCAACGTGCACGGCACCGGCTGCACCTTCTCGGCCGCGATCGCCGCCAACCTCGCTTCAGGGCTCGGGCCGCTCGAGGCCGCCTACGAGGCCAAACAATTTGTCACCCGGGCGATCCTCGGGGGCTCGAGGTGGCACCTCGGTGCCGGTCATGGGCCCCTCGACCAGCTCGGAGCCGCCGGCACCATGCGCCCACCGGCTGACACCGGAACCGGGCGACCGAGCTAATACCTCACAGCCGAACCGGGGCTCCGTAGGGGTGGAGAACCTCCGGCACGCTCACGTGGCCGTCGGCGTCCTGATTCGCCTCGAGCAGGGCGATGAGGAACCTGGCCGTCATGGCGGTCCCGTTCAAGGTGTGCACGAACCGCAGTGAACCGTCCTCGTCACGAAAGCGGACGTTGAGCCGCCGGGCCTGATAGTCAGTGGTGTTCGAGCAGGAGGTGATCTCCCTGTAGCGCTGCTGGCTCGGGATCCAGGCCTCGACGTCGTACTTCTTGGCGGCCGACGGCCCGAGGTCGCCCGCCGCGGTGACCACGACGCGGTAGGCGATACCGAGCCCGCTCACGATTTCTTCCTCTATTGCCAGTATCTCCTCGTGGTGCTCGCGGGAACGCTCGGGGCGCGCGAAGAAGAACATCTCCACCTTGTCGAACTGGTGCACGCGGAAGATGCCCCGCGTGTCACGCCCGGCTGCGCCCGCCTCGCGCCTGAAGCAGGTGGAGTAACCCGCATAGCGCAGGGGCAGCTCCCCGGCGGAAAGGGTCTCGTTCTGGTGCAGCGCCGCCAGTGCCACCTCGGACGTCCCGGTCAGGTATAGCCCGTCACTCGTCACCTGGTAGAGGTTGACCTCGTCAGTGGGCAAAAAGCCCGTACCGTACATGGCGGACTCGCGCACTAGGACCGGCGGGAGGACAGGCTCGAAGCCCTGGGCCACCAGCCGGTCGAGGGCGTAGCGGTAAAGGGCCAGCTCCACGAGCGCGACCCCACCCCGCCGGTATGCGAACCGGGCGCCTGAGACACGGGCTCCGCGTTCGAGATCGAAGCCGGGTCGCCCCGGGCCGTCTCCGCCGGAGGCACCCAAAGCCGAGGTCAGCTCGACATGGTCGCGAGGCGCAAACGAGAACTGGGGCGGAGTGCCGACCTTGCGCAGTTCGAGCGCGTCCTCGTCGCTGTAGCCGTCGGGCGCCGAGTCGTCGGGCGGGTTCGGCAAGGCGGCGAGCAGCTCGGAACGGCGCCGCTCGAGCTCCTCCAACTTCGACTCGGCCCGGCGCAGCTCCTGGCTCACAACCGCGAGGGCCGCGCGCTCCTCCTCGGTGGGCTTCCCCTTCGGTCTTGTCCTGCGGCGCAGCTCGTCGACCTCGGTGGTCAGCTCACGCCAGAGCCCGTCCACCTCCAACAGGTTCTCGAAGTCGCCCGCGGCACCCTTTCGGGCCAGGGCCCGGCGGAACTCCTCTGGGTGCTCACGGGCCAGGCGGATATCGATCATCGCGGCAGCCTACGAGCTGTACCGCGGTCGGCTCAGGACCTGCGCAGGGACGGCGGTACCTCCTCGCACGGCAATTACCGGCGCTTGCCCTTCTTACGGGGCCGCGGCGGCGGCCGGCGTGCCGGCGTGGCGGCCTTGGGGGTCTGAGCCGACGGCCGCGCAGCTGCTCCGCGCGAGGGGGCGCCAGGCCTCGGGCCTTCGCCCGTCCCCTCGGCGGCCAAGTCCTGCGGGTCGGCCGATTCGTAGTCTGCGGCTGCGCCGTTGCCGCCGAAGGGCTCTTCGCCGACGGCCGCCGGGGAACTGCGCCGGCTTGTTCCGGGCCGCAGCGTCTGCGGCTTGGCCTGGGCCGCGCCCGAAGAGCGGCGGCGCTTGAGCGAGCCCGCCACCTCCGGGGTGCTGAGCGCCCCTGCCGCCACCGCCGCGGGCGAGATGAGCAGCATCGCATTGCCGCGCGACTCGAGGCGCTCGCGAATCCGCCGATACCGCTCCTCGTGCTCTTTTTCCATGGCGAGCAGGGGCGAGGCGATGAAGATCGAGGAATAGGCACCGCTCGTGAGGCCGATCAGAAGAGCGAGGCCGAAGTACTCGAGCGTGACAGCGCCGAGTATCTCGGCACCGAGGACAAGCACGGCGAGGATCGGGAGGATCGCGACGAGCGAGGTATTGATCGAGCGGGCGAGCGTCTGGTTCATGGACAGGTTCACGACGTCTGTGTAAGTCAGCTTCCCGGTGGCTCCGAGCCCGCGTGAGTTGTCCCGAACGCGGTCGAACACGACGATCGTGTCGTACAGGGAATAGCCGAGGACAGTCAGGAACGCCACGACGGTGTCAGGGGTGACGAGGAACGCCAACAGCGAGTAGATCCCGACGGTGACCAAGATGTCGTGCGCGACCGCGACGATTGCCGCGACCGCCATCTTCCACTCGAAGAAGATCGAGATGTAGGCCGAGATCACGATCAGGAACACGATCAGGGCTTCGACCGCCTTATGGGTTATGTCACTGCCCCAGGTAGGTCCGACGTTCTCGACCGAAACCGACGAGGCCGACTTGTGCGTCAGCCCGGCGAGGACCGCGGCCACCTTGGTGGCTTCGGTCGTGCTCACTGCGGCCGAGTTCTTCACGAGCTTCGCCTCGACGTCAAGGCTCTGTTTGCTGCCGCTGCCGAGCATTGTGATCGTCGCGCCGCCAAAGCCCAGGGGGACGAGGGCCTTTTGAGCCTGCGCCACCGTCACGCCAGGTGCGGCCACCTGCCAGGACGTGCCCCCGACGAACTCGATGCTGTAGTTGAGGCCCCTGGTGCCGAGCGAGACCAGGCCCGCGATGATCACTATCCCGGATGCCGCGAACCACCACCTCCGCCTGCGGACGAAGTCGAAGCGGGTCTGTCCGTGATACAGGCGGAGAAGCGCCATCGGCTTGCGGGCCGCGGCACCTCCGAGGTCTATGGAAGCTGTGGTCATGATGCGGTCCCTGTGGTTGCGGCCAGGCCGCTCGCGACGCCGAAGCCCCGGGCGTCGGTGAATATCCGGTTGCGCCCGAGGAGGATCACGAGAGGACGTGTGAAGGTGTAAGCGGTCACCACGTCGACGATGGTGGACAGACCGAGCATGAAGGCGAAGCCCCGCACCGCGCCGATCGAGAGCAACCAGAGCACGAGTGCCCCGAGGAAGGACACGGCGTCAGCCGAAAGGATCGTGCGGTAGGCGCTCTTGAATCCCCGGTCCACCGACGACCGGATCGACCGGCCCGCGCGCACTTCGTCCTTTAATCGCTCGAAATACACGACATAGGAGTCGACGGTGATGCCCACCGAGACGATTAGGCCCGTCATGCCCGAAAGGTCAAGTGTCAGGCCTGCTGAGGTCGCCCCCAAGAGACAGATGATGGCGTAGATGAGAGCACCCGTGCTTATAAGGCCGAGCACGACGACGACACCGAGGGCCCGGTAGTAAAAGATCGTGTAGAGCATCACGAGGAACAGCCCGAGCAGTCCCGCGAGCAGGCCGGCCTGCAGCGACTTCTTCCCGAGGGTCGGCGACACCGTCGTGTAGGTGGCCTGGGTCAGCGCGATGGGGATCTGGCCGTACTTGAGGACGAGGGCGAGCGCCTGTGCCTGCGGCTGGGTGAAGTCACCGCTGATCTCGCCCGAGCCGCCGAAGCTCTGGGCGTTGATCGTCGGCGCGGACTCGACCACGCCCCCGAGGTCGATCGCGAGCGGCAGGTGGTAATTCTTCTTCGCGATCGTGTCGAAGAACGCCGAGTACTGCGACTTGATGGTGAAGTTGACGACCCAGCCCGAGGTCGTCTGCAGTTCGGCGTTGGCCGAGGCGAGAATCTCGCCGGTCGCGGGCACCGTCCCGTCATAAGGGGTCGGGCCGAGCTCGTAGCGCTCCGGGCAGGGGTTCGCCGTCGAGGCGCAGATGAGCACGACACGCGAGGCCTTGTCCTGGCTCGGCGGCGTGCTCGGTACCGAGTTGAGCGCCGGGTCGGGCGCCGAGCCTGGGTTCGAGCTCTCCGTTGAGCTGTAGGTGGACGTCGTGTAGAGGTACGAAGAACCGCAAGCAGGTGGCTTCACGTACGCCGCAGCCGCCTTCTTGGACTTCGGCAGGGTCGTCGTGGTCGTAGACGTGGACGAGGTCGTGGTCGAGGCGGGAGCGGTCGTCGTCGTGCCTGCCGCCGTGGTGGTCGTCGTCTTCGGCACCGTCGTGGTCGTCGTGGTCGTCGAGCTCGCAGGCGTGTAGGCATTCGCCGCGCAGAGCACCGGGCGGAAGAACAGCTGGGCGGTGTTACCGATCTCCTTTATGACCGTCGAGAAGTTCTTCACGCCCGGAAGCTGCACGACGATGTTGCTGCCCTGGGTGCCGATGTTCGGGCTCGCCAGGCCGAGCCCGTTTGCCCGTGCCTGCATGATGCCGACAACCGTCTGCAGCTGGGCGGGCGTCGCCTTTTGTGCCGGCTGGAAGACCACCGACAGGCCACCTTCTAGGTCGAGACCGAGCTTGGGCGACCATCCGGCGGCGATGACGCCTCCGAGCGCGCCGAAGCAGACGAGGCATACGAGAACAACGCTCAACAGCAAGTTCCGTCTCAACGGATGCCGCCTCCGCTCCCATTGCCGCCCGGACTGGTGCCGCCGCCGTCCTCGTCGGAATCCGGCAGCTTGTCGGATTCGAGGGGTGGCACCGAGTACGGGTCATTGTCGGACTCGTCGATGAGGTCGTCGTGGCCGTGGCCGTCAAAGGGACTGTTGGCGGTGTAGGCGTCGCCCGCACCGTTGGTGGCTTCCTCGACGCGCTGGGAGACCGCCCCCCGTAGGACCTCGATCACTGTTCCGGGGGCGACTTCGATCCTCGCGTGATCGCCCACGAAACCTTCGACCCGACCGAGGATCCCCGACGAGAGCATCACCTTGTCGCCGACAGAGATCTGCTTGCCCGCCTGGAGCTGGCGCTGGCGCCTTTGTCGCTGGGGCCGGATGAGGAACATGTAGCCGACCCCGAACAGCAGGATGAAAAAGATGAGCGTGAAAGAGCTGTTGGTCTTTTTTGCGGCCGCCGCCACAATGAGACCGCTGAGGGCCGCCAGATTGTGGGGGCCGGAGAACGCGAGCACGTGGATGAGAGACATGGGAGGCCTATCAATCAAGGAATGATGCGACGCATCACCTTAGTCGCCCGTTCAGGACTCCTCCGTGCAAGCCTGCCCACCGGCCTCGTCGCTGAACAAGGGCTCCTGAGAAGGGCCGCCTCCCCGGCCGGTCCTTGAGGCGGCGGCGGGTGCTTGGTCAGGGTCCCCCATCGAGATAAAGCTCAATGATTGCGCCGGAACTGCGAGGCCCAGATGCTCGTAGGCGTGGGGCGCGGCGACTCTTCCCCGGGGCGTGCGCATGATGAGGCCGGCCTGCAGGAGGAACGGTTCGTAGACGTCCTCAACCGTCTCCTGCTCCTCGCCGACGCTGACCGCGAGCGTCGAGAGCCCGACGGGCCGACCTGAGAAACGCACGCAGAGGACCTCGAGGATCTGGCGGTCGATGCTGTCGAGCCCGAGCTTGTCGACCCCGAACACCGTCAGGCCCTCGCGCGCGGCTTGCTCTGTGATCACACCGGAGCCCCGGACCTCGACGAAGTCGCGCACGCGGCGAAGCAGGCGTATCGCCAGGCGAGGCGTCCCACGCGAGCGCCGGGCGATCTCGGTCGCCCCGCCTGGCGTCAGCTCGACCCCGAACAACGCGCCCGTCCGGTGCACGATGGTCTCGAGCTCGCCCTCGCTGTAGAGCTCGAGCCGCGCGACGATGCCGAATCTGTCCCGAAGCGGTCCGGTGATGAGACCCGTCCGGGTCGTCGCTCCCACCAGTGTGAACCTCGGCAGGTCCAAGCGGATCGAGCGGGCGGTCGGACCGCGACCGAGCACTATGTCCAGCTGGAAGTCCTCCATCGCCGGGTACAACAGCTCCTCGACCGCCCGTCCCATGCGGTGGATCTCATCGATGAAGAGCACGTCGCCGGGCTGGAGATCAGTCAGGATGGCTGCAACGTCTCCGCTTCGTACCAGCGCCGGTCC
The DNA here is from genome assembly GCA_050012675.1 of Acidimicrobiales bacterium. Classification (GTDB taxonomy): domain Bacteria; phylum Actinomycetota; class Acidimicrobiia; order Acidimicrobiales; family Bog-793; genus Fen-455. Next base: position 169,350 of record JBEKGS010000002.1, read on the forward strand.
AGAGGTGATGCGCAGACCCGCGCCCATTTCGCAGGCCATGATGCCCGCCAGGGTGGTCTTGCCCAGTCCGGGCGGCCCGGCGAACAGGACATGGTCGACAGGTTGGTCACGGCGCCGTGCCGCCTCCAAGATGATCTGAAGCTTTTCCCGCAGCTGCTGCTGGCCCACGAAATCGGCTAGCCGCTTCGGGCGTATCCCGACCTCGAACGCGACATCGCCTTCGGACGGGCCGCCGTCGGTGAGCGACCCGGTCGCGTCCTTGGCGGCTGGTGGGTCATCGTTGGCGAGGATCTCTCTGCGCGGGCTCATCGACCGGTCATCTCCGAGGCGCGAGGCTGCGCAGCGCCTCGCGTAGCAGCTCTTCGACGCTGCCTTCTCCGGAGAGGCCGCGAAGCGCCGCCCTGACCTCGTCGGGCGCATAGCCCAGTTGGGCGAGTGCCTGGCCGACCTCGGAGGTCACCGAAGCCAGCCGGTTGGACTGGGACGTCCCCGCCCCGATGACGCCGTCGGCGCTCAGCAGGTCGAAGCGCGCCTGTAGTTCGACCAGCAGCCGTGCGGCCGTCTTCTGGCCGACCCCGGGGACCAGCTTCAGGGCGTCGACGTTCCCGTTGGCGATGACCTGGACGAGCTCGGCCGGGTCGTGGACGCTGAGTATCGCGAGTGCCAGTCCCGGGCCGACACCGTGCGCGCCGAGGAGCAGCTCGAACGCCGTCCGCTCTTCGGGCGAGGCGAACCCGTACAAGGTGATGGCACCCTCGCGGACATGAGTGTGAACGGCAAGGAAGGCCTCGTGGCCGAGCTGTAGGCCGCCCGCGGTCCTCGGCGATGCGAGGACGCGATAGCCCACCCCGGCGACGTCCAGGACAAGCTCGACGGCGGCATCGCCTACAGCCCTCCTCTCTGTCACGAGCCCGCGGAGGGACGCGATCACAGCTTGGCCCCCGACGGCCGGGCTTGGCGCGTGCCCGAAGCGGCCGGCAAACCCGGGGCGGTGCGTGCCCAAGCCGCGGTGCTCAGGTGGCAAAGGGCGAGCGCCAGCGCGTCGGCGGCGTCGGCGGGCTTGGGCACCGTGCCGAGATCGAGCAGGCGCGCCACCATTCGCTGCACCTGGTCCTTCGTGGCGGCGCCGAAACCCGTCACGGCCAGCTTCACCTCGTTGGAGGTGTACTCCACCACCTCGCAGCCCAGCTCCTCTGCGGTCAAGAGGGCGACCCCGCTCGCCTGGCCGACAGACATGGCCGTCCGGGCGTTGGTCTGGAAGAAGACGCGTTCGACGACCACGACATCTGGATTAAGGTCGCTGACGAGCTTGTTCAGCTCCATGCGTAGCGTCGCCAGCCGGCGTGGCAACGATTCGTCGATGGCGGTGGTGATCACGCCGGCCGCTATCGCCTGCCTGCGCGGCCCATCGGCTCGCACGCAGCCGTAGCCGCACCGGGACAAGCCTGGATCGATGCCGAGAACAAACACTCGTTCGATCGTAACCCGCGCGGCCCGCGACCCGGCGGATCGTGTCCTTACGACTCAGAGCTCGACGCGCTCCAGGATCTCGTCGGGGATGTCGAAGTTCGCCCACACGGCCTGCACGTCGTCGTGCTCTTCCAACAGCTCGATGAGCTTGAGAACGCGCTTGGCGGTTGACTCGTCGCCGACTTCGACACGCGTCGTCGGAACCATCTCGAGATCGGCCGAGTCCACGTGGACCGAGGCCTTCTCGAGGGCGCCGTGAAGGCCGCCGAGGTCCGCCGGGGCGCTCGTGACCATCCACTCGTCGCCCTCGTCACGCAGGTCCTCCCCGCCCGCGTCGAGCGCGACGGTCATGAGCTCGTCCTCGCCGACGGACTTCGGGACCATCACGACACCCTTGCGCTCGAACTGCCAGGAGACCGCGCCGGGCTCGGCCATCGAGCCTCCGTTGCGCGAGAACAACGAGCGGATCTCCGAGCCCGTCCGGTTGCGGTTGTCCGTCAGGCACTCGACGATCATCGCCACGCCCGAAGGGGCGTAGCCCTCGTAGGCGATCGCTTCATAGCGGACGCCTTCGAGCTCGCCTGTGCCGCGCTTGATGGCGCGCTCGATCGTGTCGAGCGGCACGGAGGCGTCTCGCGCCTTGGTGAACATCGTGCGGAGCGTCGCGTTCGCGGACATGTCACCGCCACCCTCACGAGCGGCGACCTCGACCTGGCGGATCAGCTTGGCGAACAGCTTCCCGCGAGCCGCGTCGACGGCACCCTTGCGATGCTTGGTGGTTGCCCACTTGGAATGGCCCGACATCGCCTCAGCCTCCCTCGATGTCCGATATCACGAGCCAGCACGACCGTAGGTCGTCCACCGGCTCAGCGTGGAACGCTACCGGCCTGACGAGCCCGTGTCCCAGGGCTGGCACGCCGTGGCAGGAAGAGCTCACTGCCCGACACCTTCGTTGTGCACCTGCCAATTCGACCATGGTTGGTTCCGGCTCGCCAGTCGGGAGTCACAGCTCTGAGAACATCTCAGAGCTGCTCAGAGCTCCCTCAGGACGGCGACACGCTCTGACAGATCCAGGGCTCCCGGCCGTTCCGGCTCGCCCGAGGGCCCTTCGAAGGGTGCCAGCCACAGGCGCGACGTCGACTCGGTGACGCTGCGCGCAAGGCTCGTGGGCCTTGTCACACGAGCAGATCCGATCTTCTCCAGGGCGTCGACAAGCGCCGGTGGATAACGCGTGAGCGCTACGGCAGCCAGATCCGCCAACGGCTCACGGCCCCGGCCGGCCACCCTGTCGGCGATTCTCCCGAAGGTGGGGATGTAACGCCTCAACGGGTCGAAGGCCAGCACGGCGATGGCTCCTGAGACCGTGTCCCCCCGCTTTATGTGCGCCAGCTCGTGTGCCAGCACGGCCTCGAGCTCGATCCTGTCGAGAAGCAGCACGAGCCCACTCGTGACGAACACGACGCCTCGGTCGGGCGAGCGGCCCACCGACATGGCATTCGGGGCCGGGTCGTCCAGTACCCGTATCTCTGCGCTCGGCAGCCCGAAGACGGCGAACAAGCCCTCCGCGACGTCGACGAGGCGCGCGGCCTCCGCCGCGCTCAAGATGCTGGGCCGGCGCTTAGCGGTGACCACGGTCCCGCCTATCCGTTTCACCAGCACCGATGTCGAGCTGGACCACATCGACCACGACACGAGCACGATCGCGCAGGCGATCGCGCCCCCGGCGATCAGGAAATCGATCGAGACGACGCCGAGGACGCCCAGCAGCAACGCCACGGCAAGCGGGGCGAAAAGGGCGAACCTGGCTCGCCGCTTGCTCGCGCGGGCGGCATGGCGCCAGGCGGCGTCACGGCGGCGGGCGGCCGCGGCCAGCACTGCCCTCGAGGCCTCGTAGGCTGCCTGCTGCGCCTCTACTGCCCGACGCGCCCTGCCGTCGCTGTCGGAGGCACGACGCTGCCAGCGCGTTCGGTCCTTGGCCGCTGGAGTCACTTCCCTGAGGCTACCCGGCGCCGGGCGCGCGCCCTAACCGGAGGTAGCTGTCGCGGTACAAGCCGGCGATGACACCCATGTCGTACTCGGCCGCGCGCTGGCGCCCCCGACTGCGCAGAGCCTCGCGTTCGCCCTCGTCGTCAAGCACGTCGCGGATGGTTCGCGCGAGCGCCACCGGGTCGCCTGGGGCCACCAACCGGGCCGCCGAGCCCGCCGCGAGCTGGTAACCGGCAATGTCCGAGGCGACAACCGCGGTACCTGCTGCCATCGCCTCGAGAAGAACGACGCCGAAGGACTCACCCCGAAGCGACGGCGCCACGAAGACCTCGGCGCCCGCCAGGCGTGCCGCCCGCTCCTCGTCGCCGAGGGGCCCGAGCCACTCGATCCTCGTGTCATGAGCGAACTGGGCCCGAAGTGCCCCGGTCTCGGGCCCGTCGCCCACCACCCAAAGACGCATAGACCCCGGGAGAAGCCGGAAGGCCTCGAGCAGCACTTTCAGCCCCTTGCGAGGCTCGTGCCGGCCGACGAAGACGATCGTCGGCTCGCTCGTGGGCCACCGAGGCGCCCGAGCGAATTTCTCGACCTCGACACCGTTGGGAATGATCGCCACCCTCTGGGAGAGTCGCCCCACGCACGCCTTGGCCGTTGCGCCGGCGGCTTCGGACACGGCGAAGGCTGCGTCGAGCCGCCTTGACCAGGCTCCGACGACATGACCGTAGGTCCGGTAGGCGAAATCGGCCCCGGAACGGTGAAAGGTCCCGACAATGGGACGCGGCCCCAGCATGACCGCGCCGAGCGAGGGTCCAGGGGCGAACGGCTCGTGCACATGGACGATCTCGGGGGCGAACTCGCGCAGGGCCGAGACCGTGCGCGACATCGTCCACGGCCACGGCGACACCGGGGCTCGGGAGCCGTTCACAGAGACTGTCGTCCCCTCCCCCACCTTCACGAACAACGCCCCGCCGAGCGCGGCGGGACCAAGGGCGGCCGAGCTGGGGGTGCCTTGAGCGGGCGCGAGTACCGCGACATCGTCGCCTCGCGATCGCAGTGCCCGCGCCAGCCCCAGCACCTGGGTCTGTACTCCTCCGGGCACCGTGCAGCTGTAGGGGCAGACGATGGCTATCCGCATCGCTCGCGACGCTATAGCCGCGCGCCCCTTGAGGCCGGTGCCTGGCGCGCCACGGCGTCATCGGACCGCCGTCTGTTGCCGCGCTCCCGGCCCGACGGCCAGTTCGGCTGGAACTGACCCTGGGCTTTCGCGACCTGCCCGTTCGTCGGAAAACCCCTGCGACCTCGGCTTTCGCCTCTCGTCAGTTTGTGACGTTTTGTATCGCTTTCTGATGTCCCGCGGACATGCCACGGACAAGGCGCACCCTCACGGCATGACGCAGCTGGCGATGCCGGATCTAGTCGAGACCCACATCAGCTGAACTGGGCAACCTTCGGTACCGGCCTGAAGCGACCGCGGTGCGGGAATGGTGCCTTTGATTACCAGCGCCGCTTCGGTACCCCTGAGCTCAGCTGGCGAGGGTCGTCGCCTTCACGAGCTCATCGATGTCAGCCAAGTACCACGCGTGGGTCACGCGAAGGCCTGCCTCATTCGGGCCGCCGAGAATGACGATCTCGACGGCGGGGTGGCCTGCGTAAACCCCTTCAAGGGCGAACTGGCGGCAAAGAGCATCACACGGGACGGAGAAATGGTGGCCCGGGTTTGCCTCGCGCCCCGGGCCACCTCTGTCTTGCCGAGGTCGCCCCCCCGTTTCGCCCCGGCCTCCTTGTCTTGTCACGCAGGGAGGTCTCGCAAGACCTATGCCCCTGGTGCCGGTCCCCCCAGTCCGGTACCGCTGCGCCGTGTGGCGGGTGCACGACCCCTTCCTCCCGGCCTACAAAACACGACCGCGCAGCGACATATTCCTGTTTCGCCCTTGAAAGCGTGATCCCCTCTGCCCGATTCCCCGGTTACCGTGATGGGCACGCGGCTCTCTGCTTCCCTCGCAAGGCAACGGGGGTCGTGCAGATTGCCGCCCCCCGGCAATCCGGCGCCGCCGCCTCAAGGGGTGGCGGCGCTGTTCGCGCGAGGGACGTGTTCTTGAGTGGCTCTAGCGTCACGGCCGCTCGCGATCCTCGGTCAGCTCGTGCGGGCGCTGAGGGAGTTGAGGCGGCGATAGTCCTCGGGCAGCTCTGACAGGGAGCACCGGAAGCTTCCGATCGGCGCTGGTACTCCAGGCCGAGCCCGTCGTGTTCGGATGACCGTTCTGGACCTCGACACGGTGTGCCCTCGTTCCCGG
>JBEKGS010000003.1:0-124716 GCA_050012675.1 Acidimicrobiales bacterium
CCCGCAGCGAGCTCAAGGCGGGCTCGCGGGCCACCTTCGCGGTCGACACCGAGCGTCTCAACTTCTTCGACTACGAGAACGGGTCGGCCATCTGGGCCTGAGGGATCCTGGCCGCAAGCCGGTGGCCGGCGGCTCTTGTTGGATTACCTGTAGGGACGATCAACGGCGCGCGGCGCGGGGCCGGGCACGCGCGTGACTGAATCGCCACGAAATCAGCCGTCGTCACGAAAGGACCCACGAGATGGAGTACCGCACGCTCGGTCGCACTGGCTGCGCAGTTTCGACTTTGGCGTTGGGAACGATGACCTTCGGCAGTGAGACCGACGAGCCCGTTGCTTGGGCACAGCTCGACCGGTTCGTCGAGGCGGGAGGCAATCTGGTCGACACCGCCGATGTCTACAGCGGCGGTGTCTCAGAACAGATCATCGGACGTTGGTTTGCCGCGCGCCCGAACGATTTCCGACGCCGCGTCGTGCTCGCCACCAAGGGCAGGTTCCCAATGGGTGGGTACCCGAACGACCTCGGGCTCTCGCGTCGGCACCTGGCCTGGGCGCTTGACGACTCGCTCCGCCGCTTAGGTGTCGAGACGATCGATCTCTACCAGGTCCACGCCCACGATCCATACACGCCGATCGAGGAGACCCTTCGTTTCCTTGACGATGCCGTTCGCGCCGGCAAGATCCACTACGTCGGTCTCTCCAATTTCACCGCCTGGCAGTTGCAAAAGGCCGTCGACGTGGCAGATGCCGCGGGCTTGTCGAGACCGGTCACGCTGCAGCCGCAGTACAACCTCCTCGTGCGCGAGATCGAGTGGGAGATCATCCCGGCCTGTGGTGCCGAGGGCTTGGGCCTGCTGCCGTGGTCGCCCCTCGGTGGTGGTTGGCTCACCGGCAAGTACCGCCGGGACGAACGCCCGAAAGGTGCCACTCGTCTCGGTGAGAACCCGAACAGGGGGGTCGAGGCATACGATCGCAGGAGCGGTGCCGAGCGAACCTGGGACGTGATCGCAGCCTTGCAGGACATCGCCGGGCCCCGGGGCGCCTCCATGGCTCAAGTTGCCCTGGCGTGGTTGGTGGACCGCCCCACCGTCACCTCGGTGATCCTCGGGGCGCGCACGCTCGAACAGCTCGAGGACAACCTCGGTGCGGCGAACCTGCACCTCTCGTCGGCGGAATCGGAACAGCTCGACGCAGCCAGCGACCCTGGCGCCGCCGACTATCCCTACGGTCAACCGGGCGTCGACCAGCGCAGCCGCTTGATCGCCGGGGGCCGGTCATAAATGTCGAGACGCTGGAGAAAACCGCAAGAAAGGAGCCTGATCACCTCGGGTGTCGCCCGGCGGCGCCCGACGCGGTTCAGCTCCCCGGATCGGAGAGGTTCGGATACAGCCAGGAGCGGCGCCCTCGGCAGGATTCGAACCTGCGCACCCGGCTCCGGAGGCCGATGCTCTATCCCCTGAGCTACGAGGGCTCACTTGAGCGCATGTTGCATGCTAGCGGGACTTCGGCCATCCTCAGACTCCAATGAGCACCGAAGAACGTCTGGCCGACGGGATCGTCGCGGCTCTTGCAAGCTTGGACGTCCCAATTGATCCCCTCCAGGTCCAGCTCGTGCGCCCGGCGCGACTCGAGCACGGCGACTGGTCCACGAACGTCGCCCTAGTGGTGGCGAAAGCGGCCGGTCGGGCCCCTCGTGACATCGCCAACGACCTTGCCGCCTCGCTCCTGGCAGCGTCGATCGCCGATGTGGTCGCGGTCGAGGTCGCGGGACCCGGGTTCGTGAACTTCAAGCTTGCCGAGTCGTGGTTGCACCGGGCGCTGACCGATGTCATCGAAGCCGGGACGGAGAACTACGCGACCCCCGATCTCGGAGGGGGCGAGCGGGTGCAGATCGAGTTCGTGTCCGCCAACCCGACAGGTCCCCTGCACGTGGGCAACGGTTGGCTCGGCTCGTACGGCGACGCTCTCGGGCGCGTGATGAGCCGTTGTGGTTGGGACGTGAAGCGCGAGTACTACGTGAACGACACCGGTGGCCAGATCCGCCTCCTCGGCGAGAGCCTGCTCGCCCGTCGCCGCGGCGAGGTCGTGCCGGAGGAGGGTTACCAGGGCGAGTACGTTTCCCAGCTCGCCCAGGTGTACGAGGGGCCGGAGGACGTCGTCGCGGCCGGCCGGTTCGCGAGCGCGGCGATCCTCGAGAACATAAGGGCGACGCTCGACCGGCTCGACATCAATTTCGACGAGTGGTACTCGCAAGCTTCGATCGAGGAGAGCGGTCAGGTGGCCGAGACGATCGAGGTCTTTCGCGAACGCGGACTCGTGTACGAGGCGGACGGAGCCATATGGCTGCGTTCCAGCGAGTTCGGCGACAGCCGCGACCGAGTTCTGATCAGGAACAACGGCGATTTCACCTACCTCGCGGGCGACCTTGCTTATCACCGTGACAAGTTCCTCGTCCGTAGGTTCGCCCGCGTGATCGACATCTTCGGTGCTGACCACCACGGTCAGGTTGCCAGCCTGAAGGCCGGAGTCACGGCTCTCGGCGTCGACCGTGACAGGTTGGAGATACGGCTCGGCCAGCTCGTCAACCTCGTCGGGGCCCGGATGTCCAAGCGCGCGGGCAACTTCATCAAGCTCGACTCGGTCATAGATGAGATGGGGGCCGACGCTACTCGGCTGCTGTCGCTCCTCAACTCGATCGATCAGGCCACGACGCTCGACCTCGATCTCATGAAGCGCCAGTCGATGGAGAATCCGGTCTTCTACGTGCAGTACGCCCATGCGCGCATCGCCGCCATCGACCGCAAGCGGGCCGAACGCGGGATCGTGCGCCTGCCGCTTTCTGAGGCAAACCTGACGCTGCTGGTCCACGACCGGGAGCTGGAGCTGATTCGCTGCCTGGTCGACCTGCCGCACGTGGTCGCCGAGGCAGCCAAGGACCGCGCCCCGCACAAGGTGACGAACTGGGTCCGCATGCTCGCAGGCGAGTTCCACGGCTTCTACCACGACTGCCGCGTCCTTTCCGACGAGGTCCCGCCCGAGCTCACCCAAGCGCGGCTGTGGCTGGTCGAGGGAGTCCAGATCGGTCTCGCGATCGCTCTCAACCTGCTCGGGGTGCGAGCACCCGAGGCGATGTGACCGGCGCTCAGTCGCCTCCCCGGCAGAGCGCGTCGGGCCTGTCTGGCTCACCGGCGGAAGGCCCGATCCTTCGGGAACTGCTTCCTGACACCGCGGCCGTCACCGCCGCCGGTCACCTGAGCGTGGGCGGTGTCGACCTCCTGCAGATCGCCGAGGAGATGGGCACTCCGGTGTTCGTCTACGACGAGGACCACCTGCGCAGCCGCTGCCGCGAGGCTGTCGAAGGCTTCGAGGGCGGCGTCGCCTATGCGACCAAGGCCTTCTTGTGCAAGGCGATGGCCGAGCTCGTCATCGAGGAGAAGATGGCTCTTGACGTCTCGACCGGCGGGGAGATGGCGGTGGCGCTCGCAGGAGGGGCCAAAGGCGAGAACCTTGTGTGCCATGGCAACAACAAGTCCACAGACGAGCTCGTCGCCGCGCTCGGAGCCGGTGTATCTCGGATCGTCGTCGACTCCTTCGATGAGATCGACCGGCTGCGGGTCCTTGGTGCCGCAGGACTGAAAGGCGCCCGTCGCGCGCGCCTTTTGCTGCGCGTCACGCCGGGTATCGAGGCGCACACCCATGAGTACGTGAAGACCGGGCAGGAGGACACCAAGTTCGGCTTCTCGCTGGCTTCGGGCGCGGCGGCACAAGCGGTCGAGGCGCTCAGCGGCTTGCCGGACTTCGATCTTGTCGGCGTGCACGCGCACATAGGCAGTCAGATCTTCGAGGTCTCCGCCTTCGTCGAGGCGATCGCCGCTCTCGTCCCGTTCGTCCGCGAGAACCGGTTCTCCGAATGCTGCATCGGCGGCGGACTCGGCGTCGCCTACATCGAAGGCGAGGTTGCCCCTTCGATCACAGAGTGGGCCCGCGCAGTGCGCGAGGCCGCCAAGCAGGCGGGCCTGGACCCGAATGTGCGTCTCACGGCAGAGCCGGGACGCGCCATAGTGGCGGGCGCGGCCGTGACGCTCTACCGGGTGGGCACGATCAAGCAGCTCCCAGGTTTGCGCTGCTATGTCGCTGTCGACGGTGGCATGTCCGACAACCCGCGGCCGGTGCTGTACGGGAGCGGTTACGAGGCATTCCTTCCCCGTGCCCCGCTGGCACCCCGGCCGTTTGCCGCCCGGGTGGTGGGCAAGCATTGCGAGTCCGGCGACGTCCTGGTCGACGATGCGAGGCTTCCCTCCGACCTCGTCGTCGGTGATGTGCTGGCCACCCCGGTCACCGGTGCCTACGGATTCGCCATGTCCTCCAACTACAACCGGGTGCTGCGCCCGCCGGTCGTGTTCGTCCGCGGCGGCCGCTACAGGGTCGTCGTCCGACGAGAAACAGTTGCCGACCTGCTTGCCTGTGAGCTCTGAGCCCGCCCGTTGGTACGTTGTGCACGTGGACGAGCATCAGTCGGGTGAAGACAGCGGCGTCGACGTCGTGCACGTCGGCCTGCTCGGTTACGGCAATGTCGGTGTCGCCTTTACCCGGCTCATCGACTCCCAGGCCGACGCCATAGCCCTGCGCATAGGCCACGAGCTACGCGTGACGCGCATCGCGGTCCGGGATGTGACCAAGAAGAGGCCCGGCTCGGCGCTCGCCGACGCCGGCGAGCGACTTTCTGGCGACGGCGCCTCGATCGTGGACGACCCGTCGATCGACATCGTCGTCGAGCTGATCGGCGGTGTCGAGCCTGCACGCGGCCTGATCCTCAAGGCTCTGGCGGCGGGCAAGCCAGTCGTCACGGCCAACAAGGAGCTCCTCGCCACCGTCGGGGCCGAGCTGTTGTCCGCGGCCGAAAAAGGCGGTGTCGACCTGTTCTACGAGGCGTCTGTGGCCGGTGCCATCCCCCTCGTCCGGCTCCTCAACGACTCCCTGGCCGGCGAGCGGATCGTCCGTGTGATGGGGATCGTGAACGGCACCACCAACTACATGCTGACGTCCATGAGCGAGGAGGGGTGCGACTACGGCGTTGCCCTCGCGGAGGCGCAGGCGCTCGGTTACGCCGAGGCCGATCCGACCGCGGACGTCGAGGGGCTCGACGCCAGGGCCAAAGCCGCCATCCTTGCCGGCATCGCCTTCGACGCGGACGTGGTCGCGAGCGACGTCTACACCGAGGGCATCACCGCCATAGGCGCTTCCGACATTGCCTTTGCCCACAAGCTCGGCTATGTGATCAAGCTGTTGGCCGTCGCCGAGCGCGTGAGCGACGGGCCCGGGCCCGCAGTCGCTGTTCGCGTCCACCCCGCCATGGTCCCCCGTGAGCATCCCCTGGCGAGCGTCCGGGGAGCCTTCAACGCCGTGTTCGTGGAAGGAGACACAGCCGGAGAGTTGATGGTCTACGGCCGAGGTGCCGGCGGGATGGCCACCGCCAGCGCGGTGCTCGGTGACGTGGTGGCGGCTGCACACCATCGCCGGGAGGAGACAAGGGGACGCGCCGTACGACGCGAGCGAGTCGTGCTCCACCCGATTTCCGAGCTCCGGACCCAGTACTACCTCACCTTGGACGTGAAGGACCAGCCCGGCGTGCTGGCGACGGTGGCCCACGTGTTCGGCGAGCACCACGTCTCGATCCGTTCCATGGAGCAGATCGGGCTCGGTGGGGGCGCGCGTCTCGTGTTCATCACCCACACCGCCCTCGAGGCGGACGTTCAGGCGACGCTCGCCGCCATGGCGCAATTGGACGTCGTAGCGCGAGTCGGCGTTCTGCTGCGGCTCGTCGGCCCGGAGAACTGACCGGCATGGTCGCCTGGCGCGGGGTGATCGAGGAGTACAGGGAATTCCTCCCGGTTCAAGAGTCGACGCCCGTGGTGACGCTGTTGGAGGGCGGGACGCCCATGCTCGCGGCCCCGCGGCTTTCCGAACGCGTCGGTGCCAACGTGCTGCTCAAGCTCGAGGGCGCGAACCCTACCGGCTCGTTCAAGGACCGGGGCATGACGATGGCCATCTCGAAGGCCGCTGAGGACGGAGTCAAGGCTGTCGTCTGTGCCTCGACAGGCAACACCTCCGCGTCCGCGGCTGCCTATGCGGCACGCGCCGGCATGACCTGTTCGGTACTCATCCCTGAGGGCCACATCGCTCTCGGCAAACTCGCCCAGGCGCTCGTGCACGGCGCACGGGTCCTCCAGGTGCGAGGCAATTTCGATGTTGCGCTCGAGGTCGTCAGGCAGCTGCCGGGACGCGCTCCTGTCGTAGTCGTGAACTCAGTGAACCCGTTCCGCATCGAGGGACAGAAGACGGGCGCTTTCGAGATCGTCGATCGCCTCGGCGACGCCCCCGACATCCACTGCATCCCGGTCGGCAATGCCGGGAACATCACCGCCTACTGGCGCGGCTACTGCGAGTACCGCAGCGCCGGGCGCTCCACGAGGTTGCCGAGGATGTACGGTTTCCAGGCTGCGGGGGCAGCTCCGATCGTCGCCGGTCATCCGATTGCCGAGCCCGAGACGGTGGCCACGGCCATCAGGATCGGGAACCCGGCGTCCTGGTACGGAGCGACAGCGGCGGCGAGCGAGTCCGGAGGCGGCATCTACGCGGTGACCGACGAGGAGATCCTGGACGCCTACCGGTTCCTCGCCACCGAGGAGTCGGTCTTCTGCGAGGCCGCCTCGGCTGCGTCGGTCGCGGGCCTTTTGAACACGCCCGTGCCGCAAGGCGCCACCGTCGTGTGCGTGCTGACCGGCCACGGGCTCAAGGACCCGGACCTGGCCATCAGCCAAGTGTCTGTGCCCGCCGTCGTCGACGCCGACCTCAGGTCCGTGCTTGTGGCCCTCGGGCTGTGACCAGGTGAGGGTCGCTCCTCGCGATAACCACGTAGAGTGGTCAGAATTGGGTGAAATAGAGGGTGATTAGCGCTCTCAGTGTTTGAGTGCGCTTCTCAGAGGGCGATCATCCTTGTGTGGAACACCACCTGACGCGTACAGCCGGCACCAGGCAGGACGGCCCGATCGCAGTCGCCGGCGGGCCGGAGGACTGGCGGGCGACGAGGGCGCCGCAGACGCGGGCCGGCCGGTGGTGGGAGCTGCACCCGAGGTTGTTGAGGACGACGGCGGTCGTAACGCTCGCCTGGGGATGTGCCTACCTGACCTGGCGGCTCCTCGAGACCGGGCGGGCGGCCAATCCGGAAGCGTTCTACGTGCTCTGGTTCGTGGAGCTCTACAACTTCACCGCGCTCGTGTTCCTCGCCTTTTACGGATGGCAGTGGTCAAAGCCGCGACGACCCCCGGTCACGCCCGGCTACATGGTCGACGTGTTCGTCACGACCTATGACGAGCCACGCGAGGTTGTGGAGCCGACTCTCGCGGGTTGCGCGGCCTTGCGGCACCCGCACGAGACCTACCTGTTGGACGACGGCCGGCGAAGCGAGATGAAGGCTCTGGCGGCGGAGTGGGGAGCACATTGGATCACCCGGCCGGACAATTCCCACGCGAAGGCCGGCAACATCAACCACGCCCTCGGTTGCACGAGCGGTGAGCTCATCTTCTGTCTCGACGCCGACCACGTACCGCTCCCAGATGCCCTCGACGCCACCGTCGGCTACTTCGACGACGAGAGAGTCGCGCTCGTGCAAAGCCCGCACGACTTCTACAACCAGGACTCCGTGCAGCACTACGAAGTCGGCCGCCACGAGCAGAGCATGTTCTTCGAAGTGGTCTGTCCCGGCAAGGACCGGCACAACGGCGTCTACTGGTGCGGCTCGGCTGCGATCCTGCGCAGGAAGGCGCTGGTGGAGATAGGCGGAGTCGCCACAGAGACCATCGCCGAGGACTTCCACACGACCATCAAGATGCACGAGGCAGGGTGGAAGACCCACTATCACGACGAGATCCTCGTTCAGGGGCTCGCGCCTTTGGACCTCGACGGCTATCTGTTGCAGCGGGATCGCTGGGCCCGCGGCAACCTTGCCGTTCTTCGCCTGCGAGAGTCTCCTCTGCGCCCGAGTTCGCACCTCGGAGCGCGCCAAAGGTTCTCCTATTTCGGCAGCCTCTTCGCCTACGGTGCCGGGGCGTCGCGAATGGCCATGATCTGGTTGCTCGTCGCGGTCCTCGGCGTCGGCGTGCTGCCGGCGCGCATGTCCGTGCTCAGCCTCGCGGTGCTCTGGGCCCCCTGGACGATCCTCGCGGTGACGACCGCGACGGCGCTTTGCCGCGGGCACATGCGCACGGGGGAGTCGTCTCACTACACCCTCGTCACGGCTGCGATCTTCATCCGTGCCCTGCGCTGTGCCCTCGTGCCGTCGCGGACCAAGTTCAAGGTCACCCCGAAGTCAGGTGCGGGCGCCGGCGGCCTGCACTCGCTCGCGCGTCTCAAGCTCGTGACAGTCTCCGCCCTGGCGCTCGGCGGCGCGCTCATATGGCGGGGGCTCGCGATCCTCGCCCTGGTGCACGCGCGGCCGCTTCCGGCGTGGGCGACGACGTTCGCGATGATCCTCGGAACCTGGGAGCTTTATCGAGTCGTCCAGTCACTGCGGATTGTCTTCCGCAGGCGCCAGCGGCGCGAGCAGGTCCGCTTCGGCTGTCTCGCCCCGGCGGCCATCACCGACAGCGACAACGCGCGCTCTTATGGGCGAGTCGTAGACGTCTCGGTGGCGGGCATCGGCCTACTGGTGTCGACCGAGGTAGAGAAGGGATCACAGTTGCACCTCGAGTTCGCTCTGCCCGGGCTCGACGGTGAGACGCTGCCTGTGGCGGGCAGCGTCGTCGTGCAATCGGCACGGCCCGACCAGTCGGGAGGTTGGCGTCTCGGCACCTGCGTCGGGGAGATGAGCGCCGGCTCACGCGACAGTCTCGTGAGCTACTGCTATGTCGTGCACCCTTGCGAACGGCTGCGCAAGAGCCGGCTGGACGCACCCGGACGACCGGCGCCTTCACCCATCCCCATGGCCACTGCCGCCCCGACGGCTCGGGCCACCGAGGACGACAGCCAGATCCGCATCGAGCGCCCCGCAGCCGGCTGACCCTGCCAGAACGCCGACGGTGTTTGCCGACGGGCGAACACCTCGCTAGTATTCGGTTGCCCTGGTTCGTCATTGCGGACGCCAGCTCGCCCTCTGGGCGGGCGACCCGAGTGGGGCGGCGGGAATCGCAGAGGTCCTTTCCCTGTTGTTGCCTATACCGGCGTTTCCTCCCGTGCAGACGCATTAGCCGCCGTGGGCACCCACTGATAGGGCTGTGCATCCGGCGAATTCGACTACTTGCCCTCTTCGGGAACTTCCCGACGACGGATCGCAGGCTGGGGTCGGTGACCCGACCGGTCCGGGTCACCGTCCGGGAGGGTGTGTCGTGAGGACGGGGGAAACGTCGCGGTATCCCGGAAGGACCGGGTACCACCTCCAAACAAGCACTTCAAGCAACAGAGATTCCAGAGAGGAACCTGATGAGCGAAGAACAGCTCGAGCGTTCGATTCTCGAGCGCAAAGCGAGCGACGAGCTTCGGGCAATCGCGACCGCCATGTCCCTCGAGCCCGTCGGGCGTCTGCGCAAGGCGGATCTGGTCAACCAGATCCTGCGTGCCGCCGGCGTCGAGGTCGAGGGCACCGCGCCGCTGCACGCGAAGGACGCGGCATCACCGCAGTCGCCGCACTCCAACGGTGGCGCCGCCGACTCGCGCCAGCCAACCGAGGATGACGGCGCATCCGCGTCCAAACCCGCGCGAGGCCGTACGTCGAAGGCTCGCACCATGAAGACGCGCTCGGAGGACTCGGTACCAGACCACACCGAAGTGAACGGCAGTGGTGGCGTGCAGGCAAGAGAGCTGGACTCGGGTCACGACGCGCCGCCTGCGGGCTCTGTGCTCGTGAACGGGAGTGATTCGCGAGCCCCGGGCGAGAGTGGCGACGCCGTCGTTGAGGGCGCCGCAGCCGTCTTGGCGGGCTCGGGCTTCGGCCGAGAGAGCCGCTCGCCTGCTCCAACTGGCGCGGCCCGGGGCTCGGCCGATCTCCCCGTCGGCACCGGCACCGAGACCCTCGACAGGCCGTCGGGGGAGGTGTCCACGACATCGCGCCCTCAGCGTCAGCCCCAGCAGCACTCACAGCCCGGGCGAGGCAACCAGGGCGGACAGGTCGGCCAGGGTGGCCAGGTCGACACGGGCAACCGCCGTGGTCGGCGCCGCCGTGGACGAGACCGGGAACGGGGCGGTCAAGAGCCGCAAGGTGGCGGTCAAGAGGTCGCCTGGCAGGGCGAACTCGTGCCCGTCCGCGGCCTGCTCGACTTGAGGGACGAGGGCTACGGCTTCCTTCGCACGAGCGGCTACCTGCCGAGCGGCAAGGACGTCTACATCTCGGTCTCGCAGGCACGCAGGTTCTCGCTTCGCCGCGGCGACGCCATCGAGGGTGCCTGCCGGCCGGCGGGGCCGAGCGAGAAGTACCCGGCGCTGTTGCGGATCGACACGGTCTGCGGCATGACGGCCGAAGAGGCCCGTGAGCGGCCCCGCTTCGAGGACCTGACCCCGCTTTTCCCCGACCAGCGGATGCGGCTCGAGCTCAAGGAGGATCCGCTCAACACAACGGCGCGCATAGTCGATCTGATCTCGCCAATCGGCAAGGGTCAGCGGAGCATGATCGTGTCGCCCCCCAAAGCCGGCAAGACGACCATCCTCAAGCAGATCGCCCATTCGATAGAGCAGAACGACCCGAGCGTGCACCTGATGGTCCTTCTCGTGGACGAGCGCCCCGAGGAGGCGACGGACTGGCGCCGGTCGGTGAAAGGCGAGGTGATCGCCTCGACCTTCGACCGTCCCGCCGACGAGCACACGACCGTCGCCGAGCTCGCCATCGAGCGGGCAAAGCGTCTCGTCGAGCTCGGCAGGGACGTCGTGATCATCCTGGACGGGATCACCCGTCTCGCCCGGGCCTACAACCTGGCCCAGCCGGCGACCGGGCGCATCATGTCCGGTGGCGTGGACTCGGGCGCCCTTTACCCGCCTAAGAAGTTCTTCGGGGCCGCCCGCAACATCGAAGAGGGCGGCTCGCTCACGATCCTCGCGACGGCGCTCGTGGAGACGGGCTCGAAGATGGACGAGGTGATCTTCGAGGAGTTCAAGGGCACGGGCAACATGGAGCTCCGCCTCGACCGCAAGCTCGCCGAGCGCAGGATCTACCCGGCGATCGACGTGAACGCAAGCTCGACTCGCCACGAGGAGCTGCTCTTCGACCGCTCCCAGCTCCAACAGGTCTGGAAGCTGCGCCGCGTGCTGAACGCCCTCGGCAGCGATGGGGGCGGAGGGGCAGGGCTCGAGCTGCTCATGGACAAGATCAAGACCACCCGATCCAACGACGAGTTCCTCGCCGAGATCGCCAAGGCACCGATCCCAGGCGGCTGAGCGAAACGAGGAGCCGCCTTGGCGGAGCCAGTTCTCGCCAGGCTTACAATGGAGACATCATGAAGACAGACATTCATCCCGCCTACAACAGCGCGTCGGTGCGCTGCTCGTGCGGGAACACCTTCACCACGCGCTCGACCAAGTCCGATCTGCACGTCGAGCTGTGCAACGAGTGCCACCCCTTCTACACGGGCAAGCAGAAGCTCGTGGACACCGGTGGTCGCGTGGAGCGCTTCGAGCGCCGCTACGGCCAGCGCAAGACCAAGCGCTGACTAACCCTCACCTGCTCAGTTCTGCTTTGTCACCCAGGCAGGTGAACCTGTCGCGGACACCGGGCAAGGCTTCCCGAGCGCGGAGTCGCGCCCGGGCTATTGCCGGCGCTGTCCCGTTGCCACAAGAGCCCGCCGCCTCGAGCGCCCTGGCACCAGGTGCCGGCACGGTGCGTCACTCCGGCTGAGGCCCGGCCAGGTCGCTTGCGATCTCGGCGGCCCAGGCATCGATCTCGTCCCAGTCCCGGAAGTCTCCCTCCGGCAGCGCCGCCCGGGCGGCCGGTAGCTTGCGCAGTGCCCGTTCGGCAAAGCCGAGCGTGTCGGGGTCGAGCGCACCGAAGAAGACACGGTGGCCACGGGCCTCGACGACGCCTTGGAGCTCGGGTATCTCCTTTGGCACCGTGGCTGTCAGCAGGTCCCGCCCCTTCTGGTCAGTGGCCTCGTTGCCGAGCGGCCCACTGCTGAACAGCCAGACCGGGACGCGCTTCAGCACGGCGCTGTTGCTCTTGACAAAGGCCAGCGCCTCGTCCATCCAGTGGAATCCGTAGGCGGCGCTGCCGATCACGAAGGCGTTGTAGCCCTCGAGGCCCGACGCCTCCTGGACCGAGCGGGCGTCGGCCGGATGTCCCTTTTCGGTGAGCTTTGCCGCTATGCGCTCTGCGATTCCCCGGGTCGAACCGTGCTTGCTCGCGTACACAACGAGTACCGGCATGGCGAACCTCCGCTTCCATCGTGCGATCCGTCAGGATTCAGCGGTGCCCCGAGATCCTGACTGGAGGCTACGGCCTCGGGGCCTTGTGGTGTTGCTTTCTCGAGGCGGCTCAGCAGCTCCGCCTGAAGACGGCGTCGGGGCCGGCTTGCCCGTTTTGGCTAGCCTGAGTCCGTGCTCGATCGCCTTGAGGCGCTTGAGGCCGAGTACTCACAGGTCCTCGCCCGCCTCTCAGACCCCACCGTTTCCAGGGACCGCAATGAGCTGCGGGTGCTGTCGCGCCGCCACAAGGAGCTCGAGACCGTGGTGCGCAAGATGCACGAGCTCAGGTCTGCCCAGGAGGACGTCGCCATCGCCCGTGAGCTGGCCGCTGACGCCACCGGGGCCGAGCGAGAGCTTGGTCGTGACGAACAGGCCGTGGCGGAGGCAAGGCTCGCAGAGCTCGAGTCGGAGCTGCGACACCTGCTCATGCCCCGCGATCCGCACGACGGGCGCAACGTCATCGTCGAGATCCGTGGGACCGAAGGCGGAGAGGAGGCGAACCTTTTCGCCAAGGACCTGTTCGAGATGTACCAGCGCTACTGCGACCGGCGCGGCTGGCGCTCGGAGGTGATGGACCTGAGGGAGTCCGAGCTCGGTGGGGTGGACGGCGTCACGTTCCTCGTCAAGGGCGAGGACGCCTGGCAGCGGCTGCACCAGGAGGCAGGCACTCACAGGGTGCAACGCGTCCCGGTCACAGAGTCCCAGGGACGCGTCCACACGTCCGCCGCGACGGTGAATGTTTTGCCCGAGGCCGATGAGGTCGAAGTCGAGATCGAGCCCGGCGACATCCGCGTGGACGTCTACCGATCGACTGGACCCGGCGGCCAGTCGGTGAACACGACGGACTCGGCCGTCCGGATCACCCATCTCCCGACGGGCCTCGTCGTGTCGATGCAGGACGAGAAGAGCCAGATCCAGAACCGTGCGGCTGCCCTCAAGGTGCTGCGCGCCCGTCTGTACGAGCTGGAGTTGCAGCGGAACGCGGCCGCATTGGCGCAAGAGCGCCGCAACCAGGTAGGCGGGGGCGGCCGTTCGGAGAAGGTCCGTACGTACAACTTCAAGGACAACCGAGTGACAGATCACCGTATCGGGCTCACCTTGAAGAAGCTCGACCGCATACTCATGGGCGATCTCGACGAACTCGTCGAAGCGCTCTTGTCGGACGAGCGGAGCCGTCAGCTGCTCGAGGGATGAAAGAGCGGGCCGATCGGGCCGGCGCCACTTGGCGAGAGCTGCGCAGCCAGACGAATGAGCTGCTCGGCGACGCGATTCAGACGAGGTGGCTGCTCGAAGAGGCCAGCGGCCTGGACAGCGCGCACCTGTTGCGCGAGCTCGACGAAAAGGTGCCACCGGGGGCGGCCGCCACGCTCGAGTCGCTCGTGCGACGCCGCCTCGCCGGGGAGCCGCTCCAGCACGTGCTCGGCCACTGGGCCTTCCGGTCTCTCGAGGTCCTGGTCGACTCGCGAGTACTCGTCCCGCGCCCGGAGACCGAGGTCGTCGTAGCCGTCGCCCTGTCCACCCTGGAGCGCCTTTGCTCCCCGCCACCAGGTCCCGGCGCTCCAGGGCCTGGCACAGAGGTGCCCCCGGGCGGAACGGACCTTCTCCTCGTCGATCTCGGCACCGGCTCGGGCGTGATCGCGCTCTCGCTCGCAGCCGAACGGGGCGGCGTGCGCGTCATCGCGACCGACCGGGATCCGGCCGCTTTGGAGGTGGCCGCCGTCAACCTGGCACAGCTGCCGGTCGAGGCGGCGGCCCGGGTGGAGCTACGCCTGGGCGACTGGTACCAGGCCCTGCCCCTCGAGCTTGCCGGTCGGGTCACCCTGGTCGTCGCCAACCCGCCCTATGTCGCAGAGCACGAATGGGCCGGCCTGGACCCCCAGGTGCGCGGCTTCGACCCCTACGGGGCACTTGTGGCCGGCCCGAGCGGGCTGGAGGCGATCGAGACGATCGTCAACGGTGCCCCAAAGTGGCTGGCTTGCCACGCAGCCCTGGTTGTCGAGATCGCGCCCCATCAGGCGGCAGCGGCGCTCGAGATCGCAGGTGAGGCCGGCTTCCCCAATGCCAGCGTCGAGCGCGACCTGACAGGGCGGCCCCGCGTGCTCGTGGCTGAGCGATGAGCCCGTCCGGGCTCGACCAGCTCGAAGCGGCGCTGGCAGCCGGGCAGGTCGTGGCGGTCCCGACCGACACCGTCTACGGCCTGGCCGTCGATCCCCGCTCGCCAGGTGCCGTCGAGAGGTTGTTCGCCCTCAAGAAGCGACCCGGCCATTCCCAATTGCCGGTCCTGATCGCGGACCCGACCGGGCTCATGGACCTGGCGGAGCCGACGGCGACAGCCGACCGCCTCATCTCGGTCTACTGGCCGGGACCGCTCACGATTGTGCTGGTACGCCGCGCCGCTGTCAGTTTCGACATCGGCGGCGACCCTTCCACGATCGGGCTCCGTTGCCCTTCGAGCCCCGTGTTGCTAGAGCTGCTCGGCAGGACCGGTCCGCTCGCGGTGACGAGTGCGAACCACCATGGAGAACCTCCCCTGCACACCGCCGGACAGGTCCGCCGGAGCTTTGGCAAAGGCGTGGCGGCCGTGCTCGACGGCGGCAGGTGCGACGGAACGCCGTCCACGGTGATCTCGGTACGTGCCGGCGAGGTGAAATGCCTGCGGGAAGGAGCGATCCCGTTCTCTGAGATCGCCGAGCTCGCCGCCGGCACGCAGCCTTGACACCGGCGCGAGGCGCTGTTCGGGGCGGACGGTACCGGTCGCCCACGGCCTGCCAATCGCGTGGCGGCTTGCGCGTTCGGCTCACCGAGACTGCCAATTCGATCGCGTCCGCCCCGGTGTAGGCCGTAAAGCACCGAAGCGGCAAGTGGGCGGCGCCGGGAACGACCGGTAGACTCCCGTCGTGCGCGTTTCGGCAGGATCGGACCACGCCGGCTTCCAGTTGAAGGCGCTGTTGATCGAGCACCTCAGGTCCTCGGGACACGAGGTGGTAGACCTCGGCACGCACTCGCCGGACCCGGTCGACTACCCGGACTTCGCTGCAGCTGTGGGCCAAAGCGTCGTCTCGGGCTCCGCCGATTTCGGAATCTGCACTTGCGGCACGGGCACGGGCATGGCGATAGCGGCCAACAAGGTCCACGGCGTACGGGCGGCCGTTGTCCACGACGTGACCTCGGCCCGGCTGGCCCGCGAGCACGACGACGCCAACGTGATCTGCATCGGTGCTCGCCTCGTGGGCCCCCTGCTCGCCACAGAAGCGCTGGACGCGTTCATGCACAGCCGTTTCGAAGGGGGCCGGCACCTTCGTAGGGTCGAGAAGGTCACAGCTCTCGAGCAAAGCCAGGCCTGAGCGGGGCCGAGGCAAAGTCGTCTTTCCAAGGAGCCAGCACGTGACACAGACCGCCGGGACGTCGATTGCGAATGCCCTTCTTCCGGGCGCGCTCGCGGGGGACCCCGAGATACACGCCCTGCTCGAGCGTGAGATCGAGCGGCAGCGTACGAGCCTTCAGCTGATCGCATCGGAGAATTTCACCTCCCCGGCAGTGCTCGCTGCCTCGGCCTCGGTGCTGACGAACAAGTACTCCGAGGGCTATCCCGGACGGCGCTACTACGGCGGGAACGCCGTCGCGGACCAGGTCGAGGATCTCGCGCGGGCTCGTGCGATGGAGTTGTTCGGGGCCGAGCATGCCAACGTGCAGCCCCACGCCGGAGCCAACGCCAACCTGGCTGCCTATCTCGCACTCGTCGAGCCGGGCGACACCATCTTGGCGATGCGTCTCGATCAAGGCGGGCACCTGACGCACGGCTCTCCGGTCAGCATCACGGGCAAGCTGTACCGTTTCGTCGCCTACGGGGTCACCCCCGCCGCCCCCGACGGTTCGGGCGAGCGGATCGACATGGACATGGTCCGGGACCTCGCCGTCCGGGAGCGACCCCGGCTGATAGTGGCGGGAGCCACCGCCTACTCCCGTGCGATCGACCCTCAGCCGTTCCGCGACATCGCCGACGAGGTCGGGGCCCGTTTCATGTTCGACGCCGCCCACCCGGCAGGCCTCATCGCAGGCAAGGTCCACCCGAACCCGGTCGGCATCGCGGACGTGGTGACGTTCACCACGCACAAGACACTCCGGGGGCCGCGAGGAGGTGCCATCCTCTGCGGCGCAGATCTCGCGAAGTCTGTCGACTCGGCGGTATTCCCGGGCCTGCAGGGCGGACCGCTCGAGCATGTGATCGCCGCAAAGGCCGTTGCCTTCGGCGAGGCGCTCAAGCCCGGGTTCGGTGACTACGCCTCCAAGGTCGTGCGTAACGCGGCGGCCCTCGCCCAAGCACTCACGGCTCAAGGTTTCCGTCTCGTCGCCGGGGGCACTGACAATCATCTCGTGCTGGTCGACCTACGGACCTTCGAGGCCGATCTCACAGGCAAGGTTGCCCAGGAGGTCCTGGACCGCACGGGGATCACCTGCAATCGCAACGCCATCCCGAACGACCCGAGGCCTCCTTTCGTCGCGAGCGGGTTGCGCCTCGGGTCGGCAGCCGAGACGACCGCCGGGCTCGGTGAGCCCGAGATGGCCGAGATCGCGTCCCTTATCGCGCGAGCGCTTCGCGGGCGGGAGGACGAGCGCGAGCTGGCCCTGGTGCGAGGCGAGGTGAGGGATCTTTGCAGCCGGTTCGACCCCTACCCGGGCGGCGTCGCGTCGGCCGGGTAGGGCTGTCCCCGCGACCGAGGACAGCTGCGTGATGGGGACCGCCGCGAACAGGGGTATTGTCTTGCCGACTCGGTGGCGGCGATGCCAGGATTGGCGACCGGAGTGAGCAGCAAGCCCTCGCCGAGCTTCAGCACGCTGATCGGTATGGGTGTCGCAACGGCCTTGTGCATCGCCGTCGGAGTTGGCGGCGGGTACTGGCTGGACAGGACGTTCCACACCGGTGAGCTGTTCACGTTTGTAGGTCTGGCGCTCGGGGTGGTCGCCGCAGTTGCAGTGGTCTACTCCGATGTCAAAACATTTCTCTGAGAGCCAGCAGCGTGGCCGGCCCCGACAGGTCGCACGCCCGCTGTCCTCGGGCTGATCAAGAAGAGGGCATGGAGCGACTCGCAGCGGTACTGGAGCAGCTTGACCTGCCGGAGATCTCAAGAATGCTCCGGCGCACGGTGTTCGGCGCCATCGCCGTCGGCATCGTCGCGCTGGTCGTACTGTCGATAGTGGGCTACCCGCTGTCCGGCCTGGGGGCCGTCGTGGGCCTGGGCCTCGGCCTCGCGAACATCCGCCTCGTGATGTCGACGGCGTCGCGCCTCAATTCTTTGGGCACGACCAAGATCAAGCGACCGATGGCGATGAACACGCTCATGCGCCTGGCGGTCACGACTGTCGTCGCCATCGTCCTCGTTGTCGTCAACCTGCCCCTCGGGATGGGCGTGCTCGGCGGTGTGGCTGTGTTCTACCTCCTCTTCATCGTGAGCCTCGTGACCACCCTGCTCAAGCAGGGAGCTGTCACGTGACAGGTCTCGGACTGCTGGCCAACGCCGGCTCGATCACGGTCGGCAACTCCCCCACGATCAAGCTGCTCGGCCTTACCGTCAACAAGTACGACGTCATCTCGTCACTCGTGGCAGGAGCACTCGTCATCGGGCTCGGGCTCGCCGTGAGGCTCAACGTCACCGCGGGTGTCCCCGGCAGGATGCAGCTCGCCTTCGAGGCTCTCTCGAGCGCCGTCTCCAATCAGGTCGAGTCGTCGATCGGCTCCAAGGGGCGCCGAGTCGTGCCACTTGCGATGACGCTGTTTCTCTTCATCCTGTTCTGCAACTGGCTGGAGATGATCCCCACCGGTCACGCCCCGCAGCTCCTGCCGGCCCCGACCGGTGACGTCAACTTGACCTACGCGATGGCGCTGACCGTGATCGTGCTCGTGCACGCGACATGGATCCGGACCCAGGGCCTCGGCCGCTACCTCGGCCACTACTTCCGGCCCTACAAGCTGCTCTTCCCGATCAATGTGATCGAGGAGATCGCCAAGCCCCTCACCCTGGCCCTCCGTCTTTTCGGCAACATCTTCTCGGGCGGGATCATGCTGCTTTTGATCTGGGCGCTGTTCCCATGGTTCATCGTCCCGATACCCGATTTGATCTGGAAGATCTTCGACGGCCTGTTCGTCGCACCGATACAGGCGTTCATCTTCTCGTTGCTGACGATCCTCTATTTCCAGACCGCGATGTCAGGAGAGCATTGAGCACTCACGGCGTCACAGATCTCCAACCCGTTCAGGAAGGGAGCAGGTAAACCCAATGGCAAATGACCTCAACCAGGCGATCGAGCTTGCCGGCGCCATGGTCGGCGGCGGACTTGCCCTCGGCGGAGGCGCCATCGGCGCCGCCATCGGCGACGGCTTGGCCGGCAGCCAGACGATCGCCGGTGTCGCCCGCCAGCCCGAGGCTCAGGGCCGGCTGTTCACGATCATGTTCATCATCGTGGGCCTCGTCGAGGCCATGTACTTCATCAACCTCGTGTTCATGGTCCTGTTCGTCTTCGTCCTCGCCAAGAAGTAGCGACGGAGGTCTTGCTGGATGCTGTTTGCAAACGCCGGGGCCGCTAGCTCCGGCAACGGTGGGAACTTCCTGATCCCGAACGGGACCTTCGTCGTAGAGCTGGTCATCTTCCTGGTCGTTCTCGGCGTAGTAGCGAAATGGATCCTTCCGCCACTCAGGGCAGTCTCCGAGGAGCGACAGGCACGTATCAGCTCCGCTTCGCAGAAGGCGGACGAGGCACGCGCCGAGGCCCAGAGCGTGCTCGCCGAGCGCGACCGGGTGCTGGCAGACGCACGGGCGCAAGCTCGTGGCATCGTCGACCACGCCAACCAGGGAGCCGACCAGGCGGTTCAGAACGGTCGTCAACGGGGTCAGCAGGAGTACGAGCGCTTGGTCAGCGCTTCCCGGACCTCGACGGCCGAAGAGGGCCGACGCGCCCGAGAGGAGCTTCTCGGACGGCTGGACGTACTTGTGGCCGCGGCCGCCGAGCGGGTGCTCGGTAGTCGCGTCGAGGTCGAACAGCACCGCCGCCTGATAGACGAGGCCATCGCAGCCGCGACGGGCGAGGCTGGTTAGCCGTGGCGTCCTACCTTGCCGAGGTCTTCGGCTTTCTTCTCTTGGCGCTGTTCATCTACCGCTATGTGAAGCCGCCCCTCAAGAAGCTGATGGAACGCCAAGCCGAGTCGATCCGCCTGTCCCTCTCCTCGGCAGATGCCGGTCTCGACAGCGCCCAGCGAATGCTCGCGGACGCGCACGCGGCTCTGGAGGCCGCACGATCGGAGGCCAAAGCCATCCTCGAGCGGGCGCACGAGACCTCGGCTCAGTTGCTCTTGGAGGGCGAGCGCAACGGTCGAGAGGAGTACGACAGGCTTGTGGCAAGCGCCGGGGCCGAGGCGGAATTCGAGCGCCAGCGTGAGAAGGAGGAGGTCACCCGCCAAGTTGGCGCCATCGTGATGGCCGCCACCGAGCTCGTCGTGGCCGCCGAGGTCGACAATTCGCTGCAGCGCGTCCTCATCGGAGAGGCGATCGATGCGGCCGAGGCGATGGCATGAGGGACCTGCTGCGCGGCTACGCAACGGCCATATTCGAGTCGGCGGCCACTCATGGGCGCGCCCGTCAGGTAGCGGGCGATCTGAGTGCTTTCTCGCGGGTTCTCACCGAGTCCGACCCGCTTCGCAACGTGCTCACGGACGTGGCCGTCCCGGCCCGGGCGCGGCACGGCGTCGTGCACGACCTCTTGGAAGCCAAGGCCGCAGCCGAGTCTCAGGCGCTGTTGTCCTGGGCGGCCCTCGTGGAGCCCGCTGCAGAGTTCCCCGTCGCGGTGCTGGAACTTGTCCAGCTAGGTCATGAAACCGCCGAGGCGGCCGATGAGGGCCACGCTCGTCTCATCGCCCCCGATGAGCTCCTCGGAGGCCGCACCGCTGTGCGCGAGCGGATCCGCGGTTACGCCGACCGGTTGTTCCAGGAGGTCGACAGGCTCGAGACCATCGACGACATCGAGGACGAGCTGGTCCGTTTCGCCAGGATCGTCGATGCCAACCGCGAGCTGCGCCAGGCGCTCGGCGACCCGTCGACCGCCGTGGCGCAACGGGTCGCCCTCGTCGGCGATCTCCTCCAGTCCAAGGTGCTGCCCGCCACCGCCCGCCTTGTCGCCTACGTGCTGAAGGCCGGCCACAGCAGGGATCTCGTCGGGACCCTCGAGTGGGTCGCGGACCTTGCTGCCGAGGAGCGGGGTCGACGCGTCGCCGAGGTGCGCTCGGCTGTCGAGCTCGACCAGCACGAGTACGCACGGCTCGTCGAGGCACTCGAGCGCACGGGGGGCAGGCCCGTCGAGGTCCGCGTGCAGATCGAGCCGTCCCTGCTCGGTGGGATGGCCGTCGAGATCGGCGATACCGTCATCGACGGCTCCGTGCGTCACCGCCTCGACCAGCTTCGCGAAGCCCTCGCCCCCTCGACTGGCCTCAAGGACCTGTCGAGCTCCCAGCATGACCGTTCCTGAACAAGACGAAGACGACAAAGGACCCATCGATGCCTGAGCTCACGATCAACGCCGACGACATCGCCGCGGCGCTGGCACGCAATGTCAGCGACTTCACGGCCGGCACCGAGGCCGAGCAGGTCGGGCGAGTCGCCGAGGTCGGCGACGGCATCGCCCGCGTGACCGGGCTGCCCGGGGCCACCGTCAACGAATTGCTCGAGTTCGAGAACGGGACCGTGGGTCTCGCCCTCAACCTCGACGAGGAGTCGATCGGCGCGGTCGTGCTCGGCACGATGGACGGCCTCGACGAGGGCCAGGTGGTCCGTTCCACAGGCAGGATCTTGTCCGTGCCGGTGGGCGACGCCCTGTTGGGACGCGTCGTGAACCCGCTCGGCGAGCCCATCGACGGAAAGGGCCCGCTCGGTGTCACCGTCGACCGCCGCCTCGAGATCCAGGCGCCAGGCATCGTGTCGCGCCAGAAGGTCTTCGAACCACTGCAGACGGGCATAAAGGTCATCGACGCGATGACGCCCATCGGCCGCGGCCAGCGCGAGCTCATCATCGGTGACCGCAAGACGGGCAAGACGACGGTCGCGACCGACACGATCATCAACCAGCGCGGCGCGGGCGTGAAGTGCATCTATGTCGCGGTCGGCCAGAAGGGCTCGACCATCTCTCAGACCGTCGCGACCCTCACCGAGCACGGCGCCATGGAGTACACCGTTGTCGTGGCGGCGCCTGCCTCCGAGCCTGCCCCGTTCAAGTACCTCGCCCCTTACGCGGGCTGTGCCATGGGCCAGCACTGGATGGAGAACGGCGAGCACGCCCTCGTGGTCTACGACGACCTCTCCAAGCAGGCCGAGGCGTACCGCCAGATCTCACTCCTGCTTCGCCGCCCGCCCGGGCGCGAGGCCTATCCCGGTGACGTCTTCTATCTCCACAGCCGTCTGCTCGAGCGTGCGGCCAAGCTCTCCGACAAGATGGGCGGCGGCTCGCTCACGGCGCTGCCGATCATCGAGACCAAGGCGGGTGACATCTCGGCCTACATCCCGACCAACGTCATCTCCATCACCGACGGCCAGATCTTCTTGGAGAGCGAGCTCTTCTACTCCGGCGTCCGCCCGGCGTTCAACGTCGGGAACTCGGTGTCACGAGTCGGGGGCGCGGCACAGATCAAGGCGATGAAGGCCGTTGTCGGCACGCTCAAGATCGACCTCGCGCAGTTCAGGGAGTTGGAGGCCTTCGCCACATTCGGCTCCGAGCTGGACAAGGCTTCGCAAGCGCAGCTGGACCGCGGCTATCGCCTGACCGAGCTGCTGAAGCAGGGCCTGAACGTCCCGATGCCCGTGCAGGAGCAGGTCGTCGTCATCTTCGCGGGTGTGCGCGGGCACATCGACGACATTGCCGTCGAGGACGTGCAACGATTCGAGTCCGAGCTGCGGGCGTTCATGCGGGCGCGCCATGGCGACCTCCTCGAGCAGATCGCCTCGACGGGGGCCCTGCCCGACGAGGGCATCCTCGAGGCTGCGATCGTGGACTTCAAGCGCGGCTTCGGAGCGTCTGACGCCCCGCCCCCGCCGGCCGCCGCCGCGGCGACCAGGAAGACCGACTCGGTCTCAGGCGAGACCGGGGCCGAGTAGTCACATGGCGGGCGGTCAGGAGCGGATACTTCGCCGGCGCATCCGCACCATCCAGTCGACGAAGAAGATCACCCGGTCCTTCGAGCTCATCGCGGCGTCACAGATCACCCGCGCCCAGGGGCGCATCGCGGGTTCACGCCCTTATGTGGCGGCGATCTCGGACATCCTCTCCGAAACTGCCCGCGAGGGCGCAGGCTCGACGGGCCTGTTGGGGATCCCCGAGTCGCCCCAGAACGTCCTCGTCCTCGTGATCGTCGCTGACCGGGGCTTGGCGGGCGCCTACAACTCGAGCGTGCTGCGCGCCGCCGAGCGGTTGTTGCGCTCGGGGTCGCAGGCCGGTCAGAGCTACCGGGTGATGGCGGTGGGCAAGAAAGCACAGTCGTATTTCCGCTTCCGCCACCAGTCAGTCGAGCGGCAGTTCGTGGGCATGTCAGACCGGCCCACCTACGAGGATGCCCGGCAAGTGGCTGCTGCAGTCGTGAAACCCTTCCTCGACGGCGAGGTCGACCTCGTGCAGATCGTCTCGACGAGGATCCGCTCCGCGAGCCGCCAGCTCGTCGAGACCCGCCAGTTGCTCCCGATCCCGCCGAGCCCGAATTCGCTCGACCGACCTCCACCGGGCGACTCAGCCGCGGCGCAGGCATCCGCCGCCACGAGAGCCGCTCTTGCACCCGGCCAGGCTGTCACCGAGCGAAAGCTCGGGTACTTCGAGTTCGAGCCGGACGTCGCCCAACTGCTCGCTCAGCTCATCCCGCTGTACTCGGAGGCCTCGATATACGCCGCGTTGTTGGAGGCGTCCGCTTCGGAGCACGCCTCGCGCCAGCGCGCCATGTCCGCAGCCACCGAGAACGCCGAGGAGCTGCTCAAGACCCTTACGCGGGTGATGAACCGTGCCCGCCAGGACTCGATCACGACCGAGATCATGGAGATCGTCGGAGGGTCCGAGGCTCTGCGCTCGGCCGGCGGCGTTCCCCAGGACCTCACTCATCCGCAAGCAACCGAGGAGCAGAACCCGTGACCACCGTTGCCCCCCAAGTCCCTGAGGCCAAGCACCTGGAAAGTGGCCGCATCGTCGCCATCGCCGGCCCGGTCATCGACGTCGAGTTCCCGCCCCACGCGCTGCCCGAGATCAACACGGCCCTCGAGGTCAAGCTCGTCGTCGACGGCAACGAGGTCCTCATCACCGCAGAGGTCGCCCAGCAGATCGGCGAAGGCCGGGCGCGGTGCATCTGCCTGAAGCCGACCGACGGGCTCGCCCGCGGGGCGACGGTCACCAACACGGGCCGCGGTATCACGGTTCCTGTCGGCGACGCCGTGCTCGGCCACGTCTTCAACGTGATCGGCGAGAGGCTGGACGCCGGCGAGATGGGAGAGCCCGACGCCTGGTGGGAGATCCACCGCTCGTGTCCTGACTTTGACGCCCTCGAGCCGAGGCGACAGATGTTCGAGACCGGCATCAAGGTAATCGACCTGTTGGAGCCCTATGTGCAGGGGGGCAAGATCGGGCTGTTCGGCGGTGCCGGCGTGGGCAAGACCGTGCTCATCCAGGAGATGATCCACCGCGTCGCTCAAGAGCACGGGGGAGTGTCGGTCTTCGCGGGCGTCGGTGAGCGCACCCGCGAGGGCAACGACCTCTGGCTCGAGATGCAGGAGTCCGGCGTCATCAACAAGGCGGCTCTGGTCTACGGCCAGATGGACGAACCCCCTGGTGTGAGGCTTCGCGTAGGCCTGTCGGCGCTCACGATGGCCGAGTACTTCCGCGATGTCAAGAACCAGGACGTGCTCTTGTTCATCGACAACATATTCCGTTTTGTGCAGGCGGGATCAGAGGTGTCGACGCTGCTCGGCCGCATGCCTTCGGCTGTGGGCTACCAGCCGACGCTCGCAGACGAGATGGGCGAGCTGCAGGAGCGGATCACCTCCACGCGGGGCCACTCCATCACCTCGCTGCAGGCGGTCTATGTCCCGGCCGACGACTACACCGACCCGGCGCCGTTCACCACTTTCACGCACCTCGACGCGACGACGGAGCTGTCCCGCCAGACGGCCGCCCTCGGCATCTACCCGGCTGTCGACCCTCTTGCCTCGACGAGCAACATCTTGGCGCCCGAGGTGGTCGGCGACCGTCATTACCAGTGCGCGCGAAGGGTGCAAGAGGTGTTGCAACGTGCTCGCGAGCTCCAGGACATCATCGCCATCCTCGGTCTCGACGAGCTCTCGGAGGAGGACCGCCTGTCGGTGACCCGGGCACGCAAGATCCAGCGGTTCTTGTCGCAGCCGTTCTTCGTCGCTGAGGTCTTCACGAGCCTGCCCGGCGTGTACGTCTCGACCGACGAGACCGTGCGCAGCTTCGAGGCGCTCGTCGGCGGCGATCTCGACGAGGTTCCTGAACAGGCGTTCTTGAACGTGGGCGGCGTGGACGACGTGATCGCGAAGGCCAAGACGATCGAACAGGGCTGACAGAGCAATGGCGAACCTGACCCACGTGGATCTCATAACTCCCGAGCGTGTGCTGTTCTCGGGCGAGGCGGAAGCTGTCGTGCTTCGTGCCGACGGGGCTGACACGACTTTTCTCGCCAACCACATGGACTACATCGGTGCGGTCGACATCTGCCTGTTGCGCCTCGAGGGCGCCAGGGCCGCCGGGACCCCGGGCGCCGAGGCGCCGGCGGGCGACCCGCCGGGAGCGGGCGAGGCAGTGCCCCGTGACGAGGTGCTCGCCGCGGTGCACGGCGGTTTCGTCAAGGTGGCCGACAACAACGTGACAGTCGTCGCCGGCGTCGCCGAGCTGGCCGACGAGATCGACCTGAAGCGTGCGCAGCGCGCCCTGGACGCGGCCGAGAGCCGGCTTGCGACGGGCGAAGCGGCCGAAGCCGAGGCCGCGGCCGCGCGGGCACGGGTACGGATAGCGGCTGCAGTCAAGCTCAAGGCTGACCTGGGCCGCTTGTAGGACCGACACCCGCCCTCGGGGGCTCTGGCTAGATTGCCGGGATGCGCATCGCCTTCAAGACTTCACCGCAGAACACGACCTGGGAGGACATGCTCGAAGTTTGGCGCGCGGCTGACGACATCGACTTGTTCGAGTCCGGCTGGCTCTTCGACCACTTCTACCCGATCTACTCCGACTCCACGGGACCGTGCCTCGAAGGATGGGTCACCTTGACCGCTCTCGCCCAGGCGACCCGCCGGCTGCGTCTCGGCACGCTCGTGACCGGGATCCACTACCGGCACCCCGCCGTGCTCGCCAACATGGCCGCCGCCCTCGACATCGTCTCGGGAGGTCGTCTCGAGCTCGGCATCGGAGCCGGCTGGAACGAGGAGGAGTCCGGCGCATACGGCATTGCGCTGGGCACGGCGAAACAGCGCAGCGACCGCTTCGAAGAGGCCTGTGAGGTCATCGTCGGCCTTCTCTCGAACGACACGACAACGTTCAGGGGGAGCTACTACGAGCTGACCGACGCCCGGTGCAACCCCAAGGCCGTGCAGCGGCCGCATCCGCCGATCTGTATCGGAGGAAACGGCGAGAAGCGCACCTTGCGCACCGTGGCCCGCTTCGCCCAGCACTGGAATTTCCTCGGCGGCTCCGCCGAGGAGTTCGCGCACAAACGCGATGTGCTCTACGCGCATTGCGCGGACATCGGCAGGGACCCGGGAGAGATACTGACGTCGAGCCACGTGCACTTCCGGGGCGACACCGGCGCCACGGTGGCAGAGGCGGCAGAGCTTCGCGACGCGGGCGTCATGCTCGCCATCGTCTATCTCCGGCCGCCTCTCACGCCGGCGGTGCTCGAGCCGTTGGCAGAGGCTCTCAGCGTGCTGGCCTGACCACCTAACCTCGAGCCGTGCCCGAAAGACGCCGGCTGACCGTCGCCCTCGTGGTGACAGGTGCGCTGGCCAACGAGATCGACGGCATGCGCCGAGCTCTCGGGGCCAAGGCGCTCGAGCGCATCGCCCCGCACTGCACTGTCATCCCGCCTGTCAACGTCCGTGAGGACTGCCTCGAGGAGGTTCTTGCAGATGTCCGCAGAGCTGCCGCAAAGAGCGCGCCCATCGCGGTGAACCTCGGGCCGCCCGACACGTTCTGGCCGCGCACGCCCGTGCTCTACCTCGCGGTGAGCGGTGACCTCGAGGCCCTGGCGTCACTGCGGAGCGACCTCGGCACCGGGCCGCTCGCGCCGCCCCCGGCGCGACCCGTACGCCAATTCGTGCCCCATCTCAGCTTGGACCAACGCATCGACCCGAGTCGGCTTGCTCACGCCCTCGAGGCGCTGGCCGACTACCGGGCCACGTACTGCTTCGAGCGGGTCACAGTTCTCGAGCAGGACAAGGACCACCGCTGGCATGCGCTGGCCGACACAGAGCTCGGGAGGCCCGTGGTGGCCGGGAGGGGCAGTCTCGACCTCGAGCTCTCGGTGGTCGAGCGCCCCGACCCGGTCGTGGCCGCCCTCGTGAGCGAGCAGTGGGCGGCCTACTCGAGAGGCCGCTACGGAGACGCCGTCCGCCCGGTCGAGCCCTACGCGCTCGTCGCCAGGGCCGGTGGCCGTCTCGTCGGGTTCGCGGACGGCGAGCTCCGCGGCCCGGTGATAAGGATCGCCCGTTTGATCGTCTGGCCCGAATGGCGGGGCCTGGGAGTCGGGTCGCATTTGTTGCGCGCCGTAGAGGGGCTCGGCCTGGAGCGAGGCTGTCGCAGGGTCCGCCTCGAGACACCTCACGGCGACGGCGCGGAGCAGTTCTACGCCGCACGGGGCTATGTGGTCACAGCACCCCTGCCGAGATGGCGCGAGGAGCGAGACTTCGTCCTCATGGAGCGAGACATCGTCATCTCGACGGGCGCGTCGTCACCTGCGATGACGCGCCCTCGGGCGCCCGGCGCCGGTGGCGAGCTCGAGAACTAGTCAGTCAGGTTTCTCGCCGCCTGCGAGATCACGTGCGACCAGGTCGACGAGTAGGTCGGCCGCCTGGTCCGGGTCCAGTCGCCTGTCTTTGAGCGCCGGCAACAGCCCCATGCCGGCGGGACCGGCAAGGGTGGCGTTGAGAGCTCGTTCGAAACGGCTCTTCGCGATCGCGAGGGCTTCGTCCCTCGCGCGCGCCGCTCTCATCAGCTCGAGCGTCCCGCTGCGCTCGAGGTGGGCGCGATGTGAAGCGACGGCTTCCCAGAGCTCGGGCACTCCTTGCCCGCTCGGGGCCACGGTCTTGACGATCGGCGGTGTCCACTCGAGGTTCGTTGAAAGCTGGACCATGAGCCGCAGATCGCGCGTGGTCTCCTCGACACCCGGCCGGTCGGCTTTGTTGATGACGAGCACGTCGGCAACCTCGAGGAGCCCCGCCTTGTTGGCCTGCACGGCGTCCCCCCAGCCAGGGTTCACGACGACGACGACGGAGTCGCAGGTGGCGGCAACCTCGACCTCAACCTGGCCTACGCCGACGGTCTCGACGATCACGAGCGGCCAGCCCGTGGCGTCGAGGAGGCGGACGGCCTCGGGCACGGCGGCTGTGAGGCCCCCGAAGTGGCCCCGCGTCGCCATCGAACGGATGAAGACGGCGTCGTCGAGACAGTGGCTCTGCATGCGGACCCGGTCACCGAGGATCGCCCCACCTGTCACAGGCGAGGAGGGGTCGACAGCGAGCACGGCGACCGGGCTGGCGAGCCGCTCGCGGATCTCGGTGAGCAGGGCGCTCGCCAAGGTCGACTTCCCCGAACCCGGGGGGCCGGTGAGACCTATGGAGTAGGAGCTGCCGGCTCTCTCGAAGCTGAGCCCGGCCAGTTCGCGGGAGTCGTCCCCGCCCAGCTCGACGATGGAGAGAAGGCGGGCGAGGGCACCGCGGTCGCCGGCCCCGGCGGCTTCGAAAAGCTCAGAGGTGCTCGTGCCACGCCGGCCCCGCCTCACGGCGATGAGACGCGCTCGATGTTCGCACCGAGCGAACCGAGGCGCTCGTCGAGACTCTCATAACCTCGGTCGATGTGCTCGGCGCCGCTCACCTCTGTCACCCCGTCGGCCATCAGGCCTGCAAGGACGAGCGCCGCGCCGGCGCGTATGTCCCATGCCCGGACCCGGGCGCCCGACAGCCTCGGCACGCCCCGCACTATGGCGTGATGCCCCTCGGTCTTGATCTTGGCCCCCATCCGGCGCAGCTCGTCGATGTAGCGGAAGCGACCGGCGAACAGGTTCTCGCTCACGATCGCGACCCCGTCGGCAATCGAGAGCAGTGTCACCAAGAGGGGCTTGTAGTCCGTCGCCACACCCGGATAGGGAAGAGTGGCGACGTCTACCGAGCGCCGTTTGCCTTCGGCGCTGACTTGAAGTCCCTCCCCGGTCGGCTCGCAGACCATGCCCATCTGGCGAAGCTTCTCCAAGAGCATGTCCATGTGCTCGTGCCGCGCCCCTTTGACGAGAACCTCCCCCCCGGTAAGGCCCACGGCGGCGACGAAGGTCGCGGCCTCCACGCGGTCGGGGATCGCACGGTGAGCCGCCGGGCGCAGCTCGTCGACCCCCTCGACCTCGATACGGGAGGTGCCGGCGCCGCGGATGGCGGCGCCCATCTCGGTCAGCATGGACGCCAGGTCGGCGATCTCAGGCTCGCGTGCGGCGTTTTCGATGACGGTCGTGCCCTTTGCCAGCACCGCGGCCATCAAGATGTTGTCGGTGGCGGTGTGGCTCGGGAACTGGAGCACGATCCGCGTCCCGACGAGGCGATCGCAGTGACCGTCCACGTAGCCGTGCTCGGCCACGAAGGTGGCTCCGAGGTCCTCGAACGCGCTCAGGTGGAAGTCGATCGGGCGGTACCCGAAGTCGTCGCCCCCGGGCATCGAGACCCGGGCGGCGCCGTAGCGGGCGAGCAACGGGCCGAGCACGACGATCGACGCCCTCATCTTCTCCACGAGCTCGTAAGGGGCGACAGGCGTCACGTCCTGCGGGATGGTGATCTCGAGGTGTCCCTGAGGGCCGCGGCCCTCTTGGACGACCTTGGCGCCCATAGCCCGCAGAACATCGGACATGATCGCGACGTCGCTGATGGCAGGCACGTTGTCGAGGCGATGCACGCCCGGGGCGAGAAGGCAGGCGGCCATCAGCTTCAGAACCGAGTTCTTGGCCCCGTTCACGCACACGGTGCCGTGCAGTGGGCCTGACGGGTGCACGACGAAGCGGTCCACGGCGAGACAGTACTTCGGGGAGCGAGCCGCCACTCAACTAGCCAGGAGCTGCGGTCGCCCACCGGTCGCAGGTTCCCACCGGTCGCAGATGCTCGGCAAGCTATCGTCGATGCGATGAGCGGCCAGAGCAAGTTGTCCTGCCCCGACCCGGCCGTGGAACACCTCCGGGTCGCTCAGGCCAGCCACTCCTCCGGGCCGCGCGGACTCCTTCGCCTCGGGCTCGACTGATCGAGGCCCATGGTCCCGATCCCAGGCTCGGTTGCGGGCAACCCGCGGTGGTACCAGCAGGCCGTGTTCTACGAGCTGTTGCCCCGGGGCTTCTTCGATTCCAACGCCGACGGCGTCGGTGACTTCGAGGGCCTGCGCCAGAAGCTCGACTACCTCCAGTGGCTGGGCGTCGACTGCGTGTGGCTGCTGCCCTTTTACCCCTCCCCGCTCCATGACGGCGGCTACGACATCAGCGACTTCCTCACCGTCGCCCCCGATCTCGGAACCGTCGACGACCTCGTGGCCCTTGTCGAAGACGCCCACCGCCGAGGGATCCGCATCATCTCCGATCTCGTGATGAACCACACGAGCGACCAGCATCCCTGGTTCATCGAGTCCCGGTCGTCGCGCGACAACCCGAAGGCCGACTGGTACATGTGGGCGGACGACGACCACGGCTTCGCAGGCGTCCGGGTGATCTTCTGCGACGTCGAGCCCTCCAACTGGACCTTTGACCAGAAGCGCCAGCAGTACTACTGGCATCGTTTCTTCCATCAACAGCCGGACCTGAACTACGAGAACCCTGAGGTCGTCGACGCCATGTTGGGCGTTGTCCGGTTCTGGCTCGATATCGGCCTGGACGGCTTCCGGCTCGACGCCGTCCCGTACCTGTACAAGGCGGAGGGGACCTCGTGCGAGAACCTGCCCGCGACCCACAAACTGCTCCGTCGCATCCGAGCCGAGATGGACCGGTCCTATCCCGGCCGGCTGATGCTCGCGGAGGTCAACCAATGGCCGAGCGTCGTCACGGAGTACTTCGGCGACGGCGACGAGTGCCACATGTGCTTCAACTTCCCGCTCATGCCGCGCATGTTCATGGCGGTGCGCCGCGAGCAACGCTTCCCGATCACCGAGATCCTCGCCCAGACGCCCCCCATCCCCGACGGCTGCCAATGGGGGATCTTCCTGCGCAACCACGACGAGCTCACCTTGGAGATGGTGACCGACGAGGAGCGCGACTACATGTACGCCGAGTACGCCCGCGACCCGAGGATGCGCCGGAACCTCGGGATCCGACGCCGCCTCGCCCCCCTCGTCGAAAACGACCGCCGTGTGGCGGAATTGCTCTACGGGATGCTCCTCTCGTTGCCGGGCAGCCCCGTTTTGTACTACGGCGACGAGCTGCTCATGGGCGACAACATCTACCTTGGGGATCGTGACGGGGTCCGCACGCCGATGCAGTGGGCGCCCGACCGCAACGCCGGTTTCTCCCGGGCCGACTTCGCGCAGCTGTACCTGCCACCGCTCATGGACCCTGTCCACGGCTACCAGGCGGTCAACGTCGAAGCGCAGCAAAGAGACCCCTCGTCGTTCCTCCACTGGCTGCGGCGCATGCTGGCGGTGAGGCACCAGTACCCGCAGTTCGCCACCGGGTCGCTCGAAGTCCTCCCCGCCGACAACCCCTCCGTGCTCGCCTATGTGCGCCAGCCCCGGACCGTCCGAGGGCCGGCCGCGGTGCAGCGCGGCCTGGACAACGCCGCTGATGCCGCCGCCGGCCCCGACCCCGACAGAACCGCCGACCAGGCCGGCCAGGCCGGGACGGCCGGGACCCACACCGCGGTGTTGTGCGTGTCGAATCTGAGCCGATTCGCCCAGCCGGCCGAGCTCAGCCTCGGCCGCTGGGAGGGCTGCACGCCCATAGAGCTCCTGGGGCGGGTACCGTTCCCTCGGATCACCGCAAAGCCCTACTCGGTCACGCTGGCCCCCTACGGCATCTACTGGTTCGAGCTCGAGGAGCGCTGAAAGTGCCCCCCAGTCCGTCAGCTTTCGCAGGGCTTGTCATCCCCTATCTCCAGCGCCAGTCCTGGTTCCTGGCCGACATGTCACGGTTCGACCGCGGCGTATGGGCCACGTTCCAGATCGCCGATCTCGAGATCGTGGCCGACGGGCGTCCCGGGATGGCGAGCGTGGTCGTCACCGTGGGGAACCGCCCGTTCCACGTCCTGGTGGGATGGCGGGAGCCGTCGCTCGCCCCTGCGGTGCTCGGAGACCATCAAGGTGCGGTGCTCGGTATGTGCGACGACGGCTCGGGAGACGTGCTGTGCTACGACGCGCTCGCCGACGAGGAGCTCTCGACCGGGCTGCTGGCTGTGGCGAGCGCGGGGCGCCAGAGCGCGAGGCGCGTACGCCTGGTCCAGTCGCTCGTGAGCCACGCCTCGCTCGTCTACGACGAGCGCCTGTTCATGAAGTCGTACCGCGTTCTCGAGCCGGCGCCACGACCCGAGATCGAGCTCATGGTCCGCCTCGACGAGGTCGGCTTCAAGCACACCTTGAGGCCGGTCGCCCGTTGGGAGCGAAACGGGTGGGACCTGGCCCTCGTCCGCGAGTACGTCCCTGGAGCCGTCGAGGCCCGGCTGTTGGCGCTGACGTCGCTTCGCGACCTGCTAGGGCGCAGCATCGACGACGAGCAACTGAGGCTCGAGGAGGTCGGCGGTGCCGGCGGTGACCTCTCCTCGGAGGTGCGCCGCCTCGGGGAGCTCACGGCCGGTCTCCATCTGGCCCTCGCCGAGGCGTTCGGGGTCCGCCCCCTCGGTGATGGCCACGCCCAGCTGGGCGTCGCCATCAGGGTTCACGGCGACTACCACCTCCGTCGCGTCTTCAGGACCGACGCAGGCTGGATCGTCGGAGGTTTCGGGGACGACCCCCTCATCGGCAAGCTCGGCGACCCGATGGCGCGCCCCGAGCCGCGCTTCGCCTCGCCGCTCGAGGACCTGGCCGACCTCTCCTACTCACTTCGCCAGGTGGCGGCCGAGGCCGTGGCGGCGCAGCCGGCCGTCACCCGGGCACGGGCCGAGCGACTCGCGAAGGCCTGGGAGCGGCGGAACCGGGGCGCGTTCTTGAGCGGTTACCTGACTGTCGAGGGAATCGGCGGGCTCATGGCGTTGGACCGCCCGCAAGCTGCAGAAGCGATCAAGTCCCTAGTCGCCAGGCGGGAAAGGCCGGGCTGAGTCCCGCCAGGCCTCCCGCAGGCCTCAGGATGCTTCTGAGACCTCACCGTCGGAGGCGAGATCGATCTCGCTCAGCGCCCCGCGGAGGTCTTCGGCCGCCTTTTCCGGCCCGACCACGTTGATCATGACCCCGGTGCCCAGCTCGAAGCCCGCGCGAGTGGTCAAACAGGGCAGGATGTGAACGTGCCAGTGGTACTCGCCTGTCGAGCTGTACGGGGCGGAGTGGAACACGACGTTGTAGGCCACGTCCCCGATGCTGGCGTTGAGTGCGCGCAAGGCACTGCGCACGGCCTGGCCAACACCCACGATGCCCTCGGCGGACGCCCGGTGGAGGTGAGCTCCGTGCTGGCGCGGTACGACGAGGATCTCATACGGCGTCCCGCTCCAGTAAGGGCAGAAGGTCACGGCGTGCTCGGTCGCGTCGATCATCCGGGACTCGAAGCTCTGTTCGGCCGCCGCCGCCGCGCATACCAGGCATCCCCCGGCGAAGCGCTCGAAACTGGCGAGCTCGTCGGCGAGCTCTCTCGGCACGAAGGGGATCCCGAGCAGCTGGCCGTGAGGATGGGCGATGGAAGCGCCCGCCTGCCGGCCGTGGTTGATGATCACCTGGCTGTAGCGAAGCCCAGGAGTGCCCTCGTGCTGTTCGACGCGGTCGCGGATGGCGAGCATCACGAGCGAGACCTGATCGTCAAGCAGGGATGCCATCGTCGCGTCGTGGTCGGGCGAGATGACGAGCACTTCGTGGATGCCGCTCGCCGGGGCCTCGGCGAACACTGGCCCGCGGTTCTCGATCACGAAGGGCGCGTCGCCTTCGAAAGCCGGGTAGCGGTTCGGAAGGACCCGTACGAGCCAGGAGCCGGAGGTCCCGTAGATCTCGAGGGCCGGGGGTGCCGAGGCCTCCATGCCCGGGCAGAACGGACAGGGTATTCCCTCGAGGGAATCGAGCGTGAGCTGGCGCGGCACAAAGAGGGCTTGTCTCTGGGCGCGGCCGGTGGCGACTGTCACCCACCGTCCCGAAAGCGGATCGATGCGAAGCTGATTCACGCTGGGCCGAGGACCTCCTTCGGGACCGAATTCCGACAGATGGTCGGCATTTTTTTTAACGCTACCGCCGCCACAGGCGCTTCGAGTCCGATTTCGAGATGACGGGGCCAGGTTACGACGTCCTGGTGGGGCTGCACGCGCTCAGTGCGGTGGTCGGATTCGGCGCCGTCGGGGTCTCGGGCACCTACGCCGCCCGAGCCCGGTCCGCCGCCGAGCCGCGGGGCGACGCCGGCCTCAGGCGCTACTTCCATCCGGGCACGAACTGGGCAGAGCGATGCTTGCTCGTGACTCCCGTGCTCGGCGCGATCGTGCTGTGGGCAGGTGACAGCTCTGCGGTCTCTGAGGTGTGGCCATGGATCGGGCTCGGCTGCTGGCTCGTCTCTGCGGGCGTCGCGTCCGGGCTGTGCTGGCCGGCCGAGCGTCGGGTCCAGGCCTTTTTCGCCGGTCCGCCCGAGGGGGGGGACCGGACTGGGCTTGTGGAGTTCCGTGAGGCGTGCCGAGCCCTGCAGTGGGGTGCGTCGGGCGTCTCGTTGTGCTTCCTGGTGGCTGTGGTTGTGATGATCTGGCAGCCCCGATGACGTCGTAGGGGCCCCGACCTCGCCTTTTGAGGGGCGCTGGCCCTCGTGGACCGGGCCGCCGGTAGATTTGCCAGCCGTGGAGGCCCAGGCGACCCGGCGGGTTCGTGTGCCCGGCCCCAACCCGGCAAAGGCGCGCGCCATCCTCGTCGTTCTGGTCGCCGCCGGGGTCCTTGCGGCCTGCTCGTCGACGGCCGCGGTCGCCAACACCGGCGCGAAGTCGCATGCGAACCCCGATCATGCCAGACGACAAGACGGCGACGGGCGATCCGGCGACGCCGGCGGAACCGGCCTTGCAAGTCATGTTCGGATAGCGGGCAGGCAACCGTCCACGTTCGGCGTCGGCTTGTCGATAGCGACCTGGGAAGAGGTGCACGGCTCGACGGAGAACTTCTACGAGGGCACCAGCCAGCCGGGACGCGTGATGCAAGTCGAGATCCTGTACCCGACCCTTGCTGCCAAGCCCCCGGCGGTTCTGGCCTGGGCACCACCCGCCTACCGTTACGGCCCGTACCCGGTCGTCGTGTTCGCCCACGGCTACGACGTGGACCCCAACACCTATCGCGCGCTGCTCGCATCCTGGGCCGAGGCCGGCTACGTCGTCATCGCGCCCTTCTTCCCCGATACGAGCCTTCCCGCGGTCGAGGCCCAGCACGGGGTGGACACCGAGTCCGACATGTTCAACCAGCCCGGTGACGTCGCCTTCGTGGTTTCGGAGGTTTTCGCGGCCGCCCACGGTTCCCCGCCGCCCTACGCGGCCTATCTGACCGGACTGGTGGACCCGGCTCACCTCGTCCTCGCCGGCCAGTCCGACGGCGCCGACACCGTTGCCGCACTGCTTTACGACCGCGCGTACGCGAGAGTCCGCGCCACGATGGCCGTTCAGCCGACAGCGGTGGCCCTGCTCTCGGGCGCCGAGTGGACCCGCGCCGAGGACGCCTACTCGGCGACGAGGGCCGGTGGGCCACCGGCGCTCGTCGTGCAGAGCCTGACGGACTCGTGCAACGTCCCTTCCGACAGCTCGGAGCTCTACGACATGTTGACGGGCGCCAAGTGGTTCCTTGCGCTGGCGGACGCCACTCACCTCGGTCCTTACGTCGGTGACGGTGCGGCGGCCGAGGTCGTGGAGAAGGTGACGAGGGGATTTTTCGATCTCGAGGTCGGCCGGGGCAAGGTCACGGCCGCGGCACTCGGGAGCGAAGGCGACGAGGCCGGAGTGAGCACGATCACCACCGCCGCCGCTGTGCCGTTCTACCCGGCACCGCCCTTTTTGCCCGGCGCCTGCTCCCCGCCTCCAGGAGCCCCGACAGATTGACCGACCAAGAGCGCGACCGGGTTGTCTATCTCGACCACGCCTCCACCACGCCCATGCGCGCGGAGGCGCGCGCGGCCATGGCGCCGTTCCTTTCCGACGCCTACGGCAACGCCTCCGGTGGCCACCGCCTCGCGAGAGCCGCCCGGCTCGCCCTCGACGACGCCCGGGAGGTGCTCGCCGGGCTGTTAGGGGCTAGCCCTTCCGAGGTCGTGTTCACGAGCGGTGGCACCGAAGCCGACAACCTTGCGGTCCTCGGCACGGCCAACGGGCCTGGCACGTCAGTGTGCAGCGCCGTCGAGCACCCTGCGGTGCTCGAGGCGTGCCGGGCCGTCGGGGCCAGCGTGGTCGGCGTCGACCGACTCGGTGTCGTGGACCTCGACGCGCTCGCAGCCGTGCTCGACGACAAGGTGCGCCTCGTGTCGGTGATGCTCGTCAACAACGAGACGGGAGTGCGCCAGCCCCTCGACAGCGTCGTGTCGCTCGTCCGCAAGCGTGCTCCGTCCGCCCTCGTGCACACCGACGCCGTGCAGGCCTTCGGCTGGCTCGACGTCGCCTGCCTCACGGCCGGGGCGGACCTTGTGAGCGTGAGCGCGCACAAGTTCGGAGGGCCGAAGGGTGTGGGAGCGCTCGTCGTCCGGCGCCAGGCGGTGCTTCGACCCATCTTGAGAGGCGGGCCGCAGGAACACGAACGCCGGGCCGGTACCGAGAACGTCGCCGGCGCGGTGGCCATGGCGGCGGCGGCAAAAGCCACTGCACGCGATCGCGAGAGCTCAGCCCGACTCGTCCGGGAGCTCTCCACGCGACTCGTTGACGGGATCCTGGCGGCTGTTCCCGGCGTACACGAGGCCGTGCCACGACAGGACCGCATCGACGCGATCTGCAATCTCGGTGTCGAGGGGGTCGAGGCCGAGGAGCTGCTCGTGGTCCTCGACGAGCTCGGGATCTGCGCTTCGGCAGGATCGGCGTGCGCCAGCGGTGCCATCGAGCCGAGCCACGTGCTGTTGGCGATGGGCCGGACGGCCGAGGAGGCGAGACGCCACGTGAGGCTCTCCCTCGGTCATGCGACGACGGCTGCGGACATCGACAAGGCGCTCGTCGCCTTCCCCGAGGCGGTCGGGCGGCTGCGCGCCTGAGAAGGCCTTGCGGGCGCGGTGCGCCCGGGCCCCGGCGCTCTGCGACAATTGGGGCGTGCGGGTGCTCGTAGGACTCTCAGGTGGAGTTGACTCGTCGGTCGCGGCGGCGATGCTGGCCGAAGAGGGTCATGACGTCGTGGCGGCCACCATGAAGCTCTGGGGCGGCGCAGGCGACTCGGGGTGCTGTTCGGTGGGCGACGTCGACGACGCGCGGCGCGTCGCGACGCGGCTTTCCATCGACCATCACGTCTTCAACTTCGCCGAAGATTTCGAGCGCAAGGTCGTAGCGCCCTACGCCGAGGCGCACGCCCGC
The DNA here is from genome assembly GCA_050012675.1 of Acidimicrobiales bacterium. GTDB lineage: Bacteria > Actinomycetota > Acidimicrobiia > Acidimicrobiales > Bog-793 > Fen-455. Next base: position 37,322 of record JBEKGS010000003.1, read on the forward strand.
GGCCTCACCCCCAATCCCTGTGTGGAGTGCAACCGGCACCTGAAGTTCCGCCGCTTTCTCGACCGCGCCGTGCGGCTCGGCTTCGACGCGGTGGCGACAGGTCACCATGCCCGCGTCCTTAAGGACGACGACGGCCGCCCGAGACTTCTCCGTGGGCGTGACACTGCAAAGGACCAGTCCTACGTGCTGTCCATGCTCACTGTCAGGGAGCTCACCCGGGTTCTGCTCCCGGTCGGCGAGCTCACAAAGAGCCAGGTCCGTGCGCGTGCCGCGGCGTTGGGCCTGCCGACGGCAGCCAAGCCCGACAGCCAGGAGGTGTGTTTCATCGCCGCAGGGCCCGGACAGGGCCCGCGCGAGCGCTTTCTCGCCCAACGAATCGAGTTGCACCCGGGACGCGTCGTCGACGGCGCGTCCGGATCCGTCCTCGGCACCGTCGCCGCCCTCGAGCTCGTCACCGTGGGCCAGCGCCGCGGCCTCGGGGCCTCGGCCTGCGGACCGCGTTACGCGCTCGCGGTCGATGCGGGGTCGGCCACCGTGACCGTCGGGTCAGCGCACGACCTGCTCACAGACGGGGTCGAGCTCACCGGGCGCACGTGGGTTGCGAGCCCTCTTCCCGAGGGTGCCTCGGTTCTCGCCCAGCTGAGCGCGCACGGCCGCCCGCTACCCGCCGAGCTCACCGGCACAGGGCTGCGGTATCTCGACGGCCCGCAGCGTCGTGTCGCACCCGGCCAGACGGTTGCGCTCTACGTAGACGACGAGGTCGTAGGTTCGGGCATAGCCGCATGAGCTTCCTGTCCTGGTCGGCCGCGTCGCCTCGGATCCTCGCCAGCAGGCCGTTTCAATGGTCGCGCTCCTCGCGCTCGCGGTCCCTGCCGTAAGCGGTCATGACCGAGACGGCGAGGTCGGCCGTCCCGCGGCCTCAGAAGGTGGCGGTATCGATCACGAAGCGGTAGCGGACGTCGCTGTCGACGACCCGGTCGTAGGCGACGTCGATCTGATCCGCGCTTATGACCTCGATATCAGCCCCCAAGCCGTGCTCGGCACAGAAATTCAGCATTTCCTGGGTCTGGCTTATGCCACCGATTGACGATCCCGCCAAGCTCTGCCGGTTCGACATCAGCGAGGAAGCCGGCACCGAAAGAGGCTCCGGCGGTGCGCCGACATTGACCAACGTGCCGTCGAGCCGCAGCAACGACAGGTACGAGCCCATGGGCAGCGGCGCCGACACGGTGCTGACGATGAGGTCGAAATGGCGCTTGAGCTGCTTGAAAGTAGCAGCGTCGCTTGTGGCGTAGTAGTGATCGGCTCCCAGCGCCTTGCCGTCGGCCTTCTTCGAAAGGCTCTTGGAGAGCACAGAGACCTCGGCCCCCAGGGCGTGGGCGATCTTGACGCCCATGTGGCCGAGGCCACCGAGTCCGACGATCGCGACCGAGGTACCAGCACCGGCACCCCAGTGCCTGAGCGGCGAGTACAACGTGATACCCGCACAAAGAAGCGGCGCGGCCACATCGAGGTCGATGCCGTCGGGGATGGCGAGCACGAAGTCCTGGTCGACGACGATGTGGGTGGAATAGCCACCCTCGGTGGGCCGACCGTCCTTGCCGATGTCGTTGTAGGTGTACACGGGCCCGTTCATGCAGTACTGCTGTTCACCGGCGAGGCAGTTGTCGCACTCTCGACAGGAGTCGACCATGCAGCCGACGCCGACCCGGTCCCCGGTGGCGTGCTTGGTCACACCGGTGCCTATCTCTTCGACGATGCCGGCGATCTCATGGCCGGGCACCAATGGGAAGGTGACCTCGCCCCACTCCCCGCGGGCGGTGTGGATGTCGGAGTGGCAGATCCCGGCGTAGGCGATTCTGATAAGGACGTCTCCGGGCCCCAGCTCCCGACGCTGAATGGTCGTCTTCTGGAACGGAGCCTTGCGGCCCGGTGTGGCGTAGGCGGTGACAGGACGCATCTGCTGCTGTCTCCTCATGTGGTCTGAAGCTTTGTCAGGGGGTCGTCCCGCTCGGCGGAAGGGTCGTGGCACCGCCGTGGTCGCGGGCCTGCGGCGCGGGCTGCGCGCACCGCAGGCAGCTGCGATTGTATGTGGCGCGGACGACCAGCCTGAAGCCGGGCCCGCCATCCGCCCGGTGGGCGCGGGTCTCGCCCTACCATCCTCGGCGTGAGCAGGGAGTCGAGTGGAGTGCCCGATGATGCGTCGGCCCGAGTCGTCGAGCTGCGGGCGCTCATCAAGCGCTACGACGCGCAGTACTACCTCGAGAACGCCTCGGAGATACCCGACGCCGGGTACGACGCGCTGAAGGACGAGCTCTTCGCGCTCGAGGAGCGATATCCCCAGCTCGTGGAGGCAGGCTCACCGACCCAGACGGTTGGCGTCGCGCCTTCGGCGCTGTTCGCGCCCGTCACCCACGCCACGCCCATGATGAGTCTCGACAAGGTCACAACACTCGAGGAGATCCTCGCCTGGGGCTCCCGGCTGCAAAAGCTGTTGGCTCCCGAGGACGGATCGCCCTTCGTCTGTGAGCCGAAGATCGACGGCTTGTCGATCTCGCTCACCTACGAGCGCGGCCGCCTCGTGCGCGGCGCAACCCGTGGTGACGGACGAGTCGGTGAGGACGTGACCGCGAACGTGTGCACGCTTGGCGCGATCCCCGGCGAGCTCGCGTTGTCCGCGGGCGAGACCCCTGAGATGCTCGAGATCCGGGGCGAGGTCTACTTCCCGGTCGCGGCCTTCGAGGACCTGAATCGTCGCCAGGCCGCGGCAGGACTTCGACCCTTTTCCAATCCACGAAACGCCGCTGCGGGCTCGCTTCGCCAGAAGGACTCTGCGGTCACGGCGAGTCGAGCGCTCGGGGCCTTCTTCTACCAGGTGGACGGGATGGCTGGTCTTGCGACCCAGTCGAGCGCTTTGGACCTGCTCCGCCGCGCGGGCCTGCCCGTCAACCCGGAGACAACCGTCGTGGCCGATCTCGAGGCGGTGTTCGCGTACTGCCGGGACCTCGAGTCGCGACGACACGGGCTCGGCTACGAGATCGACGGGGTCGTCGTGAAAGTAGAGGACCGGGCGCTGCACTTGCGGCTCGGGGCGACTTCCCACGCCCCTCGGTGGGCGGTGGCGTACAAGTTCCCGCCCGAAGAACAGGCCACGCTGCTCGAGGACATATTGGTGTCCATAGGACGTACCGGCCGCGCGACACCGTTCGCGAAGCTGCGAGCTGTTCGGGTCGCCGGTTCGGTGGTCGAGCTGGCAACCTTGCACAACGAGGACCAGGTCCGGCTGAAAGACGTCCGCCCCGGTGACACGGTGGTGGTTCGCAAGGCCGGAGACGTCATCCCCGAAGTCGTCGGCCCCGTGCTGAGCGCCCGGGCGTCCGGCTCGGTGCCGTGGGCCTTCCCGAAGACCTGCCCCAGTTGCAACAGCCCGCTCGTCCGACTCGAGGGGGAGAGCGACACCTACTGCATCAACGCAGACTGCCCCGCACAAACGGTTCAGCGGATCGTTCACTTCGCCTCGCGCGGAGCCATGGACATCGAAGGCCTCGGTGAGCAAAGGGTCGCGCAGTTCGTCGCCGCCGGCCTGTTGTCCGATGCTGCCGACTTGTACCGGCTCGGCGTGGCGGACCTCGTCGGTCTCGAAGGCTTCGGCGAGCTGTCGGCGGTGAACCTCGTGGCGGCCGTCGACCAGTCCCGCTCGAGGCCCCTCGCCAACTTGCTGACTGCGCTTGGCATCCGCCACGTGGGTGGAACCGTCGCGGCCGGCCTGGCTTCGCGCTTCGGGGACCTCGATCGGATCATGTCGGCTTCCGAGGACGAGCTCGCTCGCGTCGAGGGCATCGGGGCCGTGATCGCCGCGAGCCTGGCCCGGTATTTCGCCTCGGAAGCCAATAGGGCGATGATCGAGCGGCTCCGGTCGGGCGGCGTGCGCTTCGGCGCCGCCGGGCGTCCTCAACTGCCCCAGGGCCTCGTCGGCATGTCCATCGTCGTGACGGGCACCTTGGGTGGGTTCAGTCGTGAGGATGCAGAGGCGGCCATCATCGACCGCGGTGGCAAGTCGCCCGGCTCGGTGTCAGCCAAGACGACCGCCGTCGTCGTCGGCGACAATCCCGGGGCGGCCAAGCTGACCAAGGCCGAGGCCCTCGGGGTCCCGATCCTCGACGAGCAGGGTTTCGTGAGGCTGCTGGAGACAGGAGAGCTGCCATAGCAGAGCCCGCGAAGTGCCCTCCACCGGTCGCGGGCCACCAACCGTTACCCTTTTCGTGATCTCCATGTCGAGCGCTGTGGAACAGGTCGGCCGGGTCATTGGCGGCCGCTACCGACTACTCGCCGTGGTCGGCGCCGGTGCTTCGGCCCAAGTCTTCGCCGCCGACGACACGCGGCTCGGTCGACGCGTCGCAGTCAAGCTGCTCCACCCTGCCTTGGCCGGCGACTCCACTTTCTTGAGGAAGTTCCAGGCCGAGGCCCGACTGGCGGCATCGCTCAACCATCCCAACGTCCTGCATGTCTACGACTGGGGCGATGAGGACGGCGTCCCGTATCTGGTGCTCGAGTACCTCGGCGGCGGGAGCTTGAGGTCCTTGTTGGACACCGGGCGCCTGCTCAGTCCCCAACAGGCGGCCGCGATCGGTGCCCAGGCCGCCCATGGTCTCGCCTACGCCCACCGGCGGGGGCTCGTCCACCGCGACATCAAGCCGGCCAACCTCCTTTTCGACGACGACGGGCGTCTTCTGGTGGCCGACTTCGGCCTTGCGCGCGCCCTCGCCGAGGCGGCGGTGACCGAGCCTCTCGGCGCTGTCATGGGAACGGCCCGCTACGCCTCGCCCGAGCAGGTCGAGGGCCGCCCCGTCGACGACCGCACCGACGTCTATTCGCTGGCTCTCAGCCTGTACGAGTCGGTCACCGGGCGAGTGCCCTTTGCCGGGGACACGGCGGTGGCGACCCTGATGGCGCGCGTGGGGGCCGTGCTCCCGCCGGCCAGGGAGCTCGGGTCGCTCGCCCCGGTGCTGGCCCAGGCCACGATCTCGGAGCCCCTGGCTCGCCTGGACGCGGCCGCGCTCGCGCTCGAGCTCGAGATGCTGGTCCAGGAGCTCGATCCTGCCGAGCCCCTGCCGCTCAACAGGACCGATCTCGGCGTGGCCGTTCAGCCGCTCGGGCTCGATCAGGATCCGACCGAGCGCTTGGCTCCTGCTGGTTGGTCCGCCGTGTCGCCCGCACAGCCCGGGGTGCCGCCCCAGACCTCCCCGCCGCCGGCACAGGTCGCGCCGCTTCGGCCATCGCGGGAGGAAAGCGAGTCCCGGACAGCACACACGGGGTCGGCGCCTTCGTCGGCGCCCCTGCCCGGTGTGCGCCGGGTGCTCCCCGTGCCCGCGCCGTCCGCGCCGTTGAGCGAGGCCCCCCGGACGAGGCGCCGGCACCGCTGGCTGCCTTGGCTGCTGGCTCTGCTGGTGATCGAGCTCGCAGCCGGTGCAGGCGTTGTGGCGGCGTCCCGCCTCGTCTGGCGTCACGACACGGTCCCACGTGTGGTCGGTCTCGATGTCAGGGCCGCCGAAGCCGCCATCTCCAGGGCGGGCCTCACCCCGGAGATCTCCGGCGCCCGCTACAGCGGCACCGTCGCCTCCGGAACGGTCATCTCACAGCTTCCCCCAAGCGGCACGCGCGACAAGTCGGCGTCGATCGTGAAGATCGTCATGTCGCAGGGTCGTCACCCGACCGCGGTGCCGGACCTTGGGGGGATGGACGAGAAGCAGGCCGCCGCGGCGATCGGCAGGGCCCACCTCGTGGCGCGTTTCGTCGAGCGCTACAGCGAGGTCGTCGCCCGCGGGACGGTCGTGAGCTCGAGTGCACCTCAAGGTGCCAGGATGTTCTACGGCGGAACTCTCGAGGTCGTGATCTCGAGGGGCCCCGCGCCCCAAATGATCCCGGCGGACATGAGCGGTGGCGTACTCACATCCACGCAGGCGGACTCGGCGCTGACGGACCTGCGCCTCACCCCGCAGAACGTGCAGCAGTACTCGACGTCGGTCCCCGCCGGGTACGTCATAAGCACGAGCCCCGCCCCCGGCCAGGTCGTCCCGGGTCATTCGACGGTGCGTGTCTTCGTGTCGGCAGGTCCGCCGTATGTGTCGGTCCCGACCCTCTACGGCGACTCGGTGGCGGTCGCCGAACAGTCGCTCAGCTCTCTCGGCCTGCAGTGGAGCCTCTACGGTCCACCGAGCGCGAACTTCGTGCTGAGCCAGCTCCCGGGCTCCGGGACCTCGGTGAGGGTCGGCACGACAGTGGTTCTCTACCTTTACTGAGCTGATACTGAGCTGACCGCGTCGGCCGGCGAGGTGGGCCCTTGTCCGACGCGGGGCCGCGCCCTTGCGGCTGCCTACGCCGTAGCCCGTTTGACCACGGGTGTCGCGTGCTGCCAACGTGGCGGTGCGCGCCGCGAGTTGGCGGGGCGATCGCAGGTTTACGAGCTAAGGAAGGGCACGGTCATGGGTGCACTCGAGGGCAGGGTTGCGATCATCACCGGTGCGGGCCGCGGGATCGGCCGGGAGCACGCGCTCTTGTTCGCCAGCGAGGGCGCAAAGGTCGTTGTCAACGATGTCGGATGGCCACTCAACGGCTCGGAGGATGACCGGACGGTGGCTCAGCGCGTCGTCGACGAGATCAAAGAGATGGGCGGCGAGGCGGTCGCCAACACCGAGGACGTGGCCGACTGGGAGGGTGGCCGCCGCTTGGTGAGCGCCGCCGTCGAGGCGTTCGGAGACCTCCACGTGCTCGTGAACAACGCCGGCATCATCCGCGACAGGGTCCTCGTGAACATGACCGAGGCGGAGTGGGACCTTGTGATGCACGTCGACCTCAACGGCCATTTCGTCCCGACCCGCTGGGCCGCGACCTATTGGCGCGAGCAGTCCAAAGCGGGCCGCCCGGTCAGCGCGGCAGTCGTCAACACCTCTTCGACCTCAGGGCTTTTGGGCAATCCCGGCCAGTCGAACTACGGGACGGCCAAAGCGGGGATCGCAGCCTTCACCGTGATAGCCGCACAGGAGCTCTCCCGTTACGGCGTGCGGGTAAACGCCATCGTGCCGGCTGCGAGGTCGCGGATCACCCAGTCGACACCGGGCCTGTCCGACATCGTGCAGCCCCCTGGCGACGCGGGCGTCTTCGACTCCTGGGACCCCGGCAACGTGTCGCCCGTCGCCGCTTATCTCTGCAGCGATCTCTGTCCTTTCACAGGCAAGGTCTTTTTCGTCCAAGGCGGCAGGGTGCAGTACTTCCAGCCCTGGACGCTCGCGGGAGAGATCGACAAGGGTGCCCGCTGGACCGTGGACGAGCTGGCGGCCGAGGTGCCCAAGATCCTCGGTCACGTGAGCGCCCCGACCGGGACCCCGTCGACGAGGTAGCGACCGGCGAGTACGCCAGCCGGCGGCTACTCGGTGATCTCGCGGACGCGGGCCGCCAGCTCCTGGTGCCCGGGGTCGATCGGCGTGGTCTGAAGGGCTAGCAGCATCGTCATGTCCCCGTCGATCTTGATACGTCCGGACATGAATGCCTGCATGGCGGCCTGGGCGTCCCCGTCGACGAGGATGGCCTTCGCCGTTTCGTAGTCCAGGGTCACAGTCAAGTCGGGTGAGTCGAGGTGACCGGTGTCCACGATGAGTTCTCCCGAGCTCGTGTCCACGTGCGCTTCCACGGTCCCGTCTCCGAGCGGGGACTGGGTGAGGACGAGATTCATGCGCACACTTTGAGCCGGGGCAGTGGGCTCGGTCACGAGCTCGTCGTGCAGGCGCTTTACCTCGGCGGTCCACTCGTCACTCAAGAACAGCAGTTTGTCCACGTCAGCTCCTCGTTCCCGGCCCCGTCGGCTCGCAGAGCGGACACTATCGGCTTGGGAGCCTTCCCGAAGGGCCGGGTACGATGCTCACGTGCCAACCGCGATCCTTGCCGGTGCCGAACCTTTCTCTGCCGCCGGCGGTAAGACGGGCGTCGTTGTGCTCCACGGTTTCACCGGGAGCCCGCAGTCGCTGCGGCCTTTTGCGCGAGCGCTCGCGGCCGCCGGGTTCACCGTCGAGCTTCCCTTGCTGCCAGGGCATGGAACCAGCGTGGAGGACATGGTCCCGACACGTTGGTCCGACTGGTCCGCGACGGCCGAAACCGCCTACCGCGACGTGGCCGGCCGGTGCGAGCACGTCTTCGTGGCCGGGCTGTCCATGGGCGGGTCGCTCGCGATATGGCTCGCCGAGCGCCATCCGGAGATCGCCGGCATCATCGTGATCAACCCGTTGGTCGACCCACCGGCTTCGACATTCCGCGACATGCTGTCAGGCATGGTCGAAGAAGGCGGCGTCTCGGTTCCCGCGATAGGTTCCGACGTCGCCATGCCCGGCTCCCCCGAATCCGCCTACAACGCCTCGCCGATCGAGCCGATGCTGTCGATGTTCGAGGGCGTCGACGAGATCGCCGCCCATCTCGGCGATCTCCGCTGCCCGGTCCTGCTCTTGTCCAGCCGGACCGACCATGTGGTGCCGCCCGAGTCCGGCGACGTGCTCGCCGCGGGGGCGGCCGGTCCGCTCGAGCGGGTCTTTCTCGAGCGCAGCTTCCATGTCGCCACCCTCGACTACGACGCCCGGGAGATCGAAGCGCGCGCCGTTGGCTTCGTGGCCAGGGTGGGAGCGCTGTTGTGAGCGAGACCGAGCGGCGCATCTCGCCCGAAGACGTCCGTCATGTGGCCCGCCTTGCCCGCCTGGCCCTCGATGACGACGAGATCGGGCTCTACGCCTCGCAGCTGTCGGCGATCCTCGAGCACGTGGACGCCGTGCGCCGTCTCGACACGGCCAACGTCCCGCCGACGGCCCACCCGTTCCCGGTCGAGAACGTGCTCCGCGACGACGCCGTGACCGCCAGCCTGGACCGGGCGACCGTCCTCGCCCAGGCTCCGCTCGCCGAGTCCGACTGCTTCCGGGTTCCCCGCATAATGGGCGAAGCGCCGTGACCTCCAGCCGGGGTCCCGAGTTCCCTTCCCTGGTCGACATCGCCGCCTCGGTCCGTTCGGGCGAGCGCAGTGCCCGGGCGGTCCTGGCGCAATCGCTCGGTCGTGTCCGCGACCTCGAGGGAGATCTGCACTGCTTCAACGAGGTGACACTCGAGGCGGCAGAGGCAGATGCCGACGCCGTCGATCAGATGGTGAGATCGGGTCTGGACCCGGGACCGCTCGCCGGAGTGCCCGTGGCGCTGAAGGACAACCTCTGCACCGTCGGTGTCCCCACGACCTGTTCCTCGAGGATCCTCGAGGGGTGGCTCCCTCCCTACGACGCGACGGTCGTGACCCGGCTGCGGCTCGCGGGTGCGATCCCGATCGGCAAGACCAACCTCGACGAGTTCGCGATGGGCTCCTCGACGGAGAACTCCGCCTTCGGCCCGACCCGGAACCCCTGGGACATCACGCGGGTTCCAGGCGGTTCTTCGGGCGGGAGCGCCGCCGCGGTCGCTTGTGGCATGGTTCCCCTCTCGTTCGGCTCCGACACGGGCGGGTCGATCCGCCAGCCTGCGGCGCTGTGCGGGATCGTCGGGGTGAAGCCGACTTACGGCGTGGTCTCGCGTTACGGGCTGATCGCGTTCGCCAGCTCGCTCGACCAGATCGGCCCGTTCGCGACGACCGTCGCGGACGCGGCACTCGGCCTCGAGGTCGTCGCCGGCCACGATCCGATGGACTCGACCTCGCTCGAGCGGCCGGCGCCGAGCCTGCTCGCCTCGCTCGGCGACGGCGTCTCGGGGCTGCGCATAGGGATCATCGACGACTTCTTGTCGGACGTGTCGCCCGAGTGCGGGGCCGCGGTGATCGCGGCGGCGGAGGCGTTGGCGGCGGCAGGCGCCGAGGTGGACCGCGTCAAGATCCCAGAGCTGCTGCTCGGACTGCCTGCCTACTACCTGATCGCCCCCGCCGAGGCCTCCTCCAACCTCTCCCGTTACGACGGTGTCCGCTACGGCCTTCGCGTGGATGGTCCCGACGCCGAGACGATGAACGCCCGGACACGCGGTGAGGGCTTCGGGCCCGAAGTGAAGCGGCGCATCATGATCGGGACCTATGCACTGTCGGCCGGCTACTACGACGCCTACTACGGCCAGGCGCAGAAGGCCCGAACGATCGTCATCCGGGCGTTCGAGGCGGCGTACCGGAACTTTGACGTGCTGTTGACGCCGACGACCCCGTCGGTGGCCTTCCCCTTCGGCTCCAAGGTCGACGACCCGATCGAGATGTACCTGTGCGACCTGTGCTCCATCCCCTCGAGCCTGGCCGGCCACCCGGCTGCCAGCGTGCCGTTCGCGCTGAGCCCTGAGGGGCTCCCGATCGGGGTGCAGGTACTGGCCCCCGCTCTCGGCGAAGTCCAGATGATGCGCGTAGCGGCGAGCCTGGAACAGGCCGCGCCGCCCGGAGCGCGGGGACCGGTGACGCCGTGACCGACTACGAAACAGTTGTCGGCCTCGAGGTCCACTGCGAGCTGTCCACCGCCACCAAGCTGTTCTGCGGGTGCCGCAACGCCTTCGGCGAGGCCCCGAACACAAACATCTGCCCGGTCTGCCTCGGGCTGCCCGGCTCGCTCCCGGTCATCAACCGCCGGGCGGTCGAGCTCGCCTTGAGGATCGGGGCGGCGCTCAACTGCAAGCCGCAGCGCTCGATCTTCCACCGCAAGAACTACTTCTATCCCGATATGCCCAAGGACTACCAGATCAGCCAGTACGACGAGCCGATCAACCTCGACGGCTTTCTGGAGCTGCCCGACGGCTCGCGCATCGGCATCGAGCGGGCGCACATGGAAGAGGACACCGGCAAGACGACCCACGTCGGCGGCGGCGGTCGCATCCACGAGGCGAGCCACTCGCTGGTCGACTACAACCGGGCCGGGGTTCCGCTCGTCGAGATCGTCTCCCGCCCTGACATCCGCTCGGCGGTTCAGGCCCGCGCCTATGTCGACGAGCTGCGGTCGATCCTCGTGGCCACAGGGGCCTCGGACGGCCGGATGGAGGAGGGCTCCCTCCGCGTCGACGCCAACGTCTCGGTGCGGCCGGTGGACGCGACCAGCTACGGCACGCGTTGCGAGGTCAAGAACCTGAACTCGCTGCGCTCCCTCGAGCGTGCCATCGACTACGAGGTGGCACGTCAGATCGAGCTGCTCGAATCCGGGCAACGGGTGTCACAACAGACCCGGCACTGGGACGAGGCGGACGGGAGCACACATGCGCTGCGTTCCAAGGAGGAGGCGAACGACTACCGCTACTTCCCGGAGCCCGACCTGACACCACTCGTGCCCGACGAGCACCTCTTGGCGGCCGCCGCCGAGGGCGTCGGCCCGATGCCGGCAGAGCGCCGCCGCCGCCTGTCGCAGCTGCTGAGCGTCAACACCGAGCTGGCCACGCGACGCGACGGTTCGACAGACCAGGTCGTGACCGTGGTCGATCTCGGTCTCGACGACCTCGTCATGGGCGCCGTCAAGGCCGGTGCCGACCCGCGCCTCGCCCTCGCGCGGGCGGCGAACGAAGCAGCTGCCAGCCCGGCTGAAGCCAAGAGGCTCGACCCGGTGGCCTTCGCGGCGCTGGTGAAGATGGAGTCCTCGGGCCAGCTCTCGGCGACCCAGTCCAAAGAGGTGCTCGCCGAGCTCTTGGCGAACGGCGGGGACCCGGCGAAGATCGCCTCGCGCCTCGGTTACGAGGCGATGGACCAGGCGGCGCTCGATTCGATGGTCGACGACGTCATCGCCTCCAACCCCGAGGCGTGGCAGCGCTACTGCGACGGTGACGAGAAGGTTGCGCAGTTCCTCCTCGGCCAGGTCATGCGCTCATCGAGGGGTCGGGCGAACGGCAAGCTGGTCGCGGCGAGCTTCGCAGCCCGGCGCGCCTGAGCTCCGTTCGAGCACGCCCGGGCCAACGACGAGGCGCTTCGCGAATACCGGGACACGAGAGGCGATGTCGGACACCTGCATCATCTGCCAGGAGCAGGCGGGGGAAGTGGAGGTCCCGGGCGGCTACCTGCTCGAGGACGAGGACGTGGTCGCCTTCCACGTGCCGCCCCTTTCCGACAGGACCTGCTACCTCGGGCATCTCCTCGTGACGCCACGAAGGCACTGCCCGGACTTCGCGGGTCTCGACCGGCACGAGGCCCAAGCCGTCGGAGCGGCCATTGCGACCTGTTCGGCGGCCCTCAAAAGGCTCGGGACCGAGCGCGTCTACGTCGCGACCATCGGGCACCGCGTCGGCCACCTCCATGTGCACCTGCTTGCCCGTTGGCCTGGAACGCCCGACGATGTGCCGTGGCACGCCGTGGACGAATGGGACGGAGCCCGCCGCGGCGGCGCGTCCGAGATCGCCTTGCTCGTCGAGTCGCTCCGGGTTCGGATCGAACCCGCATAGCCACCCACGCGCTCGCCTGACTGCCATTAGCTTGAGGCCATGACCGACAAGATCCGCTCGCTCAAGATCCACAGCCAGGACGTGACCGAGGGCTTCCGGCGGGCACCGTCGCGGGCGATGCTGCGTGCAGTCGGCATGACCGACGACGACTTCGACAAGCCCCAGGTGGGTGTCGCCTCCACGTGGAACGAAGTGACGCCGTGCAACCTGCCCCTTTCCAGGCTCGCCCAGCGGGCGAAGCAGGGCGTGCGCGCGGCGGGCGGGTTCCCGTTCGAGTTCGTCTCGATCGCTGTCTCCGACGGGATCGCCATGGGCCACGAAGGAATGCACGCCTCCCTCGTGAGCAGGGAGATCATCGCGGACTCGGTCGAAGCCATGATGCACGCGGAGCGCTTTGACGCTTTCGTCGGTCTCGCGGGGTGTGACAAGTCGCTCCCCGGCATGCTCATGGCCGCGGGTCGGCTCGACCTGCCGATGGTGTTCCTTTACGGCGGCACGATCCTGCCGGGCCGCCTCGGCGATCGTGCCCTTGACGTCGTGTCGGTTTTCGAGGCGGTCGGGGCCTGCTCGGCGGGGACGATCGGCCTCGACGAGCTCGAGGCGATAGAGCGCAACGCCTGCCCGACGGAAGGTTCCTGCGCGGGCATGTTCACCGCCAACACCATGGCGTCGGTGGCCGAAGCCCTCGGGATGGCGCTGCCGGCCGGGGCGGCCGTGCCCGCCGTCGACCGGCGCCGGGACGACCTCGCATACGCCAGCGGCAAGGCGGTGATGGCCCTGCTCGAAAGAGGCATCCGGCCCCGTCAGATCATGACCAAGGAGGCCTTCGAGAACGCCATCTCCACCGTGATGGCGCTCGGAGGCTCGACCAACGCCGTGCTCCATCTGCTGGCGATAGCCAACGAGGCGCAGGTCGAGCTCGGCCTCGAGGACTTCTCCCGGATCGGTAGCCGCGTTCCGCACCTGGCGGACATGAAGCCGCACGGGCGGTATCACATGACAGATCTCGACCGGATCGGCGGGGTTCCGGTGATTCTCCGGGAGCTGTTGCAGGAGGGCCTGCTCCACGGAGACTGCCTCACCGTCACGGGCAAGACGATGGCCGAGAACCTTGCCGAGCTCGACCCGCCCGCTCCCGACGGGTCGGTCGTGCGCAGCTTCGGCACGCCGATCCACGCGGACGGGGGGATCGCGATCCTGAGCGGGTCGCTCGCGCCGAAGGGCGCCGTCGTGAAGGTGGCCGGAATCGACGGCGAGCTCGCCTTCACGGGCCGGGCGCGCGTCTTCGACGGTGAAGCAGCCGCCATGGAGGCCATCCTCGCCGGCACGATCACGCCCGGGACAGTGGTGGTCGTCCGCTACGAAGGCCCCAAGGGCGGTCCCGGGATGCGCGAGATGCTGGCCGTGACCGGGGCCATGACCGGTGCCGGGCGCGGTGGAGACTGCGCGCTCGTCACAGATGGTCGCTTCTCCGGGGGCACGCAGGGCTTCTGCGTCGGGCACGTGGCTCCCGAGGCGGCCGTCGGCGGCCCCATCGCCCTTGTCGAGGACGGTGACCGTATCGTCCTCGACGCCCACGACGGCCGCTTGGACGTGGCGGTCGAGCCGGCCGAGCTCGAACGCCGACGCGATCAGTGGAAGCCACCCGTCCCGCGTTACCCGACAGGAGTCCTCGCCAAGTACGCCCGCCTTGTCGTGGGGGCCGAAAGAGGCGCCATCACCGAGCCATAGCGGCCGTGAGCCTGCTCTCCACGCCCGCCGGCAACGGACCCGAGCCCCTCGGGAGAGCGCCGGCCGTGGTCTCGCCGTGACCGAAGGTTGCGCCCGGCGGCCTGGCCTGCAAGACTTAGGCCTGATGCCCGCGAACGACTGCCTCGTACTTATTACCTAGAGCGCGGCACCGTTTGCGGTTCTGCGCCTGCGACCTCCCCAAAGGGGAGGTCGTTTCATTTTCCGGCACCGGCGCACCGGGCAGCGAAGAAGCGAATCAGCGACACGGCACTGACCACCACCCCCAGACCCGACGAACGAGAGTGAGAGGTAGCCCCGATGGAGTTCACCGGAGCGCAAGCGCTTGTGAAGAGCCTCGAGATGCAAGAAGTCGAAGTCGTCTTCGGCCTCCCCGGAGGTGCGATCCTGCCCGTATACGACCCGATCATCGACTCGCCCATCCGTCACATCCTGGTCCGCCACGAGCAGGGCGCCGGGCACATGGCCGAGGGGTACGCGCAGGCGACCGGTAGGCCGGGAGTGGCCATGGTGACGAGCGGTCCGGCCGCGACCAACATCGTGACCCCGCTCGCCGACGCCTATATGGACTCGATCCCCCTGGTCTGTATCACCGGCCAGGTCTCGACTAGCGCGATCGGGACCGACGCCTTCCAGGAGACCGACACAACGGGCATCACGCTCGGCGTCACGAAACACAACTGGCTCGTCACCGACGCCGCCGACATCCCCCAGGTCGTGCGGGAGGCCTTCCACATCGCCACGACCGGTCGCCCGGGTCCGGTGCTCATCGACTTCCCGAAAGACATCGCCAACAGCACGATGGAGTGGTACTGGCCCGATGGCGTGGACCTGCCCGGGTACCATCCGGCCTCGCAACCGGACCCGGCGGCCATCCGCGAAGCGGCCGCCCTCGTGCTCGCGGCCGAGCGCCCGGTCATCTACGCCGGCGGCGGCATCTTGAAGTCGAGGGCGGCCGCGGCGCTTCGCGAGCTCGCGGACCTGACGGGCATCCCCGTCGTGACGACTCTCATGGCCCGCGGAGCCTTCCCCGACAGCCACCCGCTGTGCCTCGGGATGCCCGGTATGCACGGCAACTACACCGCGGTCACCGCCATGCAGAAGGCAGATCTCCTGATTGCCCTCGGGAGCCGTTTCGACGACCGCGTGACGGGCAAGGTCTCGGCCTTCGCGCCGCGGGCAAAGGTCATCCACGTCGACATCGACAAGGCCGAGATCGGCAAGGTGAGGCGACCCGAAGTCGGGATCCACGCCGACTGCCGCCTGGCAACCGAGGCCCTCGTCGAAGCGGTCAAGGCCTCCGGGCCGGTCGAGACGGGCCGACTGGTGCCGTGGATCGCCATGATTCGCCGCTGGCAGGCTGAGTACCCCTGCACCTACGACCGCTCCGAGCCCGCCAACGACAAAGCGGCCACCGGCGGTGGAGGACGCCGGCCGACGGTGAAGCCCCAGTTCGTCATCGAGACCTTGAGGTCCTTGACCCCTCCGGACACCATCCTCGTCTCCGGTGTCGGCCAGCACCAGATGTGGGCCTCCCAGTACTGGTCCTTCGAGTACCCGAACACCTGGGTCAATTCGGGAGGCCTCGGGACCATGGGCTTCGCCGTGCCGGCGGCCATCGGGGCCAAGGTCGGTCGTCCCGACCGGATGGTGTGGGCGGTCGACGGCGACGGCTGCTTCCAGATGACCGCGCAGGAGCTCGCCACCGCCACCGCCGAGGGCGTCCCGGTCAAGATCGCCATCTTGAACAACGCCTACCTCGGCATGGTGCGACAGTGGCAGCACATGTTCTACGAGGAGCGCTACTCGGAGGTCTACCTCTCACCGGACCTGCCCGACTACGTCGGATGGGCCGAGTCCATGGGCTGCATCGGTCTCCGCGTGGAGAACACGGAGGAAGTGGCGCCCGCCATCGAGAAGGCCAACGAGATCGACGACCGGCCCGTCGTGATCGACTTTCGGACCGACTCGATGGAGCAGGTCTTCCCGATGGTGCCGGCCGGGGCGTCCAACGACGACATAGTCGTCTACCAGTCCCAGCCGGGCGCGGACCGGGGGGCACGGCAATGAGCCCGGGCCAGATGGCCTACGGCCCCCGTCACCGCCTGCTCTCGGTGCTCGTGGAGAACAAGGCGGGTGTGCTCGCCCGTGTGGCGGGACTGTTCTCGCGACGCGGGTACAACATCTACTCCCTGGCGGTCGCACCGACCGACAACGAGCGCTTCTCGCGGATCTCGATCGTGGTCGACGTCGAGTCCTCGCCGCTCGAGCAGGTCGTGGCCCAGCTGGACAAGCTCATAAACGTCGTCGAGATCGGCGAGCTGCACCCCGACCAAGCCCGCGAAGCCGAGCTGCTGCTGGTCAGCGTCTCGGCCGACGCCGGCCAGCGTTCCCAGGTCATCGAGCTGGTCGGCGTCTTCGGGGGCCGCATAGTCGACGTCGCCCACGACGCCATCACCGTCATGGTGGCGGGAGCGCCCGAGGTGATCGACGACTTCGAGGACCTCATGAGGCCCTACGGCATAGCCGGGCTGCAAAGAACGGGCCGGATCGCGCTCCCCAAGCTGGATGGGAGACTCTCTTCCATGCCGGCCGCGCCCGCCGCCGGCATCGCCTAGGGCCGGGCCGGCGCTGTCCCGAGATCCCGAAACACCTTAAGACAACTCGAGCATCCCCACGAGCTACAAGGACAGGAGTGGTATGGCCAAGCTCTACTACGAGAAGGACGCGGACTCCTCCCTGGTCCGGACGCGCAAGGTGGCCATCGTCGGCTACGGCTCCCAGGGCCATGCGCACGCGTTGAACCTCCACGACTCCGGCGTGGACGTGCGCGTCGGACTGCGGCCGGGGTCGTCCTCGCGGTCCAAGGCTGAAGCGGCAGGCCTGCGCGTCGTGACCGTGGCCGAGGCCGCCGCGGACGCGGACCTGATAATGATCCTGTTGCCCGACACCGAGCAGGCGACCGTGTACGAGGCCGAGATCGCCCCCCACCTCGCCCAAGGCGACGCGTTGTTCTTCGCGCACGGGTTCAACATCCGTTTCGGGCTGATCAGCCCGCCCGAAGGCGTTGACGTCGCCATGGTCGCCCCCAAGGGCCCGGGCCACCTCGTGCGGCGCACCTACACCGAAGGCGGCGGCGTACCGTCGCTCATCGCTGCGTCGGCCGACGCCTCGGGCAAGGCGATGGCGCTCGCACTGTCCTACGCGGACGCCCTCGGCGCCACCAGGGCCGGCGTGCTCGAGACGACCTTCGCGGAGGAGACCGAGACCGACCTGTTCGGCGAGCAGGTCGTGTTGTGCGGCGGGCTGACAGCACTGGCCATGGCCGGTTTCGAGACGCTCGTCGAGGCCGGCTATCAGCCCGAGTCGGCGTACTTCGAATGCCTGCACGAGCTGAAGCTGATAGTCGACCTCATGTACGAGCAGGGCATCGCAGGCATGCGGTTCTCGGTCTCGGACACGGCCGAGTACGGGGACCTGACCCGAGGTCCCCGGATCATCGACGACAGGGTCCGCGCCGAGATGCGCCGGATACTCGGCGAGATCAAAGACGGGAGCTTCGCGGCCGAATGGGTGGCGGAGGACCGGGCGGGGAGGCCGCGTTTCAACGAGCTGCGCGCCGCCGGGCGCGGCCATCAGATCGAGTCGGTCGGTGCCGAGCTGCGGGCCATGATGCCCTTTGTGACGGCGGGGCGTCAGCGCCTGGAAGACGTCTCGGGGGGCTAGCCGTCTCCAGGCCCGTCCTGCAATCGAGACCGGGGAACGAGCCCGGCGGTCCGGCACGCGCCGCCTACCCGATCCTCGAGTTCGACCCGGAGCGGCGAGCGCTCATCGAGCCGTCGGTGCATCTGTGCGCTCCGTCGCGCGACGAAGTCGACGTGCCCGCGCGAGCGGTCATGTGCTTCTTCGGCGACGTCGTGGCTGCGACGGCGTCCGCGCGATCGGCTCGCCAGGTGGCCCGTTTGCACTCGGAGCACGGCGTCCACCCGATATTCGAGCTCGAGCACCGCGGCGAGCGCGTCTGCTTCTTCCAGCCCGGCGTCGGCGCCCCGCTCGCGGCGCTGTTCTTGGAGGAGGCCATCGACTACGGCTGCCGGGCCCTGGTCGCGTGCGGGGGCGCCGGATCGCTCGACGCCGATCTGGCCCTGGGCCATCCGGTCGTCGTGTCGGCGGCCGTGCGCGACGAGGGCACCTCGTATCACTACCTGGCCCCTTCGCGGCTCGTCGAGGCGGATCCTGCGGTCGTGTCGCTCATCGAAGGCACCCTTCGGCGCGCCGGTGTGCCGTTCACGACGGGGACGACATGGTCGACCGATGCCGTCTACCGAGAGACGCGCGACAAGACGTCGCTGCGCCGGGCCGAAGGCTGCATCACCGTCGAAATGGAGGCGGCAGCGCTGCTGGCCGTGGCCCGGTTCAGGGGCGTGGCGCTCGGCCAGCTCCTCTACGCCGGTGACAGTCTCGCGGGCGAGTCCTGGGACCACCGTGACTGGGTGCAGGCCCATGACGTGCGCCAGGCGCTGTTCTGGCTGGCCATGGACGCCGCCGCGGAGATGGTGCCCCCATCTTGAGTGTCAAGTGCCGGCACCGCCGTGCCGACGTTAATTGCAGGACCCAGGTCGTCGCGACGAGCACAGATACAAATCGGGGTGAAGCCGGGGCGTGTCCGAACGACCTCGATCAAGGAGAGAGATCATGAGCACCTCTAGGATCGGCGTGCCGCCCTCCGCCTTGCCCGCTTTGATCCGGCGCGGAGCCCGCACCCGGCCCGCGGCCTCGTTGCTCGCCGTGAGCGGCCTGGTGGTGTCTCTGGCCATCCTCCCGGCCACGGCTCAGGCCGCACGGCACCGTGCCCCTTCGCCGGGCGCGAGGTCGGCTGTGGTCGCGCGCAGCTCGGACCCCGCCACGCCGGCCTCGGCGTTTTGCGCCCACTTCTCGGCCAAGACGGTTTCGTCGCTCGTCGGGGCGAACGAGGTTCTGCTAGAAGTCCTCGACGAGACCTCGTACGAGTGCATCTTCATGGGCACGACCGCGGCGGGATGGCAGGTCATCATCTCGATGAGACAGGGCATGCCGGCATCTGAGCTCGCCACGCTGAAAGCGGCCGAGGCGAGGATCACCGCGCAGTCGCCCAAGGACGTGACGCTCGTGTTCACGCCACTGCCGACCCTGTCCAAGACCGCTTTCAGCTGGACTTACGCGAAACCGCTGAACGGGGGCCAGCTCGTCGGCGTGGCGAACAACACCAAGACCACCGGTTACGGCGCCGCCATGGGCCGCGCGGCGGCGACATTTGGGAAGGCGGCAGCGCACGTGCCCGTCCTCGAGCGCCTGTTGGCGCTCGACATGGCCGCCTGAGAGGGCCCGTTGGCGACCGTGGCCCCCCGCCGAGGATCGCTTGGAGAGGCGTCGAGGGGGCGAGCCCGAATTGGCCCGAAGGGCAAGTACCCTGCACAAACAGTGGGAGCAAGCGAGGTGACCCAACCAGGAGCAGGTCTCGACCTGACAGTGGTCGTCCCGTACTTCAACCCCGGGCCCAATCTGGCGGGCCACGTCGCCCAGGTGATCGAGGTGCTGCGCGAACGCGGGGTCAGTTTCGAGGTCATAGCCGTCTCGGACGGCTCGACCGACGGCAGTGACGTCGGCCTCGACGACCTTGGCGCCGAGGTCCAGGTGATCCACCTGCCGATCAACCAGGGCAAGGGCCGCGCCCTGCGTGTCGGCTTCGGGTTGGGCCGGGGCAGCTACCTGGGCTTCATCGATGGTGACGGGGACATTCCGGCGCCGGTGCTGGGCGAATTCGTCTCGTGCATACAAAAGGAGCGCCCCGACTTCGCCATCGGCTCCAAGCGCCATCCCGCGTCGGTGGTCGTCTACCCGCCACTGCGACGCTTCTATTCGTGGGGTTACCAGGTCCTCGCCAGGGTGTTGCTGGGCCTCGACGTCACCGACACCCAGAGCGGGATAAAGCTGGCCCGCCGCGAGATCGTCACCGAGCTGCTCCCGGTACTCGAGGAGGACGGCTTCACGTTCGATCTCGAGCTGCTGGCGGTCGCGCGTCGCCTCGGCTACACCCGCGTAGTCGAGCTGCCCGTCGAGATCAGGCAACGCTTCTCGTCCACGGTCTCTCCGAGGGCGGCCTTCGAGATGCTGATCGACACCGTGCGCCTCACGTGGCGTCTGCGCGTCGCACACCACTACGAGCGGGCTCTGACGGCCCGGCGCCTCGCCAGCCGCCGCCACCGTCTCGAGATGGCCGTCGCGGACGTGCCCGCCCGGAGCACCTCCTAGGCGACAGGGGCGAGCTCTTCCACGACCCAGTCGACACAGGCTGTCAGGGCCTCGACGTCCGCGGGCTCGATAGCCGGGAACAGCGCCACGCGCAGCTGGTTTCTCCCCAGCTTGCGGTAAGGCTCGGTGTCGACGATGCCGTTGGAGCGCAGCACCGAGGCGATCTCGAGGGCGTCGATCGTCCCGTCGAAGTCGATCGTCGCTGTGACGTGGCTCCGCTTTGCCGGATCGCTCACAAAGGGTCGGGCGAACTTGGAGCGCTCGGCCCAGGAGTAGATGATCTCGGCGGAACGGTCGGCCCGTGACGCGGCCCATTCGAGACCGCCGTTGGAGGCGAACCAGTCGACCTGCTCGGACAGCAGGAGCAAGGTGGCCAGCGCCGGGGTGTTGTAGGTCTGTTGCAGGCGTGAGTTGGCAATTGCGATCTTCAGGTCCAAAAAGGCGGGGACGAACCTCCCACCGGCTGCCAGGCGCTCGACGCGTTCGAGGGCCGCAGGCGACAGCAGCGCCAGCCAGAGGCCGCCCTCGGACCCGAAGCACTTCTGCGGGGCGAAGTAGTAGGCGTCGAATTGGTCGGCCTGAACCCTGAGGCCGCCCGCCGCCGAGGTGGCGTCGACGAGCACGAGGCCCTCGGCAAGGCTGCCGTCGGCCCGGCGAGGCCGCGCAACGACCGCCTGCACGCCTGTCGAGGTCTCGTTGTGGGTGAGGCAGTAGGTGTCCACTGTGGGGTTCGGGACCGGGTCGGGATGAGTGCCCGGTTCGGAGACGATGACGTCGGGGTCTTCTAGGAACGGCGCCGCCTTGGTGCACTCGGCGAACTTCGAGGAGAACTCCCCGAAAGACAGGTGCTGGCTGCGCGCCTCGACCAGGCAGAACGTCGCGGCGTCCCAGAACGCGGTCGTCCCGCCATTGCCCAACGCCACCTCGTAGTCCTCCGGCAGCTCGAAGAGCTCGGCCAGACCGGCGCGGACGCGACCCACGACATCTCGGACGCGCGCCTGGCGATGGCTCGTGCCCAGGTAGCTCGGTGCCTGCCTCGCGAGAGCCCCCACCGACTCGGCGCGGACCTTCGACGGCCCCGACCCGAAACGGCCGTCGGCTGGCAGTAGGTGCTCGGGTATCACGAGTCCGGCCAAGGAGAGCCTCCAGAAAACGTCCGTGGGTCGCTAGACCCGGGATATCGCACCGGCTGCCACTGCGCCGAAAGGTGGCGGCCGCAAAGCCGCAGTGCGGAAACTTTGTGCAAGCATATGCAGATGGCGACATCACCTCCATTAGACCTTTCGTCGGCGCGTAGCCGGATCTCGCGTCGGGTGGGCGGCGTGGCGCCGTCGGCCACCCTGGCCATTGACGGCAAGGCGAAGCTGCTTAAGTCCCAGGGCGTCGATGTCGTCGGCTTCGGAGCCGGCGAGCCTGACTTTCCGACGCCCGCGGCCATCGTCGAGGCCGCCATCGCCGCCTGCAGCGACGTGCGAAACCACCGCTACACCCAGACCGGCGGCCTGCCCGAGCTCAAGGAGGCCATCGTCTCAAAGACGGCGCGCGACTCGGGCTATGGGATAAGGCCCGGCCAGGTCCTTGTCACCAATGGTGGAAAGCACGCCGTTTACAATGCCTTTGCGGCGTTGCTCGACCCGGGCGACGAGGTGCTCGTGCCGGCCCCGTACTGGACCACCTACCCCGAGGCGATCCGTCTCGCCGGGGGCGTGCCGGTCGAGGTGCCCACGAACGCCGCGAGCGGCTTCAAGGTGACCGTCGACCAGCTCGACCGTGCCGCCACCGAGCGGACCAAGGTCCTGGTTTTCGTGTCCCCGTCCAACCCGACCGGGGCTGTCTACGGGCGGGACCAGATCGCCGAGATCGGTCGCCTCGCGCTCGAGCGAGGGTGGTGGGTGCTCACCGACGAGATATACGAGCACCTCGTCTACGGGGGCCGAGAACAGCACTCGATGCCGGTGGTGGTGCCCGAGATCGCCGACCGCTGTGTCGTGGTCAACGGCGTCGCCAAGACCTACGCCATGACGGGCTGGCGCGTCGGATGGATGATCGGCCCCCTTGATGTCGTGGAGGCGGCCACGAACCTCCAGTCGCACGCCACCTCGAACGTCAACAACGTCGCCCAGCGTGCCACCATCGCCGCCCTCACCGGTGACCTGGTCGCCGTCGGTGAGATGAGGGAGGCCTTCGACCGGCGCCGGCGGACGATATTCAAGATGCTGTCGGAGATCGAAGGGGTCTCGTGTGTCGAGCCGGAGGGCGCCTTCTACGCGTTCCCGTCCTTCGAGAACCTGCTGGGACGCGAGCTCAGGGGTTCGAGACCCAAGACCACCCTCGAGCTGGCCGAGCTCGTGCTCGAAGAGTCCCGGGTCGCATTCGTCCCCGGCGAGGCCTTCGGTGCGCCCGGCTATGGCCGCTTCTCGTACGCCCTGTCGGACGCCGACCTCGTGCGCGGCATCGAGCGCCTCGGCGAGCTGTTGTCGGAGGCGGTTGAGTAGACGATGGCAAGGATCCTTGTGACCGAGACGCTGTCACCCCGCGGGCTCGAGCTCATGGCGGGCGAGGGCCACGACATCGACGTGCGGTTGTCGCTCACGCCCCCGGAGCTCCTCGAGGCAGTGGCCGGGGCCCGGGCACTCGTAATTCGTTCCGCCACCCGTGTGACCGCCGAGGTCATCGAGGCCGGACGCGAGCTGATCGCGGTCGGACGTGCCGGCGTGGGGCTCGACAACGTGGACATCGCCGCGGCCACGCGCCGCGGCGTGATGGTCGTGAACGCCCCGGAGTCGAACATTCTCTCGGCCGCCGAGCACGCCATCGCGCTCATGCTCGCCCAGGCCCGCAACATCCCCCAGGCCCACGCCGCCCTCGTCCAGGGACGCTGGGAGCGCTCCAAGTGGGAAGGCGTCGAGCTGCACGGCAAGACTCTCGGGATCCTCGGCCTCGGTCACGTCGGCTCGCTCGTGGCCCAACGGGCCGCATCTTTCGGGATGCGCCTTGTCGCGTACGACCCCTACGTGACCGGTGAACGGGCACGGACGATGGGAGTCGAGCTTCTCGGGCTCGACGAGCTCTTCGCCGCAGCCGACTTCGTGAGCATCCACCTGCCGAAGTCTGCTGAGACCATCGGCCTTGTCGGAAAAGAGCTGCTTGCCAAGGCCAAGCCCGGCATCCGCATCGTGAACGCCGCCCGGGGCGCCATCTTGGACGAGGAGGCACTTGCCGGCGCCATCGCCTCCGGGCAGGTTGCCGGTGCGGCGCTCGACGTGTTCTCCACAGAACCGTGCACGTCCTCGCCCTTGTTCGAGCTTGCCCAGGTGGTCGTGACTCCGCACCTCGGCGCCAGCACGGCCGAGGCGCAGGACAAGGCCGGCGAGCAGATCGCCGAACAGATCGTGCTCGCCTTGCGGGGCGAGTTCGTGCCCTATGCCGTCAACGTCCCTGCCACGGCCGCCTCCGAGACCGTGCGCTGCTATATCGGTGTCGCCGAACGGCTGGGCCGCCTGCTGGCGGCGCTGTGCGAAGGTGTGCCGGACCACCTCGAAGTCGCCTACCAGGGAGACCTTGCAGCCGAGGACACGCGGATCCTCACGCTCTCGGCACTGAAGGGGATCTTCGCGACCGCCATCGAGGAGCCCGTCTCGTACGTCAACGTCCCGCACTTCGCCAAGGACCGGGGTCTTGAGGTGCGCGAGTCCTCGACGACGGTGGCGGGCGACTATCTGAGCCAGGTGACTCTGGGCGGTGGCGGCCACAAGGTCTCGGGCACGCTCGGCTGGACGGGAACAGAGCGCATCGTCATGGTCGACGACCACGCCGTAGAGCTCCCCTTCGATCCCAACTTGCTGATCGTGCGCAACGACGACCGTCCCGGCATGATCGGGCTCGTCGGCTCGGCCCTCGGCGATGTCGGGGTCAGCATCACGAACATGGCCGTCGGCCAGACCTCCGGCGGCGGTACTGCCCTCATGGTGCTCTCCACGGATCGTCCCGTGCCGCCCGAGGTGATCGGACGCGTCGGGGCGGCGGCCGGCATCCTCGAGATCCACAGCGTCGCCGGCGCCTAGCGGCGGTGACAGACCTCAGCGCCGAGCACTTCCGCCAGGTGATGGCGCATGTGCCGACGAGCGTTGCGGTCGTCGCCGGGGTCGTGGGGGGCCGCCCGAAGGGCCTGTCGGTGGGCACCTTCGTCCCGGTCTCGCTCGAGCCCCCGCTCGTAGGGTTCTTCGTCTCCACGACCTCGAAGAGCTGGCCGCCCATCAACTCGACCGGGTCGTTCTGCGTCAGCGTGCTGGGTCGCGACCAGGCCGAGATCTCGTCGCGCTTTGCAGTGAGCGAGGCCGACAAGTTCGAAGGCGTCCAATGGCATCCGGCGCCTTCGGGCAACCCGGTGCTCGTGGGGGCCGTCGCCTTTGTGGACTGCGAGATAGAGCGCGTACTTGAGACCGGTGACCACATGCTCGTGCTCGGGCGGGTGCGCGAGATGGGGGTCGAGACGGGCCAGACGCCCCTGGTCCACCACCGCAGCGGCTACCGCGCGGTCGCGGGGGGCGACGAGCCCACCGCCGGAGTCGAGGGCTGAGGCGTTCGGCGGCGCCAGGCTTGACGGATACTGAGCTGTCCACCACAATCACTGGTGACATGACGAACGAGCGGTTCATCCGGGTCCTCCTCCTTACCTGACGGCGAGCGCCCTTCCGCGCTCGCCAACGCCTCCTGCGCCTCAGGCCAGGAGGTTTTTTGTTGGCCGGGCGCGGTCTCGGTGCGCCACGACGCCTGGCGGGAGACGGACCCGGCTGCGCCTCGACAATGGAGCGAGCGATGAGCGACAAGGTGGTCATCTTCGACACGACACTGCGCGACGGCGAGCAGTCACCGGGGATCTCCCTCGATCCCGGCGAGAAGCTCGAGATCGCCGAGCAACTCTCGCGCCTCGGTGTCGACTACATCGAGGCCGGCTTCCCGGTCTCGAGCCAGGGCGACTTCGACGCCGTGCAGGCGATCGCCCGCACGGTCGAGGGCCCTGTGATCGCGGGCCTTTCCCGGACCCAGCTCGCCGACGTGGACCGGTGCTACGAGGCACTGCGCGACGCCGAGCGCAACCGTATCCACGTGTTCATCTCGACCAGCCCCAGCCACATGGAGCACATGTTGAAGATGAACGAGGACCAGGTGCTCGAGGCCGTGCGCATGGGCGTCTCACGAGCCCGCGAGCACACCGCGG
The DNA here is from genome assembly GCA_050012675.1 of Acidimicrobiales bacterium. GTDB lineage: Bacteria > Actinomycetota > Acidimicrobiia > Acidimicrobiales > Bog-793 > Fen-455. Next base: position 62,982 of record JBEKGS010000003.1, read on the forward strand.
ACGTCGAGTTCTCGCCCCAGGACGCCACGCGCACCCCGCTCGACTTCATGCTCGAGGTGCTGGCCGCCGCAGTCGAGGCGGGCGCCAGCACCTTGAACATCCCCGACACCGTCGGCTACGGGATCCCCTGGGACTACGGCGACCTGCTCACTCACGTCCGGGCGGAGGTGGCGGGCGACTACGTGATCTCGACGCACTGCCACAACGACCTCGGTCTCGCCGTGGCCAACAGCCTGTCGGGGGTGCGCGCGGGCGCCCGGCAGGTGGAGGTCTGCGTGAACGGCCTGGGCGAGCGCGCCGGCAACGCCGCGCTCGAGGAAGTGGTCATGGCGCTCAAGATCAGGGCAGACCTTTTCCCGGGGCTCGAGACGGGCGTGAGGACGAGGGAGCTGGCCCGCACGAGCCGGATGGTGGCACGCCTGACCGGCTACCAGGTCCAGTGGAACAAGGCGGTCGTGGGCAAGAACGCTTTCGCCCATGAGTCGGGCATCCACCAGCACGGCGTGCTCAAGGAGCGTTCGACCTACGAGATCATCGACGCGGATTCGGTCGGCCAGGAGGGCGGCCAGATCATTCTCGGCAAGCACACCGGACGCCACGCCTTCGCGGACACGCTCTCCAAGCTCGGCTTGAAGGTCCGGGGCGAGGCCCTGGACGCGGCGTTCACCCGCTTCAAGGAGCTGGCCGACCGCAAGGTGAAACTGACCGACGCCGACCTGGAGGCAATCGTGGCCGAGGAGCTCGGAACCGCGCTCGAGGAGGGCTTCGTGCTCGACGTGCTGGACGTGCAGGGCGGGACGGCCGGGATGCCGCGGGCGAGGGTCGTGCTCAGCCGGGACGGCCGCAAGTCCGAGGCCGTAGCGGAGGGCGACGGGATGATCGACGCCACATGCAAGGCGATCAAGCAGGCGACCGGGATCGACGCGAAGCTCACGGACTTCAACGTCTCCTCGGTCACAGGCGGCATCGACGCCCTCGGTGACGTCGTGATCCAGCTCGAGGCCGACGGCGTGCGGGCCTCAGGCCGTGGGCTGTCCACCGACGTGGTCGAGGCAGCTGCTCGTGCCTATGTGGCGGCGACCAACCGGGTGGTCCGCGCCAAGGCCCGGGTTGCCGGCGCCGGGAACGACGCCCTGCGCGACAGCGGGGTGACGCCCTAAGGCGAGGCTGGTCGGCTGGGGCTCAAGGAGGGCAGCCAGGTCGGCCTCTGCGCCTCGTAGGTGTCGATGGCAGCCAGGTACTGGGTCGTGACGCCGATGTCGTCGAGGCCCTTCAACAGCCGGTCCCGCGCGTCGTCGTCCAGGCGGAAGGGTACCGAGATACCCGCTGCGGGCGCCTCGACGAGCCTGCGCTCGACGTCCACCACGACCTCGAGCGACGGGTCGCTCGTGACCGCCCGCAGGATCGCCCGGCCGTCCTCGTCGGACACCTCCGCGGGGACCAGGCCCGAGCGCGTCGAGTTGTTGCGGAAGATGTCACCGAAGCGGGGGCTCACGACCGCTCGGAAGCCATAGTCGACCAGCGCCCACACAGCGTGCTCGCGCGACGAGCCCGTGCCGAAGTTCGGGCCGGCGACGAGGATCGTCGCGCCTGCGTGGTCGGGACCGTTGAGGACGAAGCCAGGATCGTCGCGCCACTCGGCGAACAGGCCGGCCCCGAAACCGGTCCGCTCGATGCGCTTCAGCCACTCGCTCGGGATGATCTGGTCGGTGTCGACGTCCGAGCGGTCGAGCGGTACCGCCCGCCCCGCCACAATCTTCACGGGCTCCACCTCAGGACCCGAGCTCGGCCGGGGTGGCGAACCGGCCGAGGACCGACGTCGCCGCCGCCACCGCCGGGGACACGAGATGGGTGCGGCCACCACGCCCCTGGCGGCCTTCGAAGTTCCGGTTCGAGGTCGAGGCGCAGCGTTCCCCCGCCGACAGCTGGTCGGGGTTCATGCCGAGGCACATGGAGCAACCGCTCTCCCTCCACTCGAAGCCCGCGTCGCGGAAGACCCGGTCCAGCCCTTCCGCCTCGGCCTGCCGCTTGACCTGGCGCGAGCCCGGCACGACGAGGGCGCGAAGGCCCGGTCGCACCCGGCGGTCCCGCAGCACGGCGGCGGCCGTGCGCAGGTCCTCGATCCTGGAATTCGTGCACGAGCCGATGAACACCGTGTCCACCTCGATCGAGTTGATCGCCGTACCGGCGCTGAGTCCCATGTAGGCCAGGGCACGGGCGGCGGCTTCACGTTCAGCGGGGCTCGCCATGTCGTCGGGGCTCGGTACGAACCCGTCGATGGCGACAACCTGGGCCGGGTTGGTGCCCCACGAGACGTGGGGCCGGATCGAGGTGGCATCGAGGTTCACCTCGGCGTCGAAGCGGGCGCCGTCGTCGGTCGCCAGTCCGCGCCAGCTCTCGACCGCCCGGTCCCAGTCGGGGCCCTTGGGCGCGTGGCGCCGGCCCTCGATGTACTCGAAGGTCACCTCGTCCGGGGCGATCATCCCCGCGCGGGCGCCGGCCTCGATGGACATGTTGCAGACCGTCATCCGGCCCTCCATCGACAGCGAACGGATCGCTGAACCCCGGTACTCGACGATGTGGCCGACCCCGCCCGTGGTGCCGAGGCGTCCCACGATGGCGAGTACGACGTCCTTCGCGCTCACGCCCGGCTCGATGTCGCCCTCGACGTTGACGGCCATGGTGCGGGGCCTGCGTTGGGGAAGGGTCTGGGTGGCGAGCACGTGCTCGACCTCGGAGGTCCCGATGCCGAAAGCCAACGCCCCGAAAGCGCCATGGGTGGAAGTGTGGCTGTCCCCGCAGACGATGGTCATCCCGGGCTGGGTGAGCCCCTGCTCGGGCCCGATGACATGCACTATCCCCTGGTTCTCGTCGCCCATCGGGTAACAGGTCAGCCCGAACTCCGCGCAGTTGTCGTCGAGCGCCTCGAGCTGGCGCCGGGAGACAGGATCCACGACCGGGCCTACCGCTGTTGTCGTGGGCACGTTGTGATCCGCGGTCGCGATCGTGAGGTCGGGCCGCCTCACGCGCCTTTTGGCCAGCCGCAGACCTTCGAAGGCCTGCGGCGAGGTCACCTCGTGGACGAGGTGCAGGTCGATGTAGAGCAGGTCCGGCTCGGCGGCGCCGTCGCCGGGCCGCACGACGTGGCGTTCCCAGACCTTGTCCGCGAGCGTCTCGGCCGCCGCCATCAGTGGCCGACCGAGACGATCTCGACGCTGAAGCTGCGCCCGTTCGGCGCCTCGTACTCGACGGTCTCGCCGACGTTGTGCCCGACGAGCGCCTGGCCGAGCGGCGAAGCGGGCGAGATGACCGACACGTCTTCGCCCTTCTCCTCTATTGAGCCCACCAGGAACCTCTCGGTGCCCTCGTCCCCCTCGTAGCGCAGCTCCACCACGACACCGGTGGTCACGACGCCGGCCTCGTGCGCCGAGGTGTCGACGATCACGGCGTTCTCAAGCATCCGTTGCAGCTGGCGGACCCGGGACTCCATCTTTCCCTGGGCATCTTTTGCCGCGTGGTAGTCGCCGTTCTCCGACAGGTCACCGAGCGCTCTCGCGGCTTCGATCTGGCGCGCGATCTCGACGCGGCCCCGCGTCTTCAGGTCCTCGAGCTCGGCCACAAGGCGAGCATGGGTTTCGGGTGTAAGAACAGTTCCGGTCACTTCTGTCACCCACACGAGGCTACTGGTTCGCAGACGGAATCTTGTCCGCGCCGAGTCACCGGCGGGATCCGCGCCACACTTCGCGCCCTAGGCTCGGGAGCAAGGGAGGCTCCGGAATGGCAATGCGCGCTGGCACGTCATCGGGCAAGGCCGGTATGGCTGCCCCGGTGGGCGAGCTCCCGTCCGCCATGGGACCGGGCGACGGGCAGGCGGTGATATCGGTCCGCGGCCTGACCAAGCGCTACGGGGACCTCGAGGCGGTACGCGGGATCGACTTCGAGGTATCGCGAGGCGAGACGTTCGGGTTCCTCGGTCCGAACGGGGCCGGCAAGACGACGACAATCAAGATCCTCTGCACGCTCGCCACCGCCACCACGGGCTCGGCCAGGGTCGCCGGCCACGACACGAGCACCGCCCAGGGCGAGGTGAGACGCAACATAGGCCTGGTCTTCCAGGACACCACCTTGGACAATTACCTGACCGCCGAGCAGAACCTCCGCTTCCATGCGGCCCTTTATGGCGTGCCCAAGGAGGCGGTGGCGCCGCGCATGCGCCAGGTGCTCGACATGGTCGGCCTCTTCGAACGAAGGAACGGCCTGGTCAGCACTTTCTCGGGGGGCATGCAACGCCGGCTCGAGATCGCCCGCGGCCTTCTCCATGCGCCCCGTGTGCTGTTCTTGGACGAGCCGACCGTGGGGCTCGACCCGCAGACCCGTTCTTCGATCTGGAACTACATCAACGATCTCAAAAAGCGCGAGGACATCACGATCTTCCTTACGACGCACTACATGGACGAGGCCGAGAACTGCGACCGGATAGCCATCATCGACCACGGCAGGATCGTCGCCATCGACACCCCCGAGGCGCTCAAGGCGAGCGTCGGCAAGGACCGGGTGCAGATCCACACGGCCGACGACCCGGCCGCCATCGCCTTTTTGAATGACCGTTTCGGCATCGAGGCGGCGGTCCATGAAGGTGCCGTCACCTTCTCGGTCGCCTCGGGTGAGGAGTTCGTGCCGAGGCTGTTCTCCGAGGTGCCGGTGGCGATCGGCTCGGTGAGCGTCTCAAGGCCTTCGCTCGACGACGTTTTCATGTCCTACACAGGCAGCACGATCCGCGACGCCGAGGCTTCGGGCATCGACGTGATGCGCCAACGGGCTGCGCACTGGAGAGGGGGGAGGCGCTGAGATGGTCGCACAGATGGCAAAGACCACGGCCGATGCCAGAGCCGAGGCTGCGCTCGTGGACGAGATCAGGGTTGCCGTGCCCGAGCACAGCCTGTGGCACAACGTCCGGGCTGTCAACATCGTCTGGCGGCGCGAGCTGATCCGGTTCCGCACCGACCGGCTGCGCGCCATCACCTCGCTCATACAGCCGTTCCTGTTCCTCTTCGTGCTGGGAACAGGTCTGTCCACCCTCGCCAAGGCTGGCATGCCACCGGGCGTGGATTTCAAGACCTTCATCTACCCGGGCGTGCTGGCGATGTCGGTGCTCTTCACGGCCGTGTTCTCCGCGGGCTCGATCGTGTGGGACCGGGAGTTCGGCTTCCTGCGCGAGATGCTCGTCGCGCCGGTCAGCCGCGCCTCGCTCGTGATCGGCAAGTGCCTGGGGGGCACGACGATCGCGACCTTCCAGGGTCTCGTGTTCCTCGTCCTGGCGGGTTTCGCACATGTGCCCTACGACCCGGTGCTGTTCGTGACACTGATCGGCGAGCTGCTCCTGCTGTCGTTCACCCTGACGGCGTTCGGGTTGATGATGGCCGCGAGGATCAAGCAGTTCCAGTCGTTCATGGCCCTGACCCAGATGCTGGTCATGCCCCTTTTCTTCCTCTCGGGTGCCCTCTACCCGCTGAACGGCCTGCCCACCTGGCTGGGCGTGCTCACGAGGATCGACCCGCTCACCTACATAGTCGGGCCCATGCGCCACGCCGTCTTCGACCACCTCACGCTTCCCGCCGCCTCGATCCAGCGGCTGGCGCCGGGCATCACGTGGGGCGGCTGGGTGGTGCCGGTGGGGGTCTCGCTCGGGCTCGTGGCGGCGATGGGCCTCGTGATGGGGATCGTCGCCATAGGCGAGTTCAAGAAGACGGAGTAACTTCTCGCCGGGGCGACGAGAGGTCTTGGACAGGTACGGGGGCCGAGTACCCTCGGGTCATGGTCGCAACAGTCGTCCGGCGCGCCGGTGCGATGACCCTTGGCGTGGCGGCGCTGGTGGCGGTTGCCACCCTGGGCGGGCCTGCACTGGCCGGTGGCGCTCTCAACAGGGGCGCCGTGGTGAACGGTCGGGCTGCGCCGAGTGCCGGGATCGTGCCGCCGCGCAACCCCCCGAAGAACCTTCCCCCGGACCCGAACTTCTACTCCTCGTGCGCGGTCGGAGCTCTCGATGACACGCCGGCCTGCAACTCCAAGGTGTTGCAGGCCATCGACAGGGCCCGGGGTACCGAGCCGGTCGGTCCGCTCCGCTTCGACCTGGCGAAGTTCCTCAAGCTGAGCGTGAGCGATCAGCTGTTCGTCATAGCGGATCTGGAACGGGTGTCGCGGGGGGAGCCGCCCATGACCGCCCTCACCGCCCAGCTGGACAAGGCGGCGCGGGCAGGGGCCGAGAGCGACAACGACCCCAGCTGGTCGGCGACACCCCTGTCGGGGGGAACGCACGTGCTCGCCTGGGGGTCGAACTGGGCGGGCGGCAGCGAGAGCGCGCTCGGGGCCGACGACGGCTGGATGTACGACGACGGTTTCGGGGGCCACAACGGAAACTGCACCTCCCCGAAGGCCGCAGGCTGCTGGGGGCACCGCGACAACGTGCTCGGCCAGTGGCAGGGCGATCTCACCGGCTGCAGCCCGGCCGACTCCCAGCTCGTCATGGGGACCGCCTACGCAAAGTCGTCCAGATGGGCCACGTCGTTCGCCGAGATCTTCGTGGCCGCCTGTGGGCCGCAGCCCTCCGGTGAGGTCTACACCTGGACCGAGGCACAGGCCGCCATCGGTCTGCGGTGACCGAGGACGCCGGGAGGAGTTGGCCTTGTGCCTCGGACCTGGGCTCTTACGCCTGCGCGGGCACCCCGGCTAGTGTGACCGGGAAATGGAACCGCGGGTCGGCGCGCACAGGGTCGCAGTCATCGGGGGCGACGGGATCGGCCCCGAGGTCGTCGCGGAGGCGCTGAAGGTCGTAGAGGCCGCCGGGGTCGAGATCGAGACCATCGACTACGACCTGGGCGCCGGGCGCTACGTGCGTACCGGCGAGGTGCTGCCCGACTCGGTCCTCGACGAGCTGCGGGAAGCCGACGCCATCCTCCTTGGCGCTGTCGGACCGCCCATCGGCTCGACGGCCGTGCCGCCGGGAGTCATCGAGCGCGGCCTTCTTTTGAAGCTGCGTTTCGAGCTTGACCTGTACATCAACCTTCGACCGTTCAACGGGGTCCCGGGTGCGATCGCCCCTCACGCGGACCTGGTCCTCGTGCGCGAGAACACCGAGGGCCCCTATGTGGGCGAGGGCGGGGCGCTGCGGCGCGGCACGGCGTTCGAGGTCGCGACCCAGGGGTCGGTCAACACCCGTCACGGGGTCGAGCGCTGTGTCCGCTACGCCTTCGGGCTGGCAGAGCGTCGCACGGCCCACCACGTAACCCTCGTGCACAAGACCAATGTGCTGACCTATGCGGGCGATCTCTGGCAGCGGACCTTCGAAATGGTGGCGCTCGAGCATCCAGGCGTCTCCACCGGGTACAACCACGTCGACGCCGCCTGCATAGTCCTTGTCGAGAATCCCGGCCGCTACGACGTCGTGGTCACCGACAACCTGTTCGGCGACATCCTCGCCGACCTTGCCGGCGCCGTCGCCGGCGGCATAGGGCTGGCGGCCTCCGCCAACCTCAACCCGGCGCGCACGGGCCCGTCCGTCTTCGAGCCGGTGCACGGGGCCGCCTACGACATCGTCGGCACAGGCAAAGCGAATCCTCTGGCCGCGATCCGCTCCGCGGCCATGATGCTCGAGCATCTCGGCGAGGTCTCCGCATCAGAGCGCGTAACCAAGGCGGTGCTCGAGCTACAGACTGAGATGGCCGGTTCCTCCGAGCCCTGGAGCACTTCCGGCGTTGGCGATGCAGTCATAAGGAGGTTGTGACGGTGCCCATCACCCCGACAACGAAGATCTGGATGGACGGCGAGCTCGTCGACTGGGACAAGGCGACCGTGCACGTGCTGACGCACAGCCTGCACTACGGGATGGGCGTGTTCGAAGGCATCCGCGCCTACCCGACCGCCAACGGGCCTGCCATATTCCGCCTGCGGGACCATGTGAAGCGGATGTTCAGGGGGACGCGCATCTTGCAGATGGATCTCCCCTATTCCGAGGACGAGGTCTTCGAGGCCATAAGAACGACCGTCGCGGTGAACGGGCTCGACAGCTGCTACATAAGGCCGCTCGCCTACCTCGGCTACGGCGAGATGGGCATGAACCCCATCGCCTGCAAGGTGAGCCTCACGATCGCCGTGTGGCCCTGGGGCGCGTACCTCGGCGACGAGGGCATGCAAAAGGGCATCCGCTTGAAGGTCAGCTCCTGGGCCCGCAACGACCCGCGTTCGGTGCCCACCGCGGCCAAGTGCTCGGGGCTGTACGTCAACTCCTCGCTCGCGAAGCTGGAGGCGGCTCGGGCCGGCTATGACGAAGCACTTTTGTGCACGACGAGCGGGCTGATCTCCGAAGGCACGGGTGAGAACGTCTTTGTCGTCCGCGGGGGCAAGCTCTACACCCCGCCGCCGTCGGGCGCCGGCTCGCTCGAGGGCATCACGGCGGACACCATCGCCACCTTCGCCCGTGACCTCGGCCACGGCCTCACCGAGCGTGAGATGCGCCGGACGGACCTCTACATGGCCGACGAGGCCTTCCTCACGGGCACGGCCGCCGAGGTGGTCCCCATCAGCTCGGTCGACGACCGCCTGGTCGGAACGGGGCAGCCCGGGCCGATCACGCGCGAGCTGCAGGACCTCTACAACGCCACGGTCAGGGGCGAGGTGGACCGGTACAAGGATTGGCTCGAATATGTCACCTGAACCCGGCCTGCCTGCCGCCGTCGACATCTACGACACCACGCTTCGGGACGGCTCGCAGCAAGAGGGCATCTCTTTGACCGTGGACGACAAGCTGCGCGTGGCCGAGCAGCTCGACCATCTGGGCGTCTCCTACATCGAGGGCGGCTGGCCGGGTGCCAACCCGAAGGACGAGGAGTTCTTCACGAGGGCCGGCAAAGAGCTGCGGCTCAAGACCGCGACGCTCGTCGCCTTCGGCTCGACGCGCCGTCCCGGTGGCAAGGCCGTCACCGACGAGACTCTCCGCCATCTCGTCGAGGCGGGCACCGAAGTGGTCTGCATCGTCGCGAAGTCGTCCGACTTGCACGTCACCGAGGCGCTGCGCACGACCCTCGACGAGGCCGTCGCCATGGCGGCCGACTCGGTGGCGTACCTACGCCAAGCTGGTCTTCGCGTCTTTTTCGACGCCGAGCACTTCTTCGACGGTTACAGCCGTGACGCGAGCTTCGCCCTGCGGGTCCTCCAGGCGGCCGAAGAGGCCGGCGCCGAGGTGCTCGTGCTCTGCGACACCAATGGCGGCACGCTGCCCCATGTGGTCGCCCAGGTGGTGGCCGACGTGAAGAGCCGCTCGTCGGCGGTGATCGGTGGTCACTTCCACAACGACGGCGGGTGCTCGGTGGCCAACTCGCTGGCGGCGGTGGAACAAGGCGCCACCCACGTCCAGGGGTGCATCAACGGCTACGGCGAACGCACGGGCAACGCCGACCTTTCCGCGATCATCGCCAACTTGAGCCTCAAGATGGGCATCAGGACGATCCCGCCCGAGAGGTTGGAGCGCCTCACCCCGGTTGCCCACCACATCGCCGAGATCGTCAATCTCACCCTTGATCCCCAACGGCCCTATGTCGGGACCGCAGCCTTCGCCCACAAGGCGGGTTTGCACACGAGTGCCCTCATCCGCAGGTCCGACGCCTACGAGCACATAACGCCCGACACAGTGGGCAACGGCACCCGCGTCGTCGTGAGCGAGCTGGCGGGGCGTTCGACGCTGCAGCTCAAGGCCGCGGAGCTCGGTCTCGAGCTCGACTCGCCGGCTTTGGGGCGGGTCCTCGAGTCCCTCAAGCACCTCGAGCACAACGGCTACCACTTCGAGGCGGCCGACGGGTCCCTGGAGCTGTTGATGCGGGCCGCCGCCGGCGCGCTCGGCGGGCGGCTCGGGGACCTTTTCCGGATCGAGTCGTTCAGGGTCATCACGGACTGGCGCGCGACAGACGGCGCCGCGTCCGGCGAGACCGCCGACGGAGCTGGCCCGGTTCTCGTCCATCCATGGTCCTCACCCGGTGAGCTCATGACCGAGGCGACCGTCAAGGCCCATGTCGGCGACGAGCGCGTCGTGGCGACGGCGGAGGGGAACGGCCCGGTGAATGCGCTCGATGCGGCGCTGCGCCTTGCGATCGAGCCTCACTTCGAACAGCTGCGCAACGTGCACCTGACCGACTACCGCGTACGCGTCCTCGACACCTCCAAGGGCACCGGGGCGGTCACGCGGGTGCTGCTCGACACCGCCGATGCCGAGGGCAGCTGGTCGACGATAGGGGTTTCCGAGAACATCATCGAGGCCTCCTGGGAGGCGCTCGTGGACTCGGTCGTCTTCGGTCTCATACGCGCCGCTTCGACCATGGCCGAGGCGCCGACGGCGGAGGATGTGCCGTGACCCAGCCCAAGTTCGCTCCGATCATGGAGCAGCACGAGGTCCGCGAAATTCAGCGAATCGGCCCGCCTGAGCCGTGGAGTACCCATCGCCCGGGAGAGAGCCGGCCCAGGCCCCAGGCACCAGGCAAACAGGGCCTCGGTGTTCCGGGCCCCGACCAGGGCTACGCCCTCGCCCTCGCCTCCAGGTTCGAAGACCGCGTCCTGCTCGAGCCCGGTGAACGGGCCGAGGACGTGCTCGCGGGTGCCGTCGCGATTGCGCTGCGCCGGGCCGCGGTATTCGGCCGCGCTCCGATAGCTGCCGACATCGAGCTTGCTCTCAGGCTTTTCAAGTATCTCGTGGGCGACGAGGGGACCTGGCCGTCGAGCGACCTCGTGGCACTGCGTCGCGAACGTTTCGACGCCGCGGCGCACGACTACTGGCGTCGCAGGGCCCTCGTCGACGCCATCTCCGAGGAGACGCTGCGGCTCAGCCCCGAGAGGGTCTCCAAGCGTCTCGAGAACGAGCCCTCTTCTTGGCGGGAGCTGGTCGGCGCCTGAGAGAGCCGTCCGGCGGAGCACTCGCCGGCGCGAAGACGGGCCGGCACCGACGCACAAGGCCCCCGTGCCCCGGTGTGCTCAAAGCGCCGGGTGGGGGCGAACGTCTTGAGACGCCAGCGCCGAGCGCGACGTCGCGGCAGCCGATCGCAATGCCGCGTCGACGTCACGCAGGTGGTGCTCGCCCTCGTGGACGGCGTGGCGGCCGAGCCAGATCACATTTCGCTCGGTCGAGTTGTATATGCAGTGGCGCTGCCACTGTGCGTCGTCGAGGCCCTCGAAGGCCCAGGCGAGCATCTCGGCAGCGACCTTGAGCTCACGGCCCACATCGGCGGGCTCCTCTGCGGCATAGCGCGCCAGGCTCGCCCGCTCGTCGCGGTACATCGGCGCGAAGCTCGGGCAGTCCTCCACCAAGGTGAGGTAAAGCCGTTCGCGGACGACGAGGAACACGTCGCGGACATGGCATGCGTATTCCAGGGCGGACCAGATCCTCGGTCCCGGTCGGGTGCGTATCGTGATCCCGAGCGCCGGGTCGGCCCGCTCGTTGGAGACCCGCATGGCAAAACGACCCCCCAACGATCGCAACGTGCCGGGCAAAGCACCGGGGCCCAGCGCGTCGTAGTCGAATTGGCACTCATCGCATCGATCCACGCCTATATCGTTGCCGATCGGCCCGCCGCGCGTGGTGGCAGTGACCTCGACACGATAGCGTCACGTCCTGACAGGCCGGGTTTGGCCGTAAGCGGCCACGACGTCATCGGAGGCAGGCCATGGGTTTCATGGACAAAGTAAAGGCACAGGCGACGGTTCTGGCCGAGAAGGCCCAGGAGGGAGCCAAGGCCGGTCAAGCCAAGCTCTCGGACATGCAGGCGAAGAAGCACGCGGACGCGCTGTTGCTCGAGCTGGGCGGCATCGTCTACTGCCAGCAAGCCGGGCGCGCGCCCGCGGACGCCGACGCAAAGGTTTCGGACCTGATCACTCAGCTCCACCAGCACGAGGCCGAGCACGGCCCGATCTCGGTGACGTCCGCGACGCTGCTGGCGCCGGCAGCACCCGACGGGGGATCGTTCGTCCCCACGCCGACGCAGGCGACCGACACCCCCGAGCAGCCCTCGACCCCGGCAGCTACCACAGTGGCCGGCGGCGGCGGCATCCCCCAGTCGAGCGGCGGCATCCCGACCGGCACGTACTCGTCCGACACAGAGGAGACCTCGTAGCTCACCGTGACGGGCGCGCAGCGCCCGTCGCGTCCGGATGAGCCCGGACCGATGCTCGAGATCTAGCCGTCCCCGGTAGCCCGAGCGGTAGCCCTTCGGGGGACGCTGGCCGCCATGGCCATCCCTTTGCTACGACCGAGTCCCAGCCGCCGCCATTCGGGGAGCCTCCTGGCGAGCGGCGCACGCGGACGGCTTGGCCGGGCAGGTCGTTGCGCGACAGCGGCAGCCGTCGTGCTCGCGCTCGGCTCGTGCACGCCCGCGGCGGGCTGGACGGGCAAAGGCGCCAGGACTGTCCTCAGCGCGGTCCGACCGGTGCGCGCGAAGACGAGCGCGCTGATCCGACAAGATCCGCGCTCGTCCGTCGCGCGCAGCCTCAAGACCAGCCCGGTGGTCGTCACCGCCGTGCTCGAGGCGTGGAGAGCCGAGATGGAGGCGTTCTACCGCGCCAGCGCGCTCGGCGCCGTCTCTTCTCGCCGCCTCGAGCGCGGGGTCGTGCCGGGCAGCCCGCAAGACGAGGCGATGACCGCCTACCTCTCGGCCCAGGTTGCCTCCGGTGTCGTCGGGCCTTCGAGGTGGCACATCGCAGCTGCGCGCCTCGTGTCGCTCACTGGCTCGGGGGCCGTCGTGTCGGGGTGCTCCTACGACCCCGGCAGTCACCTCCGCTCCGACGGCCTGGCCGCGCCGGGAGACCTCGGTGGCCGACCTGCACTCACGGCGTACCTGTCGGACATGGCCGAGGTGAGGGGCTCGTGGATGCTCGAGCGGACCATGACCGCCGACCTGGCCGGTGACGGGCCACCAGGTGCCTGCAGCCAGCTCGTGTCCCGTCTCCTGGCAGCCCACGCCAGCGCGGCCACCTCGATCGCCGGGCGCAGCGGCGAGGGTGCCGGCAACGGAGGCGGCGCCGGCTCGACGGGGACGTCCATCTGGACACTTGTCTGGTGGCTCGGCACTCCGCTCGGCCCGGGACCCTACACCGGGGGTGCCGCCGGGGGCGCCGCCCTTTGTGTCTGGCAGGACGTCGGGACGGAGATGAGCGACCTCAATGCCGCCCTCGCCGGCGCCGGGCTGCCGGCCAGCTTCTGGACCCCACCACGTGGCGGCGGCTATCCAGGCGTCTGGTCGGTCGACGTCTGGGCCGCGGCGCTGTTGGAAAGGGCCCTGCCGTCGGATCACTTCGATGTCGTGGCCTGCCCGAGTCCCGGGCAGGTGCCCGGACAGGGTGGCTACGTCGAGGCCGACTTGCCGCCCGCGGTCGCGGCAAACGGCAAGGTCATGTACCTGTGGATCTACTGGGACACCGTGGCGGACCCACCCGCCTCGGACCTGCCACCGCTGATCTACGAGGCGCTCGCCCGGGCTGTGCTCCCGTCCCCTGTCATCTCGACATCGCCCGCGTCCATCGACGGGCTCGCCGACGCGACCATCGTGAACTTCCCGACATGGCTGTGGATCGACTCGTCGGCCTGGAGGACGGTCACCGCAACGGCCGCGGGCGGCGGGCTCGTGGCCACGGTATGGGCAGAGCCGGTCAGCGTGACCTGGCGGGCGGGGTGGAGCTTTCCCCGACCGGGCGACGACCCCGAGGGCGGGATCACCTTCGTGCCCGAGGACCTGGACCTTTCCTGCGACGGGCCCGGTGCCCCGTATGACGAGTCGCTCGCCCCGGCCCTGCAGGAAAGCGGCTGCCAGTCCGTGTTCACCCAGTCCAGCTTCGGTACCTATCAGCCGCTGCAGGCGTCGATCTCATGGCAGGTCGACTGGGCGCTGTCGGACGGCGCCGGGGTGGTCGGGGGTGAAGGCGAGCTCGGCGGCTCCGCCTCCAGTGCCACGCGTCCGCTGCGGGTGCTGCAGGTCGAGTCGGTGATCACCCAAGGTTGACCGGTCGGGTACCTAGGGGCCGCCGGAGGGGCCCTTCCATCTTCCCTGGCGCGCCTTGTGACCTCCGGTGGCGCACGGGCTCTGGCCGATCGCCGGTGTGGCGGCCGCGGTCACCGTTATCGTCTCACCCGATGAGCGCGGGTCATCTGGAACCTCGGCGGCTACGTAGTCCAGATGAGGTGCAACCCGAACTGCTCAGCGCGAGCGACGCCAACCTCGCGCTCGCGATAGCCCGTTACCGGGAGGATGCCCTCGCCGAGGCGTACAGGCGGCACGCCGGAGCAGTCTTCGGCCTCGCGCGCCGGTTGCTGCACGATCGGGCGGCCGCCGAAGAGGTCGTGCAAGAGGTGTTCGTACGATTGTGGAATGCTCCGGACCGCTTCGACCCCGAGCGCGGGACATTGCGGTCGTACCTGCTCGCCCAGGCCCATGGCCGAGCCGTGGACCAGCTGCGGTCAGAAGAGGCACGGCGCCGGCGCGAAGAGCGCGAAGCGCGGGAGACCGCCCTCGGCGGATACGACCTGGAACGCGAGGTCGGGGACATCATCGTCGCCGACCACGTCCGCGAGGTGCTCGGGGCCCTGCCCGACACAGAGCGGAGGCCTATCGAGCTGGCCTACTTTCTCGGTCACACCTACCGGGAGGTGGCGGCGCTCCTCGGTGAGCCGGAGGGCACCGTGAAGAGCAGGATACGCAGCGGCTTGAAGCGCATGCACGCGCAGCTCAGCGTCTCCGGGCTGGATATGAGGGGCGAGCAGCTGTGACACACGACGAGATCGAGGAGATGCTCGGGGTCTACGCGCTCGACGCCCTCGACCAGGACGAGCGCCAGGAGGTCGAGGACCACCTCGCCTCCTGCCCGCGATGCCGTGCGGAGCTGGCCGCCCACCGCCAGGTGGCGGCTTTGTTGGGCAACCCGGTAGGCGATGGGCCGGCGGTCGCGCCCGAAGCGGTCTGGGACCGGATCGCCTCCTCGCTCCAGGACGAGCCACCTGCCCTCTCGCCTCTGGCACGGCGCAACTTGCGGTGGAGGCTCACTGTGTTCGTGCCGCTCGGAGCCGTCGCCGCCGGAGTCATCCTTGTCGTCGCCCTGTTGGCGGCGAAGGTCGGCGACCTCAACCAGCAGGTCAACAGCCTCCGACACGAGGCCGGCGTCACGAGCGTCCTGCTCAATCCCGCCCACCGGACCGTGGAGCTCACCTCGGCGGCCCACCGGGTCTGGCGGGCGACCGTGGTCGTCTTGCCGGACGGCGACGGCTACCTCATCAACCCCTCCATGCCTTCTCTCCCGAGCTCGCAGACCTTCCAGCTGTGGGCGCTGTCGCGCGGCAAGGTCGTCTCGCTCGGCGTGCTCGGCTCACAACCGAGCGGTGTGCCCATCCGCGTCGAGCCCACGATGACGCTGCTGATGATCAATGCAGAGCCGCTCGGCGGCACTCCGGTCCCGACGACACCGGTGCTCGTCCAGGGGAGCCTCCCGGTCGGATTGTGAGACGACCCGGGGGACCGCGGCCGGCTCATCGGTGAGAGAATCCTCCTACAGAACGGGAGGCCTTTGGTGGCTATCGAAACTTCGCTCAGTTACCCGGACATCAGTGCTCAGGGGTTCGCCCATCCCGCGGACCGGGCCGCGGCTGCGGCCCTGCACACCGTCCCGATGCTCGACCGCGTGATCAAAAAGCTCAGCGAGGTCGGCTACGAGCGCAAGCTCCGCCAGCTGATGCTCGGCACGGCCGTGCGCCTCGGGGAGGACCAGCTGCCCGCGGTGTGGGCGATGCAACGCCGCTACGCCCACACCTTCGACATCTCCCGCTGTCCCCAGCTCTATGTGACCCAGTACCCGGTGGGCAACGCGCTCACCATCGGCGCCAACGAACCGGTGACGCTCGTCTCCTCGGGTCTGGCGAGGTCGTTCGAATCCGACGAGCTGGACGCGGTCCTCGCTCACGAGATGGGCCACGTCCTGGCGGACCATGTGACCTTCATGACGACCTTCGAGCTCGTGCAACTCGTCATGAACGGCGTGCTGCGCGGGGCCCCGCTGGCCGGCCTTCCCCTGAAGGCGCTCTACTACGCACTGCTCGAGTGGTCGAGGGCCGCCGAGCTGACGGCCGACCGCGCGAGTGCTCTCGGGACCGGCGATCCCCTGTTGACATGCCGGACGCTGATGCGCATGGCAGGCGGCCCGGTGCCAGGCCTGGACCTCGACGCCTTCATACGCCAGGCGACCGAGTACGAAGGAGAGGGAGACCCCTTCGCGCGTTACTCCCGGTTCTGGTCCGAGATCGGCACGACGCATCCCTTCCCCGTGCGCAGGGTCAAAGAGCTCGTCGCCTGGGTGGCCTCGGGGGACTTCGACCGGCAGCGCTCAGGGGGTTACCTGCGGCGCGGCCAGGAACCGCCGCCCTCGGCCGAGTTCGACGCCGCGCTCAGGCACTACCGCCAGCGCTTCGCGAAGATCGTCGAGCGCGCCGGCGGTGGTGTGCAGCAGGTCGTGAGCCGCTTTGCCACCTGGCTCGACAGCGACAGCGGCGAGGCGGGAGACGACGAGGACTTCGAGTCCTAGCACGCTCAGGTGAGGAACGAACGGGGGAGAGCTTCGAACATCTCGGCGGAGAGGGCGAGAGACTCGACGTCGACCCGCTCGTCGTCGCCGTGGAACATCGACAGGAACTGCTCGAAGCTGAGCCTGTCGGAGAACATCCCGAACCCGTAAGCGACCGCGCCCTGTCGGCGGAAGAACCGGCCGTCGGTGGCGCCTGTCGAGAAGTAGGGCACAGGCTCGGCACCGGGGTGGAACCGGTTCACCATGGCGGCAAGCTCGTTCCAAAGGGGCGTGTCGACCGGCGACTCGCTGGCAGGGTCGTTGTGGGCCCACAAGACCTCGACCTTGTCTGCCAGGTCGCCGACTGCCTCGGCCAACAGCGACCGCACGTCCGCTTCGCTCTGGCCGGGGAGCGTCCTCACGTCGAGGTCGAGCTCGACCTGGTCGGGGATCACGTTCAGCTTCGTGCCGCCGTGGACGATCGTCGGGGCGATCGTCATGTGCGTGCAGGCGTGCGCCTGGCGGGCGAGCCCGGCATCGGGGAACGACTCGCAGAGATCATCGATCCTCGCCGGGTCACAGAACATCGCCGCGATCTCGTCCGGCAGTGATATGCCGGCCACGAAACGGCGCCAGGCGTCGTGCATGTTCGCCGCCGGCCTGAACGCCGCGAGGCGTCCCACGACCGCGGCCGTGGTTACGAGGGCGTTGTCGGTGCGCAGCGGCGCGGACGCGTGCCCCGCTACTCCACGGATGCGCAGGCGGCACCAGCAGCTCCCCTTCTCGCCGACCATGATCGGCAGACGCCGGCCGCCCGGCGTGTCGATGGGGACGCCCCCGGACTCGGTGATGACGTAGTCGGCCCGCACCGACGACGGTACGTGCTCGCTCAGCCATCCCGCTCCATGGGAGCCGAGAGCCTCCTCGTCGGCCACCGCGGCCAGTATCAGCGTGCCGCGGGGCCGAAAGCCGCTGCGGGCCAGGCGCTCGAAGGCCACGGCCATCGAGGCGGTGATGTTCAACATGTCGACCGCGCCCCTGCCCCAGAGCTCACCGTCGACGAGCTCGCCGCCGAAGGGGTCCCGGCTCCATGTATCCGGGTTCACCGGCACGACGTCGGTGTGGCCGAGGTAGCACAGCGCCGGCGCGCCGGGGTCGATCCCCTCGATGCGCGCCACGAGCGAGGCGCGGCCCGGGAGCGGCTCATAGCTCTCCAGGTCACAGCCGGATCCCTCGAGCCGGGAGCGGAGAAGGTCCGCGTTGGCGATCTCGTGACCGGATGTCTCCGTGCCGTCGTTGACACAGGCGTTGCGGACCATCAGTCGGAGAAGGTCGACCACCTCAGGGTCGCGAACCTCAAAGCTGCGAGTCATCCCGCGCTCTTCGGTTCGATCCACCGCCACATCACCACGTGCGGCCCGATGGAACTGATGACCCACTCCGGGCCCCAGGTTCGAAAGCCCGCCCGCTTGTAGAAGGCGACTGCGCTCACACGGGCGTTGCACCAAAGCAGGTCACCGCCGGCGGCGGCCACATGGTCGAGGACGGCTTTGAGCACCGAGGTCCCGATGCCCTGGCCCTGGGCGTCGGGACGCGTCGCCATCCCGCGAAGGCGCCATGTCGTCGTTGCGCCCCCGGCACCTTTAGGAACCCCTGCCTCGGTCACGTCGAACGGTGCCGGCTCGGGGAACACCGTAGCCACACCGACGATGGAGCGGCTGGCCCGCTCGACTGCGCCGTAGGTTGCCGTGCCCGGCTCGTCGTCATTCTCCCAGACCACCTCCGCGGCGCTCTGGTGTGGCCTGAGGACCGCATGGCGCAACGGGTAGCTCTCGACGGTCGGGATTACTTCGACGTCAACTTCCACACCGCCGAGCGTACCGAGAGCCCTCGGCGTGCTCCAGCCCGCGGTGTCCGAGCGGGTCGGGGGGCCACTTCCGGTCGCGGACGCGAAGCTGGCATCTCGGGTGACTCGAAGGTGAGGGCCGGGGTGATAAGTGACGAGTTGTCTTGATCGAGTCAGTGGTCACGTCGATGGTTAGGCAAGGAATCCGCGACCGGTTGCGCAAGCTGTTGTCGCGCCGAGCGCGGAAGGAGAGACGTCATGATCAATCGAAGAGGTCACGCCAAGAACATTTTCCGTCACCTTGGCAGCAACAAGCTGGCGCTTGCGGCGTCACTGGCGGCGGTGGCCGCCCTGGCGACGACAACTTCACTCACCCTCGGTGGCTTCAGCGCCGGGATCACGAACACCACCAGCAACTTCAGCTCGGCCACGATCCAGCTCGAAGAGTCCAACGGCACGACCACCTGTTACTCCACCGGCAGCGGCAGCGGTGGTCCGGTCATCGCCGCGAACTCCAACACCACCTGTACGATCAACGGTCTTGTCGGGACGCTCGACCAGGTGCCGGGCGGCACTGCCCTGACGACGACTCTGACATTCACCAACGTGGGGAACCATGCCGTCACGGTCGCGACGCTCGTGATGGGCGCTTGCACGCAAGCAACGGCTTCGGACGCGAACACCTATGTCGGCTCGGACACGAGCTTTTGCAACAAGGTCGACGTCACGATCGCGAACACCACGACGGGTGCCACCGACAAGTGCGTGTACCCCACCCAAGCGGCTGTCTGCCCGGCGCTGGCCAACACCTCCAACCTGGCCCTCTTGGCGAGCCAGACCTTCAACGCCGTCCCGCTGTCCTTGCCGATCCCAGCTGGTGCCACGGCCGTCTACGTAGTGACGGTCCAGCTCGACAACGGGGTCGCCACGAACGCCGACCAGGGCCTGACGGCCACTCTGCCCTTCACCTGGAGCATCGCCCAGTAGCTCCATCGGGTAGCGGCGGCGCCCTGGCACCCTCCAGCCTGAGCGCCGCCGCCCCGAAAAGCCCCGGAGGAGGCCGTGAGCGTGATCCAGTCCGCAGTTCTGCGCAGGGTGAACAGGGCGTTGGGTTCTCTCGGGCTGATGTGTGCGCTGTTGCTCGTCTTTGCCAGCGCGGCCGGCGCCTCGATGTTCAAGGCGGCGATCGTGTCTTCGAACGGCGGCTTCTCCGCCAGTACCCTGCAGCTCGAGGGCACGACGGCAGGTCCCACCAATTGCTATTCCACGGGCACCGGCGCGGGTGGCTCTGTGACGGCCTCAAACGGGCAATCCTGCACGAGCGGGTCCCCGATACCGACCGGCCAGCTCTCCAGCACAGCTTCGTCGTCGGCTACGACCACATTGACCTCGATCGGGCACGTGAACGCCACTTCTTCGACGTCCGCCTCCTCTACCTGCGGGGTGGCCGAGCTCGCCGATTCGCAGTCGGCTACCGCATGGGGCGGGACTGGCCCGAACAACGCGCTGACATTCGGGGGGATCACCTATCAGGCTTCGGGCCCGCTCGGGAGCAAGGCGATCACCTTCGACGGCTCCACAGGTTGGGCGGAGACCACAACCGAGTACAACAATCCGGAGACCTTCACGGTCCTGGTGTGGTTCAAGACCTCTGTGTCTGGTTCCCTTCTCGGGTTCTCCAGCGTGCAGGATCCCTACTCGCCCTACTTCGCCGACCGCCAGCTGTGGGTGGACTCGAGCGGCAAGCTCGTGTGGGGCATCTATGACGGCGCCAGCGACGAGCTCACGAGCACCTCGGTCGTGGACACCGGGAGCTGGGTGCTCGCCGCCG
Organism: Acidimicrobiales bacterium; assembly: GCA_050012675.1. Taxonomy (GTDB): domain Bacteria; phylum Actinomycetota; class Acidimicrobiia; order Acidimicrobiales; family Bog-793; genus Fen-455. The sequence continues at coordinate 83,234 of JBEKGS010000003.1, forward strand.
CTTCGGTAGGACCCGCTGGCGCCGTTCTTTACGTGAACGGCAGCCAGGTGGCGACCAACGTCTCCTACACCGCCGCCGACAACTACCTGGGCTGGTGGACCATCGGCTGGGCAGACACGAGCGGTTGGCCGGACGCGCCCACCGCCAGCTTCTTCTCCGGCTCAATGGCTCAGCTGGCCATCATCCCCGCCCAACTCACGGCCGCCAATGTGTCGACGATATATGGGGAAAGCACCCAGTCCACCTACGCGGCCGAAGTCAACAGCTTCGGCCCGGCCAGCTACTGGCCGCTCACCGACACGGGATCGGCTCTGTACCCAGGAACGGTGCCGGGAACTCAGACGCTCGCCGACGCCTCTGGCAACGGCAACACCGGCACGGCATCGGGAGGCGTGAGCTTCGCCGCTCCGGGGCCGACGACGCTCACCGGCTCCCTGGGGCTCTCCTTCGACGGATCGACCGGTTACGTGGAGACCACCAACTCGTACGCGGATCCTGGAGGCTTCTCAGTCGTCGCCTGGTTCAAGACGACCACGACCTCCGGCGGGACGATCGTGGGCTTCGACAGTTCCGAGAACAACGAATCCGGCAACCCGAACTACTCGGACCGGCTCTTGTGGATGGACAACACCGGCCACTTGGTGTGGGGCGTCTACAACGGTGCAGTCGACGAGATCACCTCTCCGCTCGCCTACAACACCGGCGCATGGTTCATGGTCGTCGTCGAGGAAGGCTCGACAGGGGCGAGGATCTATGTGAACGACGCGCTCGTGGTCAGCAATGCCGGCTACACGGCGGGGCAGAACTACACGGGCTACTGGCACATCGGCTGGGGCTATGAGGCCGGTTGGGCCGACGCTCCGACGAGCAGCTACCTGAACGGTTCGGTATCCGAGGTCGCCGTCGTTCCCTCTTTGCTGACTGGCACGACCGCCGGCACCCAGATCTACACCCTCTTCAACGAGACGACCGCGGCTGGCTTCGCGACCTACATGAACGCGCGTGCCCCAACTTCGTACTGGCCCCTTCAGGACTCTGCCAGCAACATCTGCGCCAGAAGCGAGATCACGGTGCAGGCGACGCTGGGGTCGACCAGCACCTGTATCTACCCGACCGAGGCCGTGGGGACGCCGTGCCCGGCACCGAGCGCGAGCTACGTGTTGACCGGTCTCGGTTCACGGTCGACTTCTGTCGTGCCCACGTCGGGATCTCCCCTCACCATCACGGTGACCATGGAGTTATCGGTCGCGTCCGGGGACCCGGTATGGCGTCTCCATCTGCTACCCGGCCTTTCCTTCAGCGCGACACTCGTCGGGACCCTTTGGTCGGCCGGTGTCTCATACCCTTACACGTCGGTCGAGCTGTGACCGGGGTAAGAAGATGAGCCCGACCCTGATCCTGGCGGAGACACACAGCGTTGCCGGACGAGCGCTGACATCGTTCAGGCGTCACGGCGCGCACGTCTCGGGCGGTCGCGGCGGTGCAAACGCCCGCGGGATCCTTCCTCCCGTGGTCCTCGCTGCCGTGGTTGTGGCGCTGGTCGCAGTGTTGGGCTGGAACGCCGCCGGCGGGCGGCTATTCGTGATGGCGACCCCGTCGATGTGCCCGACGGTCTGTGTGGGCTCGCTTGTGGCCGACCGGCAGTTGCAAGGTGCAGTGCACGTCGGTGAGCTGATCACTTTCCACCCTCCAAGCACCCCAGCCGAGACCTACACCCACGAGGTATCCCACATCTTCGCGAACGGGACGATCCAGACCCGCGGTGTGGCTAACCCCGAAGCCGACCCGTGGCTCATCACACGCTCAGACATCGTAGGAAGGGTGGTCTTCAGCGTGTGGGAGCTGGGTTGGTTGTTGAAGGCCCTGCCTCTTTTGGCTGTCGGAGTGCTGTTCTGGATGACGGCGCGCCCGTGGATCGGCGAGCGAACGCGCCGGAGCTGGGACAGGGGATGGATGACGATCCTCGCGGTGCTCCCGCTGTGGCTGCTCCACCCTCTTGTGTCGGCCACCGTCGTCTCCGCCACCCTAGGCGTGCCACACCACCCGCACTGGGCGACTTACACCGTGGTGAACACCGGGATCCTCCCGGTGCTGTTCCACGTCGCGAAAGGCCGGGCCGTCCACGTGAGCACGACTGGCCTCGGCCGCGTGGCGGGCGCCCTCAGTGCGAACGGTTCCCTGGCATTGCACGACACGGTGTCGCTTCCCTGGTGGGGCTGGGCTGTCCTCGCTCTGGTGGTGGTCTCGCCTCTTGTTGGCTACGTATGGCACGCGTGGCGCGACGACGAGGTGGTGCTGACTACCGGGGTGCCGTCGCGGGCAGCGCCAGCTGCTCACCTGCCCTGAACTCGAGACGGGTCCCGTCGCGGTCGATCCTCCACACCGACTTGTTGCCACGGACCGTGAAGTCGTCGCCGTCGGCTACGAGCGCCGTCTCCTCGTCGATGCCGATCAGGGTCGCGTCCGAGGGCGTGCGGGCCAGCATGCGTTCGGCAAGCCCGGGCATCCACTGCTCGAAACGGTCGAAGTGGGGGAGCACCACGAGCTGGGGCACGACGGCGAGGCCCTCACCGCTGTAGCGCCCAGGCCGGCGGAAGTCGTCGGCGAGCCTGCTGAGCGCGCAGGCACCGGCCGAGCAGCCTGCAAGAGCCGCGCCCGAGCGCCAAGCTCTCAGGATCGCCTGCCAGACCGCCGTGCCGGCGAGCGTGTGGGCGAGATAGCCGGGATTGCCACCGGAGAGGTAGACGAGGCCGGCTCCGGCCACCTTCAAGGCCAGTTCGGGGCGGTCCGCGTCCTCCGCGTCGAGCACCTCGAGTGCCACGGGCTCGATGCCCATGGAGGCGTAATGCGCGGTGGCGAGATCGGTCCAGTAGCGCACCCTCTCCGGCCCCTCCTCGGCGGCGGCGGTCGGGAGGAAGACGGCGCGTTGCGGGCGACCGGCCAGCAGTTCGGCGTCGACGGGGACCATGACCTCGAGGAATTCGCCACTGCCGACCAACGCCACCGGCCCGGCTCCATCTGCGCGGCTCACGGTCTTGGACCTGACCGTGTCTGCATCCGGTTTACGCTAATGGTCCTGGAGTTCGCGCCGGCCCGTTCAAGGCCGATTCGGCTGTCGTGCCGCGCGCCGCTCCCGCACCACAATCGCCCCCGACCGAGACTGCCCTCATGATCACTGCCACCGACGTCGAGCTCACCGCAGGAGGCCGCCAGCTCCTCGAGCCGGTGACCTTCCAGGTCGCGCCCGGGGACAGGATCGGGCTCGTAGGGCGAAACGGGGCGGGCAAGACCACCCTCGCCAGGGTGCTAGCCGGCGAGGCTCTTCCGGCGGGGGGCAGCGTTCGCCGCTCGGTGTCGGTGGCCTACCTTCCCCAGGATCCCCGCACGGGTGACCTGAACGTCATCGCGCGGGACCGGATCCTCGGGGCGAGGGGCCTCGATCGGATCGTCCACGAGCTCCAGGTCGCGCGCACCGACATGGGTCACGGCGACGCTGAACACCAGAGCCGGATCCTCAGCCGCTACGCCAGGCTCGAAGAGCAGTTCCACCTCCTCGGTGGATGGGCGGCCGAGGCCGAGGCCGGTTCGATCGCCTCCAGCCTGGGACTGCCCGACAGGGTGCTCACCCAGCCGCTCGGCACGTTGTCAGGAGGCCAGAGGCGCAGAGTGGAGCTGGCCAGAGTGCTGTTCTCCGGAGCTCCGACGCTGATCCTGGACGAGCCGACGAACCATCTCGACGCCGACTCGATCGCGTGGCTGCGCCATTTCCTTCGCGCTCACGACGGTGGGCTGATGGTGATCAGCCACGACGGCGAGCTCCTCGACTCGGTCGTGAACAAGGTGTTCCACCTCGACGCGACGCGTACCCAGCTCGATGTGTACCGCCTCGGGTGGAAGGCGTACCTGGAACAGCTCGCCGTCGACGAGCGCCGCAGGCGCCGTGAACGGGCGAACGCCGAACGCAAGGTCGTGGAGCTCAAGGCTCAGGCCGACCGCATGCGCGCCAAGGCCACCAAGGCCCGCATGGCGCACAATCTGGACCGGCGCGCCGCTCGTCTCACCGAGGGGCTCGAGGACGTCCGGCGGACGGACAAAGTGGCCAGGTTGCGCTTCCCCGCCCCCTCACCGTGTGGCCGCACGCCCCTCAGCGCTACCGGGCTCACGAAGTCCTACGGCTCCCTGGAGGTGTTCTCGGGCATCGACCTCGCCATCGACCGAGCGAGCCGCGTGGTCATTCTCGGGCTCAACGGCGCAGGAAAGACCACGCTCTTGCGGGTGCTGTCGGGCATCGAGCGGCCCGACGCCGGCGAAGTCGTCCAGGGCCACGGTCTCAAGCTCGGCTACTACGCCCAGGAGCACGAGACGTTGGACCCGGCGCGCACCGTGTACGAGAACGTTCGGCACAACGCACCGCCCGCCGTCACCGACGCCGAGCTGCGCCGCATCCTGGGTTCGTTCCTGTTCGGCGGCGAACGGATCGAACAGCTGGCGGGCACTCTGTCGGGTGGCGAGAAGACCCGTCTCGCGCTGGCGACACTCGTCGTGTCGGCGGCGAACGTCCTGCTTTTGGACGAGCCGACGAACAACCTGGATCCGGCCAGCCGCTCTGAGGTGCTGAAGGCGCTGCACAGCTACGCCGGGGCGATCGTGCTCGTCACCCATGATCCCGGTGCCGTGCACGCCCTCTCGCCCGAGCACGTAGTCCTCATGCCCGAGGGCGTGGAGGACAGCTGGAGCGACGACCTCGGCGACCTGGTCGCCCTCGCCTGAGCCGCGGCCGATCCCGATGGTGCGGATGAGGCGCCACCTGAATAGCTTTGTGAAAGGCGCTACGGGCGGGAGTTCCCTCATGGGCAGCCAAGTGTTACCGACGCCGGCCGAGGTCATGGCCAAGGCGACCAAGATGCTCCAGCGTGTCATGCTGCTACAGGTCCTGTGGTTCGCCTGCTTCATGGCCGGCGGCTTGTGGACCATCTGGACGGCGTGGAAGAACACGCACCTGCCCGCTTACTGTTCCGACCGCGTCAGGGCGGGTGCGGCGGCGATGGCGGCCTGTTCGCACCACTCCTACGGCGGGCCGGTGATCCTGGTCCTTGTCGGGATAGTCGGTCTGTTCGTGACGGGGTACGTGGCGACGCGTCTTGCGGTCAGGTACCTCGGTGCCGGGGCGGCGGCCTTCTTGCGAGGTGGGCGCCGCTTCGTCGGACCTATGGGCCCGCGTGGCGGGGCAGAGTACATGGGCGGGGGATTCCCCGGCTCTTCCGGGGGGATGTCGCACGGCCCGGGTCCGAGCCTTCCTCAAAGACCCCCGGAGCCGCCGCAGGCTCCCCCAAGAGCCTGAGGAGGGTCCTGGGCGCCGCAACCGTCGGTGTCAGGCCAGCAAGCGACGGTAGCGCACCTCTCGGTGGCGCTCCCCGGCGACCTCGAAGATCTTGTGGGCGTCGTCGAGGCGCCAGCCGTGATGCTCGTAGAACGCCCGTGCCCGGGGATTGTCGGCAAGCACCCACAGGGCGGCTTGGGTGTAGCCGTCCCGGGCTAGCCGGTCGAGGGCGTGTGACATGAGGGCGCTCCCGACGCCTCGGCGCCAGTGCCCCGGGTCGACGTAGCAAGCCTGGACCTCGCCGAGGGACGGCTCGTCGAGGTCCGTGTCCCGGTAGGCGCCGCCTCCCAGCCAGCCGGCCAATTCGCCGTCGAGCTCCGCGACGAGCAAGAACCGGCCCTCGGCCTCGGCGCCGAGGATCTTGGTCTGCCAGTCAAGCGTGCGCTTTTCGAGGTCACCGCTCAAAGACTCGAGGAAGTCGTCCGAGATCACCCCGGCGTAGCCGCTCTGCCAGGACCTTACGTGCAAGGAGGCGACGGCGGCGGCATCGGGCAGTTCCGCGCGGCGCACGAGAAGAGCCACCCTGAGAGTCTTCCATCGCCGCGTGTGTGTCACGAGCATGCCCGTCTTCAGCCTCCCGCCCCTTTGCTCACCGAACATATGTTCGTATACTTCGGCAATGGCCACGCATGCTCTTGCCGGGACGCCGTCATCTTCTGGTGCCCGGCCGGCTGCCGGCGTCGCTGTGCCCGGTCCTCGGCCCCGCCCCTTGGCGGGCCTGTTCCCGGCGGAGCGGGTACTGCCGGTCCTTCCGGAGCTGTCCGGGCTGTTCCCGGGCGGCGGCCTCCCGCGGGGTGGCACGGTCCTGCTCGGGCCGGCGTCGGCACCAGAAACGCTCCTCGGTCCTGCCCGTGACAGGTCCGGTCCCGGCTCGGCAATGGCAAACCGGAGGCCGGGGCTGACCAGCCTGTTGCTCTTGTTGCTCGCGGGCACGTCTTCTCGCGGGCACTGGTGCGCGGTGGCCGGCCTGCCCGAGCTCGGGTTGGCGGCAGCGGCCGAACTGGGTGCCGATCTCGACCACCTTGTCGTCATCCCCCACCCTGGCTCGGAGGGTCGCTGGCAGAGCGTTGTAGCGACGCTGCTCGAGACCGTCGACCTCGTCTGCCTCGCCCCGGGCGCTCCTGTGCGGCCCGTTGACGCCAGGCGGCTGGCCGCCCGTGCGCGAGAGCGCTGCTCGACCTTGCTCGTGGTTGACGCGTACATCCCTGCCGGTGCCGCGAGAGGGCTCCTCTCCGGTGACCCTGCCCGATCGGGACGTGTCATGGCACGTTGGCCAGGTCCCTCGGACCTGCAATGTGCCGTGAGAGAGTCGAGCTGGTCAGGGCTCGAGCCTGGTCACGGCCTGCTCAGCTCCCGGCAGCTCGAGGCTGAGGTCTGCGGCCGGGGTGCCGCCAGCCGACCGAGGCGAGGCCTGTTGCGCCTCCCGGCCTGAGGTCAGTGGTGCCCCCGGTCCGCACCCTCGTCGTCTGGTGTCCCGACTGGCCTGTAGTTGCTGCCGGGCTCGCCGGCCGGCCGGCTGCCGTCCTCGCCGCCAACCGGGTGATCGCCTCCTCTGTCGCTGCCCGGGCCGAAGGGGTGCGTCTCGGCCAGCGGCGCAGGGAGGCCCAGGCGTGTTGCCCGGAGCTCGTCGTGGTGGACGAGGAGCCGGCCCGGGACGCGCGCGGCTTCGAGCCCGTAGTCCGGGCGGTCGCGGGCTTCACACCCCGGGTGGAGCTCACCAGGCCCGGGGTCTGTGCCCTTCCTGCCCGTGCGCCGGCCCGTTATTTCGGTGGGGAGGCCCTGCTTGTCGAGAAGGTCCGCGCCACGGTGGCCGCGGCTGTCGTGGCAGTCGCCGATGCGGCCGGCGGCGCAGCCCCCGAGCCGCCATGCCGGGTGGGGATCGCGGACGGCCCGTTTGCTGCACGGCTCGCCGCGCGCGAAGGCGTGATCGTGCCTCACGGCACCTCGCCGGAGTGGCTCGCACACTTCGAAGTCGAGGTTCTCGGCCTGCCCATGCTCGCCGAAGTGCTGCGCCGGCTCGGGATCCGCACGCTCGGTGAGCTCGCCGAGCTGGACGAGGGTGCGGTCCTGGCGCGATTTGGCTCCGAAGGAGGTTTTGCCCACCGGCTCGCCCGGGGCCTCGACGAGCGCTCGCTCGAGCTCGGGGACCCTCCAGCGGACCTCATGGTCTGCCGGGTGCTCGATCCACCTGCCGACAGGGCCGACGCCCTGGCTTTTGTTGCCGTAGGGCTTGCTGACGAGCTCGTCGGTCGCCTCGCGCCGCACGGGCTCGCCGCCACCCAGCTGCTGGTCGAGGCAGAGACCGAACATGGCGAGTCACTGCAGCGCTGGTGGAGGGGGGACCGCCCCTTCACCGCCCGGGCCATGGTGGACAGGGTTCGGTGGCAGCTCGAGGGATGGCTGCAGGGACCGGTCGTCACCGCCCCTACCGCCGGGGTCACCATGCTGCGGCTCACTGCCACAGGGGCAGTGCCCGATGACGGACGTCAGATGGATTTCGAAGGCGGTGTATCCGAGCCGAGCCGGCAAGTCGAACGCGGTTTGGCGCGCGTTCAGGGCCTTTTAGGCCATGAAGCGGTCTTGAGCGCAGTCCTTGCCGGGGGGAGAGGGCCAGGTGAGCAGGTCCGACTCGTGGCTTGGGGTGAGGAACCCGACAAGAGCCGCGCTCCGATCGCGATCAGTGCCAAGGCGGCACGCCTGGGCTCTGGAGGCAAGCGGGCGTCCGGGCACCTGCGGCGAGGGCCCCGAGCCGCTGTCGCCCAGGCTCCTCACGACGCGCCACCTTGGCCGGGCCATCTCCCGCCTCCGTCGCCGGCGCTCGTGCATCAGGTACCCATTCCTGTCGAGGTCCTCGGTCCTGACGGGGCGGCGGTCGGGGTGACCGGGCGTGGGCGGTGCACGGCAGTTCCTTCCCGTTTGATCCTGCCGATCGCCGGCGGCTCACCTCTGGGGATCACCGGGTGGGCTGGGCCATGGCCGGCAGATGAGCGGTGGTGGGATCCCGCGGCTGCCCGCCGACGGGCTCGTTTGCAGGTGCTGCTCGACGACGGGACGGCTCATCTGCTCGTACTCGAACAGGGAATTTGGCGCCTCGAGGCCACATACGACTGACAGGCGTCGCAACCTGGCGCGCCCCGGGGGAACACCGACCGGTCCGAACAGTCTCAGCGGACTCACAGTTACCGTGGAGGAAGAACTGAGTAGCCGGTCGCATGATCTGGGTATCGAGATACCGAGCCACACAAGGCGAGCTCGGGACGGGGGGCTTGGCCCTAGCGCTCAGTGAGCGCCTGACCGGAGGTGAGTCTGATGGACGAACACAACGACGAGCAACCAGACCAACATACAGAGGAGCTGTCTTCCTGGGACGAGCCGGAGGCGACGGGAGCCGAGGCACAGGAACCCTCCGACACGCCCTTCGGTCCCCGGGCCACACCGAGGCTCTGGGCTGCAGCCGGCGAGGAGTCTTCGCCTGCCGCTTTGTCGGGCGACCTGCCCGGCGGCGTCGGGACCTACGGCCGCCCGTCGTTTGCTTACGGCCCCGGCACCTACCCACCCGGTGCCTATCCACCGCCGGGTTACGCTGCCCTCGGCCAGGCGCCTTCGACCGCGCCCGGAGGTTACGGCCCAGGTGGCTACCCGCCGGGCACCTACCCACCCGGTGCCTACGGCCCGGACGGCCCGAAGGGACTGAGGCGCGGCCGCAAGCTCGGGGCGGCTGTCGCGGCGGCACTGGTCCTGATCGGGGTAGGCGGTGGTGCGGGGATCGCCTATGCGACCCGGCAGGGTTCGGGCACCGCAGCGGGACTGGCCGCCTCGCCGGCCGGGCATTCGCTCACCACGGCGCAGATCGCCGCTGCGGTCGATCCTGGCGTGGTCGACATCAACACCAACCTCGGCGAAGGGACGGGCATGATCGCCACGTCCAACGGCGAGATCATCACCAACAACCATGTGATCGAGGACGCCACGACCATCAGCGTCGTGATCGACCACCGGGGCACTTACAAGGCGACGGTCGTCGGGACCGATGCGTCGGGCGATGTGGCGGTCCTGCAGCTGAGTGGCGTGAGCGGGCTGCCGACGGTGAAGTTCGGCAACTCCTCGACCGTAAGGATCGGGAATTCCGTCGTGGCCATAGGCAACGCCGGCGGCCAGGGCTTCCCGTCGACTGTCACCGCAGGTGCGGTCACCGCTCTCGGCCGGACGATAACGGCCAGTGACGACTATGGCCTGAGCGAGTCGTTGACCGGGACGATCCAGACCGACGCCCTGATCGAGCCCGGCAACTCCGGCGGGCCACTGGTCGACTCGTCGGGTGACGTCATCGGCATGGACACCGCCGCGGCGAGCACGGAAGGGTCCACGCCGATAGGTTTTGCGCTCCCCATCAACAAGGTGCTGCAGATCGCCAACGACATCGAGCACGGTAGGACCGGCCACGGGATCGTGATCGGCACCGTGGCCTTTCTCGGGATCGAGGGCGTGACGGCTTCAGTCGAGGGTTCTGCATCGGCGACCGGCGCAGGCCTCGAGTACGTCGCCGCGGACACCCCCGCCTACGAGGCCGGTCTTCAGGCGGGTGACGTCATCACCGCATTCGACGGTCACGCGACACCCACGATGAGCGAGCTGGCGACCCTGATTCACAAGCTGCGCCCCGGCGATCGCGTGAAGGTCACCTTCGTCAGCCCATACGGCGGTACCCAGACGGTGGCCGTCACCCTCGCCGCCGCGCCGCCTGCATAGCTCGTCCGCTCCTCCCCGGACGAGCACCCTCTGGCCGCCCCGACGCCAAGCCGCAGCGTCGGGGCGGCCGAGGCGCGTCCGGGAGAGCGCCAATTCGCCCGGCGGCGGGTGAAGAGGATCGATCGCCCGGCCGTCGGCATCGACAAGGAGTTCCGCACAAGCCCCATCTCGGGTCAAAACGGGTCGGCGATCCCGGGTTGGGGGCGGGCCGCCAGATAGCGGTCCTCGGCTGGGTAGTCGAAGAACGGTACGAAGAACTCAGCATCGAGCCGAGGGGGGAGCTCGGACCCGTCCCGACCCTTGAGCGCGGAGGTGACGAGCCACTCGACCTCTTCTTCCACGGTCTCGACGTAGTTGCCGGCCGGCCTGTAGCCGATATCGACGGCCGCCGACATGTCGAGCACGATCGGGTAGGGCCGTTGCCAGGGATGCCGGCCCAAGGTTTCGGTCGTCCGGCTGTCCACGAACACCTCCTCCCGATCGTGGCCGAGCAGACCTGCGATGGCGCGCGAGATCTCGAGCGCGCTCGGCGCGTCGGGATCCGCGATGTTGAGGATCCGTCGCCCGGGCTTCGCCGCCGCCAACTCGACCAGTGCGGCGATGTTGGCGGCTGCTGTCGTGTGGTCGACGTCGGCACCACGGTTCGCGAGAAAGACGGCCGGCCGTTGGTCGAGCGCCCGTTTGACGAAGACCCACTCGCGTGGTCTGTGCGCACCCGCGCCATGGATCTTGGACGGCCTGAGCACGGTGATCGGCAGGCCACTTCCGAGAAGCACAAGTTCGGCGGCGACCTTGCTGGCCCCGTAGCCGTTCTTCGTCCTCCAGTCCGTGTCGGCTGGCGGAACAGTGTCCTGCGTTTCGCGTACCGGGCCGTCGAAACGTGGCGGGATCGCCGAATTGGAGCTGTGACCGGCGGCATCGACGTACACGGCCCTGCTCGAGATCATCACGGTCGCGGCCGCCCTGTGCGCCAGGGCCACCAGCCCGGTTGCGTGCGCGGCGCTGTAGCAGATGCAGTCGACGACCAGGTCGGCTCCGGCGCCGAGCGCCGCGGCGAGCTGCGAGGGCTCGTCCCGGTCCGCCGCTATGAACCGCCCTCCGGCATCGGCGATCCCGCTAGGCAGGTGGCCAGCGTCCCGCCCGATCAGGTCGACTGCCCATCCGGTGGCGAGCAGACGGGCGGCTATGGCGCGGCCGATCATGCCCGTGCCTCCGACGATGAAGGCCCGGGGCACGGTGGGAGCCTAGTGAAGGTCCCTCAGTGACGACGTTGCTGGCCGCTGACCCGGGTGGCCTCTTCGGACGTCGCCCCGGCCATGAACGGGCCGCCGGCGTCAGAACCGGCGCCGTTGTCGGTGGACTCGCCGAAGGGCGCCCCGTGGGCACCCCAAGGTCCCGGCCCCGGCCCCGGCTCGGTGGGCAGCTCGACGACGAAGGTGGCGCCACCGCCGGGAGTGTCGCGCAGCGAAACGTGGCCACCGTGGGCGTCGGCGATGGCGGCCACGATCGAGAGCCCGAGCCCGGCACCGCCGTGGGCACGGACCCGGGCGGGATCCTTGCGCCAGAAGCGCTCGAACACATGGGGAGCGGCCTCGGGAGCGATCCCCTGGCCGTGGTCGACCACGAGGACACTCGCCCGGGCGCGAACCGGGCCCTGCAGGTGCTCGAGCGTGGCGATGATCTCGATGGGGCTGCCTGCCGGGCTATAGGCGAGGGCGTTCGAGACGAGGTTCCCGAGAAGCTGGCGGAGACGGCCCTCGTCGCCGGTGATCAGGCACTGCGGCGGTGCCTCGCAGGTGACGGTGCGGGCGGGATCGACCGCCCGGGCGTCCTCGGCGGCGTCCGCGACGAGAGTCGTCAAGTCGACGGGCTCGCGTTCGAGCGGGCGTCCTTGGTCGAGGCGGGCGAGCAGCAACAAGTCGTCGACGAGTCCCGCCATCCGGGTCGACTCGCTGTCGATCCGCCGCATCGCCGTGTCGAGATCGGCGGGGCGATCAGCCAATCCGTGTTGGAACAGCTCCGCGTAGCCGCGGATGGAGGTGAGCGGGGTCCTCAGCTCGTGCGACGCGTCGGCCACGAAACGGCGAAGGCGTGCCTCGGACGCCTCCCGCTCGCGGAACGCCGTCTCGATGCGGCCCAGCATGACGTTGAGGGCTCCACCGAGACGGCCGACCTCGGTGCGGTTGTCGGTCTCGTCGATGCGCTGGCTCAAGTCGCCTGCCGCTATCTCGCCGGCGGTGTCGGCCATCTTCTGGAGCGGCCGCAGGCTGATCCGGATGATTAGCCAAGCTGCCAGGGCAAGAGCGATCAGGACGGCCCCGCTGACAGCCAGCTCGAGCGCCAGCAGATGGTGCAGCGCGCCGTCGGTGCCCGTGAGCGGTATCGCTTCGGCGAGCACGTTGCCGTTGTTCAAGCTGGCTTCGAGCACACGGTAGGAGATGCCCCCGGCGCTCGGCACGGTGCCGTACACAGGCTCGCCGCCCGGGTTGTTGGCGGCCAGGTCGGCGAGCGAGGCGGGAAGCAACGGGGAGGACCCGGTCGTTGCGCTGAAAGACATCCAGGGCAGGAGTCGTTGGCCGCTCGGGCTGAGCTCTGTGGCGAGCGTGCCGGGCGTGACGACCTGGTTGGCGATGTCAGATCGCCCACCGCCGAACGGGTTGGTGAAACCGAGGTTCTGGGCCACCAGGTTTGCCGATCGGAAGAGCTGTTGGTCGAGCTGGCCGACCGCGTAGCTCCGGAAGGAGGTGTAGGTGATGGCATCGGTCACGGCCAAGGCCACTATGACGAACGCGCACAGGACGGCGATGAGCCGGACCTTCAACGACACGCGCAGCCCCAATTCTCGTCGGTGACCCCGCAGAGCCGGACGTTCGAGGGCATCTGCGTCAGTTGCGGGGCGGGCGGAGCACGTAGCCGACCCCGCGCACGGTGTGGATCAGGTGCGGCTCGGTGAAATCGACCTTCTTGCGGAGGTAGCTGACGTAGGTCTCGAGCACTCCGGCGTCGCCGCCGAAGTCGTAGTTCCAGACGTGGTCGAGGAGCTGGGACCGGGTGAGCACACGGCGGGGGTTGGAAAGGAGATAGCGGAGCAGCCGGTACTCGGTTGCCGTCAGGTCGATCAGCTGTCCGGCGCGTCGCACCTCGTGGGCATCGTCGTCCATCTCGAGGTCCGCGAGCTGGAGCAGCTCGCGGGCGGGACCGCCCTTGCCGACGCGGCGGAGGATGGCATGGGTACGGGCGACCAGCTCGGCCACGCTGAAGGGCTTGGTCACGTAGTCGTCGCCGCCGATCGTCAGTCCCCGGACCTTGTCCTCAGTGGCGTCGCGAGCCGTGAGGAACAGAACCGGGATGTCGCGACGGTCGCGCCGGAGGCGCTCGGCGATGTTGAACCCGTCGATGTCGGGCAGCATCACGTCGAGCAGGATGAGGTCGGGTCGGAACTCGTCGATCTGTTCGAGCGCCCTATAGCCGCTGGAAGCGGTCTGGACCTCGAAGCCTTCGTAACGCAGGGCCATCGAGACGAGTTCTGTTATGGACTCCTCATCGTCGACGACGAGGACACGGGGGAGCGTTCCAGCTTCTGCCACCTTCACATTGTGGTCGATCTCGCTGTGAGTTTGCTGAGAATCCAGCGTGGGAGGCGCGGCTCAAGCTTCGCTGTCCAGCGGGAGAGGTGCCACGAACATATGTTCGATCAGATCACTATCCTGGATCCGTGGTCGGGTACTCAGAGCTCCATTGCCATTCGAATTTCAGTTTTCTCGACGGTGCTTCTTATCCCGAGGAACTCGTCGCGGAAGCCGCCCGGCTCGAGCTTGGGGCTCTGGCACTGACCGATCACGACGGGCTCTACGGCGTGGTGCGCTTTGCCGAGGCGGCAAAGGAGGTGGGAGTGCCCACCGTCTTCGGCGCCGAGCTCACCCTTGCCGGCCGCGGCCAAGATCCGGCCGGTGCCCCGGCCGTCCCGGCGCCAGCGCGTACTGGTATCCCCGACCCGCCCGGGTCCCACCTGATCGTTCTCGCCCGCGGCCCGGAGGGCTACTCCCGACTTGCCCGCGCCATCAGCGAAGGCCATCTCGCCGGTGGCGAGAAGGGCCGTCCCCGCTACGACATCGACCGGCTGGCCGAGCTCGCGGGAGGTCACTTCCTCATCTTGACGGGCTGTCGCAAGGGGGCGGTTCCTGCCGCGCTCGTCAAGGCCGGTCCCATCGCTGCGGCGAGGGAGCTCGACCGTCTCGTCGAGCGGTTCGGCTCTGAGAACGTCATCGTCGAGCTGTTCGACCACGACGACCCGATCGACTCGGCGCGCAACGACGCCCTCGCCACCCTTGCTGTGCGCAGGGATCTCGGCATCGTCGCGACGAACGTTGTTCATCACGCCCGGCCGGAGGGCCGCCGCATCGCCTCGGTGCTCGCCTCGGTCCGTTCAGGGTGTCCCCTCGACGAGCTCGACGGTTGGCTGCCTGCGGCTGGGGCCGCCTACATGCGCTCGGGGGCCGAGCAGGCCAGGCGTTTCGCCCGCTACCCCGGAGCCGTCGAGCTTGCCGCTGAGCTCGGACGGGCGTGTGCCTTCGACCTCCACCTCGTCGCCCCCAAGCTTCCCGATTTCCCCGTTCCTGTCGGCCAGAGCGAGATGACGTTCCTGCGCCAGCTGGTCGAGGAGGGAGCGACACGGCGTTACGGCCCGGCGGGGGCTGAGCGGGTGCCCGGTGCGTGGCGTCAGCTGGAGCACGAACTGGTGATGATCGAGGAGCTGGGCTTCGCCGGCTACTTCCTCGTCGTCTGGGACATCGTCGAGTTCTGCCGGCGGTCGGGGATCTATTGCCAGGGTCGGGGATCTGCTGCGAGCTCGGCCGTGTGTTATGTGCTCGGGATCACCAATGCGGACGCCGTCGCTCTCGGTCTTTTGTTCGAGAGGTTCCTGTCACCCGAGCGCGACGGGCCGCCCGACATCGATGTTGACATCGAGAGCGGGCGGCGCGAAGAGGTCATCCAGTACGTCTACGGGCGTTATGGCCGCGAGCGGGCCGCTCTCGTGGCCGTAGTCGTGAGCTACCGGGCCCGGTCCGCCGTGCGGGATGCCGCGAAGGCCCTCGGCCACTCGCCCGGGCAGGTCGACGCCTGGGCGCGGCACATCGAGCGCTGGGGGTCACTTGGTGGTGGTCATCACTCGACCGCACCGCATCGCAAGGATCGCTGGACGTGGTGGAGCGCCGCCGCCGAAGGTGAGGCCGCGCGGCGTGATGGTGCAAGAACCGCGCCCGGCGGCGACCGCCCCGGCCGTGACGACGTTGCTTTGGAGCCTGGTCCCGCGAAGTCAGCCGGCGATCTCGGGATCCCGGCCCGGGTGCTGGCTGTGGCGACCGAGCTGGAGGGCTTCCCCCGCCACCTAGGCATCCACCCCGGTGGCATGGTGATCTGCGACCGGCCGGTCTCGGAGGTCTGCCCGGTCGAGTGGGCCCGCATGGAGAACCGGACGGTGCTCCAGTGGGACAAGGACGACTGCGCGGCCGTCGGCCTCGTGAAGTTCGACCTCCTCGGTCTCGGGATGCTCGAGGCGATCCACAGGGCGGTCGACACCGTCGGCGCCTACCACCACGACGAGATCGACCTCGCGATGATCCCCCAGGAAGAGGCCGTCTACGACATGTTGTGCCGTGGCGACTCGGTGGGGATCTTCCAGGTGGAGAGCCGGGCGCAGATGGCCACCCTGCCCCGGCTACGGCCGCGTTGCTTCTACGACCTCGTCGTCGAGGTCGCTCTCATACGCCCCGGCCCGATCCAGGGAGGATCGGTTCACCCCTACCTGCGCCGGCGTAACGGGACAGAGGCGGTCACGTACCTGCATCCGTGTTTCGAGCACAGCCTGGCGAAGACCCTCGGGGTGCCGCTGTTCCAAGAACAGCTCATGCAGATGGCCATCGATGCCGCCGGGTTCTCGGCTGCCGAGGCGGACCAGCTCCGCCAAGCCATGGGCGCCAAGCGCTCCGCTTCACGCATGGAACGCCTCCGCTCCCGCCTGTACGAGGGGATGGCCGGGCGGGGGATCACCGGCAAGGTCGCGGACGCCGTCTGGGAGCAGCTGGCCGCCTTCTCCAACTTCGGTTTCCCCGAGAGCCACTCGGTGTCCTTCGCCTACCTCGTGTACGTGAGCGCGTGGCTGAAGCTGCACTACCCGGCGGCGTTTCTCGCAGCACTGCTCAATTCCCAGCCGATGGGCTTTTGGGCACCTCACACCCTTGTCGCCGATGCCCGGCGCCACGGGGTCGTCGTCCTCGGCCCGGACGTGAACAAGAGCGAGGCGGGGGCCTCGCTCGAGCCCGGGGCTCCCGGCCCTTTGGTACGGCTCGGGCTCGCCTCGGTGAAGGGGATCGGTCACGACCTCGCCGGAGTGATCGCGGCGGGCCGGCCCTATGGCGACATGGAGGAGCTCGTGTGCCAAAGCGGCATCGGGCGCCCGGGCCTGGAAGCTCTCGCCACTTCGGGGGCACTCGCGTCACTCGGCGCAACCCCGGCCCGCGCCGGCCACGACTCGGGTGCGCCGAGCACAGCGGGAACCGCAGCGCGACCGCTCACCCGTCGCGAGGCGCTCTGGGCGGCGGGTGCGGCTGCCGAGGCACGCCCCGGCCGCCTTCTTGGCACCGTGGTCGGGACGAATGCCCCACGACTTCCCGACATGGACGAGATCGAGGAGATGTCCGCCGATCTGCAGACACTCGGGCTGTCACCAGGTTCCGATCCGATGGCCTTCGCCCGAGGCAAGCTCGCCGGCCGGGGGGTGGTCCCCAACGCCGAGCTCGTGAAGGTGCCCGATGGTGCGAAGGTCCTTGTCGCCGGTGTGGTGACGCATCGCCAGAGACCCGCTACGGCGGGGGGGACGACGTTTTTGAACCTGGAAGACGAGACAGGCCTCGTGAACGTCATCTGTTCGCCGGGGTGCTGGGCCCGTTACCGCAAGCCGGCGCGCTCGGCGGTGGTACTCCTCGTACGAGGGCGGCTCGAACGCGGAGAGGGAGCCGACAAAGAGGCTCCGTCGTCCTCGAACGTGGTGGCGGAGTACCTGGAGGAGATCGACCTCGCGATGACGCTCAGCCCGTCGAGGGACTTCCACTGAGAGAGCGCGACCCGCTCGCGGCCGGTCGCCGGCGAAGAGCGAACCTGCCGGACCGCCTCCCGGGGTGCGGCACGACGGGCGCTCAGGAGAGACTAGGTTTCTTGTCCGTCAAGGCCTCCCCGCGCACGTCGCTGGACGAAGGGCGCCCCAAAGGTGCCCCTCAGGGTCGCGACGCAAGACCGAAGGCGGTCACGACGCCGCCCAGCCTCGAGACGGAGACCTCCCGCGGATGAACGTGTTCTTCAATGGCCTCGGACGCTTCACCGTCCGATTTCGCTGGTTCATCGTCGTCGTATGGATCGTCGGGACAGCTGCGTCGGTTCATTTCCTGCCTTCGCTGGGGAGCCAAGTCAACAACGACAATTCGGCGTTCCTGCCCGCGAGCGCGCCGAGCACGGTCGCGGGCAACCTCGCGGAGCCGTTGGTGGGCAAGGCGTCGTTGGTACCGGTCATCATCGTCGGCGTCAGCCAGGACGGCCCGATCAGCATCGCAGACACTCAGGCGATCAGCCGACTTGCCCTTGACGCCAAGAAGGTCCCCAACGTCGCGTTCGTGCAATACGTCGGCACCTCCGCGAACGGGCGCGCGGTACAGCTCCTTGTCGAGGCGAGCATCGCCGGGTACAGCCCCGGGCCCTCAGAGCAGGTGGTCAACGGGCTGACCGCAGCTTTCGCCAAGGTCCACGCGCCTGCGGGCATCCGGTTCCACCTCGCCGGTGTCGTGGCCACCAACGTGGCACAGCAGAAGGAGTCCAATTCGACCGGCAACAAGACCCAGCTGCTGTCGATCCTTTTCATCATCGTTCTCCTGCTCTTTGTGTTCCGCTCCGTGCTGGCGCCCCTGGTGACCTTGTTGCCGGCGGCGATCGTGCTCCAGCTGTCGGGCTCGGTCATCGGCGAGCTCGGCTCTCACGGTCTCAAGATCTCCCAGATCACCCAGCTGCTCCTGATCGTTCTCATCCTCGGGGCGGGGACCGACTACGGGTTGTTCCTCGTTTTCCGTGTCCGGGAAGGCCTGCGCTCGGGCCTGGCGGCGAACGAGGCCGTGGCACGAGCCGTCTCGCGAGTCGGTGAGTCGATAAGCGCCTCGGCCGGGACGGTCATCCTGGCGCTGTTGACACTTTTGTTCGCGAGCTTCGGGATCTACCACGATCTCGGGGTCCCGCTCGCCATCGGGATCGCCGTGATGCTCGTCGCCGGGATCACGCTCCTGCCCGCGTTGCTGGCCATCCTCGGGCGTGCCGTGTTCTGGCCGGCGAAGATCGTCCCCGGTGAGGTGAACAAGAGTTGGTGGGGGAGGGTCGCCCAGCGCGTCATCGCCCGCCCGGCGCACACCCTCGCCGTCGGTCTCATCGTCTTCGGCGCACTCGCCTTCGGGGCACTGTTCTACTCTCCGGCAGGATTCGGAGGGGCCACCGCGGCACCGAATGGGAGCGACGCCGCCGCGGGCAATGCGGCGCTGATGAAGTACTTCCCCGAGGCGAGCTCGAACCCGACCAACCTCATCTTGAAACTTGCCGCCCCCTTGTGGCAGGACCCCGGCGCGGTCGTGAAGGCCGAGAGGGAGCTGCAGGCGACCGGGCTCTTCAACGCCCTGCCGGGACCGCTCGACCCTGCCGGAACGGCGATCTCACCGGCGCTTTATGTGAGCCTGCACGCCGCGCTCGGAAACCCAGCCCTGCTCCCGGCGTTGCCGGCCCCGGGCTCGCCGGGCGCGAAGGTGCCGACGTTGACTTACGACCTGTACCGGGCGACGGCGCGATTTGTGAGCCCTGACGGGCACACGATCCAGTTCGAGGCCGGGCTCACCGCCGGCGACGCCGCCTCGACGCCGGCTCTCAATGCCGTCCCTGGCATCCGCAGGACCTTGACGGCGGTCCAGCACAGCATCGGCGCCACAGCAAGCGGTGTGGCCGGCGAGGCCCCGGCGCTCTACGACGTGAGCTCGATCTCCGACGCCGACCTGATCCACATCGTCCCGATCGCCATCATCGCCATAGGGCTCCTGCTCGCTCTCGTGCTGCGGAGCCTCGTGGCTCCGCTCTACCTCATAGCCAGCGTGATGTTGTCCTACCTGGCGGCGCTGGGCCTGGCGTCGATCCTGTTCATCAAGCTCGCGAACAGCGGTGGGCTCACCTTCCTCTTACCGTTCTTGATGTTCATCTTCCTCTTAGCCCTCGGCGAGGACTACAACATCCTCGTCATGACGCGCATCCGGGAGGAGGCGCACCAAAGCCGTCTTCGCGACGCCGTCGTGACCGCGGTCGGCGCGTCGGGGCCGACGATCACCTCGGCGGGTCTGGTTCTCGCGGGGACGTTCCTGGTTCTCGCCGTCACCGCTGGGGGTCAACCGGGCGGGAGCCAGATCCGCGACATCGGCATCGGCCTGGCGCTCGGCATCTTGATGGACACCTTTCTCGTGCGCAGCCTGCTCGTACCTTCGACGGTATCGCTGCTCGGCCGGTGGAACTGGTGGCCCGGGAAGCTGGCGGAAATGGACCTGGCCGACGCCGGCGCTCCGGGCGACGAGGACCTCACGAGGTCCGTCCCGGGGCAACGAGCGGAGATCCTGCCGACGCCCGACTGAGCCTCGCCGGCCAAGCTCGCGGGGCCGCGATGACCTACGAGCCGGCGGCAGGTGGTGGCAGCGTCTCGTCCGGCCCCGCTGGTCGTGGCGGGGGCTGGTCGGACGCGGGCCGGGTGTCATCGGTCCACTGGCCGCCGTCCCACCACCGCAGCCTGGCCGCGTCGCTGGTGTCCGGGTACCAGCCCGGTGCCGGCAGAGGAGCGTCCTGTCCGTGGTAGTACGCGAGCGCGGCTGCCTGCCGGTAACCGGGGGCAGGCACACCCTGATTGCCCGTGGACGCCCGCCAGAGCTCCGAGGCGCGGTGCCGGCGGGAGGCTTCGGTGCAGGCCCAGACGATCGAGACGACCCAGACCACCGCCGTGGTGATGCCGAAGGTGAAGTAGCCGGTGAGCGCCACCAATGTAAGGACCAGCGCCGGCACCACCTTCACGTACAAAAGGCCCAGCGGACCGAGGAAGAAAGTGAGGAGGAAGGCCAGCACCGGCGACTTGTCGACAGGGACACGATTCGGCTGCGGCCCGGAGGGAGGAGTCCCCATGCAGGGAGTCTCTCAGGTTCGCCGTCGCTCATCTAATGGAGCCGCCGCATTCCCGAGATGCTCCGTGGATCCGCCGGCCGCCCGCACGTCCGACGCCTTGAGCCCGTTGCGCCACGGCTGGGTGCTCATGGTCCAGGCGACTGCGACACCAAGAGCCGTCGCGCAAAGGACCCACCCGAGCGTCGTCGTGCTCAACCCGATGTACTTGAGGCCCGAGGCGAAGACAACGAAGGTGATGATCGGGCGCACGATCCGGTCAGGAGCCCTCGAGGAGAGAAAAGACCCGACGAGCACAGCTGGAACGCTGCCGGCGATGATCGACGTTGTCACCGAGAACTCCACGTGGCCAAAGGCCAGCGCACCGAGGGCCGCCGCGCCGGTCAGCGGCACCGCCTGGGTGAGGTCGGTTCCGACGAGCTGATTGGCCCCCAGCAGCGGGTAGGCGAACAGCAACAGGACGATGATCAGGGACCCCGAGCCGACGGAGGTGATCCCGACGATGATCCCGCCGAGCATCCCGATGGCGACCGTGGGGACCGGACGGACGAGGATGTCGTGCACGACGCCGTCGCGGCGGTGACCCGCTCGCCGGTCGAGGAGGTAGCGCAACGTCATCGCGGCGGCACCGATCAAAAGAGCGGCTCCGAGCGCCCGCTCGACGTTGTCCTGGGCGACATGGGACTGGCCCATCAGGTGCAGGAGGTAGGCGCCGAGAAACGCCGTAGGAACCGAGCCCAGGACCAACCATCCCACGAGGCGGAGATTGACCGTCCCTTTTTGGAGGTGAACGGCCGCTCCGAAAGGTCGCATCACCACGGCGGCGACGAGGTCGCTCGAGATCGCCGTCGACGGCTTGACCGAGAAGAGCAGGATCAGCATGGGCGTCATGAGAGCGCCGCCGCCCGCGCCGGTCATGCCGACCAGGAAGCCCACGACGGCACTTCCGAGCACGATGTAAGGATTCAAGTGACTTCGTCCCCCCGGGGGTTCCCGCCAACAGGGAACCTCCAGCTGCAAATGGTGCCGCCGCGTCCTGCACGAGGTACCGCAGGACCGAGACGTTAGGCCACAGCGACTCCGCGCCACCAGTTTCCCGACAGCGGTCAGGTGAGCCCTCCTCAGTTCGGAGGCGGCCGGCGTGCGTTGTCCGTGACCTCAGCTGTCGACCTGCCCCTTCAGGGGTCGCGCTCGACCTCGTCTGCCTCGCGTTTGATCATCATCACGTGTCCCGAAGCGAGCTCTTCGAAGTGGGCGTACTCCACGTGCTCTCTCAGGAATGCGGGAGCTGGCATGTGCCCGGCGCTCAGGCGCGTCTTGGCAAGTTCGCGCTGGTCGACGAACGACGGGCTGTCGATGATGTCCAGCACTCGCTCCAGGGGCACGACGACGGATATGCCTGTGTTGAGGGGTTCCTGCGCCCACTCGCCGATCCCGTCAGGGTCGTTTTCCATCGTGGGAAAGAACCCGTGCACAAGGCCCATGAGATAAGTCCTCTTGGTCGTGCCGGCTGGTTCTGTCGCGTGTCCCAGGTGAGCAGCGCCTTCGCCGTGAGCTGGCAGGAGGTGGACGAAGGCGGGCGAGCCGCTGAGTCCGCCGAGAGAGCGCACTTCGACCAGATAGGCGGAGTCCTGCCCCGTCAGCAAGGTGATGGGGTCCTCTGGGAAGGCCGCGATGTTGCCCACACGCACGATCGGCAGAACTCTGGACTTGCCCGGGTGCGAGATCAGCAGTCCTGTTATGAACACGTCCTCACCCGGCGTGACGCTGTGCCGCTTGATGAACTCTGCCGTGGCACCGTGGCGGACCGGGTAGTAGAGGTAGTCGAAAGTGTGCATGTTCAAGGCGAGCGGGAGCACCGCCACATCCGCGGATTCGTGACATGTCCACTTCTCCGGCGGTATCTCCAGGTGCATGGAACCTGCGTGCCGAAGGTTGACCCGCAGCCATGTCTTGTCGAAGGGCCCCTCGGCCTTCGCGTCGAGAGGCTGGACGCAGTGCTTGGCGGTCACCACATAGACAGCCGCCGCATCGTGTAGTCCGAGCGGCTCACCGACGAAGAAGGCCGCGCCCACTCCGCGCAAGTGGCCGCGTTGTCCACCCACGAAGCACACGCACTTGCGCAGCTCGTGCGGAACCTGCACCAATCAGCAATTATCCCACGTGGAAAGGCGCGAATCCGGTCGCGGCCCGCCAGCCGCGCCCTGCGGATGGGCCTTTGCCGGGTCCTGACATAGAGAGCCGCGTGGCACGCGCCGGTGGGCTGTTAGGGCTCGACGTTCCTCG
This sequence comes from Acidimicrobiales bacterium, assembly GCA_050012675.1. Lineage (GTDB taxonomy): Bacteria > Actinomycetota > Acidimicrobiia > Acidimicrobiales > Bog-793 > Fen-455. The sequence continues at coordinate 105,885 of JBEKGS010000003.1, forward strand.
TGGATCAACAAGATCCAGGGTGAAGGAGGCGGTCTGGGCCAAGCTCTCCAGGGTCATTCGGTGCTCTCTCCATTTCACCCGAGAGAGAGGGCGATGTAGACGCCGCTGCATCCACAAGCAGGTAGGACACGAAGCCAGTCAAGACGGCAACGTCGGGAGCACGCGAAGCGAGTCGGCCAGGACAGAACGGAGAAGGCGAGAACGTCGTCTTGCGCGGCGACCAGCCGGCGGTTCGCCGTCTGGGATCTTGAGCGCACCGAAGCGCGAATGGCTCGCGGCCACGGCGGAGGCGACAGCCGCGGATTGCGCTGTCAGGAGTGACTGAAGACGGTAGTGAACGCCTCTGGACTACTGGCGGAGAAGACGGTCTTGATCTGGAGCGGGCCCGTCGAGGTCGCGTAGGGGTCGTCGGCCTGGAGTCCAGTTCCCGCGGCGCCGAACGGGTACCCATTGATCAGCGCGCTGGAGAAGACGAGGGTGCCGAAGTTGGGTACCCCAGAGGTCGTCGAGCCAGAAACCACCGGAAAGTCGCCGGCCGTGATGGCTCCCGTGCCGCCGTCGCCGAGCTGACCGTCTGCGTTATAGCCCCAGGCGAGCACCGCGCCAGTCGAGGTCACCGCCAGGTTGTGCTCGGCGCCGGCGGCGACCGCGGTCGCCTTCGTGCCCACGGGCAGGCTCACCTTCACCGGCACGTCGCTGTCTGTCGTGCTCCCGTCGCCGAGGTTGCCGTTGTAGTTCTTGCCCCAGGCGAGCAGCGCGCCGGTGGAGGTCAGCGCCACACTGTGGGCGAAGCCGGCGGCGATCGCGGTCACCTTGGTGCCGCCCGGCAGGCTCACTTTTACCGGCAGATCGCTGCCATTCGTGGTCCCGTTGCCAAGCTGGCCGGCTATGTTCCAGCCCCAGGCGAACACCGCCCCGGTCGAGGTCAGCGCCAGGGAGCTCCCGATCGGCCACGGATCATTGACTCAGGTCTAACAAGCTCTGATCGCGGCCGAGATGGCGGTGACCGAGCGGTCGACATCGGAATCGTTCGTTCGCCAGCTCGACACTGAGATGCGCATGAGACGTTGGCCGTGCCAGGTGGTGGCTCCCATCCAGCACTCACCTGAGCGCTGGACCATCTCGATGATCCGGTCTGTCCGCTCCTTGTCGCCGAAGCTGACGAGAACCTGATTGAGCACGACGTCGTTGGCGATCGCCACCCCGTCGATGTCGCCGAGCTGTTGAGCGAAGCGGCGCGCCAGGCCACAGCAGCGCTCGACCAGCTCCGCGACGCCGCTGCGCCCGAGCTCGCGCAGTGCAGCCCAGGTGGCGAACCCACGGGCCCGGCGCGACGACTCGATCACATAGTCACCCGGTGCACGCAGCCCGCCCTCACCCTGGCCGGTCAGGTAGGCGGCCGTGTAGGACATGGCGGCGGCGTGCGCCTCGGGATGGGCGCAGAAGGCGTAGCCGACGTCATAGGGGACGTTGAGCCACTTGTGGCCGTCTGTCGCCCAGGAGTCGGCGGTCTCAATGCCTTTGGTGAGGTGACGGGTGCCCGGATTGGCTGCGGCCCACAGCCCGAAAGCACCGTCGACATGGACCCAGGCCCCGTGCCGGTGAGCTTGTTCGCTCGCCGCGGCGAGATCGTCGAAGGCGCCGCTGTTCACGTTGCCTGCCTGCAGGCAGACGATGGTCGGGCCCTCAGGACCGCGGGACAGCAGGCGGGCGAGCTCGGCCACATCGATCGCCCCCTGGGCATCGGTGGCAACCGGCTCGAGCGCTCCGGCACCCAGCCCAAGGAGGCGCAGCGCCCGGTCGATGGTGGCGTGTCGCTCGCCGTTGGCGACAACTCGCACCGGCGGACCGCCGAGCAGCCCGTGTTGCTCGACGTCCCAACCCGCCGCTTTCAGCACATGGTGCCGGGCCGCGGCGAGCGAGACCGTGTTGGCGCCCTGCCCGCCGGTCGTGAAACCGAACGAGGCGCCGGCCGGCAGCCCGAGCAGGTCCTTCAGCCAGCCTCCGGCCACGTCCTCGACCACAGCGGCACCGGGTGAGGTGAAGGCGTTGAATGCCGGCTGGTCCCATCCGACGGTCAGGATGTCCGCCGCCGTAGCGGCATCGAGGGCTCCACCGACGACGAAGCCGAAGTAGCGGGGACCCGTCGTCGCGACGAGGGCGGGCTCGACGGCACCGGCCAGCTCGTCGATCACGACGTCAGGCGCAGTGGGGCTGTCGGGCAACGTACCGAGAGCGGTCCGTAGGGAATCGAGGTCGACCTCACGGGGGAAGACCGGCCGCTCGGCCACCTTTGCGCGGTAGTCGGCGGTTCGCGCCGCGGTTTTGGTCAGGAGCTCGGCAAGGGGATCCATCTCTTGATTATCGCCGCTTACCAGTTGTCTCCGCGCAGGCCGGGCAAGCTCGGGGGAACGGGGCCTTCGAAGCCCGGCTGCCTGACCGCCTGTGAGGAGACAGGCGGGCTGCAAGAAGGTCCGAGGGCTGCAGAGATACGGGCGGTTAGCCGAGAGAGTCCGGGTCCACGCCCGTGCCCCCGGCGGCATGGCTCGCGTACGAGGCCAGTGCGAAGCGCAAGATGTCGACGGCTTCATCGCCGCTCCACAGCATCGGGCCTTCGCCCGTGTGCAGCCAACGCAGCCAATGGTGACCCGAGTTCCTGAAGCTGCTGGCCCAGTCGTCATCGAGCGCGTGATACGAGCGCATCTCGCCGTCCAGGTAGACCTCGAGGCTCGGCTGCTGAATCCCGCGGCTGGTGCACCTGTTGACCCGCGCGTAGCCGCGTCGGCCTGTGATCTCCCAGCGCTCGTCGTTGGTGTAGTAGTCGGAGCGCAGGTACATGTCGACCGCGAGCGTGATGTCCCAGACCCCGCGGACCCCGTTGTCGTGCTCCCATACGAGCGTCGTGGGCGCGTCGACCTCGATGCCGGGAAAGACCTCGGTGGTGCCCACCCACGCCCGCACCTCTTTGACGGGACCGAAGAGCCAGATCGCCGTTGAGAGCTTGTGCCAGCCGTCGTCGAACACGAGAGTGCCGCGGCCGCGTCGCATCTGCTGGAACTGCCACTCGTAGGTGCTCCCTGGGACGTCCCAGCCTCCGCGGCCGCTTGCCACCATCTTCATGTGGTACCCGCTGATCTCGCCGAGCTCGCCAGAGGCGACCACTTCTTTGAGCTTCAAGAGCGGCTCGTAGAAGATGTAGTTGTCCATGACGCGAAGCAGCCTGCCGTTGGCCTCGGCGGCTCGGAGCATGCGCGTCGCTTCGGCGAGGTCATTGCAGATCGGCTTTTGCAGGTTCACATGCCAGCCGTACCCAAGGAGCTCGGCAACGCCGTCGGCGTGCAACGGGATCGGCAGCAGCACCTCGACGGCGTCGACATCGAGACCGCTCGCCGCCAGCTCAGCCGCCGAAGAAAAAGTTCGGGCCGCCGGAAAGTCCGCCTGGCGCTCGGTGCGGCGCTCCTCGCTCGGATCGACCAGGGCGACCACCTCGACATCGGGATTGTCAATATAGGCGCGTACATTGAGGTCGTAGATGCGTCCGAGACCCACAAAGGCAGCACGGACGGGCCTTTCATAAGGTGTGAAGCCAACGACAGGCCCGTTTCCCAGCATGGCCCAATCCTAAGCGCGGACTGCCAAAGCGCCCACTTTGGGGCGGGGAGATAGCGTTGGACAATGCCTGCCACCGGTCACATCGCGGCGTTCGCCCTCACAGCTCTCGTGATAATCGTCATCCCCGGCCCGAGCGTCATGTTCATCGTCGGCCGCGCTCTGGCCTACGGGCGAAAAGCCGCCGCGCTCACCGTCGTCGGCAACACCTTCGGCGAGTACATCCAAGTCATTGCCGTGGCTTTCGGGGTCGGCGCCGTGGCGGAACGGTCGGTGGCGGTCCTTACCGGTCTCAAGCTGTTCGGCGCTGCCTACCTTGTCTATCTGGGTGCGAAGACGATCCGTGATCGGCGGTCACTGCTCGAGATGCTGCAGCCAGGCGTGACTCCGTCGTCGCGCCGCTTCTTGCTGCAGGGCTTCATCGTCGGGGTCACCAATCCCAAGACGGTCGTCTTTCTCGTGGCCATCCTGCCCCTGTTCGTCGATCGTGCCGACGGGAGCCTGTCGGGTCAGATCTTGGTTCTCGGCCTGGTGTTCTCCGCCATAGCCCTTCTTTGCGACAATGCCTGGGGTTGGTTCGCCGGCACGGTTCGAGCCTGGTTCGCGAGCTCACCGAGACGCGTCGAGCTGATAGGTGGCATCGGCGGCTTGGCCATCATGGCTGTCGGTGTTCGCCTTGCCCTCACGGGCCGCAAGGACTAAGACGAGCCGCCTGGCCCGGGAAATGGGCGAGCCGACTGCGGGATCAAGTCGCTCGCCGGGATCTCTGCGCGTCGCTAGTAGCGCTGCGCTCCGAACCTGCCGACGCGCCTCGTCCTCAAGGCCGCCCGGCGCTTGCGCACCGCCACCAGGACGGCTGCCCTGACCATCGCCATGGCCAGGATGAGGACTCCGATGATCACGTGGTGGCCGAGGATCAGCACTGCACCGATGAGCGATCCGATGACCACCATCAGCCACCGAAGCCACCACACGGAGGTCATTTGTCAATGGTAGGGCACGCCAGGGATCCCCAGAGACGGCTGGGCATGGCCCCCGTCCCGTGCCCGCTCAGGCGGACCACCTGCTTGCTTGGTTTCGAGGAGGCTTGAGCCTGGCGGCCGCCGCCGGCGAGGCCGGCCCACCTGAGGTAGCTCCGAGGTACCCCCACAGCCCTCAGCCCATCGCCCTACTGCGGTCTGAGCAGTCGGAGCATTTCTCGCCGCCAGGCCGAGCGAGCCCTGGCGGCCTCGACGGTTTCGGGGTGCACCAAGCGGTTTATCTTGGGCGCATCGGCGCCCCGGTGGAATGCGAAGGCCCGCGCCTCGATGGCCCGGTCTGCATTCGTGTAGTGATCACGCTGGAGCAGGTAGCCGTTCCACGAGGGCACGAGGAAGGTCTCGAAGAACTTGCCGTGTGCGGTCACGTCCTGGAACACGCCCCAGCGCGTCCCGCCGAGGCGTCGCCGCACGACACGCAACTCGGCCATGGCGACCAAGAAGTCGTCGACGGCCTCGCCGTCGACGCGGTATTCGATGAGTATGAGCACCGGGCCGTCGTCGGGTCGGACGTGTTCTCCGATGGGTAGCGACGGGCTCGCGACTACCTGCAGCGAGGAGCGGTCCACCACCGGCAGGCGGAAGCGGGGGATGAGAAGGATGCCCGGGACGAAGGCGCAGGCCGCTATGAGCAGGGTTTCCCGCAGGGGCAGGAAGGTGTCGATCACACCGAAACCGAGGCCGCCGAGCACGAACGGGCCTTGCAGCACGACGTAGTAGAGCGACAGCGAACGGGTTTGCACCCACTCGGGAGTCACCTGGCGCGCGGCGACGACGAAGGACACTGGCGCCCAAACCCAACTGGCGCCGTTGACAAGAAGCACGGGCACCGCCGCCCAGCGCGTTGGCCAGATGACCAGCGCGGCGACGGCGAGCGCGCACGCCAAGGTCGCGACAGCTACGACGGTGTCCAAGTGCAGGCGACCCTGCAGGCGGCCGAACAGGAGGGCCGCGAGCATGGCGCCCACACCGCTGAGTGCCAGAAGCAGGCCGTAGCCGAAGGCGGAGGTGTGGAGATAGTGCGCCGCGAAGAGGGGGAACAGTGCTCCGAGAGCCACTCCTGGTGTCACGAAAAGAGCTGTGCGGGCGGCGATGGCTCTCAGGCCCGGCGTGTTCGAGAAGTAACGCCAACCCGAAGATATAGCGCCGAGGAGGCTCTCGGCCGTGGAACCCCCAGGTGTGGACAGGCGCAGGTCGTTGCGCCCACGCCACAGCACGAGGAACGAGACGAGGGGAATCATGACGGCGGCGCAGAGGGCGAAGAACGCTGTCGTGCCGGCATTCCGGAGCACAGCCCCCCCGAGCACTGGTCCCACGACTTGGCCTATGTTCCACTGGAAGCTGTCAAGGCTGAGCGCGACGGGGACGACCTCAGGCGGGACGAGCATGCCGACCGTCGTCCACCACGAGGGCGACGACGTCCCCCCGGCTATCCCCATGCCCGCGAGCCCTATGAGCAGCGTTGCGGGTGTCAGCAGATGCGACGACGACATCACCACGAGGAACGTCACCGATGTGATCAGCAGGACCTTGGCCAGGAGGAGCAGCGCACGGCGGTCGCGCGAGTCCGCCGCGGCACCCGAGAACAAGACGGCGCAGATGCCTGCGAACGGGCCCATCGCCGCCGCCAAGGTGACCAGGACCGGCGATGTCGTCAGACGCTCCATTATGTAGCCGCTGACCAGGGTGATCATCCACACGCCGGCGTTGGAGAACAACGCCGTTCCCTCGAGCCACCGGAATGCCCGGCTTTTCAGCGGGGCGAACAGCTCGGTCACCTAACCGCCGAACTGACTCGGGCTGCTGCTTGCGGCCTCGGACCGCGTCTCAGAGAGGCCGGTTGCCCGGCGGCCGGTTCTGGCTCTCCCGGTTGGCGGCACAGGCGCCCTCGAAGCTCGCCCGAGGGAACCTCGCCGCGGCCTCATTGCGGCAGTAGCGAGCTCGCAAGAGGCGAACCGCTGCCTGTCACCTCCACGTCGACGACGTGGGCGATGTCCGCGGACGAGCGTCCAATGCAGAGCTGGTAGGTACCCGCATCGACGTACCAGCCGGACGCGGAGCGGTGTAGCGGCGAGGGCGCGTGGCCGTGGTTGTAGACGCTGCCCGGCAGCCGGGCACAAAGTGCCGGCCAGTCGGTGTCGGCGATGTCGTAATAGGCGAAGGAACGCTCGTTGAGCGCGAGTGTCACCGTTGTCGTTTCTCCCGGGTCGAGCCATACCTTGGCAAAGGCCCGTAGCTCCTTCAAAGGCCGGAAGCGGCCACCGGTCAGGGACTGTCCTGCTCCCGGGGCTGCGACGTAGAGCTGAACGACCTCGGCGCCGCGGCGCCCGCCGACGTTGGTCACCGGGACCGCGACGCTCAGGCTGCCGCCCGGCTCCAACTTCGCAACGGACGGGCGCGGTATGCCGATCTCGAAATTCGTGTACGACAGTCCGTGGCCGAACGCGAAGCGCACGGGCAGCCGGCGAGTCTCGTACCAGCGATAACCGATTAGCAGGCTCTCGCTGTAGCGGACCCGGCTCGACTCGCCGGGAAAGCTCCCGAATGCCGGCGTGTGCTCGATGCACATCGGCAGCGTCGTCGGGAGTCTTCCGCCCGGCTCGCTGTCGCCGACCAGTACGTCGACGATGGCGTTCGCCAGTTCCTGACCCCCGAACCAGGTCTGGAGGATCGCAGCTGCGTTGTCGGCCCAGCCGAGACTGACCGGAGCACCGGAGTTCACGACCACAACGCTTCGTGGGTGTGCCGCCAGGACCCGTCTCACTAGCTCGTCCTGGTTGCGCGGGAGCTCCATCGACTCGCGGTCGTAGCCCTCGCTTTCCCACACGTCGTCCGTGCCGACCATCAACACCACGGCATCGGCTCCTTGGACCGCGTCGACGGCAGCTTGGATGCTCACCGCGTCAGCGACACCGTCGCCGGCGACCCCGGTGGCGTAGGTGATCTCGGTGGCACTGTCCAGTCGCTCCCGCAGCGCGCCGAGGGGCGACAGCACGTAATGAGGGGTGACGCCGGCGCTTCCCCCGCCCATGATGGCGAGCCGGTCGGCGTTCGGCCCGACGACGGCCACGCGACCGAGTCCGGAGGCACTGAGGGGCAGCAGGCCATCGTTTGCGAGAAGGACCATGCCGTCGGCCGCGGCGTGGCGGACAAAGGCCCTATCCTCCTCTCGGTCCTCGGGATGCTCGTCAGTTGGCGGGTCGTCGAGTGCGCCCACCTGGTCAAAGACCGTGAGCATGCGGTGAGCCATTTGGTCGAGGTGTGACTCGTCCAGCTGGCCGGAGCGGACGGCGTCGACGAGGGCGGGACCGTAGGCACGTGCCGGGCCGGGCATTTCCAGGTCGAGCCCCGCCTTGGCTGCCTCCAGAGTCGTTGCGATGCCGGACCAGTCGGTCATGACGAACCCAGCGAACCCCCATTCCTTGCGGAGGACATCATCGAGCAGGCGGGCGTCGTCGGGGACGAAGTTTCCGTTGACCCTGTTGTAGGAGGTCATGACCGCCAGAACACCGGCGACACGGACCCCGTATTCGAAAGGCAGGAGGTACAGCTCTCGCAGGGCCCGCTCGTCGACATCTGACGAGCAGGTGTTGCGCTCGTGCTCGACCTCGTTGCACACGAAGTGCTTGATCGTCGCCACGACGTCTTTCTCTTGAACGCCGCGGATGTACGCGACCGCCAATTTCCCGGTCAGCACGGGATCTTCCGAGAAGCACTCGAAATTCCGACCCCAAAGAGGGTGACGATGCAGATTCACGGTTGGAGCGAGGAGGACTCTGCAGCCCTTCTCGCGAGCCTGTCGGGCGACGATCGCGCTCGCCTGCTCGACGACTTGAGGGTCCCAGGTCGCACCGAGCGAGGACGCCGAGGGTATGCAGACAGAGGGCGTGATGCTCACATGGTCCCGGATGTCTCCGCGAGCGCCGTTCGGGCCGTCGGTCGTCTTCACCGACGGTATGCCCAGGCGAGCAAAGCTCGCGGTTCGCCAATTGTCGATCCCCACGCTGAGCGCGGCTTTCTCCTCAAGGGTGAGAGCGCTGGTCAGCACAGCGATGTCACGCCGGGAGCCTGCTCTGGTACGGGGGTCAGGTGTTTGCATGTTGGGCGCTCCTCTTTGCTGACGAACCTAGTTTCCGCGGGTCGGGACTGATGGTATGGGAACTAGCTCACTGCAGATGGGGATTAACTTCCTCAAGCCGGGATCTGCCTGTACTCCGAGGTTGCTGAGCACGTTTGTGCAGAACTGCCGCGGCTCAAAGCATCGTGTTCTGCACCTAGAGAGGCGAACCTGTCGGGTGCACCTGGTGCTTACCACGGGGCCGACGCGGGTGGCGACGACCAAGCAATCGGAAGGCGTCGTCGGGCTCGATGGCAGCTCTGGCGAGCGGGGCCCTGTTTCGCCGCCTCCTCGCAGTGGCCGGCTTGATGGTGTTGGAGCGGGGATCACCTGTGATGGGGGAAAGGCGGGCACTTTACGCGACAGCACCCCGGGGGGGGATCCGGGGTGCTGGTATAGGGGACACGATCTGCCAGTCACCCCCGAGGACGGCGGCCTGAGCTACGATCACTATCAACCCGTGTCCAGTATGCGCCCGGGTTTGCGGACGAAATAGGGCCGAACGACACATTTCGCCGGGGCCGAAGAACAGGTTCCGACCATCGGGCGGACGTACCGCATTCACCGGTGGTAGCGAGAGGCCATCTACCTAGCCTTCCGTTTTGCTTCTGCGGCCACGCCGCCAGGGCCCGATGACACCGGGCGCAGCGCGGCGGACGTCCGCCTTGCCGCAGTCGGTTCGGCGAGCTGACCTGGACAACTTCAGGCTTTCCGCTGTCAGGGTTCGGGCCACACGTCCGATGGCACAGCCCTGTAACCGAATCGCCATTGCAGTGGCCCACGAGGCCGAATCACAATCAGTTATCGGTTCAAGCGCGAGCCGGGGGATTCTCCGGTCGTCGGCGGTGTCGCCGGCCGGAAATGGCGCATAGCGAGGACACTTCTGGAAAGTCGGAGGTGGACGATGCTCGGAAGCCAGGGCGCATTGCTTGTCGGACCATCACGGCGGGTGGTGCTGTCGCGCGGGGCCGGCCGGGCCAAGAAGGGCTCCTCGGGACGGCGCCAACGAGTTGCCGTCCCGATCGAGGTTGGTGCGTGGGCATCTCTGAGAGAAAGGGCTTGTTCCCCATGATCGAATCAGACTTTCGACCTCTCAGAGCTCGGTACGACCTCCGAAGCCCCAAAGTCGCCTATGTGCCGAATGAACAGGGCGGCAAGTACGCGGGATACCTCTACCTGCTGGCTGGGGCGGATGGCCCGGTCCTGAGCGTCCCGGGAATCGTCGGAGGCCTCGACGATTCGGAACCGGACACGGCCAGCGCGGAAGCCCTGATAGGCAGCCAGATCGGACCGTGGGAGTTGCGCCCGGACGGGTGGTACGCGGAGATCCAGTGCCTTCCTACGCACCGGCAACCGGCCCGGCGTGCAGCCGCTCGATAGTCCGGAGCAGAACTCGGCCCACCTCACGGCGTCCCCGAAAGCTTGTGCCCGCGATCGCGGCTTGACGGTGGCCGAACTGGGAGCGCCAAGCGGAATTTAGTCGGGTGCACGGCTCATTGCTTCCCTCGCAAGGCAACGCGGGTCGTGCACCCACTCATTTCATCGGTCCCCCGTGTCGTCACCTTGAGCACCCGCCTGTTCGCCCTGGTCCGCACGAAGCACTCCGCCCCAGTTGGCAATATTGTCGACGACGGTCGGCGCCCGGGTTGACGGCGGGACACGTGGACCAGGGCGCAGGTCTGAGCCTGCGGCGATCGCAGCCATCTTCGAGCTGCGCCTCCACCTTTTCATGGCACGTTGGGGGCCCTTTCGCCTCCTGCGGCGAGCCCGGGAGCCAATAGGAGGGTCCCTGGCCTTTTCGCGCGTGCTCGCGAGATCATGATGAGATGCGGGACTACATCGAGGTCAACCGGGCCAATTGGGACGAGCGGGCCGCCGCCCATGCAGCCTCACCCGACTACGCAGTCGAGCGCTTCGTCTCGGATGCCTCCTTCCTCTCCTCGGTTGTCAGCTTCGACCGTCCCCGGCTCGGTGATCTCACAGGAACCAGGGGAGTCCATCTTCAGTGCCACATCGGCACCGACACGATTTCATTGGCGCGCCTCGGCGCTCGAATGACGGGCCTCGACTTCTCGCCTGCGTCGCTCGACCAGGCGAGGAACCTCGCGCGCCGGACGGGGACCTCGGTCGACTTCGTCGAGGCGGACGTCTACAGCGCCCTCGAGGTGCTCGAGCGAGGTTCCTTCGACCTCGTGTACACGGGCGTCGGTGCCCTGTGCTGGCTGCCCGACGTCACCCGCTGGGCTGTTGTAGTGGCCGGCCTGCTCCGGCCAGGTGGACGGCTGTTCATCCGAGAGGGCCATCCCATGCTCTTCTCCCTCGACGAGACCCATCTCGACCGTCTCGTCGTCGACTACCCGTACTTCCAGCTGGAAGAGCCGCTCGTTTTCGAAGACGGTGGCACCTACGTAGAGACCGACGCCGAGTTCTCCAGCACGGTCACCCATGAGTGGAACCACGGTCTCGGCGAGACCATCACCGCAGTCATGGAGGCGGGCATGGACCTGACCGGTTTCGTCGAGCACGACAGCGTCCCGTGGAATGCCCTTCCCGGTCGGATGAGCCCAGACGCTTCCGGGGAGTGGCGTCTCGACGACAGGCCGTGGCGCTTGGCAGCGAGTTACTCGCTGCAGGCGCGCAAACGCTGAGTCACAGGGCGGCGGGACGACTGCACGACGGGGGCCTTAGGTGCTGTCGGGAGACCGGCCGGTTCCGGTTCCCGACGCGGTGACAAGGTCAGTGCTGAATCCGCGCGGCTCGTCGCGTCGAGTCTCACGGGGCGCCTGAGATCTCGTCGGCTCTCATCCGCTGCGTGCCGAAGCGGTCGCCGGCCCGGATTCGTTCACGTCGCAGAAGACGAAGCCGTCCCGTTCGACGATCTGGCCGAGCTCGATGTTCAGAGGTGACCGAAACCCTGGAGCGTCCCAAACGAAAGTGTGGAATTCTCCCCTTTCGCCGCAGGGATCGACTCCTGGAGGAAGCTCGCTGAGCAGCTTGGCGTCGAAGGGCCGGCCCGCGAATTCACCCGGCAGCTGGCGTGGGTCGACGCAGGTGATCACCGCCTTCAGGCCGGCAGCGAGCATTTCTCTCGCTAGAACGTCCGTCGGCCGGTCCCAGAGGGGGAAGATCGGGGAGATGCCGGTTCCGCGGAGACGGTCTTCCCGGTACGCTCGCACGTCCCGGAGGAAGAGGTCTCCGAAGATGACGTGGGCGATGCGGTCTGCTTGCGCGAGAGCTATCGCCTCAGCCATGCGCTCCTCGTAGAGCTCGTTCGAGCACGACGCAGGAATCTCGACGGTGACGAGCGCCAGGCCCAGTCGATCCGCCTGGGCTTCGAGCAGGCTCCGCCGGACGGCGTGCATTGCCACCCGATTCGCGTCTGTGTTCACGGTCGACAAGAGCGAGGTGACCTCGACGGTGCCCTCGCAGCGTGCCACTTCGAGCGCCATGGCGCTGTCTTTCCCACTGCTCCAGCTCATCCATGCCCTTGGGCGCATATCCATGTTCTCAGTCTTGCCCAGTTTGCGGCTGGCCTACTCCTTCGGCGTGCCTGGCCGCGGGTCGGACGATGGCCAGTGATTGAGCGGGTTCGACGAGGACTCGGTCGACTCTTGAGGCTCAGCCCGACTTCCCCGGTGCGGCACGCCGAGCGACGCTCAGAAGGTGGATGACGCCGAGTCTCGGACCTGGCTGGCCGAGGAGCTGTCGTCGCTGTCTGGGATGCAGGCGTCACGTCCGGTGCGCCGGGCGCTACATACGTGCCGACCCCGCGCGCTCCGGGAGCCTAGAGCGACCAGGCGATGCCGTTCCACGATTCGATCAGGGCAACGGTGGGGCCGAGACCGCTGTTGCCGACGTACTCGCCAACCGCCTTGCAGGCCCTGGTCGAGGTGCAGGACACGCCGTACAGATATGCCGTGGCGGGAGTTGGGCTCGCCGAGACGGACCAGGAGGTCCCGCTCCAAGACTCGACCAGGGTCTGATGGAGGTGGCTCTCGGTGGCGTAGTCGCCCACCGCCTTGCATGACTCAGCCGAGACGCAGGACACGCCGTAAAGGTAGGCAACCGAGGGGCTCGGGCCGGGTACGACAGACCAGGCCCTGCCGTTCCAGGACTCGACCAAGCTCCTCGGCAGGATGCTGGCGGCGCTGCCCGTGCCGTCGCTGTAGTTGCCCACGGCGACACACGACCTGGCAGACGAACAGGACACGCCGGAGAGGCCGCCGTACGAGCCCGGGGTCGGGCTCGGCACGACGGACCAGGCTTTGCCGTTCCAGGATTCGGACAGGGTGGCACTGCCGTGGTCTCCGACGGCGATACACGACTTGGAAGAGACGCAGGAGACGCCGTTCAAGGCACTTTGTTTCGACACGAGGGTCGGGCTCGGGGCGATCGACCAGGCGATGCCGTTCCAGGACTCGATCAAGCTCTGAGCGAGGCCGCTGTCGCTGGCGTAGCTTCCGACGGCAACACACAACCTGGCCGAGATGCAGAAGACCGCATTGAGGTTGCTTGTGATTCCACGGTCCGGACTGGGAACGATCGACCAGCCGGCGCCGTTCGAGGACTCGACCAATGTTCGAGGGAGTCCGTTCGAGCTGTAGTCACCGACGGCCTCACAGGAGCTTTTCGACTGGCAGGCCACACCCTCGAGCATGCTGGTCAGCCCTCGGTCTGGGCTGGGCACGATCGACCACTCCGAGTTGTTCCAAGACTCGATCAGAGTCCTGTCACCGAGGTAGCCAACGGCGGCGCACGAGCCAGCTGAGGGGCAAGCTATGCCGTTCAGGGTGCCTTCGTTGCCCGGGGAGGGTTTTGACCGGGCCGACCAGGGCACCGCTGCTGATACCGAGGGAACGGCAGTCAGCACGACGCCCAGCACGAGGACGCCCGCCGCGCTCAGCAACGTAAGGCGCCCGCAGGCGGTGGGCCACCGCTTCGCGTCCAGAGCACGCATGGCGCCCCCTTAGATCCTGACGCATTTGTTCCACCACCAGTATGGCCTGAAGGGATCTCCGAAGCTCGGGAGGGTTCCTCGTGCCTCCTCCCCATCGTCCGGGGCGTGGCGGTTGTCACTCGAGTCCTGGTTTCTCAGGCGGTGTCACCACCCGCCCGGTAGCACTTACCATCGTCGGCGGTATGACAGGACAGCCCGTGTCCTCGCCGCCGGCAGTGCGGCGCGCGACGTTGCCTCGGAAGGTGGCGCTGACAAGCGCCGTCGTGCTTGCCGTCGTCGGAGCGTTCGTGTTCACCGCGAGTGCTGGTCGTGGGGCGACGCCTGGCGTCACCGACAACAAGGCAGACGGCAACGCCCCGCTGGCAGGCCCGGCTGCTCGCCGGTCTGGAGCACACCAGCCGGCCCGGTCCTTACCGCCACACGCGGACAGCTCGGCCCCGGGCGTGCTCATCGTCGACCGCAACCTACCGGATCCCGTTGTAGTGGAGTGGCACGGCCGCTACTACCTGTACTCGAGTCAAACCGGTTTCGCTACGCCCCCGGTGGCGCTGACGATCAGCGACGGCCCGACTCTGTTTCGCTGGGACAAGACCGGCACGGCCCTTGCGAGCGTGCCCTCATGGGCCGAGACGGGCTTCACCTGGGCACCGGACGTCCGCTTGATAGCTGGGCGCTACGTGATGTACTTCGACGCCTGGGCCGAGAAGTCCATCTACTTCCAAGCTGACGAGACCGGGTTCTCCCAGCGTGCCCAGTGCATCGGCGTCGCCACGGCCACAGCGCCTGCCGGTCCGTTCACACCAGTGCCCGGCCCACCGCTCGTCTGCCAGTTCAACCATCACGGTGCAATCGACCCGCGTACCTTCCTGACACCGGCCGGTCGGCTCTACCTCGACTGGAAATCAGACGACAACGCCAACCCGGGCTCGCCGCCGACGCATCTGTGGGCGCAGGAGCTGTCGAAGAACGGTGAACGGCTCATAGGAGGCAGGCATCTGCTCATGAGCGGGAGCCGCCAGGTGTGGGACGGAGGCCTGATCGAGGCGCCGGACATGGTCTACGCCCAGCAAACGTATTGGCTCTTCTATTCGGGGTCATGGTTCAACGGGCCCGGTTACTCGATCGGAGTGGCGAGGTGCGCCGGCCCGGCAGGACCGTGCACGCCAATATCGGCACGCCCATGGCTTGCAGCGAACTCCCAAGGCAGTGGGCCTGGCGAGGAGTCCTTGTTCCGCAACTCCCAGGGCTGGTGGATCGTCTATTCACCCTGGTCGCTGTACAAGCACGACTACCGCCCAGTCGAGCTGGCCAAGGTCTACTTCGCGCCGTCCGGGCCCTATCTGGCGAAGATCCCGGCTTGAGTACCCGAGCACCGGATCGGGGGGAGAAGACCGGCGCGGGCCGCGATCGCGACCGGCTGGTTACGGGACCCTCTGATCGATGTCCGGGCATCCGGCCCTCAGCGCAGAACAAAGTCGTCGAGAACGAATCGGGCACCTTCCGGGTGTCCGCGTAGCCCGATCACCTGAGCCAACGCCACCGCTGATCTAGCGAGGCGGGCGGGCCGAGTCCTGAGGCGTGCCTTCAATCTCATTGTCGCGTCCGGCCGAGCGCCTCGTACATGCGCGCGAACTCTCCGTTGGACGCCTTTATGGCCCGGATCGCGCGGTTGACTTCTGTTTCGTCGTTCGTCCTGGCGAGGGTCTCGGCACCTTGCTTGTAACTGGCCAGTCCTGCCGCAAAGTGGCGCTGAGCCTCAGCGTCGGGTATGGGCGGCAGCTGTTCGCCTCGGACCAACACGGCCAGGAGCCAACTTGCTGAGAGCTCGAACGCCCTCCGGTTCTGGTTGCCCGTCGGCCTCAGGAGTCTCTCCGACGCCTTGTCCATGTCTTCGAAAAATGACTTGTTCTCATCGAACCACTGGGCGACGTCCTCGGAGGTCATACCCCACAATACGACCTCCGAGCTGCCAAATGGCTGCCAGTAGACCTTGACCGACGGTCTCTCACCAGTGTTTCTTCACCTGCTCTGGCCAGCTGAGGCGACCGAACTCTCGGCTCGATGGGGGCCGGCTGACGCCGTTGGGTTGCGCACGTCCGGTGGAGTACTCGTTCCCAGGCGAGTCAGTGACCCCGGGCCAACTTGATCAGCCGGTCAAGGACCGTCCCGCCGTCGGCGCGCAGCCCGTTGTGCTCGAATTCGTTGGTGAGCCAGGTGTGCATCGTGGGAATCAGGTCTGCCGTCTCTTCGGAGAACGATCGCTCTACGTACATGTCATAGGCGTAGATGGCCGCTGCCGCGGGAACTTCACAGCGGCTCAGGCTCTGGGCGTCGTACAGGCTCGGCCACTCGTGGCCGGCCAATAGATTGGCTGCCTCGCGTAAGGGCTTCAGCGCCCCGTAGTCGTCGAACATCCACGGGAACACGTGCTCGCCGGTGAACAGCTCAGGCCGTGCGGTGTATTCCTCTGGTTGCACCCGCGCCGCGGACCAGTTGGTGACCGCTCCATCGGAATAACTGGATTCGTGGATGACGGCGTAAAGCGGATTGCGGGAAAAAGGCGGGAGACCCTCCTCGAGGTCGTGCAGGAACCCCGGAGAGTCTTCGGGTAGCTCCAGTATGTAGTGCAGGCGCTCCGCACCATCGCTCATGCCGAGCATCCATCCGAGCTGGCGGAACATCCGCGGCGTGAGGCGGTCCCCGCCCGGTAGTGTCACTTCCGCTTCGGCTAGCCAGGCCTGAAGCTTATGCACGCGTTCGCGATCGGCCGGATAGCGCTCGTAGTAGCGGCGGCAGCGCTGCAACGTCCTGGCATAAGTGGCGCGGTAGACCTCGTCGGGATGGCGGCCGATCGGTGGCAGCCCGCCGGTCAGGAAGGCCTCCGCCAGCCCTCCGGGTGCCGCGGACAGGTAGTGCAGCACGCAGAAGCCACCGAATGACTGACCGAGCACGCTCCAGCGTTCGACGCCCAATTCGTTGCGGATGAACTCAGCGTCCTTCACGATCGAGTCGGCACGGAAACAGGACAGGTACGCCGCCTGCTCTTCGGGGCTCATCCCCTGGAGCGTCGCGACGGGCGTCGACCGGCCGGTTCCCCGCTGGTCGAGCATGAGTACGCGAAAGTCCTTCAATGCCCTTTCCAACCAGCCGGGCGTTGGCGGTTGAGACTTCGGACGAGGTGACTCCATGCCGGGTCCACCCTGCAGGTACACGAGAAACGGTCTGTCTTGCCCCTCAGGTGCTGCCACCTCCCGGGCGAACACTTTGATGCGGCGAGTGTCCGGATCTGAGTAGCGCAGCGGGACATCGAACTCACGCTCGGTAAGTACCAACCCCGGTAGATAAGCAGTCACAGGCATGGCTGAGATTCTGCCAGCTCAGCGTCCGGCGGGTGGCTTGGTACCGGTTCCCGGCACCGGAACGGCTGGCGTTTCGAGGTCTGAGGACCACTTCGGATCTGACTGTATGGCGGGTTCGTCAAGGCGCAGGAGGAGGCCGGGTCTCCTGAGCGCGTGCACACCACGGCCGCTACACTGCGCGAACCGCCTCCTCAGTGCGCAGAAGTGTCCAACGGCTGCAGCGAGGCCCATCACACGCCGGACACGAATCTCGGGGGCTCGCGGACGTCCTGTGTCGTTCTCCTCCATGATGATCAGAGAAGTGATCGACCAACGCGGGTCAGCACAGGCGTCGGACTCGCTCGTCCGGCGGATTGGCCACGCTGCAACTTTGCGTTGCGGTCCGCAAAGGCCCGTGGTCGCAGCCATGGCGACGCAATGGAGGGCGCGAGCCAACTCCACCGAGTCAGGTGCCGTCGAAGCGGCGCGGCTTCGCGCGCTGCACAAGCGCCCTGGTAAAGGCGCGACCCAGTGACGAGCTACCGGATCGACCCGGTGGATGGGCGCACTCTCATCGCGCGTTGGCCGGACCTGCCGATCCAGGGTTCTGCGACTGTCGGATCCTTTGCGGACACGGTGACCGCGATGACGGTCCAGAGGGTTCTCGACGCGGCGTCCCGCTACCGGTGGCACCGCATGCTCCAGTTGTGGGACGAAGGAGTCTTCACAGACGCCAGGGCGGGGTCTGATCCGATCGTCAGCTTCTCGCGGTCAACGCTCGCGGGGCCAGAGCCAGGGTGGTTACCGCGACTGGCGACAGACGTGATTCTTGGAGACTCGCCGATGAGCCAGTACCTGAGAGAGCGCATCGACACTTCGATCCCCCGTCAGCACCATCAGCCGAGTCCTGTCGACCCCCACGCGTGGCTCTTTGCCGATCGGAGACCCCTCGGGAATCTTGAGGCTCTCCTCTGGAGCCAATGGCAACAGCGCCTTCCCATGCAGGAGATCGAGGCCCTGAGAACCGAGCTCGACGCGGAGCTCGCGGCTACGACCGGCGACTGGGTCGGCCGAGGCCGACAAGTCGCCTGGTATCTGAATGCCGATCTTCTAGTAGGTGAGGACACATGGGAGGGTGATGACAGCGACGTGGAGGTGGGCGACCGCGGCGTTCGGTTGCTTCGCGAGCTCACTGGCGTTGCGATCGAGCTGACCTCGTCCCGGGATCGTCTGCGCTCGGATCGTCTGCAGGTACACACGCCGGGGTCGGTGGTGGGATTCTGGCTGGAGGATTACGCGTGGACATACGGGTGGCCCGAGCCGAGGTTGTCGGATACCTGGCGAGTCTCGGGCAAGCTGGCTCCGGCGCTTGAACTCACGGTCGGGGAGCTGGCGAGTTTCATCATCGAAGGAATTGCCGCCGGCGAATGGCCATTCGGTGGTGCTTCACCCGGCGAGAGACCGTCCGTCATCGTCACGCGAGACCGGTCGGGCTAGCGCATCAATGGGGCTCAACGCTGCCGAGTGCGAACCAGCGCGCGGTGACGCAATCGCGCGACCGGCCCGCAGCTCCTGTCTCGAAGCCGAGACACACGCGAGGGACGATCCTCGCCTGCAATTGGTTTGACGCGCCGTTCATCTCAAGGCTCAACTGGAAGGTAGACGTCGGCTCGCCATGCTCTGATGAGCTGGGGAGAGTTCAACGCACTCAGGGCGCGCAGCGCCCACTCGAGCACCTGCTCATGGGGCTCGTCGGAGGATATGCGCAAGACAA
>JBEKGS010000004.1:0-159576 GCA_050012675.1 Acidimicrobiales bacterium
CACATAACGCCCGGCGAGGAGTTTCTCCTCGTAGTCCATGGCCTTCTCGTCATAGTCCCAGGTGAACACCCCGTGGGAGATCTTGGTCGAAAAGCACCGGGAGACACCTGAGTCGCGAAGGATCCTGTCGGCGGCGGCGCCGATCTTGGCCGGGTCGACGAGGCGACCTTTGCGCACGCGCTCTGACAGGGCGATGAGGCCGTCCTCGGTCGCGGCCAAGAGCTCTTGGCGCCGGGCGTCGTCTCGCACATGGCGGCGGGGAGAGTCGACAACGACATAGCGGCGTGATTCATCGACGATCTCGGTCGCTTTGGTCCCGTCGTCGCCGACAGCCACGAAGAGGGCATCTTTCCTGGCGGCAATCTCCAAGACCGCGGCAACTGTCGGGTCCCGGTGCAGGCGCGTCGCCAGCACGTGGTCAAAGCCGTTCGCTTGCACCAGGGCGAGGTTTTCTTCTGAGATGAGGCCTCTGTCGGCGACAAGAGCGATGCGCCCCACCCCAAAGCGCGCCTGGAGATCGGCCATCACCTCGGGCAAGGTCGCGCGATCGGCGGTGTTGCCGGAAAAGACATGGTGGGCGATCGGGATGCCGTCGGAGGTGACGAGGAGTCCGATCACGATCTGGGGCCGGTCTCCCCGGTGATCGCGGCTGTAGCCGAAGGCCTTGGCGGGGAAACGCTCCGTGGTCTTCTCCTCACTTTCGAAGTAGGTAGAGGTGAGGTCGTAACAGACAAGGCGCAGGTCGAGGTTCGTAAGGTTGCACAGCTCGGTGAACAGGTGCGCCTCGATGTCCTCCTTGGCATCGGCG
Source organism: Acidimicrobiales bacterium (assembly GCA_050012675.1). GTDB lineage: Bacteria > Actinomycetota > Acidimicrobiia > Acidimicrobiales > Bog-793 > Fen-455. The sequence goes on from JBEKGS010000004.1 coordinate 809, forward strand.
ACGGCGTCCAAAGCCCGATAAAGCCGGTCGAGCGACGGGGCCCTTCGAGCTTCCGGCAGGGCGGCGTCGGCCCCGAGCCAGTCGGTGACACAGCGGCGCTTGGAAGATGGGTCCTGGAGCCGGTTGGCGACCATGGCGAACACGGCGTCGCAGAGACCAACCGAGCGCCGGCGCCGGCCGATGACCTCGAAGAGCTCGTCCAACAACAACCGGGAAAAGTAGGCATCACAGGCGGCCATGGCGCCATAGGAGGGAGCGGATTCGGCGCTGAGCTCGATGCTCGGTCCGCGTCCCAGTTGCACAGACAATGCCGCGACAATGCGCTCGAGCTCGCCCGAGCTCTTAAGATCCGAGACCTCGCCCAGCCGGGCGACGATCCGGTGCCGAGGCTGGCCCGACTCGTTTCGATAGGACTCGGCCAAGGTCAGATAACTGTAGACCTTCTTCCCGCTACGTACCCGGTCAATCTTCACGTACACAAGAGAGAGATTAATGCCACAGGTCCGCTAGATCAAGCATCTATTTGTCGCTACATTTCACATCGCAAACCCGACTTTATCCACAGCTCGCCCAGGTCAAAGGCGTGAGAGCCCAGAATCGTGGAGTTGAGCCGCCGAAGTCGGGTCAGTGAGATAGCCGTGTGCAATCGCCGCAGCAGGGCCATCGGTTCGCTTGAACTCGTCGAACGTGTGCAGCTGAACTGAGCAACCGAATACGTCACCGGAGAAGGTCAACGCCTCCCGAGCGGTGCCTGAAAAGTGGAGGTAAGGCGTGGGAGGTGTCGGCCTGTCATAATGCACCGCTCCTCGTCTCGTCGGGGCCGTCATCGTGTAGACGACGAGCTTGGCGGACTCTCATCGCACGTCGACGATACCGAACCGCGTCCCAGGTCGAGCGGCACCCGACGATGCCCCTTGTGTCACCGAACGCCTGATCGGGGGAAAGGCTGAGCGAAGAGGTCAACTAGTCGGAAGCTAGTGCTCATAAGGCGTGGACCTAAGTTTCGAGTCGGTGTGCGAGACCTCGAGGTGGCCCTGGGGTGGAACGGTGCTGTTCCGCTTCTAGGTCCGCCCGCAGGCGTCGCGAGTCCGGAACCGAGGGCGGCCTGAGCCTGCGGCCTGGCAAGGCCCGCGGAAGTGGCTTTCGACCCTATGCCAGGAAAACAGGACACCATAGGCTCGACGGAGTGACGAGTGTTTGGCGGTATCGACGGCCACAGTCGCTCGAGCAAGCGCTCTCGTTTCTCGAGCGTCAGGGGGCAGTGATCATGGGTGGGGGCACCAGGCTAAATGCGGGCCTCGTGCAGATGTGTGCCAGAGCCGGGCAGTCGGAGGTCGGAGGTGTGGAGATCGTGGACTTGCAGGCCCTCGATCTCGCCGGCATCGAGCGGCGCGACGACGCGGTGGTGCGGATCGGTGCCATGACGCGGTTGCAAGAGCTCGTCGATAGCCACGACGTGCCGTCCGTCGTACGAGAAGCAGCACGCCATGAGCTGCCGAGCACCTTGCGCGCCCAGTCCACGATCGGCGGCTGCATTGCGAGCGGCGACCCCGACGGTGAGCTGCTGGCGACCCTGCTCGTCCACGACGGGCAAGTTCACATCGCCCAGAGGTCGGGCAGCGTCGAGATCCCGCTAGACGAGCTGCTCGCTGAGCTGCCGCTCGCTTCGGGAAGGATCATCACGGCGGTCAGCATCGACGAGCGCGGCACGTCCTCGCTGATGGGCACCGGCAGGAGCGCTGCGGACAGGCCCATTGTCGCCGTCGTGGCGCGCCAGCTCGACGGGCGGCGCTGGGTGGCAATCACCGGCGTGGCAGCCACCCCGGTTCTCGTGAAGTCCACGGCCGTCGGCAGCAGCAGCCTTCTCCCATCTGGGGATGGCCCGGCGGCGAGCGATCCGCACGGGATTTCCCGACTCGAACCGATCGGCGATTTCCGCGGCTCGAGCGAGTACCGCCGAGCCCTGGCACGGATCCTGGCCGCACGCGCCACGGAGGCGATTTCACGATGAGCGAACTCACCGAGGACAAGTGCGCTCCGGACGGGGGGCCGACCCCTCCCCAGCAGCCCGTCATGCTCGAAGTGGACCTGACGATCAACGGTGACCGGTACCGCCTGACCTGCGAGCCCGGCGACACGTTGTTCACCGTCCTACGCCGCCTGGGGCTGTTCAGCGTCCGCTTCGGGTCGGGAACCGGCGAGTCCGGCGCCGCAGCCGTGCTGTTAGACGGCAGGCTCGTCTCCGCCGACGTCATGCTCGCTGGCCAGGCTAGCGGCCACAAGGTGACGACGGTCGAGTCTCTCGACGTCGCGACTGACGAGCTCGACCCTATCCAGCAGGCCTTCGTCGATATCGGGGCCCTGCAGTCCGGATACTCGGCGGGCGCGATGGTGCTGGCTGCTAAGGCGCTGATCGATGCCAACCCCGACCCATCCGAGACAGAGATTCGCGACGCGTTGAGCGGGATACTCGACCGCGAGACGGGCTACGTGAAGGTCGTCGAGGCGATCCGGCGTGCCGCCGCGGTGTGTCGCGGTGAGAAGGTGCCGCCGGTCGAGCCGGTCGTGCTCGAGCCGCTCACCGGCCCAGGTTCGACGGAGCGACGTGTGCCCTCAGCGGAAGCCCTGCAGGCCCCGCTTGCCATGCCTCACGTCGTCCTGTCAAGCGACGTCGCCAGCACGGCTGTGGTCGGAAAGCCCGAGCCCAAGGTCGACGCCTTACGTCTCGCCAAGGGACGACCCGTCTTCACCGACGATATCGACCTGCGCCACATGCTGTATGCCAAGGTGCTGCGCAGCCCTCACGCACACGCTCGTATCCTGGCTATAGACGACAGCGAGGCAAGGGCGCTGGCCGGCGTGCACGCCGTGATCCACTACGGCAACACGCCACGGGTGAAGTACGCCTCGGGCGGTCAGACCTGGCCGAATCCCCCGCCGTGGGACCAGGTCAGCTTCGACAACAAGGTCCGCTTCGTGGGCGACCGCGTGGCGGCCGTGGCGGCCGAGACGCCGGGGATCGCCGAAGAGGCCTGCCGGCGCATCAAGGTCACCTACGAGGTCCTCCCAGGTGTGTTCGACGAGGTCGAGGCGATCACGCCTGGTGCGCCGCTAGTCCACGACGAGACAGACACCGAGGGCATCTACGACGCCGCCCACAACAAGAGCCACCACATCGAAGGTCAGACCGTGACCGACGAGGTGCTCGAGGCCGCGTTCGCCAGCGCCAAGCACGTCTTCCAGCAGACCTTCCATGTCCAGCAGCAGCAACACGCCAACATCGAGCCTCACATCACCATCGGCTGGCTCGACGACGACGATCGCCTCGTGCTCCGTAGCTCGACGCAGGTTCCCTACCACGTCCGCCGCATGGTGGCGCCACTGCTCGGCCTTCCGGTCAAGCGCATCCGCGTGATCAAGCCCCGGATCGGGGGCGGCTTCGGGGGCAAGCAGGAGATGCTGATCGAGGACATCGTGGGCTACCTCGTGCTCGCCACCCGTCGTCCGGTTCGCCTCGAGCTAACGCGGTCGGAGGAGTTTGCTTCCGCCAGGTGCCGGCATGCCATGACGCTGACCCTGCGCACGGGTGTCGACGACGACGGCCATCTGGTCGCCCAGGACATGTATGTCGTCTCGAACACCGGCGCCTACGGCACCCATGGTTTCACGGTCAGCACCGTTGGCGGCATGCACGGGATGTCGATATACAACTGCCCAGCCAAGCGCTTCCGATGCGACGTTGTTTACACGAACCGTCCCGTGTCGGGTGCCTTCCGCGGCTACGGGGCCCCTCAGAACTTCTTCGCGGTCGAGTCGCAGATGGACGATATCGCGCGCGCTCTTGGCATGGACCCCTACGAGCTGCGACGCAAGAACTGGGTGCGGGTCGGCGACCCCCTCGACATCGTCCCACGGCTCGGTGAGCGCGGCGATGTCGTCGAGATCCCACAAGAGGAGCTGCCGCACATCATGAGCTGCGGCCTCCAGGAGTGCGGAGCGCAAGGGACGCGCGCGATCGGCTGGGAACGTCGGAACGACCCGTCCTGGCGACAACCGGCGGACCGCCCGAACATCAGGCGCGGCATCGGCATGGGTTCGGCCATCCAGGGCTCCGGGATTCCCTTCGTCGACATGGGGGCGTGCTCGCTCAAGATCAACGACGACGGCTCGTTCAACCTGCTCGTCGGGGCCACGGACGTGGGCGGGGGATCGGACACCGTGCTCGCCCAGATTGTCGCCGAGGTGCTCGGCGTCGAGCTCAACGACATCATCGTCTGCTCGTCTGACACCGACATCACTCCTTTCGACGTCGGCGCGTACGCCTCGAGCACGACCTACGTCTCGGGCGGAGCAGCTAAGAAGGCGGCCGAAGCCGCCCGGGCCCGCATCGTGACCCGCGCCGCGAGGCTGCTCGATCTCGACGATCCCGGTTCGGTCGAGCTGCACGACCGGCGGGCATGGGGTCCCGACGGGCGCTCGATCTCGCTCGGCGACCTCGCCCTCAACTCGCTGCACACCGAGGATCAGGAGCAGATAATGGGAACAGCGTCGCACTACGGGACGGTCGCGGCGCCTCCCTTCGCGGTCCAGCTTGCCGAGGTCGAAGTGGACGTCGAGACCGGTCAGGTGACCGTGAAGAAGCTAGTCACTGCCATCGACTGCGGGGTCCCGATCAATCCGATCACTGCGAGCGGCCAGGTGGAGGGGGCGATGCTGCAGTCCCTCGGGTACGCGTTGACCGAGGATCTCGTTCTCGACCGTTCGGGCAAGCTGGTCAATGACCGCTTCGGACCGTACTGGATCTTCCGGGCGGACGACGCCCCAGTGTGCGAGGCGATCCTCGTGCAAACGATGGAGCCGTCGGGCCCGTTCGGGGCCAAGGCGGTCGGTGAGGTCCCCATGGACGGGATCGCACCGGCAGTGCGCAACGCCGTCCTCAACGCCACAGGAGTGAAGATCAACCAGCTCCCGTTGCTGCCCGAGCGAGTCTGGCGAGCCCTGAACAAGGTCCCGACCAGCGGTTGACAAGACGGGCCCCGTACGGGGCCTGGTGCACTTAGGAAGTTCACCGACTACCCATTGACAGGGGGCACCCTTTCCAGGGAGCGGCCTCGCTTTCATACGAACCCGTCGCCGTTGGTTGCTCAATGTGGCGCGGAAGAAGCGGCGCCCGTGCCAACCCGCTCCTTAGCGTGACCATCGGGCCGGGACGATCGACGACGGAAATGACGGCAAACCTAGGAGGGCTCCCAGCCGGCGAAGAGGGTTTTCTGCGCTTCGAGCCTTAGTCCATACCTGCTACCGCGCCAGCATGAGGATGGCTTCCAATACGCCGCCGCCGATTGCTCGGCTCTTGTCCGAGACGGTGAAGCAGTGCTCGCGACCGGCGCGTGGGTCCACGTCTCCTACCTTCATCCCGACATGGACCTGGAATTCAGGCCGGATCAGGCCCCGCAACACACCGTCGATCTCGGCTCGCAACAGGGTCTCGCCGCCGGCGTCCGCGACGCGCAGCACGGGCGTGCCGACCCGGACCAGGTCTCCGATGTCCGCAAGGTTCTCTGCCACACCCGCAACGGGCGAATGAAGGACCCTCTCGCTGCCTTTTCCCGCGATCTCGCCGGGAACGCCGGTGTTGGGTTCAGCGTGCCCCGTCAGGAAGATTCTGCCCAGATCATGGCCGCGATTCGTCTCTACTACGGCGTGGGCGTCCACGCCGGCCTCGAATCCCGGCCCGAGAGCCACGACGACCTGGGCCATGTCGATGTTGGTGCCGAGGTTGCGCTTGGCGATTATCGCGTCAACTAGGGCCAATGGCCTGAGGGCCCCCAGCGCCGAGCATCCCGGGTCTGCCAGCAGAGGCACAGGGCCCTCCGGTCCCCAGCGCTCCAAGAGTCCCCGCAGTTCGGCGAGCGTTCCCACGCGCATGGAACGCACTCCTTCCACCTGCGCCTCGCCTTCGTACATGGCCTCGGACAGGCACACGGTGCGCCGGATCGAGCTTGGCCTCGGTTGCTCAAGTGCGGCCACCCGAAACCCGGATCGTACGAGCCGGAGAATTGTGCCGGTAGCCAGATCCCCGGCCCCCCTCACGACAACCAGCTCTCCATTCACCAAGCCCATACTTTTCATTGTGCCCGGTACGGAAGGTCATCGAGCGCAAGATCCTGTTCGCTGGGCCGGCCCGAAGGGCGGGGGCTCGCCCGATCCTCAGATCACGGCGGCGGCCCGCCGAGCGGCGTGGGCCTGCTTCAAGGTGGCCACGGTCTTGGAGTTGTGCCGCACCGCGACGATCTCTGCCAAGATCGATACAGCCAGCTCTGGCGGAGTCTCGGCGTCAATATTCATGCCGACCGGGGTGAACAAGGCGTCTATCCGGGCCGGGTCGAATCCCTCCTGATGCAGTTGTTCGACCATCATCCGCGTCTTCCGGGCACTGCCCATCACTCCGACGTAACGGGACTTCCGCGGCAGCACAGCCCGGACGCAGGTCAGATCCAAGCCGTGGTTTCTCGTGACGATCACGATGTAGGTCGAAGTGTCTAGGGGCAGCTGCGCGATCACCTGGGTGAACTCGCCGTGCATCCTGTCGACCTCAGGGGGGAAACGATCCGGACCGAGGAGTTCGGCCCGGTCGTCCACCACCGTGATCTGGAAGCCGAGCGGCGCTGCCGCGAAGGCCAGGGCCTGTCCCACGTGACCGGCGCCCAAGATCACTAGTTTCTCCTCGGGCACCAAGGGGTCGTAGAAGACGCCGGCATCGCGATCGAACCTGGGTTCGCCGGTGAGGAAGGCACGGGCCGCCACGTCGGCTTTCCAGTCCCGGAAATCACCAGCGATCTGCCTGCCTCCTTCGTCCACCAGGGCGGTGACGACTTCTAGGGACTCCTGTCCATCAAGGATCTTCTTGATCGAGAGAACCCGCTCTCCGCGCGCCAGCCGCTCCTGGATCTGGCGGTAGGTGCCGGGCTCAGTCACGCGCTCGATGAGGACCGTGCTCGTTCCGCCGCATACCCCGCCGGGGTCGAGGATGGTCGCGCCCCGGCTCTCGATGTGCAGCAGGGTCGGCTGGCCACTCGCGAAGCACTCCCAGCAAGCCGCCAGCGCCCGGGCTTCCGGATGTCCGCCTCCGATGCTGCCGGTCGAGCCGCCATCGGGAGTCACCAGCATCTTGGAGCCTGCATGGCGTGGGGCCGAGCCTCTGACGTCAAGGATGGTCGCCAGGACGAGGGGCGCCTGGGCTGTGGCGACAGCCTGGAGTAGATCCCCTCTCACCGTGTCTCCTGGCGCTCGTCGAGCACCGCTGCGGCGGCGTCCTTCCGGAACGACCTCGGGTAGCGGCTACGCCGGCGCGGCTGGTCGGGGCAGGCGTCGTTGCCTGGTGCCATGACACTTTGCTGTTCGGAGTGTGCGGCATGAAACGAACGCATGAGAACACGATCAAGGCCCCTGCAGCCCGACCGGTGAGAAGCGTCACTACTGGGAATCATCAGGCCTCAGGTCGATCGGCTGCGTAAGAAGGCTTTAGCCTCATGGGGAAACGCTCGAGGGCGTAGCTTAGGGCGACAAGACCGTTGAACAAAGGCGCTTCCGCACAGCTCAGGATAGACATAACGTGCGAGGTCGGGCGATGACGGATCAGAGAGGCGGCGTGAGTGAGTGCAGCCACCGCGCCGGAAGGCGCTTTGCCGCAGCGGCGTCGTCCCTCCTCTGCCGCCGGCCCGCCACCGGTGGAGAACTGCCAAGCGCCCTCGTAGCGTGAGGCCGGAGGTGGCGACTCGTCGGAGGTCGATCGCGGCGACGCGAGGCGAAAGTCCGAGCGCGCGCCGCTTCGCCTCGGAAAAGACCCCGGCGGGTCTTGCGGCGTCCGTTAGCCATAAGTATCGGGCGAAGGGACGGAGCGTCGCCTCTGGTAGCTTGGCAGGGCAAGCGGCGTGTGGAACCCGAGCTCGCCAACCGGCGAGCCGGGCCGGGGGGCTGCGAACCGGTCGAGGTGCTAGATGTCAGGTCCGCGGTCGTGAACCGCCCGGAGAGCCACATGAGCATTGGCGATGCCATCCACTTGCTCCTGCCTCTCTCTGGTGCCGTGGTCTCGATCGTGGGAGCGGGCGGCAAGACGACGGTCTTGTTCGAGTTGGGCGAGAGCCTTGCCAATCGCGGTTCGAACATACTCCTCACGACTACCACGAACATCTTCGACCCTCGCGTGGAGCCGGATCGGCAGTTCGATCACGTGCTGTTAGAGGCCGGTCTGGCTGAACCTTTCGAAGAGCCGGGACCGTTCCAAGAGCCGGGCGTAATCCCCCCCTTCCTTGAGCACGGAACTTCTCCTGAGACACGGGGACGGCTTATCGTCCTGGGCTCTCGCGAGGTGAAAGGTGCGGACAAGCTCCAAGGGATCCATCCCAGTTGGATGGCGAGGCTGAGTCGGGATTGGGCCTACGTGCTTGTGGAAGCAGACGGCGCCAAGGGCCGGTCCATCAAAGCCCCCGGAGATCATGAACCCGTCGTGCCGCCGTCGACAGGAGCCGTGATCGGCGTTGTCGGCTTGGATTGCCTGGGGCGCCCCATGGACGGGGCTACCGTCCACCGCCCGGAGCGCTTCCAGGCGGTGACCGGCCTGGCCGCCGGACCCCTGGAGACAGATCTGACCGCTGTCTGCTCGCACGAGGGATCAAATATTCCGGGACACGTCCTGATGCTCGCATTCGCTTCCGGCTTTGGGACAGGAGATTCGGCCGTGGGGCCAGGCATCGCCGAAGAGCCGCCCGGATCCATGCTGAGGTTCGGGGCCTGCCGATGATCTACCTCGACAACGCGGCGACCAGCCATCCCAAGGCTCCGGGCGTGGCAGAGGCCATGGTGCGCTTCATGACCGACACCGGAGCGAGCCCCGGCAGGGGCACCCATCCCCAGGCCCAGGCGGCGGACCGCCTACTTTTCGCGGTGCGGGAGCGCTGCGCCGCGTTCCTGGGGGTACCCGAACCCGAACGCCTCGTGTTCACCAAGAACGCCACGGAAGCCCTCAACCTGGTGCTCATGGGCCAGGTGCCTGCCGGAGGCTCGGTAATTCTGAGCTCGTTGGAGCACAACGCGGTCATGCGTCCTTTGCACTACCTGGAAGCCCACCGGGGCGTGCGGCTATCTCAGATCCCTTTCGACGCCTGTGGCCGCCCGGATCCCGAGTCCCTCCGCGTGGCGACGGCACGGCCGGCGGACCTCTTCGTCTTGACTGCCGCGAGCAACGTGACCGGCTGCATCACGCCCGTCGCAGAAGTCTCACGCCTCTGTAGACGGGCTGCGATCCCTCTTTGCGTCGACGCCAGCCAGGCTGTGGGCCATGTGACGCTGCCCATGGATGGAGTCAGCTTCCTGTGCTTCTCCGGCCACAAGGGGATGCTCGGGCCCGTTGGCACCGGAGGGCTGTACCTCGCGCCCGGATTTCATCCTGAGCCTCTCCTGCGCGGAGGGACGGGGAGCCAATCCGAAAGCGAAGAGCAGCCCGACTTCCTGCCCGATCGTTACGAGGCTGGAACTCTCAACCTCGTAGGACTGGCGGGTCTGCTTGCGGCCCTGGACTTCCTCGAGGCCCGAGGTCCCGCCAGTATCCGCGAGCGGGAGGCGTCTTTGTGCAAGCGACTGCTCGGCGGCATGCTGGATCTTCCCGGCGTCTCTTCGCCAGGGCCCGAGCCCGGCGCAGCTCGCGTGCCCGTCGTTTCACTGTCGGTTGATGGCCAAGATTTGGGGGAGATTGGCCTTGAATTCAACCGGCGGGACATAGCAGTGCGCGTGGGTCTGCATTGTGCGGCCGCCGCCCATCGCAGCATCGGCACCTTCGGGGCGGGCGGAACCCTGCGGTTCTCACCGGGCTTCGCTACCAGTGAGGAAGAGATCGACGCGGCCATCGAGACCTTGGAGGCGATCCTTAGATGAGCGATTCTCCGGCGTTGACGACCTACACTCGCTTCTCCGGCTGCGGCGCGAAGCTCGGCCCAGGGGTGCTCGACGAGGCGCTGTGCGGACTTGAACAGCCCGCCTACCCGCAGCTTCTGGCTGGGTTCTCCAGCTTCGAGGACGCGGGGCTTTTCCTTTTGGACGACGGTCTCGCACTGGTGCAGACCGTGGACTTCTTCCCACCCATTGTGGACGACCCGTACATGTTCGGGCGCATCGCCGCCGCCAATGCTCTCTCGGACGTGTACGCCATGGGTGCACGTCCCCTCACAGCCCTCTGCCTCGTCTGTTTTCCCCTCAAGAGTCTGGGCCTGGACAGCTTGAAAGCCATGATGGAAGGTGGCCTGGACGCTCTGACCGAGGCTGGTTGCGCCTTGCTAGGGGGGCACAGCGTCGAGGATGCGGAACCGAAACTGGGCTACGCCGTGACCGGGCTGGTCGATCCCGAAAGAGCCTGGCGCAACAACACGCTTCGACCCGGAGCTGCCTTGATCCTCACCAAGCCTCTCGGCACAGGACTCCTGAACATGGCGCTGAGAGCTGAGTGCGCGAGCGAGGAAGCTCTGAACCTCGCTCAGACGTCGATGGCCCTGCTCAACAAGCGAGCAGCGGAGATTCTGGCGGAGGGCGACGTCTGGGCATGCACAGATGTCACGGGCTTCGGCTTGGCCGGTCACGCCGCCGAGATGGTGGACGGCGCGCCTTGCGGGCTGAAGATCCGGTACGCCGATCTGCCGCTGATCCCCGGTGTGGAGGAATGGGCCGCCATGGGACTCGTCCCCGAGGGCACCTTCCGGAACAAGCAGGGCCGCATACGCTGCATCGAGAACGTCGATGCCCTCGATCCGGTCATGCTCGACATCCTCTTCGACCCCCAGACTTCCGGAGGCCTGCTGGCTGCTGTTCCCGTCGATCGGGCGACGCAGCTGCAGAAGGACTTGAGAGCCGAGGGAGTGTCCGCAGCCCTGATCGGCGAGACTGGTGGGTTGCCGGGCACCGTGGAGATCCTCGTCTGATGATGGTTTTGGCGACTTTCCTGTCCACACACGCGGCTCTTCGAGCTGAACAGGAACTGACGGGGGAGTTATCCGTGGAGCTGATCCCCGTGCCTCGCCAAATTCGCAGCGACTGTGGATTTGGTCTCCTTGTTGGCCCGCTGGACCCTCCCGGGGCTGGCCGCGCCGCGGAGATCCTCAAGGGTAAGGGCGCCACAGGCCTCTGGCGCGTCTTCGAACTGGATTCACCGACCTCGCGGCGCAAGGAGAAACGCTATGAGCTCATCCCGTAGGGTCCTAGATGCTCGGGACCTCGCTTGCCCGCAGCCCGTGATTCTGACCCGCAAGGCCCTTGCCGAGGGCGGTTTCAGTGAGCTGGAGGTGATCGTGAACACCATCTCCGCAAGAGAGAACGTCGCTCGCTTCGCCGGCCATGCGGGCTGCACCATCGGCGGCATCGAAGAGTCCGGCGAGGAGACGCGGATCGTGATCCAGCCGGCCGCGGCCAACTGGTCCGACTCGACCTCAACGGAATCCATCACCGACGCCACGGTGCCCCTCGTGGAACCCGGCATCCAGACCGTCTTCCTCTCCAGCCGGACCATCGGGAGAGGCGATGACGAACTAGGCGCCCTGCTCATGCGGGCCTTCCTCTACACCCTTAGCGAGTCCGAAACTGTCCCTCAACGGGTGCTGCTCATGAACAGCGGAGTAACGCTGGCGGCCGAAGCCTCAGAGCATCTCGAGAACTTGCGGCGTCTTGCCGATCTTGGTGTCGAGATCTACGCCTGTGGCGCCTGTCTCGAGTTCTACAAGCTCACGGATCAGCTGGCCGTGGGCCAAGTCTCGAACATGCAGGAGATCACTGAGTTTCTGCTCCAAGGCAAAGCCCTCTGTCTGTAGAGGCATAGACCTGAAGACGCGCCTCACCAATGAAGCGGCCAGGTCCCAGATCGTCTCGCGTGTCGTACGTGGGAAAGGCCCTTTCGACATGCTGCAGGTCTACGCGCCCGTAATGCCGGGAGCGCTGACTCCCAGGGGCACGCCGACCGAGGGTCCGAGAGTATTGGTTGGCACTCAGGACGTGCTTGAGACCTGAAGACGGCGAAGCCGCCGAGCGGATCGAAACACCTACTGTGCCCGCCAACTAGCGAACTGGGATTCGACTGGGTGTCGGATGGGCGAACGCGTACTCACCGATCTCGAGGGTCGCTTGTGCGAATCCCAGGCGTAACTCAGCGCGAGAACGAAGCGTCGACTTCAACGGGGTCGGTTCCAGCCGGCGACCCGCTCGAGCCGGACCCGGTTCGACGTAGCAGACTGGAGACCATGGCTATCACCGCGGTCGACCCCTCAACTGGAGCGGGGCGCACATCTGCGGCGTCAGTTCCGGACGGTGGGGAGAGCGCCCATCTGCCTTTGCTGAAGGTGCGGGGCCTTTCCATGGCCTACGGCGACCTCCAGGTCCTGAGCGACGTCGACTTCGAGGTGGCGACCGGCGCGCTGGTCGCGCTGGCGGGCGAGAACGGTGCCGGCAAATCGACCCTTGTTCGTTGTATAGCCGGGGACACCATCCCCGATGCCGGGGAGGTGGCCCTAGACGGGGTGCGGGTCCGCTCCAATGCCGCGGCCGCCTCCGCCGGACTGGCCGTGGTGTGGCAGGACGCTGCTCTGTGCGACAACCTGGACGTGGCCAGCAACCTGTTCCTGGGCCGCGAGCGGGGCCGGTGGTTCACCGCCGACGCCAAGAACACTCTCGCCACCAAGGCCATCCTCGCTTCGTACGGGATAAAGCTGGACAGCGGCCGCCGGGTTCGCTCGCTGTCCGCCGGCCAGCGCCAGTTGGTCGCCGTGGTCCGGGCCATCCAGGCGCGACCGCGGTTGCTGGTGCTGGACGAGCCCACGGCGTCGCTCGGCGTGCAGGAGGCGCGCCAGGTCGAAGAGCTCATAATGAAATTGAACGCCGAGGGCACCACCATCCTGTTGGTGTCCCATGATGTCGACCAGGTCTTTCACCTGGCTGACCGCATCCTCGTACTCCACGGGGGGCGCATTGTCGCGGACCTGTCCCCCTCGCAGACCCACCCCGAAGACGTCGTGGCCATCATGTCGGGTCACACCCCCGACGCCAGCGCCCGCCGCCAGTTCAACCGTCTGCAGACCCTGGTCGACCAGCTCGCCTCGGCTACGCCCAACTCGACCCTGCCGTTGGTCCTGTCGGCGCTGGCTTCGGTGCTCAGCATCGAACAGCTCTGCCTCCACCTCTCCGAGGAACGCAGCCTGCGCCTGGTGGCCAGCGCCGGCCTGCCACCCCCGCTCGTGCGGGCCTGGGCGTCCGTGCCGATGGGCGCAGAGGGTGGCCCGATGGGCATGGTCGCCGAGAACAAGCGGGTTGTGGTCGTGGAGGACATCGACAGGAGTGACTCCTGGGAGCGCTTCGCAGCTCTGGGGCGAGGCGCCGGCATTCGCAGCAGCTGGTCGGTGCCCCTGATTGGCGCGAGCGGACTTATCGGGGTGATAACCGGGTGCCAGCCGTTCGTGGGGCGGCCGCAGCGTGACCAGATGGACCTCGTGTCGCTGTACGCGGGCTACGCCGCCGGCGCCATCGAGCGTGACCGCCTGTTCGGCGAGGTGACGGCGCGCAACCGCGTGCTCGAGACCATCCGCGAGGTGCTAGAGACGCTGGCGGGTCCCGAACAAGTGTCCAAGGGCCTGGTCCTGGCCCTGCAATCTCTGCAGCGGGGGCTGCGCGCCACGGAGATCGAGCTGTGGTCGCGCGTTTCGGCCGGCCTTCCCCGCTGCACGGCCTGCGTCACTGCCGACAACCTGGGGTACTGGGAACCGCCGCGGCGCGACGCCGCCGACGCCATACGCGCCTTTTCCGGCCCGGCACCCGTCTACAGCCCCCGTATCCTGCGCCCCGGGGCGACGGGTCAGGTGGTGGCCACCGCCTTTGACGTCCCGGGCGGCCGGGCTGCGCTCATTGCCCGATGGGAGGCTCCATTGCCCGACGATGCCCTCGCCCTGCTGGCCGACGGCGCCCACTCGGTGCGGTTGGCCCTGGAACGGGACGAGGCCGAACAGGCTCACCAGCAGACGGCGGCCTTGCGCCGGTCGAACCGGCTGCAGCGCGATTTCCTTTCCCGTCTGAGCCACGAGCTGCGCACGCCGCTCACGGCCATCCGCGGCTACGCCAGCACCCTGCTGGCGCCGGACGTGACCTGGGACGACGAGTCCAAGCTGCGTTTTTTGAGCCGCATCGCGAGCGAGTCGGCCCGCCTAGGCAGGCTGGTGGGCGACCTGCTCGACTTTTCGGCCATAGAGGCCGGACTGCTGCGCCTGCAGCCGGACTGGTGCGACCTCCACTTGGTGCTCGAAGCGGCCGTCTCATGCCTACCGCCCGGCCCGTCCCAAGCCGTCACCATCGAGTGCCCACCGTCGATCGGCCCCGTCTGGGCTGACCATGACCGCCTCGAGCAGGTATTCGTAAACCTGCTGGACAATGCCGTGCGCCACAACGACAGCGACATCTGCATCAGGGTGACGGTATCCCCGGGCGGCAATGAGACGGTGGCGGTCCGGGTGGCCGACAACGGCCGCGGCCTGCCTCCGGAGCTGCGCGCCCGCCTGTTGGACTCTCAGGGGCACGGGGCCATCAGCGACGACGGCGCCGGGCTCGGCCTGTCGATCGCCCGCGGCATCGTGCGGGCGCACGGCGGTCACCTAGGCCTGGAGAGGTCGGAACAAGGGACATGTTTCCTCATCGTGCTCCCCGTCGAGGGCCCCGGAGGATACCTCGCATGAAGCCATGACTTCGACTACAAGACGCACCAAGGCTCTGCTGGTGGAGGACGACCCCAATATCGTCGATCTGATCCGTAGCAACCTCATCGTGCGTGGCTTCGACACCTGCGTCTCGCCCGATGGGTCGCGCGCCCTGCAGATGCTCGAGACCGAGGCGCCCGACATCGTCCTGCTCGACTTGATGCTGCCCGATGCTGACGGCTTCGAGCTGTGCCGGCAGATGCGCGAGCGTTCGGGTGTGGGCATCATCGTCGTGTCCGCCCGGGGCGGCCAGCACGACAAGGTGGCCGCCTTGAACTTTGGCGCCGACGACTACTTGACCAAGCCCTTCAGTATCGAGGAGCTGCTGGCCAGAATCACCGCCACCCTGCGGCGCACCCGTCCCGCCGAGCCGGTCGATGCGTCGCCGTTGTGCATCGAGGTCGGCGACCTCGTAGTCGACTTGGAGAAGCGCCTGGTTACACGGGGTGGCGAAGTCGTGCACTTGACCCCGACCGAATTCTCCCTGCTGCGTGAGCTCGCCGTCGATCGGGGCAAGCTGCTCAGTCACGCCGAGCTCTTGCGGCGGGTCTGGGGGCCGGGCTACGCCACCGAGACGGAGTACGTGCGCGTCTATGTGCGCCGCCTGCGGGCAAAACTGGAAAAAGGTGGTGGTCCTCCGGTGATCATCACCCAGCCCCGCGCCGGGTACCGGTTCGTGCCGGGATAACTCAGAATCGTTACGGATGTTCACGGTTTATTAATGCTCACTCCCTCACGTTCACGTTTCGTTAACAATTACCGGTCTATCTTCCCCTTGCCGGAGCGATTCGACATCACTCCGGCCAGTTCGCAGGGCGCACGCTGTCACAGACGTGCGGCGGCTCCTCTCGGTGCAAGTGTCGAGGGAACCCGACCTGGGCGGACGCGGACCAATTTGGCAACCAACTCCACAACTTCTGAAGGAAGCAAAAGGGAGAGAGCATGAAAATGTCACACAAGGGACGGGCGGTCGGCGCCGCGACGGTCACCCTGGCCGTGTTGCTCGGGGCCGCGGCCTTCGGCATCCAGCCCGCCTCGGCCCATGGTATGGGCGTCGCGTCCCAGAGCGCGGGCATCACGGCCACCAGCTTCAATCGCAACTTCAGCGCTATGTCGCTGCTCAAGGCCGTCGCGGCCAAGGGCACCGGTGGCGTCACGGCTATCCTTCCTGACACGGTCTCCTCGACCCGCTACGTCGAGTTCGACACGCCGTTCCTCATGGAAGCCATGGAGAAGGCCGGTTTGCCACCCACCGACACCTACGTCGAGGACGCCGATGGCAGCGACGCCACCGAGCTGTCGATGGACCAGGCGGCCGTCACCGCCGGTGACAAGGTCGTCATCATGGACCCGTTGGACTCAGGGGTCGGGGCCAAGATCGAGTCGTACAACGCCGCCCACGGTGTGGCGACCGTCGACTACGACCGCCTGACCCTTGGCGGCCAGCGCAAGTACTACGTCAGCTTCAACAACGAATACGTCGGCACGCTGCTCGGTGATGGCCTCGTCAGCTGCATCTCGACCTGGAAGGTCGCCAAGCCGACTGTTCTGGTCATGCACGGCGCGCCCACTGACAACAACGCCACGTTGTTCGCCGACGGTTACGACACCGTCCTCGCCCCGTACTTCAAGAGTGGCAAGTGGACCCTGGTTGGCAAGCTGGCCGCCATGGGAGGTCAGGGCGAAGTGCCCGCTGGCACCTGGACGCCGAGCGTTGCCCTCACCGAGTTCGAGGGTGAGTTCACCGCGAACCCAAGCATCAATGCCGTGCTCATGCCCAATGACGAGAACGGCGCCCCGATCATCCACTGGCTGATCACTGCCAAGGGTCTCAAGCCGCGCACCATTCCTTTCACCGGCCAGGACGCGACCTTGACGGGTCTCGGCAACGTGCTCAACGGGTACCAGTGCGGAACGGTGTACAAGCCGATCTACGAGGAGGCGCAAGCAGCAGTGGCCATCGCGCTGTACCTCCGTGCCGGCATGGCCCCGCCGGCCGCCCTGGCCAACGGCAAGACGCTGGACTCCGTAGAGCACAAGCAAGTCGACTCTGTGCTCCTCACGCCCGAGTGGGTGACCAGCAAGAACATGAAGTCGACGGTCATCGCCGACCAGTTCGTGCCTCCGTCCAGCCTGTGCTCGTCGCCGTACTCGACCGTAGCGGCCTGCAAGGCAGCGGGCATCACGCCCTAGCCGGTAGCCGCTGAGTCATCGCAACAACGCCTGGGCTGTTATTACCTGCAGCCCAGGCGCTTGCGTTGTTTGCAATTTTCCAGCGACCGTTCTACTTTCCGGGCAAACGGTCCTCGTTGCGAGGAGCGGCTGTCTCGCTCCTGGGTCGCCGCTGGCCGAGACGGGCGAGCCTGTGGCGAGGCGAGGTGCCGCGAGGAGGACAGAAATCGGTATGGCTGTTTCGATGCAAGAGGCTGGCCTCGGGGCTGGGGCCGAAGGGCTGTTGCCGCGTGGGCGGCCCCTTCTGGAATTGCGGGGCGTCCAGAAGAGCTTCGGCCCTGTCCGGGCCCTGGCCGGAGTCGACATCGTGGTGCCCGCCGGAGAGGTCACCGCGCTGTGCGGAGACAACGGCGCTGGCAAGAGCGTGACCATCAAGATCATTGCGGGCATCCACCCCGCCGACGGAGGGCAGATCCTTTGGCGCGGGCACCCGGTCTCCATCCGCACCCCCAAGGACTCCGCCGCTCTCGGCATCGCCACCGTGTACCAGGATCTCGCCTTATGCGACAACCTCGACATCGTCCAGAACATGTTCCTCGGTCGTGAGCCGACCAAGCTCGCTGTCCTGGATGAGGCGCCAATGGAATTAGCGGCCCGCAAGACTCTGGCCGACTTGCACGTGACGACGGTGCGTTCGATCCGCCAGCCCGTTTCGTCCCTGTCAGGGGGACAGCGCCAGTCCGTCGCGGTCGCCCGCGCTGTCCTGTGGAACTCGCAGCTCATGATCCTCGACGAACCGACCGCCGCCCTCGGGGTGGCTCAGACGGCGATGGTGCTCTCTCTCGTGAAGCGCCTGGCCCAGCAGGGCTACGCCGTGATCATCGTGTCCCACAATCTGAACGACCTGTTCGAGGTCGCCGACAACATCGCCGTCCTGCGCCTGGGCCAGATGGTCGCTCAGGCCCCGGTTTCGCAGCTTGACCGCCAGAGCGTGGTCGAGCTGATGACCTCCGGCACGGTGGGAGGAAAGCCGTTCGTCGCAGCGCCGGCGGCGGGGCCTGGGGGGTCTCAGCCATAGCAACACGTCAACCGCCTGCAGGCGGACCTCCTGTTCCAGGCTCGGGGGACACTGTTCACAGCGGCCCCGCCGCTGCCGACGCCTCCAATGGCGATGACTTCGCCAGCTCACCGAGTGACCGATCCGACCTATCGATCTCGCCCCCTGACGGCGCCCGCGCTCGCCTGGCGAACGCCGCCGCGGGTCCAATGACTCCTCCCGGCTCGGGCGCGCCCGAGTTCGAAATCGAGCTCGAAAGAGAGGAGGGGGAGGAGGAGGTGCCGACGGAATCGGTCATCGTCGCGGCGCCCGAGGTAGTCGCGACCACCCTCGGCGAGTACGTGAGTGCCTGGTGGCGCAAGGCCCGCTCCGGCGACAGCGGCGTCCTTCCGGTTGTCGTAGCGCTGGTCTTGATAGTCGTCGTCTTCCAGATCCTCCGGCACAAGTTCCTCTCCGCCGGCAATCTCGTCGACCTGTTCAACCAAATGGTCGTTTTCGCCCTCTTCGCCATGGCCGAGGTCTTTGTCCTGCTGCTCGGCGAGATCGACTTGTCGGTCGTCTACAACGCCGGCATCGGTGCCGGCCTCATGGCCGCTTTGGTGGCGCCGCCTTACAACCTGCCTTGGTGGCTGTGCATCGTGATCGGCGTGGGCACATGTACCTTGATCGGCCTCGTCCTGGGCACACTCATCACGCGGCTACGGCTACCGGCGTTCATCGTCACGCTCGCCGCCTTCTTGGGCCTTGAGGGCGTGATGCTGTGGATGTTCGACCGCTTCAGCGTCGCCGTCGGTGGAGTGATCGAGGTTTCGAACCCGACACTCACCAACCTCGTGGCTGGCAACATCTCCGTGTTGGTCAGTTGGGTGGTCATGGCCGTACTGGTGCTGGCTTTCGGCGTGTACAGCGTGGTCCGCGACACGCGCCGCCGCGCCTCCGGGCTGGTTACCCCACCCCTGGGCTTCACGCTGCTCAAGTCGGCTGCCGTGGCCGGAGCGGGCGTGGTCGTGGTAGTTGTTTGCAGCTTCAACCGGGGCACGACGACATTCGTAGCGCGAGGCGTCCCCTGGTCGATACCGATCTTGCTGGCCATCTTCGCAGGGGCCACCCTGCTGCTGTCGCGCACTCGCTTTGGCCGTTATCTATACGCCATCGGCGGCAACACCGAGGCTGCCCGGCGCGCCGGTATCAACGTCACCCGGATCCGGACCATCGCCTTCGGGTTGACGGGGATGATGGCCGGCTTCGCAGGGATGATGTACCTGTCGTTGCTGGGGTCGATCGCCACCGACATCGACCCGAGCTACATGTTGTTCGCCGTCGCCGCCGCCGTCATCGGGGGCACCAGCCTCTACGGCGGCCGAGGCAAAGCGCTGCACGGCATCCTTGGTGGACTAGTCATCGCCACGGTCTACAACGGCATCTTCCTCATGGGATTCGGGGCGGATGTGGAGTACATGATCGTTGCCGTAGTGCTCCTGGCCGCCATTGCGGTGGACTCTTTGACCCGCGGTGGGCAGAGGGCGCGCTAAGGCTAGAGGTCCCGAATCGAAATGATTTCCGGACCATTTTCGCAGGGTCAGGTCAGTGACTTCGTCAAGCAGGGTTGGCGCGACGCCGCGGCGCCTACGTCTGCAGCAGGGAGTCGGGCTCATGTTCGTCACAAGAGCGGCAGTCGCTGTTGGCAACACGTTGGCCAGGTACTCATGAGAAGGGCTACGGAGCGCGCAATGGCAGATGGGCCAGCCCGGGAGTCGCGAGTCCCGCTATGGGTCGAGTGGCGGCGCGATCGGTAATCTCTTCGCCCCGCGGTGCACCGGTATTGGAAGCCACGACCGCCTCGGCGCCGCTTTATCGCAGGGCAGTAGGGATGAGATTGTCTCAAGCGAACCACAACACCTTCTGTACCCCAAGGGGTACAGCTGTTATCCGACACCGTCGAAGACGTCCGACTGCGGGACAGCGGTGATGCTGTTGCGGCGTTTGCGCCCTTACCGAGTTCGACAAGCAGCGGGGGAGCGCACTCAAGAGCGGCGGGCGCCGCTCATCCTTATGTGCTCCGGCACCGCTTGCCCGGGCCGTTAAGGCCCCGCCATCGAAGGGCTGACCGACAACTCGGTTTCAATGACTGCCGTTTACGAACCTGTGAACGCGGACAACTCGACGCTCACGTCCGCGAGACGCTGCGGGTCGACGACGTGGTCACAGGTCACGAGTGCGGCGATCTGATCGCCGACATCCCAAACGTTCACGTTCATGCCGGCGATCACTCG
This sequence comes from Acidimicrobiales bacterium, assembly GCA_050012675.1. Lineage (GTDB taxonomy): Bacteria > Actinomycetota > Acidimicrobiia > Acidimicrobiales > Bog-793 > Fen-455. The sequence goes on from JBEKGS010000004.1 coordinate 21,085, forward strand.
GCCATGGTCGAGCCAGAAGACGATCAACTCGCGGCCCTCCAAGTTTCCTCGGTAGACGACTTGGTCCCAAGTTGGCGCGAAGCCCCTGTACTCGAGCCCGAGATCGTACTGATCGGAGAAGAAGTAAGGGATCTTCTCGTAGTTGAGGTTCCGGCCGAGCATGTTCTTTGCTGCCACCGGACCTTGGTTGAGTGCGGCCGACCAATGCTCGAGGCGGATACAGGTGTCGAGAACCGGGTGATAGGCGTTCGCGACATCTCCAGCAGCCCAGATCCCCGGCACGCTCGTGGCCAGGTGCTCGTCCACGAGGACGCCGTTGTCGAGGCGCAGCCCGTTTCCTTCGGCAAGCTCGGTCCTCGGACTTACGCCGACTCCCACCACGACGAGGTCAGCCGGAACGACGTTACCGTCTGCCAACACGACTTCCTCGACCGCGCTCGAACCTCGGAAGGCGGTAACGCCGACACCCATGTGCAGCTCGACGCCGTGGTCGGTGTGCAGGTCACGAAACATCGTCCCGACCTCCGTGCCAAGCACGCGTTCAAGGGGAACATGGGCGGCCTCTATCAGGGCCACCTCCTTACCGAGTTCGCGAACCGACGCGGCCACCTCGGAGCCGATCCAACCCGCACCCACCACTGCGACCCGCGTCACTTTTGTCAGCGCGTCGCGGAGCGCGTCACAGCTCGAAATGCTCCGCAGGTAGCAAATCCCCTCAAGATCCGATCCCGGAATCGTCACGTGCTTCGGAATGGCCCCAGTGGCTAAGAGGAGCTGGTCATAGCCGAGCCGTCCTCCGGGATCGAGTGCGACCTGCTTGGCCGCGGGATCTATCGAGGTTACCGTGGTGGAGGTAAGTAGCTCGATCTCGTTCTCTTCGTAGAATCCTTCCGGATGCACGGCCGCCTCCCCGAAACCGACCTCACCGCGTAAGTACGCTTTCGACAGCGGTGGACGTTCGTAGGGTCGAGCGGCTTCGTCGCCGACGAGCACCACTCGTCCTTCGAACCCCTCCGTGCGGAGCGATTCGGCGGTTTTGGATCCCGCCAGACTGGCTCCGGCGATCACGAACGTCTGTTGTTTGCTCATCTTTCGCCCCCCTCTTGTTGATTCCTGGTCCCGACTTCTAGCCATTCGCCGCGGTGCGCCTCAGGCGGCCACGGCCTTGGCAGGATCGCCCAGCTGTTGACACCTGGTGACGAGAGTGAAGAACTCGTCGCGCCTGGCCGCGAGAGACGTGCAGAAGCTGTCTCCTCCGGCCCAGCACCGGCGCCGTCAACCACTACTGACCTTAAGCCGCCCCGGGGGGGGAACCGAACGTGCGACCGGGCGGCAGGCAGATCACCCGGACCCGCGCGGGCGGTGCCGATGTCAGGATCTCAGGACAGGGCTCGCCGCCGCGGTCCGGTCAATGCCACCACGAATGCGACGATGACGAGCACGGCGCCGAACGCGATACCCGCGTAACCGCGATGCGTGTGCTTGCTTACCACGTGAGCCGCGTATCCGGGGAAGAACGTCGGCAGCGAGTGCGCCGGTTGCGTGAGGTACAGGACACCGGCCACGACCGCGGCGATTCCGACGATCAGCAGGACTAGCGCTAACACACGTCGCACGGGTCCACATTACTGGTCGATGGCACGCGCATCAGGCTCCTACCCGTGGATGACCACCACCGGCCGAGCCCCGACGGTGGTCGCGGCGGCGCGCAAAGACAGAGTCCTCGCCGACGGGGCGCTCTCACCTGGTTCTCGCAGTGCTGCAGCGCGTCGCCTTTCCGGAGGTCCATTGCTGTGCTGGGCCCGCCGGGCGGCACCGGCTGCTGTGGTTGAGACCGATCCAGCTCAGCTTTGCAGGGGAGGCTGGTCGCCGAACAAAGCTCGAATCGAGCTTCTGCCAGCTTGTGACCTCGCCTCGAGTCGCCGGTAATGGAGCTTGTGGACTCGCGCCTGTGACGGGCGAACATTTCTTGGTGCCGCGTCGCGCCATGACGTTCGAGGAGGTGTGCCCCTACGTCAGCTTCTCATCGGCGCTTCTGGCTCGCAGCGTCAAAGACGACACAACCGCAGTGACCTAGGGCGACCATGGCGACTCGTAGCCTGTCAGGTGACAAGCAACCCGCCGTCGACGACCAGATCGTGAGCGTTGACGCCCTTGTTGCGCAGGAGGAATTCCGTGGCGTCGGCGATCTCGGCCATTGTCACGAGCCGCCCGATCGGCGTTCGGGGAATGTGGGGGTGGTTGGGCACGTCTCGCCACTTCGGACTGTCGCCGACGATGCCCGGGTGCAGGGCATTGACGCGGTGGGGAGCGATCTCGACAGCCAGGGTTCTCACCAGGCCGCTCACACCTCCATTGAAGGTTGTGACCATCGTCGAGCCTGGATACGGGCGGTCCTTGGCGAGGCCGCCGAACAGGACGACGGACGCGTCTGCGGTGAATCGTGTGTGAAGGACGCGGACGACCTCGGTGTATCCGACCAGCTTGACGGTCACCGACCTGATCGCCTGGCCGATGTCAAAGTCGCGCAGACTGTTCACGGCCTGCTCGATAGCTGTGATGACGAGATTGTCCACCTCGCGAATGCCCTCGAGGGCATCTTCGATCGACTCGGGCTCCGACAGGTCCAGTGCAAGCCCGAGCGTGCCCGAACCGATCTGCTTTGCCACTGAGTCCGCCTTGGTCGCATCCCTACCGGTGATCACCACCTCGTCGCCCCGGATCGCGAAGCGCTGCGCTATCACCAGTCCAAGGCCGCTGCTGCCACCGACTACCACTGATCGAGCCATTTGTCTCATCCTCTTCCCCTACTTGTGTCGACGATCTGGGTGTGACCGAGCCCTGCGTTCAGCCTTGCGATCTCGGCGAAGGCGCTCCAGTCCTTGTCGCCGAGACCTGTGGCGAGAGCGCTGAGTGTCCGGTCAAAGACGATCGAAGCGTACGGAAGCGGTGATCGCACCGCCGCGGCGGCAACAAGCATCAACTGCAGATCCTTGAGCCCGGTCGTCATTTCGAATCCAACCTCGTCGTAGGCGCGACCACCGATGCGTTCCAGGTAGCCGGCCACCCCTGGGTGGCCCTGGAGCTCTCGCAACATCTGCATGGCGATCTCGTGGTCCACACCGGACTTCTCGGTGAAGGCGAGGAACTGGCCGAACAACTCGGCGGTCGCCGCCAGGTAGAAGTTGAAGGCGAGCTTCAGGCTGTTGGCAGTTCCCGGCACCGCCCCGACGTGAACGATGCGGGCGCTGTAGGCCGCTATGTAGGCACGTGCGCGGTCGAGCGCAGCAGTTTCACCACCCACGAGGCTTACCAGCTCACCTGCCAGTGCAACGCTCGGACGACCTAGCACCGGCGCTGCGAGGAAGTGCTGGCCGCGCGAGCTGTGGAGCACGGCGAGCTCGGCGGAACATCCCGGGGAGACCGTGGATGTCGACACGTGCACCGTACCGGGGGCCATGGCTTCCAAGAGCCCGTCCTCGGACGAGACGACGGTGCGCAGGACGCCGTCGTCCAACAGACTCGTTATGACGACCGCCGCTTGGTCCGCGGCATGCGCTGGGCTGAGCGCGGCAGTCGCGCCGGCCGCGACCAGTCGAGCAACCTTCTCGGCCGTCCTGTTGTAGACACGAACCTGGCACCCGTCGCGTAGGAGGCTCTGGGCAATTCCCGCGCCTATCCGACCTAGCCCGATGACCGCGACCGGCGCGTTGTTGGCATTGGCCACTGACAACCTTGGCTCCTCTCGGTTTCCTGGGCGTTGCCGACCCTATCGGGCCGATGGACCGGTCGCGCGAGCGGCGGGACGACCACGCCGAACCCGGAACAGGTCCCGGCGCCGCTCTGGGGTGTCTGCCTCACGGCGTTCCCGACGGACTTGTTCCGACGCCGTCACCTCCCGGGGGACAAGTCGCCCTCAGGGTCAACGCGAAGCTGTGTGGTTGAGCTCTTCTCGCCCTGGATCCGAGGGACTTCGCATCAACGCCTGTGACCGTCCCGAGAAGTCACCTTTCGCCACCGCGGTTGTCACCACATAAGACCAACTATCCCGTCGTCTGGCACACGGCGACGAGGGCCGTCCGTTCGTCCGACAGCCAGGCCCGCGCTCGTGCGCCCCGAGCTCAGGTGCCGCGTGACAGCGCCAGCCAAGACGGAGATTGACCAGCCTCATCGGCCGGGTCATGAGCTAGACCCGAGCGGACCTGCTGGCGTCCTGGTCGTGGCGAACAAAGCGCGTGGTGAGCTGCCTCATCCAAGAGCAAAAGAGCCGTACCCCACCACCCGCGTTGGATTGCCGACCGTGTCGGCCGAGGTGCGCAGGTCCAACAGCTCGACTTTCAGGTCGTGCTTGGCAGCCACGCTCAAAAGGCCGCGCAGCGCGCAGGCCCCGCAGGCATCGGCGGGGGACACCGCCTCCGGGTCACAGGCGACGATCGCCGCAGCGGTGCGGCTGTCCAGACGTCGAGTGGTCTCCCTGTCGTGGTAGTGACTCAAATCGGTGCTCACGACCACCAAGGTCTCGGGACCACCCCAGACGCGGCCCAGCAGCTGTGACACAGCAGCTGTGGACACCGTTCCGATCAACAAAGGCAGCACCTTCACAGAACCGAGGACGAACTGGATGAAGGGGAGCTGTACCTCGAGGCTGTGCTCGGCGAGGTGCGCCAGGTCGAAGACCGACACGAGTCCGTCCTTGAGGAGAGCATCTCGGCAGGTGGAGTCGACCTCGAGCACGCCAAAGGGCGTGGAGAAGCCATCCGCGCCTGACACGGCGGCACCCTCCAACGCGACCGTGTGGGCCGGGCCGAGTATCACCACTCGCTCGAGGAGTCCTCTGGCGGTCGCCACCCGCGCGTAAGCGCTTGCGGCCACCGGTCCGGAGTAGACGTAGCCCGCGTGAGGTACGACGATCGCTTTTGGGGCCGGTCCACAGGAGGCTTTGAAGCGGGCGGAGTTGAGCAGCCGACGGAGCGTCTCGGCGAGGATTGCCGCATCCTCGGGATAGAAGGTGCCGGCGACAGCAGGTGGACGAACGAGCGAGTTCATGACGCGACCTGTGTCAGGCGCACTGCCAGCCGCCGGTCCCCCCAGGCCCCGGCGGCGCCATCGAAGACACCTGCAAGTTGCCTGCCACAGTTCGGGCAGCGGCCGGCACCAACGAGGCGATACTGCCGGACCTCGTACCGTTCGCGCTCGACCAACAGCTGACCGCACCCGGCACAGTAAGTGCTCGAGCCCTCCAGGTCTCGAACATTGCCCGTGTAAACGTGGGACAACCCGGCCGCCAGGGCAATGTGGCGGGCGCGACGCAACGTGCCAACTGGCGTCGCTGGCACAGCCGCGAGCTTGTACTCCGGGTGGAAGGCCGTGAAGTGAACAGGCACTTCACGGTCCAGTTCGGAAACGATCCAGGACGCCAGCGCCTCCAACTCCCTGTCAGAGTCGTTGAGGCCGGGGATGAGCAACATCGTCACCTCCAACCAGACCGGCGTCTCCTGATGGACATAACGCAGAGTGTCCTTGACCGCTTCGAGATGACCGCCGCAGACCCGCCGGTAGAAGTCATCGCTGAAGGCCTTGAGATCGATGTTGGCCGCGTCGATGTGAGAGTAGAACTCGCGGCGGGGCTCGCTGCAGACGTAGCCTGCGCTGACCGCCACCGTCTTGATTCCTACCTCGTGACAGAGATCAGCCACGTCAAGCGCGTACTCGTGGAAGACAACCGGATCGTTGTAGGTGAACGCGACGCTTCGGCACCCGAGCCGTCGCGCGGCTTCGGCGATCCGACTCGGTGATGCGGAGTCGCTCAGCACGTCCGACGCTCTTGGTTTCGAGATGTCCCAGTTCTGGCAGAACCTGCAAGTGAGGTTGCAGCCAGCCGTGCCGAACGAGAGCACGGGGCTGCCCGGCAGGAAATGGTTCAGTGGCTTCTTCTCTATCGGGTCGACACAGAACCCGCTCGAGCGCCCGTAGCTTGTGAGTACGACCTTGTCCTCCAACCGCCTGCGCAGCAAACACAGACCGTGTTGACCTTCGCGAAGCTTGCAGGCGCGTGGGCACATGTCGCACTGGACGCGTCCGTCGTCTGCGACGTGCCAATACTTCGTGGGAACCGTGGAGCCTTCCCGAGGCGGCGTTCGGTACCCACTTCCGGCCTCGACCCTGGCGCTCGATACGCCCGCGTGTAGCGCCATCGAGCCCCTCCTCACGATCTCAGGATTGACTGTCGACGAGCTTTCCGATTGGCCGCGTGCCCGAGTTGCAAGCACCTAGCCCCCGAACCAGCGAGCCTGCTGTCAGAAGTCTTACACCTTCCGGCGCTCTGAGAGCGGCTTGTGATCGCTCCTTGGTGTTCGCAGCTCTCGGATGAATGTTACCTCTGCGAGCTCTGAGGGACGGTGACAAGAGACGACCGGCACGCTCGTTGCTGCCTGTTGACGTTGGGATGTCAAGGTCAGGACGGCATTGGTATCTTGTGCGTCCCCATTTGCGCCTCGGTGAGGCCCGGTGTGTCGCAGGCCGTCGAGCGTCCCTGAAGCCGGCTCAGAGGTCCTCCCCAACCGATCGCCTGCGTCAGCCGCGCGCTCGCCGAGGACCAGGGCAACGAGCCGGCAGGGATGCGTGAGCCCGTGCCGGCACAGGGGGCACCTGGTCCGAGCAGTCACGGTAAAGACGACGGTCTGAGGCGCCGCTGCCCGGCTTCGGCGGGCGAGTCTCGACGTGGGTGCCACGGAGCGCCCCAGCCGCGACATTGGTTGATGAAGCCGTGCCGTGCTGGTATGACTGCGCCCGTGAAGATGCCACGACTCCTCATCACGCGCAGAGCCGGCTCGGCATGCCGCGGCCTTGTCTGCCTAGTAGTCGCCGCGCTCCTGGTCGTTCCAACGGCGGGTACGGTCGCGGCGCAGTACAACAAGACACCGGTCGCGAGAGCCGCTCCTGCACTCGCGGTGCTTGTGGAGGGAAAGCTGGTGCTTGTCGAAGACGGCACGGTCGCGACGGTCGCGCCCGTTCGCGTGAGCCCTGTCGGCAGAACGATGACCGTGACTGACTTCGAGTGGTCTTCCGGCGGGCGTTTCCTCGGCTGGGAGCAGAGCGAGCTCAGCACCGGCAAAGCAGCGATCGGCTGGTACGACACACTCACACATCGGCGCGCCTGGTGGTCCGTGCAACTGCAGTTCGCCGAGGGCTTGTCCGTCACCAGCTCCGGGCTGGCGCTACTGGCGGCCGGCGAGGATCTCAACTCGCCCTCGACTCTCATCACCTACAGCGTCGGGAGGCACGTGAGCCACCGGTCGGTCGCCGTCCCGACGAGCGACAACGTCGTCGGCTACTCGGGAGGTTTCATCCTCGGGCCGGACATCAAGACCGGCACGCAGCTCTGGCGTGTCAGTGTCAGAGGTGTGGTGACCAAGCTGAAGGCGCTGCCGGAACCTGCCCGCAACGGGCCTCCCTACGAGGTGACGGCCGTCTCGCCGGACGGCAAGGTTTTCGCGGCCGAGCTCGGTGACCACACCGACGGATGCGGCGTCGGGCCGGCGTCGCGGATCTTCCTGGTCAACGAGTCGACGGGCACCGTGAGGCAGGCCCTACTGCCCGCAGGACCGCGGTGGCGGGTGCAGCAGCTTGTCTTCGACCCGACCGACACCCTGGATGCCACGATGGTCGACTGCACTGGCAAGGCCACGATGCGCACGGCGGTGCTCTGGGTGTCACCAAAGGGAGTGTTGACAGCCGACAGGAACGGTGCGCTCGTAGCTACCTCGGCGAACGGCGATCTCGCCTATCAGGCAGGGCACATCAAAGTGGGCGGGACCGAGGCTCCCATTTTGGAGGAGGTCGCCTCGGGGCCGCTTGTGGTGAACGGCAAACCGATCGATACGGCGAGGTCGGCGACGACCGCGTCATGGGCGCCCTGAGCCCACGGCCCGGTCAAGGCGCCTTCACCTGAGTAGCTGCCCTACACGGGACGATCTGGCGCCGAGCGCCGGGGATAGGTCACAACAGCTGAAGGCCGCCCAGGATAATTCCGAGGACCACCAGCACGACGCCAAGAAGTATGCCGCGCCGGACCATCGAAACCACTCCGGCGACGATAAGCACCAGGCCGACAATCCAGATCAGCGGGACGGCCGCGCCGCTGTGAAACAAGACCGCGAGTGACTGGGCTCTCATAGCACTTCATCCTTTTCGAGTCGGAAGTGCGTGGCTCTATACCCGGTCGGCCCCCCTCGGCAAACCAACGAGTTGGCAGCCTTGTGGACAAATCGCGGCAGTTCGACGCGCAATAGGGACACCGGTCCTGAGAGGCATCTGCGGGTCGCCGTCATACGGCTAACTGTTCAACAAGGCCTCCGGGCGCTCTGCCAGCCAGTCCTCGAGCGTCGCGACGCGCTCTGGATACAGGTGACTGCGGGCAAGGAAACCGGCTCCGTACTGGGGCATCGGGTCCTGGTTTGTCGGCTGGTAGCGCAGGTCCACGCTCCAGCGGACGTGGTCAGAGTTGTTCGGCGTCGAGGAGTGGATGAGCCGGTCGTTGAAGAGCACGGCTGTCCCGGCTTTGACCGGCAGCGGGAGCACACGACGTTTGAGCGTCTGATTCATGTGGCGGTCCTCGACCTCGAGGTAACCGGTCCCCGAGTACGTCTCGGCGCCGAAGGTGAGCAACCTCTTGTGCTGAGTCCGCGGGATCATGTGAAGGCAGCCGTTCTCCAAGGTGGCATCGACGAGCGAGATCCAAACGGTTATCACCGGGTTCGAGTTCGCGTCGGGCCAGTACGACTTGTCCTGGTGCCATGGCACGGCACCGGCCGCGACACGGGGTACCTTCGGGCGCACGTTGTAGACCGGGTTTGAGAAGATCTCGGGCCCGATGAGGCTCTCGACCGCGTCGAGGATCTTCGGGTTGGCCATCAATACGTAGTAGCCGGGCAGGCGGTCGCGCCAGCTACGCCCGTAGGCGAGGAACTCCGCTTCACCGAGCCCCTCGAAAAGCCGCGCGAGACGGGTGCGGAAAGGCTCATCGACGAGGGGATCGGTGATCAGGCCGGCAGCGAGGAGGTCGGCGGCGATCTGGTCGACCTTCTGCGTCATTGCTTCTTGCGCGGGAGCGAGGTCCTCGTCGTTGAGGAAATCGGGCAGAACGAGGTAGCCCTCGGTGTCGTAGGCGGCAACCTGGGCAGGGGTGAGGCTCCCTCCGCGCGTGGGCCTGTGTGCCGAGGGCCCTGCAGAGCCTCTTGTCATGGCCGGTCCCGTGTCACCGACAGCCGAAGCCGCGGAAACATCCATCCTGGTTCTCCTTTCCCCGCCGAAACGACCGGAGGTGCATGACGCGCCCCCACCCTCCACGAAATCAGTAACCGTTTACTCTAGGGATATCACGGGTCGTCGGCGAGGTCAATCCGGGCCGTCGTCGAAGTACCAAGCAAGGTCCGAGACGGTCTTGGACGAGCCGGGCGGAGTCCGCCTCGGGCGCCCACAGACCGGCCGCCGCAGGCGATGGACGTGAGGCGGGGGATCTCCACGTGGGCCCCTTGGAACGAATGCACGCGGCGTACGGTTCAATGGTGGCCGTGACCATGCGGGTGCGCCTCGAATCGGCACTCTCGGAGACCGGTACGACGGTGACAGCGTTCCTCGAGGCGCTGGTAGGTGAGCCGATCGACGCACACCAACGCAGGCACGGGACGGTCGTTGCAGGCACGGCCAACCTCTTGGGCGTGGAAGCGGGCCATCTGTTGGTCGAGCGATCGGCCGTGCTTCAGGGCAGAAGGTCGGCGCAGACATTCGTGAACGCCGAGACCCTGCTTGTCCCGAGCCGCCTCCCCACGGCGTTCTGCCGCAGGCTTTGGACCAGTGCTGACCCGATCGGGCGAATCATGGCCGAGGAGGGGATCGACTTCACTCGCTCTCGGCCATGGAGCCCCGAGGGTCGACGACCAACGGCATCGGACGGGTTTGAAGCGCCGGATGAATACCTTCTCGCGCGGACATACCTGATTGAGATCGACGGGTCACCGGTCATGGAGATCACGGAGTGGTTCCTTCCCAGCCTCGAGCTGTTTCTGCGCGCTTGACTGCCGGTTGGTAGGCGTGTCGTCTCACCTGCGGACCCGACGCGCAGGTCAAGCGCGACGAGTTTCCAGGTCGGCCTGCGCTATGTCGTGTTGACGATGAGCACCGCGCAGGGGGCGGAATGGGCGACGGCGTTCGGCACGCTGCCGAGTGCGCGTTTCAGTCCTCGCATCCCCTTGTTCCCGACGACGATCAGGTCCACTCCTTCGTCCTTGGCGATGGAGACGATTCGTTCCGCCACGAAGCCGGTCACGACGTGGGTCTTGGTCGGCACGCCCTCGGCCCGCGCCTGGGCTGCCATTGACTCGGTCTGGCTCGTCGCTACGCCGGCCGGGTCGAGTTCCTCTCGGTAGGCGACTTTGGTGTCCGACCACGCCCTGGCGCTCACTTCGGGGCGGTGAACAGTCGTGATGTGCAGCGTTGCACCGATTGCCTTGGCGAGGTCGATTGCCACCCGGACGGCTTCGGCCGCGGTCTCTGAACCGTCGGTTGCCACAAGCAACGATCTGTACATTTCGCGCTCCCAGCGTCGATCGTGCGAAGACTGTACCGGCAGGCCGTAGGCCACGGGGCACCTCAACGGTCGAGCTCGAGCGCCGGCAGTTGGCTTCATGACGCACTGGGCGCAGGCGACTATCGCAGCTCAGGGGAGCCGCGGCGTTCAGCAGGTAGGAAGCACCCGGCCTGGCAGCTTTGGCTACGCCATCCCTGCCCCGGCGAGCTGTGCGTCGAGGTACTGGCGGATCTGGATCAATGCGGCGGCTCCCTCTCCAACAGCGGAGGCGAGCTGTTTGGTCGATCCAGCCCGGACGTCGCCGGCGGCGAAGACCCCCGGCATTGAAGTCATGAAGCTTGCGTCGGTCACTATGAAGCCGCCTTCATCGAGGTCGACTTGGCCCTTCAAGAAGGCGGTGTTGGGGTCCAGGCCGATGAACACGAAACAACCGGCAGGGTGGTGCTCTTCGGTCTTGAGTGTCGTTCGGTCCTCCAAGATGACAGCACCGAGCTTGCCGCTGCCGTCAGGCTTGGGCCGGAACTCCTTCACGCTGCGGTTCAGCAAGACCTCCATCTTGGGGTGCGCCATTACCTTGTCCTGCAAGAGCTGGTGGGCCGCAAGCTTGTCGTTGCGCTCGACGATTGTCACTTTGTCGACGAAGCTTGTGAGGAACAGGCCTTCCTCGAGACCGCTGTTCCCTCCGCCGAGCACCATCAGCTCCGGGGCACCTTTGTAGAACGGCCCGTCGCAGGTCGCGCAAAAGTGTATGCCCGCGCCGATCAAGTCCTGCTCACCAAGTGCGCCGGTGCGTCGGTAGCTCGAGCCGGTCGCCACTAGCACAGCTCGGGCATGGTAGTGGTCGCCGTTGGCAGTGAGGACCTCGAGGCGGTCCCCGTCCGGCGAGATCCTTTCGACCGAAAGGGCCTGGATCATCTCGACTCCGTATCGCCGAGCCTGCGTGACGATACGCTCGGCCAGCTCGGCCCCGCCAATACCCTCGGGGAAGCCCGGGTAGTTGTCAAGGCGCTCAGTGACTCCGGCCTGGCCACCGAGGCCCTTCGAGTCGATGATCAGCGAGGAAAGGTTTTCCCGGGCGGCGTAGATGCTCGTGGTCAGTGCCGCGGGGCCGCCGCCGACAAGAACGATGTCGTAGACGTGCATCATGGCCTTGCGGTCGAGGCCGATCTTGTCCGCGAGCTGTTCGTTGGACGGCTCCGAGAGGCTGGTGCCGTCAGGGAAGATGATCGTGGGGATCACGTTGTTCCCGTTGTTGCGCTCGTGCACGACCTCTAGGCCCTGTGGATCCTGCTCGATGTCGTGCCATTCGAACGCGATCCGCTGATCGGAGAGGAACTGCTTTGCGCGTTTGCAGTCGGTGCACCAGTTGGCGCCATAGACCTTGATCCTCTGGCCCATCTGCGAACTCCCTCCGGCCGGACGTGTGGGAACACACCTCCAGTCCCACCTCTCGCCGCGACGTTACAAAAGGCATGCCCCGGCGGTCGTCTGTTTGCTCGGAGGTCTTGTCTACGAGCGAGACCGGCCACGTCGTCGGACTAGTCGTGCCGGTGGGTCAAGCTGTCATCGGCGGCTCCGGTCCAGCCAGCGGAGGTTCTGGTGGGGCAGAGACCGCGGGGGAGTCGTCGCCGGTGTTCGGAACACCCGCGGTGGAAGGAGAAGTGACGGGCTCGAGCGAAGGCGGTGCCATGACCGCTGTGATCGTCACAACTGCCAGTGCGAGGAGGAACAAGCAGTAGATCCAGAAGGCCAGTGTGAGACCCGAGGTGATCGTGAGCCCCACGCGCGCCGCCTCCGCCGGGGTGATCCCGAACATGGAAGGAGAGGTGTGCTCTCCAACCTGGATCACCGCCGACGCCGCTTGAGCGACCATCGGGACTATGGCGCCGACCAGCAGGAGGCTCCCGTGAAGGACTGGTCGCCACAGGGCAGCGACGACTGCGACTGCGACCAACGCGACGATGGCGGCGAGGTTTCCGGCGATCACAGGAGCTGGGTTCGAGAAGACATTCCCGGCCGTGAACGACTGCGTCGTTCCGGCCGTGGTCTGAAGTACGTAACTGTCCCAGGACGGGGCGAAGGCGGCTGCAGTGCCGAGCGCGGCGAGCAGGAAGGCCAAGAAGGGGAGGAGCGCCGGACCCCGCGGCGGGCCGAATGCGACGGCGTCGTGGCGCATGAACAAAGCGACGGCCGATCCGGCAGAGCAGGCGAGCCAGCCCACGAGCCCGAGCACGAGGCCAGCGCCCATTACATGCGCGCCTGCGGAGATGGCCGTGCCCGCGTCCGCGAAGAACAGGCCGAAAGTGACGACGCTGGTCCCCGTCGCGAGGAGCGCTCCCACCCGCGAGCTACCTCGTCCGCGCAGCAAGAGCAGAGCGCTCGCGCTCCAGACGGCGAAGTAGATCGCGTGAGGAACCAGTTGGTACGTCTGCTGGGAGAGGCTCTCGCCGTTCAGATAGTCAGGGAAAAGTCCCGCGATCCCACAGGCAACGCCGACAGCGAGAAGTGTGGCGGCAAGAGCCGCCCTTTGGGGTGGTGCTGCAGCTTGGCTAGCAGTCGCGGGGGCTTGCCCCACCACGGGGGCGCCCACTCCCGGGGCCTGGCCGTAATCCTGAGCGACCGGCGCGATAGTTTCCGGCCGCTCTATCGCAATGAACCGCGACCAGGCGGCGTACCAGCCCTCGGACGTGTCGGGCCACCACTCCAGTGGCTGGGACCACGTCTGTCCGACACCCCAGATCCCGTAGAACGCGGGCCCGCGCCCGATCTCGTAGCTGGCTCCCCGGTAGGAAATGGTCACTTCTTCACGCACGGCCCGACCCTTCCTCCTCTAACTCGTCCCATGGTGCCCAGGGCTCAGCCTAGGAAACTGAGCTGTGTGTTAGCTGAGCGGAGCCTGAGAAGATGCTCGCGTGTCGTGTCGTGAGCGTCACGTCGCGAGCAGGAGTACACGAGAAGGGCGCGTTGCTCCGACAAGAGACCGAAGCTGTGCGCGACGGGACTCGGTGCCGGCGAGACACGACTGCGCCGTAGGACAGTCCTCGGCTGGGCGGCGGTTAGCGTTCCTTGGCGCCGCTCTTTGACACAAGCAAAGCCGCCTCCAGCTACGTGGACGCCAAGGCGTTGCGGAGTGTGACCGACGACGGCCTGCGGGCGCTGCTCGCAGACGCCGTGCCGTCGAGATCCTCTATCGGAAGGGGGTAAGCGTGGAAGAAGCCCTGACCCTGGTCGCAACGGAACCTTGCCAGCGCTTCGGCCTGAGACGCCGTCTCGATTCCTTCGGCGGTCACCCTCAAGTGCAAGGAGTGGGCGAGGTCGATGACGCCTCGGATCAAGCTGGCGCCGGCCTCCTCTGTGACTCGGTCGGTGAATGTCTTGTCGATCTTGACGCGGTCGACGGGTAACTCGTGGAGGTAGCTCAGCGATGAGTAGCCGGTTCCGAAGTCGTCGATGGCGATTGTCACCCCGAGCGCCTTTAGTCCTGCAATAGAGGAGCGAGCGAGGGCAAAGTTGGTTATGAGGGCTGTTTCGGTGATCTCGAGTTCTAGCAGGGACGCTGGAAAGCCTGTGGCCGAGAGGACGCTTGAGACGTCGTTTGCCAGTCGTGGACGGGCGAGCTCGACCGCAGAGAGGTTCACGGCGATGCTGAGCGGTGTCTCGCGCTGCGAGAGCAGATTGGCGCCGTCGCTGCAGGCTCTTTCCAGCACCCATCGCGAGATGGGAGTGATCGCGCCGTTGCGTTCGGCGAGAGGGATGAACTTGCCCGGCGGGATCAAGCCGTCAGCGGGATGTTGCCAGCGCACCAGCGCCTCCAGGCCCCAGATCGTGCCGTCGTCGACATTGACGATCGGCTGATAGTGCAACCGGAGCTCGCCCCGTTCGGCGGCAAAGGAGACTTCGGCGCTGAGACGGTCCCGTCTCGCCGCCTCCTGTTCGATCGACTCCTCCCACCACCTGGTCCGATTGCACCCCTCTGACTTGGCGAGGTACATCGCAGCATCGGCTCGGCGGATGAGCTCTTCGGCGTCGGCGTGTTCCGCCGCGGGCTCGCTGTTGCGGAACTCGTCGGCAGAGGCGATGCCCACGCTGCAGCTGATCCTGACATGCAGCCCGTCGATGACGATCTCTTCCAGTGCTTGGTGAATCCGCGAGGCAAACGCTGAGGCATCAGTGTGGCTTCGCAGTTGTTCGAGCAGGATGACGAACTCGTCCCCACCCATCCTCGCGACAGTGTCTCCAGCTCTGGTCTGAGCTTGAAGGACCGCCCCGACGGCTTGAAGGACGGCGTCTCCACTGGCATGCCCCCAGCCGTCATTGACCTTCTTGAAGCCGTCGAGGTCGATGTACAAGAGGGCCACGGAGTCCCCGGACCGACTCGCGGCAGCCAGGGCGTGCGTGACTCGGTCCTGCAGGAGCACACGGTTTGCCAGGCCCGTCAGCCCGTCGTGCAGGGCAAGGTGGCGCAACTTCTGCTCGAACGCATGATGCTCGCTGATGTCCCGATAGGTGAGCACCAGGCCGCCTATGCCCGCGTGCGAGCGCTGATCGGTTACGGCAATTGCGATCAGCAAGTAACCGCCCGTGGCACCGCGCAGCCGTACTTCGTCCCTGAAGGTCGTGTGGGGGTGGTGGCGCGCCTCCAACAGGAGCCTTTGCACAGTTGCCCAGTCGTCCAGGTGGACGTTGTCCAGACAGCTCCGGCCCATAGGGTCAGCAGCCTGATACCAACCCACCTCCCGGCCCGAGGAACTGGTGTAGTGGATGATCCCGGCCTCATCGACAACGAGGATGGCTTCACTCACGTTCTGTAGCAGAGCCTCCAGGCGTCCCGCCTGTTCGGTTTGAGCCCGTGCCAGTTGGGCGAGGAGGGTTGAGGTGGAGATCGTCATCGCAGCGCGACCTCCAGTCACGAGGAGGTCGTCGTTGCTAGATATCTCCTCTGCCATCAGCTGCATGGCGGCTTCAACCGCGAGCATGTCCGCCTGAACGGTGAGACTGGCAGGAGCCGGTAACAATGCCGCCGGCTCTCTTGCGTACAGGGCCCAACCAAAGCCCATAGGACCGAGCAGAGTCTGGTAAAAAGCGGAACGATTTATCAGCTTCGTTGAACCATCCGGACGTTTCAACACGACGCTGCGTCGTTCGTTGTCCTGGCGGAACCACTCATCTACTTCGCGGCATGCCAAGGTGTCCGACAAGGCCTGCCTCTGTGTCGCGAGCGTGCCGACGGTCACCGATGCCGCGAAGCCACTCTGCATGCCCTGGGTAATCGGCAATTAGCGACACCATCTTGAGAGTAAGGCCGAAATGTGAACCAATGGTTACCTGGCGTTCACCTGGGGAGGGTCTGTCGGCTCGCTGGCTCGGCGGCGAGCAGAGGATGAGCTGGGCCTGCCTGCCTGTAGCTGCACGAACGCACCTCAGGCGGTGTGGGACGCACGGACGTGCGTTTGTTATGGGCGTACAAGGTTTCGAAAGAGGAATGTACCGATACCGGTTGGCAATGAGTGCTTGCACATTCGTCGGTCACAAGCCGAGCCTCGAAAGCGCTGTTCTGCAGCAAGCAAGGACGTGGGAATCGCGAGGTCGATTCCTCTGCTTACAAGTTCAATCTAGAGTGTACAAAAGTGCGCGGGAAGGGCCTCAAGCTGTCGCGGGCACAGGGCACGAACCGTGAACGTGCAAGCATGTTGCCGCTTCGGCCTTGGGACAAAAGAGCGACAGTGTTAGTACGAACCTCCAGTGAATCAGGGATGCGAGAACGCGGCGTCACCGCTGTGTCGGCAAGTTTCTCGGCGGAGTGAGGGCCGGCGGGCCTCCCCTTGTCGGCGCTGGCCCGGTTCTCGACGCTGGTGGTGGCGTGTAGAAGCCGTTTGGGGCTTTGGTGCCGGACCCGGACGGATTCGGCCCCGAGCCTCCATTGCCTCCCGGAGGCCCTCCCGGGAGCCCGCCGATTCCATTGGGCCCGACCGCCGCCGCCGCCGTGAGACTCCGGAAGGATGCGAATCCTCCAATAGCGACCACGATGAGCACCGCGGCAGGGACCCATTTCGGAACTTGCGTCAGCAACCAGGCGCCGAGCAGGGCGATGAGGCCGATGGAGGGGAGATAGAAGCGGATGAGGTGGATGCCGCCTCCGCCGCCAGCGCCGAGGCCGCCGCCTGCTGAGCCGGTTTGGGCGGTCCAGGTGTAGGCCGAATAGAGTCCCCAGAGCCCGAGCCATCCGGCGGCGAGCACCAGGCCGATGATGGCGTCGCGTCGGAACTTGGTCCTGGAGCCCGGATCGACGATAGGCGAGCGGCTCCGCACCACCCTGACGGCCATCCAGACCAGGGCCGCCAGTCCCAACACGAGTGCGGGCATCGCCTTGACCAGGTTCGGCGGCATGATCTTGAGGTTGGGGATGATCGCTCGAAGGGCGAAGGTGATCTCGCCTGCGCCGTAGCCAGTCTTGAGGGCTCCTCCATAGAAGGCCTCGTCGAAAGTCATCACGCCGCCGGCGAAGGCCACGACCGAGCCGAGCCACCACGCCATCGACCGGGGCGAGATCCGAGCCTTCTTGAACGTGAGCACTGCCGCGACCACCGCCACCAGGAGCATCACTAGATCGGTGTAACGGATGAAGACCGCTGCCTCGAGAGAGACGAAACCTAGGAAGCCGAAGAAGCTCCGGCGTCGCGGCGAGGCGTCGTCGGCCAGGAAGGTCCACAGGAGTGCCCCGGCACCGGCAGCGACCAGGGCGGCATCGGTGAACGAAGGCATTGTCGGGCGCCACGCGAAGGAAATCGCCGCCCCCGAGGAGACGAACAGGACGACGGCGAAGGTGCCGCCCCAGTTCCCTAGCCAGCGACGGCCGGCGACAAACAGGCTCGTCGACGCCAGGGCACCTGCGAACAGCGGTGCCGCCCGCAAGATCCCCAAAATCTGGAACAGTGCTGAGTAAAAGGGGTAGCCCGGGTTCTTCTCGCTCATCCAACGACCGTTGGACAGGTGGATCCACTGCATGATCCCCGTGCCGTCACGAGCGCTCAGTTGTGCCGAGAGAGCGTCGTACTGCGCGGTCGACAAAGTGATGTGGCCGTGGGTGAGCGCGATGATCGACGCCAGGTAGGCGGAATCGTCCGGCTCCAGCAGCTTGGTCGCCTTTGCGAGCACAGCTATGCAAAACAGCACGAAGGCGCCGACGGCCACGGCGACCTCCGCAGTCGGAAAGCGCCGTGGCGCGTCCCGGTGGGCGGGGGTCAACTCTTCGGCGACAAGGGTGTCAGCGCGCACGGCTCTGCTTTCCGGGGTCCGGTCTGAGCATGCCGCTAAAGCTGACAGGCAATCCTGGGAACCGGCTGGGCGGTCGGACAGGGCTTGCTGTGACCGGCCGGCAGTGCCGTGCTCAGCGAGGAGGCCCGGCTGCCACGACCGCCTCGACCTCCGCCGCCGGCGGTTCGCCGCGGCCGAACGATTCGAGCCACCACGTCATGCCGGCCTCAGCGAGCACCGCGAACCGCGACGTGAGCTCGTGAGCGGGCACGCGACGGGACGTGCCCCGACAGATGATGTCGATGCCAGTCGGGCCTTTCTCGGCGACGAGCTTGGCCCGCACGGCCGCCACCTGCTCGGGCTCGGGCAAGCCCGGCATCTGACTGCGTGCGTCATCGAACAGCGGGAAGCAGCCCTGGTTGCGCGCCGCCCGGGCGAGGGGACGACGGTTAGGCCACCGGCAGGCAACCCAGACTGGCAGGGGCTGTTGTACGGGTCTCGGGAGAAACGCGGTGCTGTTCACCCAGATCCGTTCCCCTTCGTACTCGACCGGCTCTCCGGACCACAGACGCCTCAAGATCTCGAGAGAGTCGTCGAGGAAGGACGCTCTTTCCACCGCGTCGACGATTTCGCCGGAGAACGAGCTGAACTCCTTGTGTCCGTCGTGGCCGAGTCCGACACCGACGTCGAGCCGGCCCCCCGACAGCCGGTCGAGCGTGGCGGCCTGCCGGGCGAACACCCATGGCCGACGGCGGGCGAGAGGAGTGACCATCATGCCGAGGCGGATGCGCTCGGTCGCCTGGGCGATGGCAGCCGCCATCACGAACGAGTCGGCCACGGCCATCACTGGGGTCGTCAATATGTGGTCCCACAGGTACAAGCCGTCCCATCCGGCCGCTTCCGCGGATTGCGCGAGCGCGACGAGTCGCTTCGGCTCTGCGAATTCGTCGAACGGGGGGAGGAAGACTCCGTAGGAGAGGGGCTTGTTTCCCGGGCTGTGCCCGCGAGGTTCTTGGTTCGCCATTAGGCCGGGACGGTACTCGATGCGGCGCGGGCGCGCTGTCTAGGTTGCGTGTTCGAGAGACTGTGCCCTGGACATCCGTCCTCGACTTGGGCGAGCCTTCCGCGCCGGGCAACTCGGGACCGGTTAGCTGCCATCCGCCGAAACCGCCACCTGTGTAGGACCATGGCCCAACCATGTGAGGGCGATGCCGGCAAGCGCCCAAACCCCCAGCACGAGCAGCGGTGCGGACGCCTTGGCGCCATCGAAGAAGGCGACTGACCTAAGCCCCGTGTTGGTTGCCCCGACCGGCAGGTACTGGGCGAGATGACCCCACGGGGCCGGCATGAGCTGCCAGGCCGTCGTGGCGCCCGAGAAGGCGAAACCGAAGAACCACGCCACAAGGAGCGTGAGAAGGATGCCCGCGATGCCGGCGAGAGCGGCCAGTCCGCAGGTGACGGCCGCGATCGACCCGGCGCCGAGGGTGACCACGAGCTCGTTGGAGAAAAAGGCGCCGGTCAAGCCGCCGATGAAGCCTTGGAGGGCCAAAGTCACGAGCACACCTGCGAGGACGGCATAACCGGTCAGTGCTGCGAGTTGTCTGCGCCTGTCACCCAACCGGAGGCCAATGACGGCACCTGCTGCGATCGAGGTCATCGTAAGGGGGATAAGCGCCGTCGGGATCGAGGTCCCCTTGGGGTCGTCCACAGGGTTCGGGGCCAGGTCGACCGTGACCACGGTGGTATCCGGGCGCAGGTGGGCAATTGCCGCGGGCAGGGCTTGGCTCAATAGCTGCGCGACACTCGGGCTTGCCTCCGAGGCCGTGTAGAGCGTCGCACCGTGGCTCGAAAGTGAGACTGCTCCGTAGACACGTCTGTTGATGACCGCGCCGCGCGCCGCCGCGTCGTTGCTGAGCATCATGACTCTGAAGGCACCCGGCTGCGCGTGCTCCAGACCGCGGGCCAGTGCTCCGGCGGCCTGGGTGGGACCGGACACGGCGAGCGGGAGGTTGCGCGGGGCCGCTCGCGAGGACGACCAGGCGAACATGAGAACCAGAAGGAACTGCGCCGCAACGATCGCGCTCACGGCGATGAGGACCACGAAGGTCGGCCGACGCCCTCCATCGCGCGGTCGCTGGACACCGGGGTGAGAGATATCTGACATGACCCTCCAATACCGAACGGTCTTTTGTCATGGCGTCTGTATCTGCGCGACACCCTAGGTTCCAAGCCCACCCGCGCACCTAATCGGACCACGCCCTAGCCAGCCCGGGCGCCCCTCGTGCCGTCCAGGGTGGCTAGGTTGGCCTCATCGACTGGACTACGGGAGGTATTGATGCTGATCTCGACGATGAACGACCTGCCGGGCAGTGAGGTCACGGAGGTCCTGGGCGAGGTTTTCGGACTGACGGTGCGCAGCCGCAACATAGGGTCCCAACTCGGGGCCGGTTTCAAGTCGCTGGCTGGTGGCGAGCTCAAAGGCATGACGAAGAACCTGATCGCCAGTCGCCAGGAAGTGACACAGCGCATGGTGGACGAGGCAGAAGCCAAGGGCGCCGACGCCATCTTGGCCATGCGCTTCGACACCTCGGAGATGGGTGGCAACTGGACCGAGATCTGCGCTTACGGCACGGCTGTGAAACTCCGGAAGATCTAGTCGCTTGCGACGGGCGCGGGCGTCCCGGTTGGCGGTCTGCGTCAGGTAGGGTCCGCCGAGCTCATTCCGCCCGAAGCACGAGGGCGGTCGGCGTCCGGGCAGCCATACGACCGGGGACGGCGGCCACGAGGTTCGCCAGCACCAATGCCGCGACGCCGACCACGAAGACCTGCAGGACCGGCACCGA
Source organism: Acidimicrobiales bacterium (assembly GCA_050012675.1). Lineage (GTDB taxonomy): Bacteria > Actinomycetota > Acidimicrobiia > Acidimicrobiales > Bog-793 > Fen-455. The sequence goes on from JBEKGS010000004.1 coordinate 41,770, forward strand.
TGGCTCCGGCACGGCGTTGATGTCGCGGGCGAACAGGACCCAGAGCCACCGGCCGAGAGCGATCCCGACTGGCACGCCGATGACGATCCCGACGATCGCCGCCACCGACGCCTGCCAGGCGACTGTGACCGCCAGTTGGCGGCGCGTGAACCCGAACGTCTTGAGCAGGGCAAGATCGCGACGTCGGCGGCGAACAGAAGCCGCGAGCGTGATCGAGAGGGCCACAACCGCTCCAGCAGCGAGCGCGGCGGCCAACAGACCGGGTGTGTCGCCGGTCGACTCGTAGTTGACGATCTCGGCGGGACGCTGGACACCAAGGACGTTGAAGGTGCTGCCTGCTGTCTCCGGGTCGTTGGCGATCACCTTGTCGGTCGCTTCGACCACCTTTTGCAGGGACGCCAGCGCGGCGGCGGCGGGGACACCGGCGCGTGTCCGTACCACAACGACAGCCGGGCCGTTCTCGTTGGGGTCGGGCTGGGTCAGGGCCCGTCTGAGCGCCGGTGGCTCAATGCCCTGAGCGATCACAGCTCCCGTGCCCATCGAGGGGTGAAGGGCCCCGCTGGTCCCGACAGCCGGCATCGTGGCGGTGCCCACTACCACGAGGTTTGTCGGCGGCAAATACACCGGGGCATCGTTGGGCGACCCATAGCTGGCGACGACCTTGTCCCCGATCTTCGCGTGCAATTGGGCGAGGGTGGCCGCTCCGAGGACTATCTGGTTCTTCGCGCGGATGGCGTGGCCCGACAGGATCGGCGGGCCCACCTTTGCGTTCGCCGAGGCCATGAGGGCCGGAACGGTCTGGCCGTCGATCTGGATGTTCGCGAAACCGAAGCCGGACCATGACGCCACGTCCGGGTCGCGGTCTAGTAGTTGCCGAGTTATGGGAGGCACATTGTTTCCGCCGGGCGAGTCGATGGCGTAATTCCAGTTCCAACCATAGAGAGCAGGGTGCGACACCAAGGTGCTGAGCCCGCTCCCGAAGGTGACGGTCGCCACTACGACCACCACCGCCAGCACGCCCCCGACCAGGGCAGAACGAACCGGTACCGCCGTTCTGCCGCGTCCCCGCTCGAGAGAGAATCGCAGGCCGGCCACAGCCGGGGCTGACAGGCCCGTGCGCGCGGCAAGATTGGCGACTCCCGAGCGTCGTTCGACTGGTTCGATCCGTTCGCCGGGGCGCCTGCGCATTGCCCTTTGGTAGCTGAGAGCAACTGTGAGGGCTCCGAGGCCCGCGACTAGTACGCAAAACCCCGTGCCGAGGACCACCCAGTCGAAGGCGACGCCTGGTGCGGGGTCGACCTGACGGGGAGGCCCGACCGGTGCCAGGGGAGACAGCGCCAGTGCCACGCCGACAGACAACAGTGCCCCGAGGACAACTGCACCAAGAGGCCCGAGCATCGCTCCCCGTCTCAGTGTCGACGGGTCGGCGCCGAGCGCCCGCAGGACCTCGAGGTCTTGAGCGTCCTGCCAAAGGCCGCGGCTGATGGCGAGGCCGCCTATCAAAAGGGCGACGAGGCTGGCGATGGCCCCGAAGACACCGAGCGCGATCGCCTCGGGCTTGCTGGCCCGCTCCACTTGTCCTTCGGTGACAGATGTGACGTGGAAGCTGTAGACGCTTCCGCTCGGGAGGAGCCGGATGACCTCTCTTTCCACGGCCGCGACGTCGGCGCTGCCGTGCTCGAGCCTGAGCCCGTAGGACGGGTACGCCAGGCTCGCGCGGAGTCGATCCGTGAGCGCCGGTGTCATGAGAACGTAGGTCGGGTAACGGTCGACGTCGTCGTTGATGATCTGGCTCGGGAACACGACGACTCCGACGAGCTTGGCTGAGAACCGCGTCGCCGGCTCGGCGGTCAGCGGGTCGGCTCCGCCTGCGATCTGCGCCACGCTGAAAGCACCGAAGCGGACGGTCTGACCGAGGTGCCAGCCCGACATACGTGCCGCCGTGGCCGTGGCCACCATCTCGTCCGGACTCGCCGGGTCGGCCATCCGGCCCTTGGCCACGGTCAGGCGGTCCTGAGTGAAGTACTCGCCGCCTACGCTGCCGATCGCCGAGACGAAGTCGTCATTCACGGCGGAGGCAAGTGGCTTGCCGTCCCGGCCGAGTGGCACGACGAGAAGGTTCGGGGCGCTCGCCACAGCTTTGACGAGAGGGAGGCGGGCGAGCTTCTCGGTCAAGCTCCCACCTCCGATGCCGTCGAGAACCGTGATGTCGTAGGTCTGGACACGCAGGTCCGAGGCGTCCGTGGCGGCCAGGTATGCCGGAAAGGCGGACTGCGTGCGACGGGCACCTGCTATCGCGGCCATCCCGAGGCCGGCCACGAGCCCCAGGAGCAGGACCAAGGCGACATAGCCGCTCCAGCGTCGGTGCAAAGTGGCGCAAAAGCGGTACCAGGCGACGCGCCATGCCCGGCCGCTCATTACGACGTTCGAGTTGGTCACCTGCGCGTTACCCCCTGCGCCGACGGCACCGATTCCCCCTCGCCAGATCATGGGCGCGCACGTGCTCAAGGTGGAGGTGGCCAGCGCCTTCGGCCATGTCGTGCTAGCACCACTGGCCGGGACCCGGCAGGATGGGGTCATGTCCAGCACCGGGGAAAGCCGTAAGCAGGGCCAGCCACAAGGTCTTGACGCCGCGAATGGGGCCGCAGAAGTGACGCTCGTAGTCAACGGGATCGAGCGCCCCGTGCACAAAGGAGCGCCGCTGTTGTCGGTGCTGCGTGGCGAGCTCGGCCTGACGGGCGCCAAGCCGGGCTGCGGGGAGGGCGCGTGCGGATCGTGCACGGTGCTCGTCGACGGCCTGCCGGTACGCGCTTGTCAGCAGAAGGTGGACGATATTGCGGGGGCGAGCGTCACGACCATCGAAGGCCTCGCGACTGGAGGCCGACTCCACCCGGTCCAGCAGGCTTTCGTCGAGGTCGGTGCCGCCCAGTGCGGCTACTGCACTCCCGGCATGGTCCTGTCGGTGGTCGCCCTCTTGGCCCGCGAGCCGCATCCGGACGACGGTGCGGTGGACGAGGCGTTGTCGGGCAATCTCTGCCGCTGTGGCGTTTACACGCGCGTCCGCAAGGCGGTGCACCGGGCCGTTGAGCTGGCGGCAGAGCCAGATGCCGCAGGCCGCCTGGCGGCAACGGCGAGCACCGATGACTGGAGACAGCCCGAGCCGTGCAAGCCCGGTTACAGGCCTGCGCGGCCTTGGGACATGACAGAGCCGAGGGAGCGTGATTGGTTCGGGGTTTTCGGCGACGGCCTGGTAGTGGTGCTGCCGCCCGACGAGCCAGCAGCGGGCACTTGGTCGACCAGCGGCGGTGCCTGGCTGCACGTGGCAACCGACGGGACCGTTACGGCCTTCACGGGCAAGGTGGACGTGGGCCAGGACAACCGCACGGCCTTGCGCATGCTTGTTGCCGAGGAGCTTCGCGTTCGCCTCGAGACCGTCCGCCTCGTGATGGGGGACACCGATCTGTGCCCCTACGACATGGGGACTTTCGGGAGCCGGTCGATGCCCGATGCCGGAAGCGCGCTCAGCCGGGTCGCCGCCTTTGCTCGCAACTTGTTGCCTGTGGCGCCCGGGGAACGAAGAATCGAGGTCGTCCGCGGCGAGGTTGAGGTCACCCGATCCTCACAATGGCAGATCGCCGGTTCGCCGCGCACACCGTCCGGTGCAATCGACATCGTCACGGGCCGCCTGCATTACGCCTCGGACTTGAGCGCGCCGGGCCTTTGGCACGGATCCATGTTGCGACCACCTGTGTTCAGGTCAGTGCTCAGTCACCTCGACACGAGTGCCCTGGACGGGCGCAGTGACGTCGTGGTGGTGCAAACCCCTGTAGGCGTGGGAGTTGTTGCCCGTGACAGGATGGCGGCCCGGATGGCCCTTACTTGTTTGAAGGCAACCTGGCAGCTCCCAGACGCGCCGTCAGACGACGACCTCGAGGAGTTCCTGCGCTCGCATCCCGAGGTCAAAGACGATGGTTGGAATGGTCCTTTCCACCAGGAACATGGCGACCCCGCCGACGCGCTCGAGACCGCCGCTGTCCGCGTGGAGGCCAGCTACACGACGGCGTTTGTCGCTCCCGCACCTATCGAGACGAGAGTCGCGCTAGCCGTCTTTGCAGGGGGACGCCTGACGGTCTTTACGGGGACCCAGACCCCATTCCCGGTCCGGGCGGAGGTTGCGGCGGCGCTCGACCTCGACGAGCGGGATGTGCGCGTCATCGTGCCGCCGACGGGCGGCGGGTTCGGTGGTAAGCACGCGGGCGGTGTCGCCACCGAGGCGGCGCTGCTTGCCCGCGAGATCGGTGAACCGGTGCGGGTCGGCTGGACGCGCCGCGAGGAGTTCAGCGTCGGCTCCCTCCGGCCTGCCGCGGTGATGGACGTGCAGGCCGGAGCCACGGGCAAGGGCCAGATTTCGGCTTGGACCTTCACCAACATCAATTCAGGTCGAGCCGGCCTTGCCACGCCCTACCGGGTGGCCGACCAGCGCATCGAGTACCGGCCCGCTCAGAGCCCGCTCGCCCAGGCCTCCTTCCGGGCTCTGGCGGCCACGGCCAACAACTTCGCCCGGGAGTCCCATATGGACGAAGTGGCTCACCGGCTCGGTCGCGATCCGCTCGAGTTTCGCCTCGCCAACCTCGCCGACGAACGGCTCGCTCTCGTGCTGCGCGCTGCTGGGGAGCGTTTCGGGTGGTCGGACGCCCCGGAAGGAAGCGGGAGGGGCATCGCATGCGGACTCGAGAAAGAAGGGAGGGTTGCCACGGCCGCCCGGGTCGAGATGAGCAGCGATGGTGTCTTGCGAGTGCTCCGCATCGTCACCGCGTACGAGTGCGGCGCTGTCGTCAATCCCGACAACGTCGTCAACCAGATCGAGGGCGCCACGGTCGTGGCGCTGGGCGGGGCGCTGTTCGAGGCCGTTCACTTCGACGCCGGGGTCATCACCAACGGGTCGTTCTCCGACTATCGGATTCCTCGCATCTCAGACGTTCCACCGATCGAGGTCGTCTTGTTGCACCGTGCTGATCTGCCCTCCGCAGGTGCCGGCGAGACACCGATGATCGCCGTAGCCCCGGCGATCGCCAATGCCGTCTTCGACGCGACCGGGTTCCGCCTGCGGTCGCTTCCTTTGACGACAGATGGTCATTTGAACCTCGACGGCTGACAAGCTTCAGGACCGCCCCCTCCCACGACGTGGGGTCGAGTCCGTGAGTTCGACGGACAGTTACGAGAGCCACATGTTCTTGAAGCCGTAAGCCCCGAGGGGAAGGCCCGTCTTGCTCGAGACCACGCCGTTGACCCGCGATCCATAGCCGTCGATGACTGGGTTGAAGAACGGGATGATGTAGCCGCTCGCCGCGCCGGAGTACTCCATCTGCTGCATCTCGTGGGCGATCTCCACCTTCTCGGTCTCCTGCACTGTGGCCAGCGCCTTTCGGTAGAGCTTCGTGTAGGCGCCGTTGTCCGTGTGGCACTCGTTGAACGGGGCGTGGGCGACGGTGGCCTGAAGGACGTTGGCGAAGTATGGGTAGTACATCCAATGGTCCTGGGCGAAAGTCCAGTTCAGGTAGTTCGCTCCGAAGAACTCCGAAGGCGTGACCTTCCTGAGTTTCACTGTCACACCGGCTTGTGCCGCCTGCTGTTGCAGGACCTGGGCGGCCTCGACGGTTCCCGACGCGATGGCACTGGTCACGAGGGTGACTTTGAGCTCGGAGTGCCCGGCCTTGGCGAGCAGGCTCCTCGCCTGGTCGAGATCCTGGACTCGCTGGGGCAGGTCCGAGTCGTACACGACGTCGCGCAGCCCGAACACGTCGTTGCCGATCCGGCCGTTTCCGTTGAAGACGATGTCCAGCATGCCTTGGCGGTCGCACATGAGACGGAATGCCTGGCGGACCCTCACGTCCTCGAACGGCGGGCGGTCGACACGCATCGTAAAGGGTGTGTAACCACCGCCCCAGGTAATGATGGCGTTGTTGCCGCCCGAAACTACGGCCACGATCGAGTACGCGGAGATGAGGTCGATCACGTCGACGCTGCCGCTGCCCAACGCGTTGACCTGGCTGACCTCACCTGGAAGGTCGCTGATGACGAGCTGGTCGATATAGGGGAGGCCTGTCTCCCAGTAGTGCTCGTTCTTCACGAAGGTGCTCTCGTGGCCGGGGATGAACGACTCGTACTTGAAAGGGCCGGTGCCCACGGGGTGCCTTAAGTCGAAGCCCTCGGGCACGACGAAGAAGCGGTACGAGGCCAGGACGTCTTTCAGGATGGAGAAAGGTGTGAAGCACGGGATCTGGACGGTGTACTTGTCCAGCGTCTTGGCGTTGGCGATGTCGAGGGCCCTCAGTGACACCGCACCTAGCGCCGGGCTCGTCGGGTCGAGGATCCGTCGGAACGTGAACAGGACGTCTTCGGCGCCGAGAGTCCTACCGTTGTGGAACTCGATGTCGGGTTGGACCCGAACGGTCCAGTTCATGGCGTCGTGACTCGGTTCGAGCTCGTCGGCGAGGCTCTTCACGGTATGGCCGTCGAGGTCGAAATCGATCAGGGGGTTGAACAGGGAGTACACGCGGGCCGCGTCGACGAGGTTCACCCAATTGTGCGGATCGAGCGTGTCCCGACTGCTGCCGCCGCTCAAACCGGCGCGAAGGATTCCCCCGGGACGGGGGAGCGGTGTCGCCGTCGACCCCGAGGTTTTCGTGGTCGTGGGTTCTGAGCCTGAGCTGCACGCTGCAAAAAGGCCCCCAGTGCCGAGGAGCGCCGCGCCCTTCGCGACGTAGCCGAGCAGGTCCCTCCTGCTCAATTCGAAGGCGCGCTCACTCATGGCCGCTTCCTATCCTTCACCAGTGAGTCAGGGTAACGGCGCATGGGCGGGGCTGTTTTCGCGGTCGGGGCGAACCAGGCCGAAGAGCGTTCCAGGGCTTGAAGGGCGCGCCAGGCCGAGCCGACGCTCCGAAGGACGCGCGTGTCCTAAGGGCTGGCGCCGGGCTCGGGCACCCGACCCCGGCCTCACGAAGCCTTCGGTTGCTGTGCCCGCGCGTCGAAGCCTTTAGGCCAAGGGCGTCATGACGTGCTTGATTTGCGTGTAGTCCTCGAGGGAGTACATGGACATGTCCTTGCCGTAACCGCTCTGCTTGTAACCGCCGTGCGGCATCTCCGGTGTGAGCCAGAAATGGGTGTTGACCCAGACGGCGCCGTACTGCAGACGACGGGCGACCCGCATGGCGCGCGAGATGTCTCGGGTCCATACCGAGGACGCCAATCCGTACTCGACGTCGTTGGCCCAGGCGACGGCCTGGTCCTCGTCGGAGAAGCGCTGCACAGTGACGACCGGCCCGAAGACCTCCCTCTGCACGATCTCGGCCTTCTGGTCGACGTCGGTGACCACGGTCGGGGTGTAGTAGAAGCCCGGTCCTGAGATCTCCTCGCCGCCGGTGAGGACTTTGGCCCCGGCGCCCTGCGCCCTCTCGACGAAGCCCTTGACGCTTTCTCTCTGTTTTGCGGAGACCAGCGGCCCGACCTCGACCTCTGTGTCGGTGATGTCTCCGACCTTGATCGACTCGACGGCAGGCACGAGCCCGGAAAGCAGGTCGTCGTAGATCTTCGGACCGGCGACTACGCGGCATGACGCCGTGCAGTCCTGTCCGGTGTTGGCATAGCCGGCGAACTTGAGCGTCGCGACCAGGGCCTCCACGTCGGCATCGTCGAAGACCACGACCGGGGCCTTGCCGCCGAGCTCGAGGTGGGCTCGCTTGACAGTCTCGGCGCAGGCGGCGGCGATGACCTTGCCGGTGGCAGTGTCGCCGGTGACAGATACGAGGCGGACCGCTGGGTGCCGGGTGAGCGCGTCGCCGATGACGGCGCCCCGGCCGGTCACGACGTTGAACACACCCGCCGGGACGATGTCCGCGGCGAGTTCGGCCAACCGCAGTGTCGTGAGCGGTGTGATCTGAGCTGGCTTGATGATCGAGGTGTTGCCTGCCGCGAGCGCGGGACCGAGCTTCCAGACGGCCATCATCAACGGATAGTTCCATGGGCAGATGCCGACGGTGACTCCGAGCGGCTCCCGGCGGATCATGCTCGTGAAGCCCCTCTCGTACTCTCCGGTGGACTTGCCTTCCTGGCAGCGGGCGGCGCCGGCAAAAAAGCGCAGGCTGTCGGATATGAACGGGATGTCAGCCTTGGAGACCGTTATCGGTTTGCCGACATCGATGGACTCGAGCCGGGCGAGCTCGGCTGCGTCGGCGTCGATGGCATCTGCGAGCTTGAGGAGAATCGTGCTGCGTTCTTTCGGCGGGGTGTCGAACCAGACCTCGTCGTAGGCCTTCTGCGCCGCGGTCACTGCGCGCTCGATGTCCTGCTTGCCGGCGACCGCCACCTTGGCGATGGTCTGGCCGGTCGCAGGGTTGACGTCGTCGTCCGTCTCGCCATCGGCGGGAGTCACCCATTCGCCGCCGATGAACAACGGGCGGTACTTCTCCACGTTCTCCTCCATGGCACTGTTCTCCTTTCCGAAATCGTGCCCTTCGCCGTAAATGGTCTTGGTGCCCAGCGGGCCGTTCTGCAGGGCCGTTCGGCGTCCTACCTGTCCCGAGTCTCGTTCGGCGATCGTCTGGGTGGCGGCGCCACTGCGTCGCGGGGGATGACCATCCACATGGTCTTGCCCTGGTTGCACCGTAGCCCTAGCGACGCCATCCGCCCAGGGCCGAAGGTCCCGCCCGCCTGCAGCGTGAGCGACAGCGCTTAGGCATGCGCCGCTCTCGCTCGAAACTCGGAAGCGTCAGGTGGCGAGCCCGAAGGTCTCGCTTTCGTGCTTGCCTCCCACCGAGTAGGAGAACGTGGCCTTGGAGTAAAGAGGGCCGAACTTCTTGGTGTTGGTCACCGCCGACAGGACCACCTTGGCGGCGTAGCTGCGGAAGCGTCCCGACACGCAGTTGGGCTGGCAATCGTTCTGGTAGAGGTCGCCCGTGCCGAGGGCGGTCTTGAGGCCCCAGTTCTCCCACCGGACGTTCTTCCAAGAGGCATTGGCGTCCGCACAGGACATGAGGTAGTTCGCCGGTCTCACTTCGGGCACATTGAGGCATGAGAGCACCCTGGCGCCGGCCTTGAGGCCAACGCTGAGCCCCGAGGCGACTCCAGTACTACGCAGGGTCGCCGGCGCCGGACCGAGAGCCGCGTTTGCTCCGCAGGTTGGCAGCAACACCGCAACGGCCACGGTGATGCTGAAGATCGCCATGCCAATGCGTCGCAAGTTCCACCTCTATCTCTTGGTCTGTAGGTCGTTCGGGCGCCGGCACCTAGACAGTAGCGAGCCATTACACCCGTCGGGTATCGCCTGCCGAAAGCCGGATGCACTGCAGGGCTCGACAGGAAAGACAGGTCCTCTCTTCGGCTGCCGCGGAAAATCAAGCCCACCCCGGCACCCGTCCACTGCTCGCCGAGCCCGATGTTCAGGCCGCTGAATTAGTCTCCGTGCTGCCCGTCCTGGGCTCCTGGGACTGTCGGTACTAAAGGCAACACCGCGCCCTCGGGAACGAGCGTGGGTGTCGAGCGGTTGAGGGTCTCCCCGCGGAAGAAGGCTGGTCCCGCGAACCGCCAGATCACCGCACAGATGAGACCCACGATCGCGCTCAAGAGGAAGATCAGGAAAACTCCCCCTATGTCCCAGTGGGGGCCGAACGGCAGTCTCCATGACGTGTAGCTCTGGTTGCTGGAGTAGAACCAGTCCTGCTGGAGGCTCCAAGCCCCGGCTCCGTACATGATCAGGCCTCCGAGCCCCGGCAGGATTCCCCTCATGAACAGGTCCCGAGTGCTTCGCGTCAACGTCTTGCGGTAGTACCACAGACAGGTCCAACCAGTGAGGCCGTAGTAGAAGGCAATCCATACGCCGATGGACGTGATGGCATCCAGGATCATGTACCCACCGGACATGTAGTTCATGGCCGCGTACATCACGATCGAGATGCCTCCCATCGCCAGGGTGGCGACGGTTGGGGTCAGGTACCGCTTGTGCATGTGACCGAACGCGTCCGGTATCGCCTTGTACACGCTCATCGAGAGCACCGTACGGGCCGTGGGCAGGATGGTCGTCTGCGTAGAAGCGACAGCCGAGGAGAACACCATGAGCAAGAGCAGGTGCGAGAAGACCGAGCCGATCCAGCTCGAACCGAAGACTGCTGCCCCTTGCACTGACAACACGTCGGTGAGGTGCGCCGGGTTCGTCAGGCCTATGCCCGTCGAGCCGATGCCGGCGAAGGCCTGTGCGGCGATGATGACGAGCCCATACGTGGCCAGCAGCAGCACCGTGGCGGTGATCCCGGCCAGTCCCGGGAGCCTGTCCTTGTCACTCGTCTCTTCGTTGACCGAGAGCGAGGTGTCCCAGCCCCAGTAGATGAACAGCATCAGGACGAGACCGTCGATGAGTTTTGTGGGTGACACCGTCGTCGGGTTGAACCATGACAAGCTCGGCACCATGTGGCCTGGTGGGGCGTGACCCACGGCCACCCTGACGATCGCCACGAGCGCGTACACAGCCATCATGACGAGCTCGATCGCCAAGAGAACGAACTGGATCCTCGCCGAGATCTCGATGCCGCGGTAGCAGACGTAGGTCAGAACGACGATGAAGAGCACTCCGACGAGGAGCACCCAGACGCTGCTCGGCTCGTTCCCGATGCCCTTGGCATTGAAGAGCAGGAAGAGGTACTGGCCGGAGATCTCAGCGAGGCTCGCCATGCAGAGCACGTCCGAGGCGAGGATCCCCCAGCCGCCAGCCCAGCCCGTTTTTGGCCCGAACGCACGCGTGGCCCAAGTGAAGGTCGTTCCGCAGTCGGGGTCGGCCTTGTTGAGCTCGCTGTAGCCGATCGAGATGAGCAGCATCGGTATGAACGCGCCAATCGCCACGAGTGGCGCGTGAAACCCGACGTCGACAGCGATCAGGCCGAGAGTCGCAGCGAGGCTGAAGGCGGGGGCAGTGGACGCGGTCCCGATGACCACGCTCGAGACGAGCCCGATTGCCCCCGACTTCAGCCCTTTGTCGACCCCTTCCTCCGAATGCAGCAAGGCGGGGTCGGTCGACATCAGACGGTGCTCTCGTCCACCATGGCGTCTGCCACCTTGACGAATCCGGCGATGTTGGCGCCCATGACGTAGTCGCCGGGGCGCCCGTACTCTTCGGCAGCGGCGCGCACGTTGGTGTGGATCGCACGCATGATCTGCTTCAGCTTGTTGTCAACCTGCTCGCGGGTCCAAGAGAGGTGCTCTATGTCCTGGGTCATCTCCAGTCCGGAGACGGCCACGCCGCCGGCATTGGCGGCCTTGCCGGGACCGTAGAGAATCTTGGCCTCGAGGAACCGGTCGACACCCTCGGGCGTCGTCGGCATGTTCGCACCCTCGGCGACGACCGTGACGCCGTTGGCCACGAGGTTGCGGGCGTCGGTGCCGTTGATCTCGTTTTGGGTCGCGCTCGGGAAGGCACACTCCGCCGGGACCGCCCACAGCGGGTTGAAGCCCTCGTCCTTCGCCGGCGTGAAGGTTGCCGTCGGGAAGCGCTCGGCGTACTCGCGGATCCGTCCGCGCCGAACGTTCTTGAGCTCCATGACGAAGTGGAGCTTCTCGGTGTTGATCCCGTCGGGGTCGTAGATGAACCCGTCCGAGTCCGAGACAGTGAGGGGCTTGCCACCGAGCTCGATGAGCTTTTCGACGGTGTACTGAGCGACATTGCCGCTGCCGGAGACGAGACACTTCTTGCCCTCGAAGTTCTCCGAGCGCGTGGCGAGCATCTCTTGGGCGAAGTAGACCGCACCGTAACCGGTGGCTTCCGGCCGGATCTCCGATCCTCCCCAGTTGAGGCCCTTTCCGGTGAGCACACCAGTGAACTGGTTGGCGATCCTCTTGTAGTGGCCGAACAGGTAGCCGATCTCCCGGCCACCGACGCCGATGTCGCCAGCCGGCACGTCTGTGAACTGTCCGATGTGACGGTACAGCTCTGTCATGAACGCCTGGCAGAAACGACGGACCTCTCCGTCGCTCTTGCCCTTCGGGTCGAAGTCGGCCCCGCCCTTTGCGCCACCCATGGGCAAGGTTGTGAGGGAGTTCTTGATGACCTGCTCGAAGGCGAGAAACTTGAGCAGTCCTAGATAGACAGACGGGTGGAACCTGAGCCCGCCCTTGTATGGCCCGATGGCGCTGTTCATCTGGACCCGGTAGCCGCGGTTGACCTGGATCTCACCCTTGTCGTCGACCCAGCTGACCCGGAACATGATCACCCGCTCCGGCTCGACGAGCCGCTCGAGGACCTTCATCTCCTGGTACTTGGGGTACCGGTCAACTACGGGCTCGAGGGAGGTCAGTACCTCACTCACTGCCTGCAGGAACTCCGGCTCGCCTGCGTTGCGCACCGCGAGGTCGTTCAAGATGGACTTGACGTTGTTGCTCACTTCAGTTGCCTCCCTGTGCACTCCGTTGTGCACATCTGGCTCTTGGTTTGCTCGGCCTTCGTGTGCCGCGCTCTTCGCCCTCGGTTGCTGGTCCTAGACCGTCGAAATCACTTTCCGACCCAGTGCCGTCCTTCCTGCCCAACGCTGAGGGCTCTATATCAATTGTCGCACCGGCAACCGGGCCTGAATAGGGACTTTCGGCCTATGGAGAATTGCCACACCTCCTCTAGACTAAATACGCGCATGTCCGCAGTTGCATTTTATTGCGCTGCCTCCTGTTGATCTTCGGTGGAATTGCCGAGAAAGGACAGTCTTATGCGAGTACTCGTGGTAGGAGCCGGTGGAGTTGGAAGTGCCTTTGCCCATATAGCGGCGCGACGGGGCAGCTTCGAGAAGGTCGTGATGGCCGACTACGACACTGAGCGCGCGAAGAAGGCGGCGTCTGTCTCGGACCGCTTTTCGGGCTTCAAGCTCGACGCCTCCGACGAGTCGGCGATCACCGAGCTCATCCGGGCGGAGAACTGCGACGTGGTCCTCAACGCCGTCGACCCGCGCTTTGTCATGCCGATCTACCGCGCGGCTCTTGCCGCGGGAGTCAACTACATGGACATGGCCATGTCCCTCTCGCACCCGAACGCCGAGGAGCCCTACTCCAAGACTGGGGTGAAGCTCGGAGACGAGCAGTTCGAGCTCGCCCCGAGGTGGGAGGAGCGCGGTCTGCTCGCCCTTGCCGGCATGGGAGTCGAGCCGGGGCTGTCCGACGTGTTCGGTCGCTACGCCGTGGACAATCTCTTCAGCTCCGTCGACGAGCTCGGCGTGAGGGACGGCGCAAACCTCGTCATCGAGGGTTACGACTTCTGTCCGAGCTTCTCGATCTGGACGACGATCGAGGAGTGCTTGAACCCTCCCGTCATCTGGGAAAAGGGACGGGGATGGTTCACCACCGAGCCGTTCAGCGAGCCGGAGACGTTCGTCTTTCCCGCCGGCATCGGCCCGGTCGAATGTGTGAACGTGGAACATGAAGAGGTCCTTCTCATGCCGCGTTGGCTGGACGCGAAGCGGGTCACATTCAAGTATGGCCTCGGGGACGACTTCATCGGCGTACTGAAGACCCTCCACATGCTCGGCCTCGACTCGACCAAGAAGGTCTCGGTTGGCGCCGAGAAGGTCGCGCCTCGCGACGTGGTCGCGGCATGCCTTCCCGACCCGGCCACGATCGGGCACCTCATGCACGGCGTCACCTGTGCGGGAACCTGGGTGACGGGCACCGGTAAGGACGGCTCTCCGCGCGAGGTCTACCTGTATCACGCTGTCGACAACGACTGGTGCATGTCGCTGGATGACTCGCAGGCTGTTGTCTGGCAGACCGCCATCAATCCGATAGTGGCCCTAGAGCTCCTCGACTCGGGAGCTTGGTCGGGCGTCGGGCTGCTCGGTCCGGAGGCACTTGCGGCCGAGCCGTTCCTTGAGCTGTTGAACGACAGCGGCGCGCCCTGGGGCATGGACGAGAGAACACCCAAGGCAGCTTCGTAACGGGCCCATCGGCCCTGAGTCCGGGGGCCACGAGCCGGGGCGGTTTGCCCGGTGTGGGGGATCTGGGCCTTGTGTTCATCGGCTGACATAGCCTGACCCCAATGTGGGCCGTCCATCGGATGTCAAAGCGCTCCTAAGCATCCGGCGCCCGTCACATAGCCATGCGATGCGTAGCATCGCAATGCGGTGCGCCGGAGCCTCGGACGCCTCTGCCCAGGCTCGCCTGCACCCCCGAGGCAAGGTCGGGCGTGCGACCGAGTGAGCAGCTCGCGACCAGCCCGTCGGGCAGCCGAAGCGTCATCGACGCACGGACAAAGAAAAGCCCGGGCCACGACAACTGTCGTGGCCCGGGTGCTACCAGCCGTCGGTCCCCTAGAGGGTTACCGCGGCCTGATCGTTACTTGACTGCCTTGCAGAAGTACCAGTTTTCGGCAGGCCAGCTGAGCAGAACGTTCTGGGGGACGACGCCGCAGACGTTCTTGCCGACTTCGCCGAACCCGGCTGCCGGGTTCGGTTGCCAGATGACGGGCAACTGCTGCGCCAGGAAGTTCTGGTAGGTGTAGAGGGCCGACAACGAGGACGACTTGTTGGTCGCCACGATCAGCTGGTCGGCGGTGGCGTCGGAGTAACCGCCACTGTTGGATCCGGCGCCAGTGGCGAAGATCTCCTCACCGGTCGGGTAGTAGTCAGGCGAGTAGTCCCATCCACCTCCCCAGTTGGCGATCTCCCAGGGACATGCCTTGCCCGCTGCGCACGGCAGTGCAACCCCGATGACGTCGGGGAAGGCCTTGCCCTCGAGCTGCAGCTTGATGCCGGCCTGCTCCCAGCTGGACGCCATCTCTTCGATCTGGGAGTTAAAGGACACGGCGCCGTTGTAGTAGAGGTAGCTGAAGCTGAGCTGCGCACCCTTGGGGATGTGGGCCCCGCACTCGTCGGCAGCGGTTCCCGGTTTCGCACAAGTGCTGATGCCGTTCGGTACGACGTTCCAGCCGTGCGAGGTCAGCAGCGCCTTGGCGTGTGACGGGCTGTACGGGTACGGGTTGGCGGTCTCCTGCGGGGAGGCGAAGTCCGTCGGCGGGAGCACGGGCACCGGACCATAGGTCGGGACACCGTAGCCGGCATCGTAGAGCTGGATCCACAGGGACTGGTTCATCAGCGACTGCATCGCCTGGCGGATGTAGAGCTGGTCGAAGATCGGACCTACCGTCGGGTTGGTGAAGTTCAAGGGGAAGTAGTTGACCGTCCAGCCGTAGACGGGCGCCAGGGTGTAGTTGGCGGCGAGCTGAGCGTTGTTCGCGCCAGCGAGCGGACCGTTCGGGCCGAAGGCCTTGCCTTTGTAGGTGGGCAGGTCCTGCGGTGGGACGTAGCCGATGTTGAGGGTCTTGCCGTTCTCGAGCACGTTGAACTCTGCCGAGTCGGTCGTGAACGGAGCCATCACGAGCTTGTCGATCGACGGCTTGAGGGGCCCCGAGTAGGACTTGTTCGGTATGAGTGTCGCGCCGCCGTCGGTCGCGTCGTAGGAGGTCAGGCGGAACGGCCCGTCCACGATCTGCCAGAGCGGGTTGGTGGCGTAGGTCCCGAGGTCGCCTGCTTCGGTCTTGCCCGAGAGGAAGGCGAACACAGCCGCGCAGGCCTTTGCCGACGCCGAGACGTCAGTGAGCGTGCCGGTGGTCGCAGAGATTGGGGCAACAACTGACGTGTACGCGGCGCTCGAACAGTGACCCGAGCCCGGCTTTGCGCCTGCAGAAGTGACGTCCCAGGCGAGCGGCAGAGGCGATATCTGGCTCAAGTCGTTGTAGGTGAACCAGTACGAGCTGTAGGCGGCGTCCAGAGTGATCGTGACCGTGTCGGTGGCGTTGTCGGCCACGACGTTGGTGACGTTGCCGGGGTACTGGCCCGGTCCGGGTGCGTAACCGGCCCAGGAAGTTGCGTTCGCCTTGACCATGTTCATCCAGAAGACGACGTCCTGAGCGTCGACGGTTTCACCGTTGGACCACTTATAGCCCTTCATCTTGATGGTGACGGTCCTGCCGTTGTTCGTGTACACCGGTGGATAGGCGACCGATAACCCGGTATTGAGGGCGGTGGTGTTGCCGACGCCGAAGTAGTACAAGGGACGGAACAGGTTGTAGATCAGCTGGAAGTTCGAAACGCTGAAGTACTCGAGTCCCATCATCGGGAAAAGGTAGTTGGGTGCCGCGGCGGCTCCTTCGGCGACCGTCAACGTGCCACCGGGGACCTTGACCATGTGGGTGACCTGAGCTGCCGGCGCCTTGGACGTGGTCGCGAAACTGGACGCACCAAGGGCTAAGACAAACACGGCGGATACCACCGCCGTTCCCACAACAGCGAGCTTGGTCAGCTTTCGTTTTCTGATCATGACCGTGTCTGACCTCCTGTAACTCAAACCGCGTTATTGGCTAAATCAATGATACGCACATTACGGGTTAGCCGGAAGTGACACTCCTGTCGGGACGAGGTGAAAACCTGTAAAAGAGCTATTGGGGCGACCTGTACTGAGGTCAAGGCGGACCTGTATCAGGTCGATCAAGTGCTGGTCAAACGCGCAAATACGACCGGAAGAGCTCATAAGCGTTCGGGAAGGTGCTGCAGCTTCTCAGCCAGCGACTCGCATCGCTGGACGAGGAAGCTCTGAGTGGCGCCCCCGTGAAGGGTGAGCTCGAGGGAGCCGGCGACAGGGGCTGTTGAGATCGGAGAGAGCCTGACGTTGGCCATCTCACCCCAAGCGATCGTGAGGGGCGGCCCTTGCGTGGCTCGCCGAGGCGTGAAGGACAGGCCCCGCCCGTCGAGCACGAGTTCGCCGGCCACTGGGCGGTTCCCAACTGCTCCCGGCAGATTCTCCGCCCGCGCCGGACCTGCATAGATGGGATCACCGGGAAGGGCCTTTAGCCGGTTCTCCTCGAGCCTATGCCACCGCCGATGCAACAGTGGCACTTGGGCGGCGGCGATGAGGATCACGACAGAGAGAAAGACGATGGCCGCGATGACGGTCTTGGAAGAACGGTCCAGCCCAACGGCCATTATGAATCCCAACGCGGCCACCGCCAAGACACGCGTCATGACGAAACGCCAGAGGCCTTTAGGTGGTACGACTTCGCGAGTGGGGAGCCTTTGCTTTGGTGGCTCTTTGGTCACAAGGGCAGGCTAGCTTCGGTTGTGGTGCCAAGCGCATTTCGGAACATCTTGGCTTCAACTCGAAGGGCGCGTCATGACGAACTCGTGCGCCGCCGTCCTGGTGTCCGCCCGGACGGGGACCAGGCTCAGAGTGCGCCGGGCAGGCTTCTGGGCTCGATCCGCTCTTCTACCGCCCGGTCGCCATCCCGGCGCACGACATAGGCACCTTTGCCCCTTATCTCGGTGACCGCTTCGACAAAGTCGGTACCGCGGTATACCAGGCCAACCCCGTCGTCAGAGGCGTACCCGTCGGGTAGTACGCCGTCGGCGATGAGCCGCTGGAACAGCGGGCGGCGCTGGGGTTCGGAGTCGTAGTGGACTCCATTGGCGTAGGGGAGCAGACCGAGACCGTTGGTCACGGGGCGCAGATCCGGCCCGAAGGAATCGGTCGTGCCGCCGACGTGCCAGCACAGAGAGCCGGCGGACACCCCGGCGAGCACCACGCCCGCGCGCCAAACTTCGACAAATATCCGGTCGAGACCGTGAAGCCGCCAGATCGAGAGCAGGTTGGCAACGCTGCCGCCGCCGACCCAAACCACATCCTGGTCGAGCAGGAAGCCCGCCACGTCCTCGACGTTGGGCATCGGGAACAGGGTCAAGTGCACGACGTCTATCCCTGCCGCATGCCCGGCCTCGTCCCACAGCGCATTCCACGAGCGCTGATCGCCGTGCGCGGTTCCCACATGGCATAACCGGGGGCGCCGGGAATCCACACCGGCCAGTTCGATGGCGTGAAGGATCAACGGAGCGAACGCGATGTCGGTGCGAGACCCGCGCTTAAGTCCACCCGAAGTCGCAAGGATCGTCGGCAGATCGGCAGGCATGCCGCGATCGTAACGAGCTGTGGCGCTGTGATGACTGCGTCAGTGAACGATGGTCGGCGGAGCTACCCCCGCTGTCCGTGACAGCACCCGGTTGCGTGCGAGCCAACCGGATTTTCTCTCAGGGCCGTCCAGTTGAGTGCTTGATACTCAATCCTGCCCCGACAGGGCGGCGGTTGATTCCCGACCTTCGTCTAGGGGGGGACGGGCACTCCGGTTCGGCAACACGAAGAGCACGATGACTCCTGCCGTGCCGACAACGAACGCTGCCACGGTGACGGAAAGGTCCATGCCGCTCACGAATGACCGCCGCGCGAAGCTGGCGAGCTCTGGGCCCAGTGCACCGCCGATCTGCTGGCTTACGGCGAGAGCACCGCCGAGTGAGCCGGTGATCAGGTGAAGGACCGACGCTGGCATCTTGTAGTGGGCGAGCACCGGCGCCAGTCTGTCCTGGTAACGCGTGTTGAGCAGGCTGCCGAGAACACCGACACCCAGGGCTCCACCGGTTTGCAACGAGGCTCCATTGGTCGCCGAGCCCACGCCGGCCTGGTCGAGCGGCAGGGAACCCATCACTGACTCGGTACAAGGGGCAAACGCGAGACCGGTGCCGAGCCCAAGCACCAAGAACGCGGGGAGCACGTCCATGTAGGTGTCGTGGACAGTTACTCGCGTGAGCAGCCCGAAGCCGAGTGCGAGGAGGGCCATCCCTGTGAAGACAACCGGCTTGGTTCCGACAATGTGATCAATGACACTCGAGAGAGGAGCGACCACCAGCAGCACGCCGGCGATGGGCGCGATTCGTAGCCCAGTCTCGAAAGCTGTGTAGCCAAGGCTGAACTGCAGGTACTGAGTGAGGAGGAACAGCCCTCCCATCAACGCGAACATGACAAGCCCCATGGTTCCTATAGCTGCCGAGAACCGTCGCGACCTGAAGAAGGAAACCTGGAGCATCGGATGGGAGGACCGGCGTTCCCAGACCATGAACATGGCGAGCACCGCTATGGCGGCGGCTATGGCGCCGAGAATGAGCGGGGATGTCCACGAGCGGTTCGGTGCTTCGATGATCCCCCACAACAACAGTCCCATGCCCACGATGGACAGGCCGGCACCGATCGGGTCAGGAGGCTTGCTGGCGGAATTCTTCGAGTTCGGCACCAGCCAGGTGGTCGCGAGCAACCCCAACAACGCGATGGGGACGTTGACGAGGAAGACCGACCCCCACCAGAAGTGAGCGAGCAGCCACCCGCCCGCCACCGGTCCTACGGCCACGCCAAGCCCGGTCGTGCCCGACCAGATTCCGATGGCGCGCGCTCGTTCACGAGACTCAGTGAAGGTGTTCGTGAGAATGGACAGGGTCGAGGGCATTATGGCCGCTCCACCGATCCCCATGAAGGCGCGTGCCGCGATGAGGCGGTCGGCCGTTCCGGAGAAAGCAGACACCGCCGAGCCGGCCGCGAAAATGGCCAGTCCAGCCATGAATACCCACTTTCGGCCCAGGCGGTCACCGAGGCTGCCAGCGACGAGAAGCAATCCGGCGAAGACGATCGCATAGGAGTCGACGATCCACTGCAATGAACTCGACGAGGCGTGGAGGGTACGCACGATGACCGGCAGCGCCACGTTCAAGATCGTGTTGTCGAGACTCACGATGAGGAGGCTCACGCACAGTACGGCGAGAATGAAGCGACGATCCCGGACGCGGGCCGCCGGCGCCTCAGAGAGCTTCGAGCGGAGGGCCGAATCTGCTGACTCCGGTCGTGATGTGCCGGGAGGCTCAGGACCGGAGACCGAGGTGCTCATCGAGCGGCGAACGATCCTTGTTCCGGAGAGGTCCGCGGGTCGCACCCCCATTTCGTCGCTCTCTTGTCAAGATGATCGGTGCCGCGCATCTGTTTCGGACGGGTAGCTCCTGGCACAGCGGACGTGCTTGACACGGTTGTCCCTTGCTTGCGGGCTGTGTGCTACGAGAAATGTGCCAGTGCCGCTCCGCGGACTCGGGCACAACACTGTCCACTTTATCCATCTGCACCCGGTCTCTTCGAAGCGCCCGCCCAGGTAGGCGCTTGTTGCGCGTCGACGCCCGCGCCTCTCAGTAATTGCCTAGGTGCAACTCAGGAAATCCTCAGGTACGCGCGATGTACTGAATGCGACCGGTTGAAGGCGCGCTACCGTCCCTGAGGAGGAAAGGGCGATGGACGACGAGCACGAGATCGAGGGGCCTACGGAGGAACCGGTCGACGGCGTCGCGTCGCCGCAGCCGGTGAGCCCGAGCGAGCCTGAAGTCATCGCCGCGGAATCTGCAAAGAGCGACCCATTCGCTCCAGGCTGGACGCCTCCTCCGCCACCTCCCGGCTCCGGCGGCTGGACGCCTCCTCCGCCACCTCCTGGCGCCTGGACGACTCCACCACCGCCTCCCGGCTCCGGCGGCTGGACGCCTCCTCCGCCACCTCCTCCGTTTGCCGGTGCTGGCGCCTGGACGACTCCACCACCGCCTCCTCCGTTTCCCGGCGCTGCTGGCTGGATGCCCCCTCCTCCTCCAGCCAGTCCGCCGGGAGGAGCGGGCAGTGGCGCGCACTGGGTCGGCTTCCCGGGGGGCTACTGGGCCGCGTCGTCGGCACCGCCACCCAGGAGTCGTCAACCCACGACCGTGTGGTTGGTCGTGGCGCTGCTTGTGATCGGTCTTGCCGCAGGATTCGGCATCGGCCGTGTTGCCTGGCAGTCGACGTCCACGTCTCCGTCGGGGAGTTCGCCCAGTTCCCCATTCGGCTCCGGGACATCGCCCTTCGGGTCTGGGACGTCTCCGTTCGGCTCCGGGAGCTTCCCGTTCGGCTCCGGCTCTTCGGGGTCCGTCTCGTCTGCGGCGGGAGGCCCTTCGAACCCGGCAGCGATCGCCTCGCGGGTCGACCCTGCCATCGTGGACGTTGTCAGCCCCCTCAGCTACGAGGATGAGGAAGCGGCCGGAACCGGGATCGTGCTCACGTCCAACGGTGTCGTGCTCACCAACAATCACGTGATAGACGGCGCCACGAGCATCAAAGTGACCGATCTCGGAAACAACCAGGTGTACACGGCTGTAGTTCTGGGTTATGACCGTTCTCGTGACATCGCCGTGCTGAAGTTGGACGGGGCATCCGGCCTCAAGGTCGCGTCGCTCGGTGACTCGTCGACGGTTCGGGTAGGCGAGCCGGTCGTGGGTATCGGCAATGTGGGCGGCCTGGGTGGAACGCCCAGCGTAGCGGGAGGCTCAGTCACCGCACTCGGCCAGTCGATAACCGCCACCGAACAAGACGGCGGCAATCCGGAGAACCTGACGGGTCTTATCGAGACCAACGCAGACATCCAGGCCGGGGACTCGGGCGGACCGCTCGTCAACACTTCCGGCAAGGTTGTCGGGATGGACACGGCCGCGTCCGCCGGTTTCCTGTTCCAGACGAACGGCGCCCAGGGCTACGCCATCCCGATCAACTCCGCGTTGGCGATCGCCAAGCGGATCGAGTCCGGTTCAGGCTCGGCGAGCGTGCACATCGGGCACACGGCGTTCCTCGGCGTGGAGGTGTACTCCACTCAAAGCGGGTCCTCTCCGTCCGGCGCGGTCGTGAACGAAGTTCTGAGTGGCTCTCCGGCCGCATCGGTCGGACTGGCCGTGGGTGACGTCATAACTTCGCTCGGTGGCAAAGCGGTCCATTCCGCGCAGGCCCTCACGACATTGATTCAGCTTTACCACCCCGGCGACCACGTGCAGATCGGCTGGACAGACTCCACAGGCTCCCACCACAGCGCGACCCTGCAGTTCGCCACCGGCCCTGCCGCCTGAGCACGGTTCGATATTTGTTTCGAGCTGCTCGAGGAGTCGAGCGCGATCCACCTCGGGCTAAGGCGCTCGTCCGGTTGCCCGTGGTCTGCACGCCAACCGGAGAAACGGCCCTCGGCGCTGGATCGGCAGGCGGACGAGTTTCGTCTAAGACGGAGGTCCCGGTTCCAAAGAGCCGAGAGGCTCGAGCCCGGACTTTGCTCGGCGTCGCCGCCTTGGCAGGAACAGAAGCAAGACCAGCGCGAGCACGCCGACCCCACTGGCTATGATGCCGAGCTTGGCCAGTTTGGCTTTGTATACCCAGGTCACGGTGAACCTGCCCGCCGGGATCGAGACCGCCTGAAGTATCCCTAGCTGTCGAACCTGCACGGTCACGGTCGAACCCCCACCGACGGGCGTGAGCCGGGCAACCCAGCCCTTGTCATAGGCCTCGCTTCGGACGAGCACCGCCGGCTCGGGCGTCGAGACTTCCGTCACAGGGTTCTGCCACGCCCGGACGGGCGGCGTCACCGAGTGGGCGAGCGGGAGTTGCGGAGCCAGAGGTGTCGTCGATCCCGCGGCCTCGACCCACGAGGCTCCCCGCGTGAGCGTGTTGGTGAACACGGGCAGCCCTCCGATCTCGGTCTGGTAGTGCCATTTCGGTGGCTCGAGCACGCCTTGGAGGACCTGGTTGAGAACGAGACGATGTGTGCGTGGACCTGAGTCGACCGCTGTCGCCTCCACTGTGGTCACCTCAATTGCGCCGACGGCGACCGAGGCGCCCCTCGGAGCTCCGACCTGGATCCCGTACGCCACCCGCCCGTTCAGCGCGACTCGGGCTTCTGCGTCGCTGACAGACACGCGACGGTCGCTGACTATCTGGCCGCGGGCATCGAGGATGCCGATCGAGACCGTGCCCGGGATCTTGCCCTTGTAGGGCAGGACCACGAGGGTGACCGAGTCGAGGGCGAGCGGACCCGGGAGCATCCATGTTGATGAGCGACCGGCGGAGAGAAGGAACGGCGGAAGCTTCGGTAGCGGTTTGTCGGGAGCGATGGCATCAAGCGCCACTGCCTCCTGCTCGGTTCCCGGCGGAACCGGAGTTCCCTGCGCAACGGGAATAGGTCCGTTGTCCGGGATCTCTGTGACCAGATACTCGGGAAGTGTTACCAGCTCCTTCAGGTTCAAGATGTCAAGGTCCACATGCGTGAGCGCGACCGGCTGCAGGTTCTCGACGTCATGGGCGCCTGTGACGAGCTGGTAGCTGCCAGAGACAGCGGAGGAGTATCCCTGCACGCTTGGGAGCTCGTGCAGGATTCCGAGACTGAAAGGGCCGAGAGCGAGAATCGTCCCGCGAAGCCCGGTCGGCAGGCTTTGCGCGGGGTTGAATATGGCGTAGCGGGCTTGGGGCCCGAGCAGCTTCGCCAGTGCGGTGACGGCGCCATTGCTCTTTGTGATGGTGGCCTTGGCGGGGAATGTGTAAGACCCGTTGAGCACGCACATCAACACGTCGGCAATGACGACGACGGCCACCAGTTTCAGGCGGCCGCTGGTGCTAAGGCGCGGCGCGCGCCACAGCAGCAGCGCGGCCGCGCCCGAGATGACGAGCACCGCTGCGAAGTACGGGCTCAGATCGATCGCGAGATTCGGGTGGTAGCCGGAGACGCCGAAACCACGCTGAATCGATCGACCCAGAACGTAGGCGGCCAGTATGAGGAGCGCGACGATGCCGATCGGGACGAATCCGGCGATGCGCTCGCTCAGCGTGAGGCCCGGCTCGCCACTGGGGGCCGGATCCAGGGCGGGGCGCCGGGTCACTGCAGGAGACCTCAGCACGTCGACGAACATGGCGAGCAGCACTGCAAGCGCCAGGTCGAAGATCACGGCGTTGCGGTTCTGGAGGCGCTCGCCCCCGTAAAGGGGAATGTCCACCAGAATGTGGCCGAGAGGTGTGCTGGCGCCGGCCGAGAGCAGGGCGCCCTCGATGATCAATGCGTACCAGACCCCGAGAGGTTTCTCGCCCCCGCGCGGGCGGACTGCGCGCCTGAACAGGGCAAAGGCCGCGACAAGCGGCGTGATTCCGACCGCGTAGCTCAGCTCCGGAAGGTTGTAAGAGCCTAGAAAGCCAGGCAGACCGAAGGTTCCGTTACCGCCGACCAGGAAGGGCACGAACAGCAGCTCCAGGTCGTGCCACGTCAACGAACCTGCGGCGAAGCGGGTGAAGGTTACGGCCGCACGTTCGGATTCGTGCAGGAAGCTGAGTCCCGGCAGCCACTGGGCCGTTGAGATGACCACTGCGAGGACGGCGGCAGCCACTACGCCGATGCCGGCGACAGTTACACGCCTGCCCGTTCGCCACGCTCGCCAGCACAGAGCCAGGAGGTACGTGATCACGATGAAGGCGATATTGGAGGCGGAGCGAGGGTCTCCGGCAAGCACCACGAGACCACCGCAGCCAGCCAACAGCGCGATCCAGCGCCGAGCGGTGTGGTGCTCGGGGTGCGTCCCGAGCTCGTGAACGGCGAGCAGCATCCAGGGGGTGAAGCTCATTCCCTGCACGAGGCCGAGGTGCACAGCTTGGCCGCTCATGAACCCGGTATAAGTGAAGGTCAGGGAGCCGAGCAGCGCCGCGAGCGGAGTGCAACCGAGGCGACGCAGCAAAACGTGCATCCCGACGCCGCAGATCACCGCAATCGATGCGACGTTGATCGTCCAAGCCGCACTGGCGGGCAGGATGGCGAAGAGCCACGTGCCCGGGTACAGCGACCCGGCGTTCCATCCCGCGAGCAGCGGCGTTCCGCTCCAGATATACGGGTCCCACAGGGGCAGATGACCGTGACGCAACAGCTCGCCGGACAGGACTCTCAATGGGTAGTTCTGCGTCAAGTTGTCCGCCGTCCCGCTTCCGGGAAACAGGGGTCTTCCGACAAGTGCGGGCGGAATTCCCATCAGCAGCGGTATCGCGACGTAGAGCGCGACCGCCCACTTGTCGGCTCGGGCGACATGTGACCAACGCCGGGGAATCGCCCCGGGAGTCTCGAGCCCCTCTCGGTCCCGCGGACCGAGAGTTACGGTTGAGGGGGAGTGCGCCATGGGTTCGGCTGAACGATAGACGCGCCCACCGGTGTCGAGGCCAATTCTCGAAGACCGTCACTGCCTCTCAGGTGAGTTGCCACTCGTCTCCGGCAACGCCGCTGAGCCGTTATCCTTCTGCACCAGCGCATCGGTGCAACGCGCTCGTGCGCGGACGGCGGCGAAGCCGAAGGCTCGGCCCAGAGGAACGGCGTGGCAATGCGGCCTTCTGGCGATTTGCAGGCGGTGCGGAGGCCGATCGTCTTGACCGCGCTCGCGATCGGCGCCTATGTGGTTCTCGCCGTCCTGGCGTACTGGCCGGTCATGCCCCTGGACGCGAGCAGGCTCCCGCACATCGTGGGCGCGGGCGCCGGGGACCCGGCGCAGATGTCGTGGTTCCTCGCATGGACGCCCTTCGCACTTCGGCACGGACTCAATCCCTTCTTCACGAACTACATCGATTTTCCCTCCGGAGTGAACCTCGCCTCGAACACGTCCGTTCCGCTGCTCGGCCTCCTGGCCGCGCCCGTCACGCTCGCTTTGGGGCCGGTGGCGTCGTTCAACCTGCTGATGCGCATCGCGCTGGCCGGTTCTGCCACCTCGATGTTCTTCGTCGCACGGAGGTGGGTGAGGTGGTGGCCCGCGGCCTTCGCGGCAGGGCTGTTGTACGGGTTCGGGTCGTACATGACCTTCGAAAGCTCCGTGCACCTCGACCTCGCGTTCATGGCCATACCTCCGTTGCTTGTCTTGTGTCTCGACGAGTTGTTCTGCGCCCAGGCCCCATCGCCGGTCAAGGTGGGCATCGTGCTCGGGCTCTTGAGCGGTGCACAGCTCCTCATCGACCCGGAAGTACTGGCGTACTGCGCCATCATGGCGTCGATCGGCCTGATTCTTCTCGGGCTGACTCACCGCCATGAGGTCCTTGGTCGCGCCCGGGCAGCAGCTCCGGGGCTCGTCGCTGCATGCGTTTGCTTCGCGGCGATCGGCGGCTACCCGATCGCTTACTTCCTGGCGGGACCCCGGCGGATTGCTCATGCCATCCAGCCTGCCGGAGAGATAGCGGCCTTCCACGTCGATCTCCTCCGGCCCGTTCTGCGGTCGTCGCCGGAGCTGTCGAACTCATCCGGCTACCTGGGTGTTCCCCTGCTCCTCGGCCTTCTGGCGCTCGTTGTGTGGTGGCGCAAGCTCGGGATCGTCCGGTTCGCATTCGCGTGCGCGTGCGCCGCCTACCTGCTCTCTCTCGGTCCCCGCCTCACAGTCGACGGGCACACCCTTGGGATCTGGCTCCCCGAGGCGATCTTCGAGCACGTCCCTGTCCTGGTCGACCTCGAGCCGATAAGGATCACGGGCCTCGAGATGCTCTTTTTGTCGATCGTGCTCGCCGTCGGCCTCGACCGCACGAGGACTTGGATAATCGAGCGCTCGCAGGGCCCGCTCAGTGGTTCGCGGCCTGCCGGCGAGCCCCGGGTCCGTGCGCTCGGGTCCAGGGTGCGATCGAACCCCGGCATTCTTACCGTTGTCTTGCTCGTCTTGGTGGCTGTCGCCTTTGTTCCGCTCCTTGACCAATTCCCGCTGGTCCGAGAGCAGCCGGCGACCGCGCCGCAGCTGACGACGTCACTAGCGCGTCGGGTTCCGCGAGGCGGGGTCGTCGTGGCGTTTCCGTACCCGCGTGCGCACAATGACGAGCCCATGGTGTGGCAGGCGATGGACGAGATGAGCTTTCGCCTCGTCGGCGGCTACGCGCTCGTCCCCGCTGCGAGCGGTCAGGGCAGCTACTACATCGCGCAAGGACCAGAGCTGAGCGAGCTATCGGCACTCCTAAGCACCTCGTCCGGCCTTTCCGGTGCGCTGGCTGGAAGGGCCTGTCGCTCTCTTTGGGCCGTAGTCCGTAAGTACGAGGCCGACGCACTGGTTCTTCGCACGAGTGAAGGGTCGATACGTGCCAGCGGGATCGGCCTTTTGACAATGTTTCTGGGGCCGCCCGCGGCGCGCTATGGCAGCGGCGCAGTGTGGTACGACCTGGGTAGCCGAACGCCGAAGTGGAGTTGTACCTCCATCTCCTAGGACCGCCGGCCCAGGGCCCGCTTCAAGCTCTCATCGCTCGCGGATGGCGCTCGGGCCAGGTCCGATGCCGGCGTGTCGCATTCGGCGCCTTGCGTACGCGACTAGCAGGCGACGCTCAAGCAGTCATCAGCATGTGTCGATATACGGAAATGAGCTAGCCATGCGTGCACGACCCCCGGTGCCCCCCTGGCCTGGGGGTCGCTGCACAAGCAGACACTTGGCCACGCTCGAGCCTCAGGCGAGTCCGCCTGGTCTCCGGGGCGAACTTCCTAACGGTTGCCTTCTTGACTCAGGACTCCACCGCAGCCAGGACGAACGTGACTGACAAGAGACGAACCGGCCAATCCCCCGGGATGGCGGCGCTAACCGCGCCGTTTCCGGGGGATTGTGCCATGACGCCTGTTACGAAACGGGCACGTCCAGTCTCGACGAAGAGGCCCTTGCCTCCTTGGGGACGCTCGTCATCGACAGGACCCAGTACACAACGCCGGCGATGATCATCCCGAAGAGCCAGCTGAAGTCAGCTCCGTGCGTTCCGTTGGAGAGGGGACCTGTGTAGGAAGGCACGTAGTACAGGGCGTCGATCCACATCATTGCCCCGAACATGCCAGCTGCGAGCGATACCAGTGCCTTCCAGTTGACGCCTCCGTTACGCCAGTACAGGCCTCCTCGTTTCTCGGCCAACGAGAGAAGGTCGTACTTTCCGCGGCGGAGCAGGTAGTCGACCAAGAGGATGCCGAACCAAGGTCCGAGCCACACCACGATGTAGTCGAGGAAACCTGACAGGTCCGTGTAGAAGTTGCCCTTGAAAATAACCAGGGCTGTTACTGCACCGGAAATGATGGTGTCCACGAGCACGCAGCCCCACCTCTTGAGCGGGATCCCTATGGCTTGAAGCGTCACTCCAGAGGAGTACATGTCGATGGAGTTGATCGCGAAGAGCTGGGGGAGCGCCAGGATCAAGAAGGGCCAGAAGAACCAGCTCGCAAAAGCCGCCGGGACCGCAGCTGCCTCTGTGACCTTCGGGCTCACGAGATAGGCGGCCGCTCCGAGGAGCTCGAGCAGGATGGACGGGATCGCTCCACCGAGTGTTGCAGCCCAGAAGGTCGTCGCCTTGGGGGTGTCCCGGGGGAGGTAGCGCGAGTAGTCGGCAGCGTTCTCGGTCCAACCCAAACCACCGGCGGACACGATGAGCACCACGCCAGTTGTCCAGAGCCACCACGAGGTGTGCTGGTGCAGGCTGGTCACGTGGGCATGCGGGATGACGAGGATTGCCATCACGATGAACACGACGATGAACACGTACGACAGGTACCGCAGAACCTTCGTAATGGTCGCGTGTCCGAGGAAGGGAGCTATGAACTGAACAGCCACCGCGCAGATGATCACGATGACCTTCGCGGCATTGTTGAGCGTCGTTCCCTCGTGGCTGAACATCGCCTCGACGATGAGCACGACTATGACGAGACCCTCGATCTCGAAACCGACCTGGGTCATCCAGTTGAAGAGCGAAGGGGCACGGTTGCCGTTGCGTCCAAAGGGAGCCCGGCTAACCATGAACGCCGTCGTGCCCGTCTCAGGTCCCGGCAGGCTCGCTATCCCGAGGAGGGAGTAGAAGATGTTGCCGATCAGGATGGCCCATACCGCCTGCCAGAACGAGAGCCCGAATGAGACGATGAGGGCTCCGTAGACGAGGAACTCGACGTTCCACAGCCCTCCGGCCCACATCCAGAAAAGGCCGGACGGGCGCATCCTCCTGTCCGATTCCGGGATCAGCTCGATACCACGCTGCTCCAGCTTTCCGAGCTCATAGTCCTCGGTGCTCGGAGCCGCATCCAGGTCTAACGGGCCACCTCTTTGGCCCTCCATCACAACACCGCCGCCCTCCGCCGGAGTCATATTGTCCATAGCCTCTCCCTTCACCTGACGCTGCCTGGCCCCATTTCGCTCCACAAGGTCGCTACCCCCACTCGTGCGACCGAGACTATGTGCCTCCTCGAGATTGTCCCACGCCCTTCTCGCCCGTCGCGGGATTTCTTGTGCGCCGCGCCCGGTGAGTCTCCTGGCTCGTGGCTCAGCCTGATAAGCCCCGCGCGGCCGCATAGCTCTGTTGGGAGAGCAAGGGTGGTCCGATCGGCGCCATCTGGTGCAAGGAAGGCTCGGTCTGGCGCCCCCATTGGGACGCCACGAGCTCCGGCCGTCACCCGGGCTCCCGCTCGTCATCAAATGTAGGCTTCGGGCGCAAGAGCGGGAAGACGCCTTCGCCGGTTAGGGCCTAACGACCCTGTACACGCGTTCGTAAAGTTTGCATTCTTAGATGAGAACCGGCGGACCGGGCACACCCGGTTCGCGAGCGAATGAGGCGACTGGCGGGTTGCGCCAGTCGTTCCGAGAGGAGACACAGGTCATGAGCAGGATGAAGCAGGTGGCGGTGGTTTTGGCCGCTTTCACGATGATCGGCGCGCTAGGTGTCGCGAACCTTTCCGCCTCAGGCGCGAGCACGAAGACGACAGCCAACCCGCTGGCGGCGCTCGGCGCCCCGGGCAGCCAGTGGACAGCGAAGCACCCCTTCAAGGCCGCGTTCATCTATGTCGGAGCACCAAGTGACGCCGGCTGGACCCACGCCCAGGACGTCGGCCGCCAGGATGTCCAGAAGACCTTCGGCGGGCGCGTGCTGACCCAATACAAAGAGGACGTGCCCGAAGGCCCCCAGTGCGCATCGGTGATCACGCAGCTCGTCGACTGGGGGGCGAACATCGTCTTCGCCACCTCTTACGGCTACCAGCCCCAGCTGGTCCAGGCCGCCTCCAAGTACCCGAACGTGATCTTCGAGCAGGCGACCGGCACGACCGTCATCGCCAAGCACCTCGGGGAGTACTACGGCGCTGGCGAAGACGGTGACTACCTCGGCGGCATGGCGGCCGGTGCCGCAGCCCTGGCATCGGGCAACAACAAGATCGGTTTCGTCGTTCCCTACCCGATCCCCGAGTGTCTGCGCGAGGTCGACGCCTTCACGATGGGCGCCCAGTCCATGGACCCGAAGGCGACCGTTCAGATCGTCTGGACGAACACCTGGTTCGACCCGGCGACCGAGCGGACCGCCGCTGAGAGTCTCGTCTCGGCCGGCGTCTCCGTGCTGGCTGACGGGCAGGACAGCCCGACGACCGGTCAGGTGGCCGCGCAACACGGCCTCAAGTGGGTCGGCTACGACTCCAACCAGGAGAGCTTCGCCCCCAATGCCTGGCTGACGGGGACCACGTACAACTGGGGCCCGTACTACGTCCAGGAAGTCAAGGCCGCCATGGACGGTACCTGGGTGGCACGCTTTTGGTACGGCAGCCTGGCGGATGGCTTCGTCCAGATGGGCCCGTTCGGCAAGTCGGTCACTGCGGCGACGCGCACGGCGATCCTCGCCAAGGAGCACGCCATCATCACGGGCGCTTTTGACCCGTTCACCGGCCCGATCTACGCCCAGAACGGCAACATCGTCGTTAAGAAGGGTGTGACCCTCACGGTGATGCAGAAGTACTCGATCACCTGGTTCGTAAAGGGCGTCATCGGCAGCCCGAAGGGTTAACAGGCTCCATGACCGACTCCGTGCTCGATGCTGGAGCGGAGCAGGCGGGTACGTCCACCGGCTCCGCTTCGGCGTCAAGCCCCTCCGCCAGCGTCCCCGGCGTCACGCCGGCGGCGCTGGCGGTGCAAGCCGTCGACATGACGAAACGCTTTCCCGGCGTCGTCGCCAACGACCACGTGTCGTTCGAGGCGGCCGCCGGGGAGGTGCACGCCCTGCTCGGCGAGAACGGGGCCGGCAAGACCACGCTCTGCAACCTCCTCATGGGCCTCTACCGTCCCGATGAAGGCAAGCTCTTCATCAACGGCAAGCCCGTCAGGTTCCACTCCCCGAGGGACGCCCAGAACGCCGGCATCTTCATGGTCCACCAGCACTTGCGCCTCGTGGAGAGCATGACCGTGGCGGAGAACGTCGTTCTCGGATGGTCCAAGTCACGGTGGAGATTCTCCCCTGGGGCAGTCGAGAAGACCGTCGCCGAGGCAGCAGAGCGCTTCCAGATGCCCGTTGACCCGAAGGCGAGGATTTGGCAGCTCTCGCTCGGGGAGCGCCAGCGGGTCGAGATCCTGAAAGCCCTTTACCGGGGTGCCAGGATCCTCATCCTCGACGAGCCGACCACCGTACTGACGCCGCAGGAAGCCGACCAGCTCTTCTCGAGCGTGCGCGACATGGCCACCGCCGGCCAGACGGTGATCTTCATCTCCCACAAGCTGCCCGAGGTCCTCGCCGTGGCCGACCGGGTGACGATCCTGCGCCAGGGGCACTCGATCACGACCGTCCCCACCGCCGGCACCGATGCCGATCAGCTCGCCGGCTTGATGGTCGGGCGGGACGTGTCCCTGGAGGCAGCGGCCAAGCTGGCGGGTGAGCCGGGCCCTGTCGTTCTCGAGGTGACAGGCGTGTCCGCACGAGGCGACCTCGGTACCGATGCACTGAAGGACGTCACGCTGGAGGTCCACGCCGGGGAGATCCTCGGCATCGCCGGCGTCTCGGGCAACGGGCAACGCGAGCTGGCGGAGGTCATCACAGGGCTGCGACCGACGACGACGGGCCATGTCAGCGTCGACGGCTTGGCGCTGCACACGAGCGATCCCAGGGCGGCCATCGACCTCGGCATCGCCTACGTGCCCGAGGACCGGATGGGAACCGGCATCTCGCCCAACTTGTCGATCGCCGAGAATCTCATCCTCAAGTCCTACCGCGGCAAGGAGATGCGCCGCGGCCCGGTGCTGTCGAGCCGCAAGGAGTTCGCCAACGCCAAGGAGATGATGGCGCGCTTCGACGTCCGCGCTCCCGGACCCCGCACGCTCATCCGCCAGCTCTCGGGGGGCAACATCCAAAAGGTCCTCCTCGCTCGCGAGCTGTCCTCGAAGCCCCGCGTGCTCGTGGCGGCCTCACCCACCCGCGGCCTCGACGTCGGGGCCACCCAGTTCGTGCGACAGGTTCTTGTCGACACCGCCAAAAGCGGTGTCGCCGTCCTCATGGTGAGCGAGGACCTCGACGAGATCTTCGAGCTCTCAGACCGCATCGCCGTGTTTTACAACGGTCGTGTCGTCGGAATTGTCTTGGCCGCGGAGGCCAACCGGCAACAAATAGGACTCATGATGGCGGGCGCGGCATGACCGGGCCCCTGCGTATCGAACGTCGGCTGAACACGCCCGGCTGGCTCAAGTTCGCCGTGCCGATCGCTTCCCTTTTTCTGGCGGCGATCATCACCGGCATCTTGTTGCTGGCCACGGGTCACAACCCGTTCTCGACCTATCACCAGATGTACTCCGCCGCGGTCACCTCCGACGGTGCCCTCAGCGCCACCTTCGTCTACGCCACGCCGATGTTGTTCACGGGTCTTTGTGCCGCGTTCGCCTTCCGGATGAGGACTTACAACATCGGTGGTGAAGGCCAGCTCTACATGGGCGCCGTCGGCGCCTCGGCGACTGGTCTCGTCCTCGGCGACTGGCCGCGCCCGCTGCTCATAATCGCCATGGTCCTCGGGGGCGCTCTCGCCGGGATGGTTTGGGCGGCGATTCCGGCTCTCTTGCGTGCCTACCTTCGCACGAACGAGATCCTCACCTCGCTCATGCTCAATTACGTCGCCGGCTTTTTCATGTACTACCTGATCTACGACAGCGACTCTTACTGGCGGGACCTGTCGACGCCCGGAGCCTCGGTGTTCCCGACGGGAAAGACCTTGGTGCCGGCTGCCTCCTGGCCGGGGATCACCATCGGGACATTCGTTCTGCCCATGGGTTTCGTCCTCGGCGTCGGCCTGGCAGTCAGCCTGCTCTTCCTCATCCGCTCCACCCGCTATGGCTTCGAGATGCGGGTGGTGGGCGACTCTCCTCAGGCCGCCAACTACTCGGGTATCCGCACGAAACGGAAGATCGTCTCGGTGATGGCGATCTCGGGCGGCATCGCCGGCATCGCCGGCTCGAGCCAGATCGGCGACTTCGGTCACGTGCTCGATCCCCGCGGGCTCCAGCAGGCCCAGTACGGCTACACGGGCATCGTCGTGGCGGCGCTCGCCCTCTACAACCCGCTCGCGGTCGTGATCGTGTCGTTGTTCATCGGCGGCCTTACAAACGCCGGCTTCGCCCTCGAGGGGCCCTCGTTCCCGACCGGCCTCGTCGGCACGATGGAGGGGATCATCCTTTTCACCGTCCTCGGCGGTGAGATCCTCGCCCGCTACCGCATCGGCCTGCGCCACCGCGCCGTTGCCTCGACCCCGGTCAGTGCAGTCACTGCGACAAAGGCAGCGTCATGAACTCGAACGTCGTCCTCGCCGTCCTGGTCTCGGCCATCTCGTTCGGGACCCCGCTCGTCGTCGCCGGCCTCGGCGAGCTGCTCACCGAGCGCTCCGGTGTGCTCAACCTCGGCGTCGAGGGCATGATGCTCATGGGGGCCGTGACCGCCTTCTGCGTCTCGCAGAAGATGCACGGGCCGGCCGGGCTGATCCTACTCCTGGCCGTCTTGGCGTCCCTGGTGGCCGGTGGTGCGATGGCCCTGATCCACGCCTTCTTGACGATCACGATCCGTGTGAACCAGATCGTGTCGGGGCTCGCCATCACGATCTTTGCCGGCATCATCGGCCTGTCCTCCTACCTGGGGCAGGTCTGGAACATCGGTGGCGTAGCCGGGCGTCACCAGTTCAACAGCATTGACCTGCTGGGCTGGAAGAACGTGCCGATCCTCGGACCGCTCCTGTTCAATCAGGACGCCTTCGTTTACGCCTCTTGGGTGCTCGTCGTGGCGGTCATGTACTACCTCTACCGGACGAGGCCTGGGCTCTACCTGCGGGCCGTGGGCGAGAACCCTGCCGCAGCGGACGCAATGGGGATCAACGTGACCGCCTACCGGTACATCCACACGCTCATCGGCGGCGCGTTCGCCGGCCTCGCGGGCGCCTACTTCACACTCGCCCTCGCTCCGATCTGGACCGATGGTCTCACGGCCGGGATGGGATGGATCGCGATCGCACTGGTGATCTTCGCCTTCTGGCGTCCCGACCTGCTCGTGCTGGGCGCCTACCTGTTCGGCGTCTTCTCCGCCCTCGGGCCGACGCTGCAGACGCGCAACATCACAGTGCTCCCCTCCGAGTTCTATTCAGCGCTGCCCTTTTTGATGACAGTCATCGCGCTGGCGGCGGCGTCGACGAGCTGGGCCAATCGCAGGATCGGGACACCTGCGTCGCTCGGCATCCCCTATACCCGTGAAGAGGGCTGATGACTGCGGCGTCGCGGCGGCGACAATGACAGATGAGCGGCTGCGCTGACTAATCCCCCTTTGTGATGGTCTCGGACTGCGTCGTAAGACGATTGAGCACCGGGACCAGGACCTCGACGCCGAGGCCGGGACCGGTGGGCACGGCGATCGCGCCATTTACGAGCACGAACGGCGCGGTGATGTCCTCGCGGAAGTAACGGTCGGTGGCGGAGATGTCGCCCGGCAAGCTGAACCCGGGAAGCGAGGCCAGCGCGAGGTTTGCTGCCCGGCCGAGACCGGTCTCGAGCATGCCGCCGCACCATACGGGCACGGCCCGTGACACGCAGACGTCGTGGACGGCGCGCGCCTCGAGGTAACCCCCGACGCGTCCCGCCTTGATGTTCACGACCGAGCACGCGCCGAGGGAGATGGCGGTGACGGCCGTCTGTGCGGAGATGATCGACTCGTCGAGGCATACAGGTGTCGTGATCCGGGCCGCGAGCTTGGCGTGGCCGGTCAGGTCATCTTCGTCCAGTGGTTGCTCGATGAGGAGTAGGGAAAACCGGTCGAGCTCGGCGAGGTGACCCATGTCGCTACGCCGGTAGGCCGAGTTCGCGTCCACTTGCAGCATCAGATCGGTTCCGAAGCGGTTCCGGATCGCCTCGACGGGAACTAGGTCCCAGCCAGGCTGGATCTTGAGCTTGACCCGCCGGTAACCCGCCTCGAGGTATTCGGAGACCGAGTCCACTAGCTCGGCGACCGAGCTCATGATGCCGACTGCAACTCCCGGGGTCACTACGTCGGTGGCACCACCCAAAAAGCTGGAGAAGGAGATGCCTGTCAGGCGCAGCTGCGCGTCGAGCACGGCCATTTCGAGAGCGGCCTTGGCCATGCGGTGGCCCTTGAACTCGCCGAGGACGTGCTGCACGTCGGTGGCGGTGAGATCAGGGGTACCCAGGAGCTTTGGCCCGAGGTAGCGCCGAAGCGTGAGCCAGGCTGCATCGAGGTACTCCGAGGAGTAGAGGGGATCGGGACCGGCGACGCACTCACCCCAACCTTCGGCGTCGTCGGTCTCGACGCGAACGAGCAGCGCCTCACGGACGGACTCTGTGCCGTGTGCCGTGCGGAAGGCTGACACGAGCGGCAGGCAGACACGACGCAGCTCTATGGCGTGCAGGTTCACCGCTGAGCCGTCGTGTTGCCGAGCACCGTGTAGGCGAGGAGGACGAGCGGTCGGAGGAACGCGGAGACGATGACGACCGCGGCCATCGCATGATCCCCGCGTAGGCGAGTGCACCTTGAGGACGCACGCCCGGCCCTCGGTTCGGGCGCGGGTATGCCAGGCGTCGCGTTCAGGGGAACACCCCTCAGACGCGGGTCAAGGTCACCACCGTCGCCGGGCATGGCCAGATTCTGTCCCGTCCTCGGCGTGGCTGCCCGTCGCGGCCCTTGCCAAGCGCACGAGCGCATCCTGGTGAGGCAAACGCCCAGTTCGGGCGATGACTCCCTGAGCGCCGGGCGCCGTAGCCTTCGTGACGTGGCCGGATTGGCACTTCGATGGTTGCGCGCCCGTGGGCGGGTGGGGGGGGCCCTTCTCGCCGTCGTCGCGACGGGCGCGGTCGCTGGTTGCCAGGCTGTCGCGTCCCAGCATCGGAACGTGACTACGAGCACGCAGGCGACGACTACCACGATCGCCGCGACGAGCGCCGCTACGAGCGAGATTCCGCCGACGACGCTGCCCGCGTCCCGACCCCGCCCGAGTCCGCGGCTCGACGACGGGTCACTCGGCGATCGAGCGACCCGGTTGGCGTGCTCGCTTCTCGGTCGAGCACAGATACGCGATGAGTTCGGCGGTCCCGTAGGCCCTGCAACGCCCACTTACCCCTACTGCCAGTGGCTGGTGGGCAGCGACGCCTTTCTGGCCCTGTCGGTGGAACCACGGACCTCGTTCCAAGACGCCACCCAATACGTGACCACTTTGGAGAGTGTCAGTGGGCTCGGTCAGCAGGCGATGATCGCCAACAACAGGTACCTCTACTTCACTGCCGCGGGCACCACCTACTGGTTGCTCTGGCAACAGGTCGGTGACTTCTCCCAGATGCACACCGACCAACTCGTGGCCCTGGCGCGGGACGTGCTCGCCCGTGCCCAGCGCGCGACCGCCTGGGCGACGAGGGCGCCCGCGCCGGGCCCGAGTGGACCACCGATCTATTTCGCCGGGGACTCGACCGCTGCCGGGCCCGAGTGGGCCTGGGACACGTACCACGCCACATCGCCGGAGCTGAGGACCCTGGCCGAGTACCAGGTCGGCTCTGGCCTTGTCAGCCCTGGGTACTTCGACTGGCCGCGTCATCTGCTTGCCATCGTCGCGGCGCGGCGGCCGAAGCTCGTCATCTATATGGGAAGCGCCAATGACGGGCAGGACTTGTTCCTCGACGGTGGCTTCCAGGCTGTCGGGAGCCGGTTGTGGAGGAAGGCCTACGCCGACAGGGTGGCAGGGATCATGACCGAGCTCGTGAAGGAAGGCGCCGACGTGCTCTGGATCGGCGAGCCGGCAATGCAGGACTCTCAACTGTCGCAGTACATGAAGGTGATTGACCAGGTCTGCGCACAGCAAGCCGCCAGGCACCACGGGGTCACATTTCTCAATCCAGGCTCTGTTCTTAACGGTCCAAAAGGTAGCTACGAGAGCACCGTTTTGATCCACGGTCGCCCGACTGTTGTGCGCCTCGACGGCGTGCATCTCAATATGGCAGGTAGCGTCCTTCTTGCTGACTTCTTAGCGGCTTATGTGATACGCATTGTCGAAGTCCCCAGGGCAGGCAATGGCAACCGCCCTGGTCCGAAGGCTCCCGCGGGGGTTGCACTCTTTCATTTCCTGTACCTGCCGGACCCGTAGCCTGCCGAGGCTCACTGCGTCAGCCCGCAGTGGGGATGTCCATATGAGAGATCGCGCCAAGTGAGGCGGCCAGTCACAAGACGACGCGGAGGCGTGCTTTCTTCAAGCCAGCTCGTGCCAGCGACGGGCAGTCGTCACGGGGTGAGCCGAGCGCTGCGTTTCAAGCCCGGATCGATGCTTGGACGGGCCCGAAAGCTCGCAGTGGCAGTGGTAGCTTCTGGAGATGCAGAAGTCCAGATCAGCATTAGTGGCAGGCATCGCGATCGTGTCAGTGTTCGTGACTCTGGTTGCATGCGTCCCGCCGTCTGTGGCGACAGTCCCGCTCGCCGCTCGCAATGGTGGCGCCGCGCGCCTGAGTCGAGCGCGCGCTGGCACGGTCGTCGCGCGCGTCGCATTGTCTCCGAACGTTGTCACGGTCAATGCCTCCACTGTGGCTTCCAACCTTCTCAGCGCTTCGAGCGATGGCAGCACGTACGTCTTCAAGAGTGCGTCCGGGTCACTCAGTCAGCTGGCTCCGGGCAAGGTGATGTTGCTGCAGGGCTACGCCGTCGCCGTGGTCGTCTCGGTGAGCCGCTCCGGGTCTCGCCTCACTGTGACCACGCGACCAGCCGCACTCACCGACATCTTCAAGACGGCGGACCTCAATTTCTCCGAGCCGATCGACTTCGCCGACGCCTTCGGTACGCTCGAACCCGGATCGCCGCCTTCTGAGGCCACCAGCGAAGCGAGAGCCGACGAGCCACAAGTGGCCCTCGCCGCTGCAGGCAAACCCGTTATCCCGAATGTCGGGCTTTCATACGTCGGTAAGGGGACGAACGATTTTTCATACCGGATCTCGGTGAGCCCTACGCTCTCCCGACTGAATTGGGCCATTCAAGGATGCGTAGGAGCCTCCTTCATCACGGGACAGACGTGCGTGCCAGGCAAGAGTGCAGGCGGGCTGACACTGGAAGCCACTTTGTCCGGCTATATCGCGAAGGCAAACCTCGCGGGCAGCTTCGATATCGTTAACGGCCGCAACCTGCGCAGCACGTTCTCGTTCCTGTCCGTCGGCGGCGTCGCCATCACCTACCAGATCCTCGACCCGGGCAAGAACGACTTCAAGCTTCCCGTTCTCCGTTTGCCGATGTCGTTCAACGTTCCCTTCGCCATAGCCGGGGTCCCGATGCTGCTGAAGGTCTCATTCGCTCTGCTCGTGAACGTGGCGCTGTCGAGCAAGAACTCGACGATTCAAGGCGGCGAGACGCTGACCTACGGAGGGTCCGAGTCAGTGACGGAGTCGGGTGGCTCGGACTCAGGTGCGACGAACCCGATGAGTGTGAAAGGTTCTTTCGTCACCAACAAGCCGTCGGTCACGCTGTCTTCGGCTGCGGTCGAGGTGGCCTCGCAGATGAAGGTCGGGTTCGGGCCGGGCCTGGCAGCGGGGAACATCCTCGGCTACGGAGACGTGATAGTCGCCATCGGCCAGAGAACCGGGACCCTCGTGGCAGGGCTGCCGTGCTCGGCGTTCTACCTGACCGTCTCGGGCCACGCCTATATGGAGGCGCAGGTCGCCGTGTGGAGGATTGCCTCTAAGCCAGTGGAGCTCTTCTCGAAGAGTTACACCGATCCACGAGCAGAGTGTTGAGGCTGGCGGCCACAACCCGGTTGTGCCCGGGCGCTAGGGACAGTTGTCCCACGTCGCTCGAGAAATGCCCTTGAACTTGTCTCGGGCGTCGTAGAGACTTGAGCAGCGGCCAAGCTCGTTTATAGGCCCCGCAGCCCTTTGTTCGCCGGTGGTTCGCGATCCTGCAGCGGCTCATGCAGGTCCGCCCGATCGGGCGGAAGGAGCCGGTAGCCTCGAGGCGAGCCCGGCCGGCAAATGGGAAGACGGGAGATTGGGGAGAGATCGTCGCCACAGGCGGCAGCAACGAGCGTGGGAGGTATCCAGTGATCACGGACAAGCCGTCGACTCCGCGACCCGATGGGGCGGATCAGCCCAGGCCACCGGCTTCACATCCCATCAGTGCTTTTCCCGCACGTCCTAGCGCGGCCGCTGCTCTTTCTCCACTGGTGCGCAACCTTTTGGGCGACAGGATCCCGGTTCGCCTCGAGCTGTGGGACGGGAGCTCCATAGGACCCGACGACGGTGTCGGCACCCTTCGTGTCCGCTCCTCGGACGCGTTGCGGCGCATCCTTTGGGCCCCTGGCGAGCTCGGCGTCGGTCGCGCCTACGTCGCCGGCGACATAGAGGTCGAGGGTGACATCGTCGCTGTGCTCGCCAGCCTGCACGAGGTTGCGCCGCGGGACTTGAGGACGGGTTTGCGTGCTCTGCCCGCCGCCTTCGGCGCGGCTTATCGAGCCGGAGCCATCGGCCTTCCGCCGCCGGCGCCGGCAGAGGAAGCCACCGTCGCAGGGTTCCGTCACTCTCGGCGGAGAGATGTGAAAGCGGTCACCCATCACTACGACGTCGGCAACGACTTCTACGAGCTAGTGCTCGGGCCGTCCATGACCTACTCGTGCGCCCGCTTTGCCGATCCGGCCATGAGCCTGG
This sequence comes from Acidimicrobiales bacterium, assembly GCA_050012675.1. Taxonomy (GTDB): domain Bacteria; phylum Actinomycetota; class Acidimicrobiia; order Acidimicrobiales; family Bog-793; genus Fen-455. The sequence goes on from JBEKGS010000004.1 coordinate 81,372, forward strand.
AGCAGGCCCAGGAATCCAAGCACGAGCTGATCTGCCGCAAGTTGGGCTTGCGGGAGGGCAAGCCACTTCGACTTCTCGATGTCGGTTGCGGCTGGGGATCGATGGCGTTGCACGCCGCGGCCAACTGCGGGGCGAGCGTCGTCGGCATCACCTTGAGCGAGGAGCAGGCCACCCACGCGAGAAAGCGAGTGGCCGAAGCGGGACTCGCAGACCGGGTTGAGATCCGCGTGCAGGACTACCGGGATCTTGGAGGCGAGCGCTTCGACGCGATCTCGTCTATCGGTATGTTCGAGCACGTCGGCAAGGTCCGCACGGCCCAGTACTTCGAGACGTTGCGCAGTCTGCTCGAGCCTGGGGGCAGGCTGTTGAACCACGCTATCTCCGAGCAAGGTGGATCCAAGCTCGGGCGCTGGAGCTTCTTCGGCCGCTACGTGTTCCCAGACGGCGAGTTGCTCGACGTTGGCGACGTCGTATTGGCGATGGAGCGGGCCGGGTTCGAGTGTCGTGACGTGGAATCGCTGCGTGAGCACTACGCGCAGACGCTGCGCCATTGGGTCGCGAACCTGGAAGCCAACTGGGAGTCGGCCGTGAAGGAGGTCGGCCTAGCGCGGGCGAGGATCTGGCGGCTCTATATGGCCGGGTCCGTGATCGGATTCGAGAACGGCGGCATCGCGGTGCACCAGGTGCTTGGCGTTGTGCCGAATGTCGGGCGAAGTGGGATGCCGCGTACCAGGTCGGCCTGGGGCTGAGGCGGTCCGCCCCTTAACGCTTCGTGATCCAAGTACACGGCTGACACGGCGATCTGAGCTGTTCTGCCAGCGTGGTGACAACATCGGGCCCTTTGTCCGCTTGAACTACTGACCGACGCCCTGATGTCAGGGGCCTTTCGGCCCTGGTCTGCTTTCCCGCCGATCCCTTAGCTGGATTCATACGTGCAGATCCATCTTCGCGGCGAACCGGGGAGGCCTGATGTCCAAGTTCTCGAGGCGGTCATTTCTCGGAGGGAGCGCGGCGGTAGCGGGCGGGTTGCTCGTGGCGGACCACCTGCGTTTCCTGGAGCCGTCCACCGGTGACCTCGCCAGCTCCGAGGAGTTCCTAACGGGCAAGGAGGTCGTCTACCGGACGGGGCACTCCAACAACTGTGACGGCGCATGCGGGCACCTCGTCCACGTCACAGACGGACGGGTCACCATGATCGGCCCAGCGAGCTGGGGGGCAACGACGATCTCAGGAGAGCCGGCGCCGACGTTCCACCCGCGGATCTGTCTGAGGGGCCTCTCACAGATCTCCAACACCTACAGCCCGGACCGGATCAAGTATCCCTACAAGCGCGTGGGGCCACGAGGATCGGGGAAGTGGCAGCGCATAAGTTGGGACGAGGCGACGACCCTTATCGCGGACAACTTCAAGCGGATCCAGGCGAAGTACGGCAAGACGGCGGTGTGGGTCGCCCCCTACACCGGCTCACTCGCGGTGCTCGAAGGCGTCATCGGGGCGGGATTCCGCTTCGCGAGCGTCATCGGCGCCTCGGCCGGAGACTCGGAGGGCGACAACGAGGGCGACTCCGCGACCCCGGCAGGGTGGAACTACGTCCTAGTCGACCCGACCAATCCCGCCAACGCCGGTGGCTTTTTCACCGGGCACGAGTCGGTCGACTTCATGAGCGCCAAGACGATCGTCTTCTGGGCCAACAACGTCGCCGAGACCTCGATCCCGGACTGGCGGATCATGTGCGACGCCAGGGACCAGAACGGTACCCGGCTCATCTCGGTCGACCCCCGTTTCACGGTCACCTGTGCCCAGTCGGACGAGTTCGTGCCCATCCGCCCAGGGGCCGACACTGCCCTCATCGACGGCATCATCCACCAGATCTTCCTGAACGGCACCTACGACACCGACTACATCCGCGCCAATACTGTCGGCCCTTACCTGATCGACCCGCGGGACGGATCGTGGTTGCGCGCTGACAAGGTCATCCCCGGCGCCAAGGACGACTACGTCGTGTTCGACGAATCAGACAACAAGGCCAAAGCCGCGAGCGACCCCACGCTCAAGACCCCGGCCGTCCTCGGCACGCACGCCGTCGCCGGACTTGAGGCTCGCACCGCCCTGCAAGCGCTCGCGGACATGGCCGCCAAGTACACACCGGAGTACACCGAGAAGCTGACAGACGTTCCCGCTGCTCAGGTGGTCTCCCTCGGCCAGGTGTGGGGGGCGAGCAAGCCTCTCGCGGTAAGGGTCGGCTTCGGCCTGTCGCACTGGTACCACGGCGACTTGCACATGCAGGCGCTGCTCACCTTGCAGTCGATCACAGGCAACATCGGGGTTCACGGCGGGGGAGTGACAACATTCGCCGGCGGTATAGCGGCAACCTTCGCGCCGTTCGACCTCGGCGCCTTCTGGGCTCCCGAGGGCACCAGCATCTACACCCTGCTAGAGCCGATGGACTTCTGTGGCGCCGTCGAGAACGGCAAACCCTTCCCCGTGAAGGCCGCCTGGTTCCCGATCGACAACTTCGCCCAGCAGATGTCTGACCGCAACCGGATCAGGGCCGCCATGGAACAGCTCGAGTTCATCGTCGTCTCCGACTACTCGCTCACCGCGACAGCCGACCTGGCAGATGTCGTTCTTCCCGCTTGCACGTACTTCGAGAAGACCGACCTGCTTTCTTCGAACAACTTCTACCTGCAGTTCATGCCAAAGATCATCGACCCGCTCTTCGAGTCGAAGTCCGACCTCGATGCCATCCGGATGATCGCCGAGAAGATGGGCTACGGGGAGTACTTCACCCAGACCCCCGAGGAGTTCCTGATCGAGATCATGCACCTCGGCCAGCCCGATGCCGACCCGTCTGTGCAGGGCCTCACCTGGGAACGGCTCACGACCGAGGCGGTCCGCCTCAACACCGACCCGATGCCCTACGTCCCGTTCTTCAACCAGCAGTACCCGACAAAGAGCGGCAAGATCGAGTTCTACGTAGAGATGCTGATTCCCTACGACCAGGCCCTCTGCGACCACAAGGAACCGATCGAGGCCTCTCCGACGAACCCGTTGTACAAGAAGTACCCGCTCGTGTTCCTGTCGACCCACACCAAGTTCCGCACGCACTCCCAGTTCGTCAACCTGCCGTGGCTGAAAGAGGTCAACAACGGCGGTGACGGCTTCTTGGAGATCAATCCCCGTGACGCCGCTCCCCGGGCCATCGCGGACGGTGACGTCGTGCGGATCTACAACGACCGGGGCCAGATGAAGGTGCGGGCCCGCCTGACCGAGTCGATGAAACCGGGTGTCGTCAACTGTTACCAGGGTGGCTGGGACACGATCCGCGTCAAGCACTACATCGAGGGTCATCCGAACAACCTGACCCATCAAATAGCTAAACCCGCCCAGTCACTTATCCCGAACTTCCCTTCGAACGCGGCGTACTACGACGTCCTCGTCCAGGTCGAGAAAACAGGAGCGTGATCGCCATGGCCGCCAAGAAGACCTCCGTTCCGCCGCACCACGTCATGGTGATCGACACGAACCGCTGTGTCGGCTGCTGGACGTGTGCGGTCGCCTGCAAGCAGATCAACAACGAGCCGCTCGGCTACTGGTGGAACCGTGTCCTCACGACTGCCCCGAACCAGTCCACGACCGCGAAACCACCGGCGAGCTACAACATAGACGTGCCCTCCGGCACCTATCCCGACCTCGAGCTCGCGTATTTGCCGGTTGCCTGCCAACACTGCAACGACGCCCCGTGCGTGAAGGTCTGCCCGGTGCAGGCGACCTTCCGCCGCGACGACGGCACGGTGCTCATCGATTTCAACCGCTGCATCGGCTGCCGTTACTGCATGGCCGCATGCCCTTACGGCGTGCGCATCTTCAACTGGGGTGACGCCAGCTACGCCCCCGGTGGCGTCATCGGCTACGGCAAGGAGTACTGGACCGAGGACCGTCTCGTGTTCACACCCGAGCGGCCGAAGGGAGTGGTCGAAAAGTGCACCTTCTGTGTCGAGCGGATCGACGTCGGAGAGCTTCCGTTCTGCGTCGAGGCCTGCCCGCTCGGCGCCCGCATCTTCGGTGATCTCAACGATCCGGACTCGCAGGTGAGCGAGCTCGTCAACGACGGTGGCGGCGAGCAGCTCCACCCCGAGCTCGGCACCAACCCGAATGTCTACTACCTCCCGGTCGCCAGGCGCGTGCCGGGCGAGAGCTGAGGAGGCGACGATGGCCACCACAACCGCAGCCATTCCCGTTCGCTCGACACGTGCCTACCGGCCCATCTGGGGCTGGTACGGGGCGCTCGTCCTCCTCATGGCCTGGGGTCTTGCCGCGTGGATCTACGAACTGAAATACGGGCTTGCCGCGACCGGCATGCGCGACGTCGTGTCCTGGGGGATGTACATCTTCACGTTCGCGTTCTTCATCGGCTTGTCAGCAGGCGGCCTCATCATGGCCTCGAGCGCCGAGGTGTTCGGCATCAAGGCGCTGAAGCCGCTGTCCCGTCTCGGCGTTCTGTCGGCGGCCGCGTGCGTGACGGTGGCGGCGCTCATGATCATTCCTGACCTCGGCCAGCCGTTCCGGGTCATAAACATCTTCATCCACCCGAACTGGACCTCACCTTTGATCTGGGACATCTTGATCATCACGGTCTATTTCCTCTTCTCGGTGCTCGACCTCTACGTCCTTCAGCGTCACGCCATCGAGCCGAGCCGCTGGCGCAAGCGCATCCGGGTGCTGGCCTACGTCGGGCTGCCGACGGCCGTCCTGCTCCACTCGATAACGGCCTGGATCTTTGGGCTCCAGATTGCCCGTAGCTGGTGGAACACCTCGCTCATGGCGCCGCTGTTCGTCGTGTCGGCGATCCTGTCCGGCACGGCGCTCGTGACCTTGTTGGCACTGTGCGCGCAGCGTTGGGGCAAGGTCGAGCTGTCCGAGGACACGAGGAGATGGCTGCGGGGCTTCATCATCGTGAGCCTGTTCGTTGACCTGTTCTTCGTCGGTGCCGACTACATCACTGTCCTGTGGGGCAACGTCCCGGCCGACCGTTCGGCGCTCAACCTGGTGATGCCGGGAGGGCCCTGGGCCTGGCTGTTCTGGGTCGAGTGGATCGTCGGAGGTGTCATCCCGCTCGCCTTCCTGCTCATCCCGCGTCTAAAGAAGATGCCCGGGGCGCTCGGGCTGGCCTCGGTGCTCGTCATCATCGGCGTGTACGCCTTCCGTATCGAGCTCGTGGTGATCGGCTTTGTCAACCCGCTCACCCAGTACCCTCCGGGGAACGCCCTCGGCACTTACAACGCCCAGACGACGTCATTCGAGTTCATCGGTCGCTATCACCCGACCTGGGTGGAGTACGGCATAATCATCGGCCTGGTGGCGCTGTTCGCGACTCTCGTGACCATCGGCTACCGGAGCCTGCACGTGATGGAGCCCTCGCCGGCCGGCGGCCAACACCACCAGCGGGCGGCTGTCGAGAGGAAGGCAAGCTCGTGACGACCGGGACGCCTTTGGCCAACGGTGCGGGGGTGTACCGCGAGACGGTGCCCACGAACCCGACCTCTCAAGTCCGTGGGGACACTGTCACGATAGGGGCGGAGACGATCGTCGCCGCCGTCGACCTGCTGTCTCACTATTGGAGCCGACCGGTCACCGACGAGGTTGCCAGCTGGGCGAAAGCCCACGACCTCGAGGCCCAGACCGACAGCCAAATGTCCTCCGACCCTTTGCGCGAACCCGTCAGCGTGCCGGATCTCGACGATGCGCCCAGGCTGCTTGACGAGTACGAGCGGCTCTTCGTCGGTCCCGGCCAAGTGCCTTGTCCGCCCTATGAGTCGTTCTGGCGCGAGGACGTGTCCGTTGACATACGCAGGACTCTCATGGGGCCGTGCACCGCGGAGCTCAAGCAGATCTATGCAGGCCTAGGGCTGCAGATGTCAGCGCAATCGGTGGAGTTGCCGGATCACATCGCCATCGAGCTCGAGGCTCTGGCCTACGCCTTGTCGTTCGAGGAGACCGGGCCTTTGGCTCGCCAGATCTTCGAGGACCATCTCGCGCGGTGGCTGCCCCGTCTGTGCCGGGCGGTCGCCCACGAAGCCTCGGAGACCTTCTACCGCGACCTCGCGGTTCTCACGCTCGACTGGCTGGCGGCGATCAAGGGCTACTTTGCCCTTGGCGAAAAGGGCTGATGCTGTCGCGGGAGCCACCTGTCGTCGCCGTCTGCGGCGACGTGGGTGCCCCGCCGGTGCCTCTTCGCCTCGGGGAACTGGCGGCTCGGCTGCGCCGCGAGCTCCCAGGAGTCAACCCGCTGCTTCTCGGCGAGATCTGTCGAGGTCCTCGAGGACCGCTCGAGGGGCTTGCGGCCCTCGAGGCGGGCCGCGTAGTCGTCGGTTGTCGCACGGACCCGCAGCGGCATGACGAGCTGCGCGCCCGCCTGCTGCGGGCAGGAGCGGCCCCAGCCGGGACAGAGATCGTCGAGCTCACAGTTGCGGACGGCTGCAGCGAGACGGTGGCTCTCGAGCAAGCCGTCGCACTGCTGAGTGCCGCCGTGGCCCGTGTCGCCACAGCCGACATCGCAGCGCCAGTGAGGGAGCGGACCAGTCTGTCGGTCGGCGGGGTCACCCGGCGGTCTTTGCTGCGCGGCGTCAACACGGCTCGCCATTTCGTTGCCCAGTGGCGACCGGAGCGCTGCAGCGCCGCAGCGACCTGCACGGCTTGTGTTCTGGCCTGCCCTCACGCTGCATTGCGCCAACAACGAGGTCGAGTGGTCGCCGACGGCGATCGATGCACGGGATGCGGTGCGTGCGTCGCTGCCTGCCCGAGCGCCGCTTTGGTGCTTCCGGGCGCCGAGCTCGAAGGACTAGGCGCCGCGGCGGGAGTGCTCGCGGCGGCCGTTCGTACCGGCAAGGCCGCCGTCGGGGTCTCGATCGCCTGCCGACGAGCCAAGACGTCGCCGCTTTTGGGCGGCGCCTGGCTGACGCTCAAGGTGCCCTCGATCGAGATGGTGACTGCTGGGTGGCTGCTCCAGCTGGTCCGTGCGGGAGCGGAGGTCCAGGTCCTCGGCTGTGAGGATGAGGGCTGCCAGACCCGCGCTCGGGATCTCCGCAGCTTCCACCGCGGTCTCGAAGAAGTGCTCGGGTTCTCGGCCGGGGGACCGGATTCGAAGGTGGCACCGAGGCGCCGAGAGTTCGTGCGGACCTCCGAGACTGGTCGGTGCGACGACATCGATCTGAAAGAGCCCGAAGCGACCGTCCAGGCGCTGGTGGCTCTCGGGGCAGTGGCGCCGGCGCGCCCACAATGGCGTGTGGAAGGCCCAGGGTGCTCGCTCGGAGTGGTGACGGTCGACCCTGCCGGTTGCTCACTGTGCGAGGTGTGCGTGGCAGTCTGCCCGACGGGCGCTTTCGAGGCGGAGCAGGACAGCGGGGGACTTCTCCATTTGAGCGCGGACTCGAGTCGCTGCACAGCCTGCGGCGCGTGCGTCTTGTCGTGCCCGGAAGCGGTGATCACCCTCGAGAAGGCTGCTGACCGAGAGGTCCTGTCAAAAGGGCGCCAAATTGTGGCGAGCGCACCCGTTCTCAGCTGCGAAGGTTGTGGGGCCCCCCTTGTTGGCGGGCCCTCGCATGCGGCTCTGCGTCGTCTCGGTGGCTCGCACCCGAACCTGACGGCACATTCGGCCAGGGTCTGCGCCGACTGCCGCCTCGGCGGCCGGTCGGCGGGCAAGGCCCGTGCGTCGTCGCGATAGCTGCCGGTTCCTTGCGGTGCTTAGATCGGGCCGTTGATGTGCTCTGAGCCGTCAGCGTCCGGCGGTCAGCGTGTGGCGACGACCTCCTCGATCCACGAGTAAGCCGCCACAGCAGCGGGGAAGCCCCGCGTGGTCACAGTGAGGGCGATGACGTGGCGCAGCTGTTCAGGCGTCGCGCCCGCCTCGAGCGCGCGCCGGGCATTGGAACGGACGGCACCTTCAGCCATAGCCCCGATGGCGATGCCGAGCTTGACAAGGCGGCTTGTGCGTTCGTCGAGCGGCCCGGCGTTCGCAGACTTCGCCAGGGCCTCGAGCTTTTCGGACAATTCAGGGAATTGTGCCCGGAATCGCGAGTAGATCTCAGGTAGGTACTGCTCTGCCATTTGTTCCTCCCCTAGGCCGGCGGCCGAGCCGTTCCCTCGACCTTGGCGACACGAGGCTAGTTCACCGGGCCTTCGCCCCGAGCCCTTGCGCCGTCACCGTTCGCAAGCAGTCCCCGCCAGATCACGATGCTGCAGGCCGGCCCGCTTTAGCATGGCGGTCTGTCCGCCGAGGTGGCGATCGTCGTTGGCAGTCGCGACGGCGCCCGAGGATTCGAGGAGTCATGCCTTCAGGTTTCGAGGCATCGCCACCAGGACTGCCGCCCTGTCGGCAATGAGGATGCTGGCGCCGTATGCGACGGGATGAGCACGCGAAAAACAGGCTCCTGCCCTCGCCAACCAGGGCCGTGGTCACAGGTGTCATCGTCGTGGCCCTTGTCGTTTGCGGATGGTTTGCCGCAGGGCTCACCCCACTTCGAGCCGAGGCGAACGCCGTCACCTTCTCGGCGGCCGCGGCCATACTCGCCCTGAGCGCGGTCGGTGGCCACCTGAGCGGTCGCGAACAGCAGATGCGCGACCGCGAGCCAAAGCTCGCCGGGCCCCGGCACAGTCTCGGGGCCAGGGACACCTCGTGGCGACCAGGGGGGTTCATCGCCTGGTCTGGCGCGGCGTTGCTCGTCGTCGCCGTGGAACTGTGGGAGCTGTTCCACTCTCCGAGGAGCGCCTATCCGACTCTGAGCTCGTTGGCGAACGAGGTGATCGGACCAGGACACCGGCCGGCTCGTGCCGCGGCTTTCGTTTGCTGGGGTGCTCTCGGCTTCCTCGTAGCCGCAAGGCCGGGGCGACGCTCATGACAAGGGCGCTGTGGTTCGTCGCCATCGGCGGAGTTTGCATCTGCGAGCTGGCGAGCCGGACGCTCAAGCGCGGTTGGCCGACTGCGGCAGATCTGTTCGCCGGTGCGCGGTCGAATGTGCTCGGCCGGCTCGTGTTGGTGATCGGGTGGATATGGCTGGGCTGGCACGTGTTCGCGCGTTGAGCTCCAGCACTTGCTCGGTACTCCAGGCGAGCAGGGCACTGCGGTCGCAGGCGTTTGACCGGTGCCGGCGGTCAGCTGTCGGTCGACCAGAGGTCCTCGGGCTCTTTGTCGCGCGTCTCGGGCAAGAGGGCGAAAAGACCGGCGAAGGGAATCGTGGCCGCGAACACGATCACGGCCGCCAGACCGAAGCGGTTGCCGACGTCAGCCACTGCTCCGAAGGCCAACAATCCCGCCGTGGCGCCGAGAACGCCCACGGCGATCTCCCATCCGATGACAGAAGCCCGCACGGAGGTGGGGAAGAGCTCGTTGGTGAGAGCTCCGGCGGCGGGCGCGAACACCGATGCGGCAAGCACCGCCAGCAGATAGCCAACAGCTGCACCAAATGGTGAGCCGCTGTAGGTCACCATTCCGAGCAGTGCCATGGCGATCATGGCTCCTCCTGCAGCGAGACGGCGCCCCACCCGGTCGGCGAGAAAGCGGCCGAGCAGCAGCCCGGCGAGCCCCGTGGCTCCTGCGCTCGCGACCAGCAGTGCCGTGGTCGTACCGGCAAAATGCAGGACGTTCTGCGCGTACAGGAAAAAGAAGCTGTTCGCCGGACCAGTCACCACCGACAACGCGAAGGTGAGGGCAGCGACGATGACGAGCCGCCGCCGGAAGGCCGGGCCCACCGCGCCGAGCACCGGGAGCGGGTGCTGCTTTGCCGCCGCGGCGATCTTGAACCGGTCGGGTTCGACCACCCAACGGGCTATGAACGGCAGCGCTGCGAGGGGCAAGAGAGCGAGCAGCACCACGCCACGAAAGCCCAGAGTGCTCGCCCCGAGACTGTGCACTATGGCGATCAGGCCCGACCCGATGCCGTAGCCGGCGGCAATGAGCGCGACAGCCTTGGCTCTCTCAGATGAGGCTGTCTGCTCGGCGGCGGCAACCTGTGCCACCCCGGAAGTTGCGCTGAGAAGCGGCCGTCCGAGAGCGAAGATGGCCACGAACCACCAGTAGGTAGGGCTGACGGCGGATACCGCCGTGAGAGCCAACCCGATCACGCACGTCGTGAGCAGCAGGCGACGACGGCCGAAACGGTCGGCCAGACCCGCGAGGGGCAAGCCGCCAAGGGATGCAAGGCGGATCACGGCAAGGCCGATCCCGAGCTTGGTCCCCGACAGGCCCGCCTGCTCGGCAATCGTGGCACCGTGGGTTATGTGACCGAAGTGCTTCGCGACGTCGCCGAGTGCCGCGACCGCTCCGAACTGGGCGAAGCCGGCGGCCATCGCCAGCAACGCCGAGCCGAGTACGGCCGGCTCGCGCCAGCCGTGGAGGTGAAGGCGCGGATCGATCTTCGTGCGGTCAGCCATGACGGTGCCGGGCGATGAAGAAAGGCAGGTCCAGCAGGACGAGGAGGACGAGCGCGACGCCGGCCGCACTGGCGATGTACCAGGGCCACGGCCCGAGCACCTTGAGCAGGGTCCAGCTGCCAGGTGGGCGGCGGAGGAACATGTAGTTGGCACCGCTGAGCGCGTCGACGAGACCGACGGCGGCCGTGTACGCGACCGTGATCGCGAAGGTGGTGAGCACGGATCCGGGTCGAGGCGCGATCTGTAACCCTACGACGAGGTAGAGGGCAGCGAGGACGATGCCGAGGTGACCCGCCAGGTACTGGAAGAAGACAAGGTGGGGGAACCCCGCGTTCAGGTCGGGCGTGATGACGGCCTGGAGGGTGCCGGCCAGGCCCCAGAAGTAGGTGAGCTCGACCAGGATCGGGATTCGCCACCAACAAGCTGCGGCGGCGACCACGAGCGCGGCGTCGCACAGCGCGAGGGGCAGGTCGGTTTTCGGGGACCAGGTCTTTGCGACGACTTCGGCGACGATGAAACTGATGGCGTCGGAGATGAGCACGAGCGCGATCACACGAGCCACCACAAAGCTCCACCGCCCGGGCTTTCGCCTGGCTGTGGTGCACAGCGCGATGCCGAGCGCGATTGCGAGCACGACGGCCGCAAGATAGGGCACCGGTGTGACGAGCCCCAACATCGGGCCTCCTCTCTAGGTGCTCAGCTTTGCCCAGGCCGGCTTGCGGTTGATGTCAAGACCGGGAAACGGTGCAGTAGGAGTGTGGGCGGTCTAGATTCGCTTGGCAAGGCGGGTGGTCGGCGTCCCACCGCGACGGTGCGGGGCGCGCCCCCAGAAGAGGTGGTCGAGCATGGATGTTCTTTCCGCCGCAACCCGGGCCGGTGGCGGTGCTCTCGTATTCGAGCTCATCTTCGTGGTCGTGGCGATCGTGGCCGCGGTCAAGATCCTCCCGAAGGCCGGCTACTCGCCGTGGTACGCCCTTTTGCTGTTGATCCCGCTGGTTGGCTTCGTGATGATCCTCGTGTTCGCGTTCGCTGACTGGCCCGTCGACAAGGAGCTCAGGCACTATCGCCAGGGCGGTGGCGGGCCGAGGCCCGGCGGCTACCCCGAGCCGCCCTGGCCCGGTCAGCCCCCCGTTTACGGGACCGGCGGTTCCCAGGTCCCCCCGTCCGCCTGGCCGCCCCCCCCGGGCGGTCCGATCCCGCCCTTCCCGGGAGGCTCCATGCCTCCGCCGCCGGAGGGTTCGGGCCGCTGACCCGGAGCCGGGGCGCCTGTCGGCGACGGCGGGTGCCCACTGGAGACGGCTGATCCTCCACCGCCGGCAGATGGTCGAGTGGGCCGCTCGTCAACCAGCTGGTAGCCGACGCCTGGATTGGTGCGAAGCAGGGGACCACCCTCCGTGCCGAGCTTGTGGCGCAGACGGCTGGCATAGACGCGTAGGTAGTGGGTCTCGTTTCCGTAACCGGGGCCCCAGACCTCCCGGAGAATGGTCCTGTGCGTGCATACCTTGCCGGCGTTGCGGGCAAGGTATGTGAGCAGGTCGAACTCCCGGGCCGTCAGCTCTATCAAGGTCCCGCCGACACTTACTGTCCGCGCGGCGACGTCCACGAGAATCGGGCCGACCGTGAGCGTCGCGGTCGCCGGCCATGGATGGCGGGCGGCCGCGTGCCTGAGCGCCACGCGCAGGCGGGCCTCCAGCTCCTGCATCCCGAAGGGCTTGGTGACGTAGTCGTCTGCCCCGCTGTCAAGGGCGAGCACCTTGCGATCCTCGCTGTCCAGGGCGGACAGCACGATCACCGGCACCTCTGTCCACTGGCGGAGTCGCCGGCACACCTCGACGCCGTCGATGTCCGGGAGCCCGAGGTCCAACACGACGAGCTGCGGCATGGCCTGAGCGGCGCGGGAAAGGCCCTCGGCGCCTGTGAGCGCCGCGACGACCTCGAAGCCTCTCGCCTCGAGACCGATGCGCAGCGCCCGGAGCAGCGCCGGGTCGTCGTCGACGACAAGGACGCAAGTCACGAGGAAACCTCGTCGCCCGCAAGAGGTTCGGCCGGGAAGAAGGAGGCGGCCGGTGCCGTCAAGGTAAAGCGCGCCCCACCGGTCCGGGCCGTTCCCACCCCGATCCTGCCTCCGTGCGCCTCGGCGAAGGCCTTGGCGATGGCAAGCCCCAGACCCGCGCGTCCACCGTCGGCCCCGCGATGGAAGAGCTCGAAGATGCGCTCGCGCTGGTCCGGAGGGACTCCGGGGCCCGAGTCCGAGACTGCGATCTCGACCTCGTCACGGGATCCGGCTCGGCGCGTCGCCTCCACCAGGATCTCGGCGCCCGGCGGGCTGTGCCTGGCGGCGTTCTCAAGCAGGTTCGCCAGTGCCTGGGCGATCAGTGTCGGGTCGATCTCGACTGCCGGGAGATCCGAAGGCACGGACTTGCGCAGTCGCGAGGTGTCGAGGGAGCTCTCGACGAGCGATGCAGCCTCGTCTATGAGGTCGTCCACCACAACGGGCTCGAGTTTCGGCTTGAGCGCGCCGGCTTCGAGCCTCCAGAGATCGAGCACGGTCGTGACGAGGCGGGTCAATCGATCGGTCTGCTCTTCGATCGTCTCGAGAAGGTCATGGCGGGCCGCCTCGGGCAGGACGATTGCCGCGTCTCTCAGGTCGGACACGGCGACTTTGATCGAGGCGAGCGGGGTGCGCAGGTCGTGCGCCACGGCGCTGACGAGCGCGGCACGCCACTCGTCGACTTGTTGGAGGAGGTTGGCCTGCAGGGCCTGATCGCGAAGCTGCGCCCGTTCGATCGCCAGGGCGGCGTGATTGGCATAGGTGGCGAGGAGGCCCCTGTCGTGGACGTCCAGCTGTCGGCCGCGAAGGACCAGGAGCCCGACCGGCCGCGCCGCCGCGGTGAGCGGTATCTGCCTGAGAACGGCGCCCGCGACAACGCTGCCTGTCAGTGAGGCGGGACTGCCCGGCGAGGGCAGCAGGCGGTTCAGCGACTCGGCGCGGAGCTCGCCGCCGTCGGACGCGACGATCTCGAGCTGGTCGGTGCCGACAGAGGGCAGCAGAAGGGCGACCGTCTCGAGGTTGAAGGCGTTTCGGACGCTCGAGGCGACCACCGCCAGCATCTCTGTGAGTGGCTTGTCCGCGACGAGCAGCTCCGACAGTTCCAGGAGACGGCTCGAGTCAGCCGCACGGCGCGCCGAGTCGGCTCTCAGCTGTTGCAGGCGCGACACGACGACCGCGACCAGGGCGACGACCGCGACGTACACGACCAGAGCCAGCCAGTTCTGGCCGCTTCCCACCGCCAAGGTCCAATACGGCGGGATGAAGGCCAGATCGAGCAGGAGGAAACCGACCACGACGCCGAGCAGTCCGACGCGCGGACCGCCGAGAAGCATGGCGAGGACGACCGGCAGGACGAACACGAGAGCCGCGGTGGCAAAGCTCAGGCTGTGGCGGAACGGGAGCATCGCGCCTGTCGCGGCACCCGTGGTCACCAAAAGGGCGATGACGCCCTGCTTGAAGCCGCGCCACACGGGAGCTCGTCGCACGCTCGAGGAAGTCTAGAGCCCTGGCCGAGCCCCAAGGGTCCTCGCTAACCTGCATCGGCCGGGGCGGCGATGGGCTACCGGGTAGGTAAGGTTCGTGATGGGCTCGGGCGATGACTTTCTCATGAGCCAGCTGTCACCGGGTCAAGGTGGCCAGCCTCGGCAGAGCCGACCGGAGGTGGCCGTTTCGCGTGCCGGGGCAGTCACCGGGCCAGGGGTCGATGCGGCGGTCAAGGCCCGTGGGCTGACCAAGCGTTTCGGCCGGTTCACCGCCGTCGACGCCATCGACTTCGACATCGAGGTCGGCGAGGCGTTCGGGTTTCTCGGCGCCAACGGGGCGGGCAAGACCTCCACGATGCGGATGATCGCGTGCCTGTCGCCGATCTCGGGCGGGACTCTGCAGGTGCTCGGCCTCGACCCGATGCACGACGGCCCGCAGATACGAGGCCGGATCGGCCTGGTCCCTCAGGACGACACCCTCGATCTCGAGCTCACCGTTCGGGACAATCTCTATCTCTACGGGCGCTACTTCGGGCTTGCCAAGAAGCAGTTGCGTGAACGGGTCGACGAGTTGCTCGAGTTCGCACGCCTGAGCGAGAGAGCCGATGAACGCGTGGACCCGTTGTCGGGCGGCATGCGCCGGCGGCTCACGATCGCGAGGGCGCTCGTGTCCTCGCCGAGTCTTGTGATCCTGGACGAGCCGACCACGGGTCTCGATCCCCAGGCGCGTCACCTGTTGTGGGACCGCCTGTACCGCCTGAAACGCGAGGGTGTGACTCTCGTGGTCACCACGCACTACATGGACGAGGCCGAGCAGTTGTGCGACCGGCTCGTGGTCATGGACGCCGGGCGCATAGTCGCTGCCGGCTCGCCCCGCGAGCTCATCGAGCGGTGGTCTACTCGCGAGGTCGTCGAGCTGCGTTTCGAGCCCGAGGGCCACGAGGCTCACGGCGAAAGGCTCGCCGACCTTGCCGAGCGGGTTGAGGTGCTGCCTGACCGGTTGTTGCTCTACACAGACGAAGGAGATGCGACGCTCGATGCTGTGAGGTCCCGCGGGGCGGCCCCGATCGCGGCCCTCGTCAGGCGCTCGACCCTGGAGGACGTCTTCTTGCACCTCACCGGGCGAAGCCTGGTCGATTGAGCTTCATGCCTGCGTCTTGGAAAGCCACGGCAGGCGTGCCGCAGTCAGGTTCTCGCGGGCCGCGCCGCGCAGGCATGCCCCCGGTGCTGCGCGCGTACCAGTACAGCCTGCTCTCGTACAAGCGGACCTGGAGGGGCTCGCTCACCACGACCTTCCTGTACCCGGTGCTGTACCTCGCTGCCATGGGTGTCGGCCTGGGCCACTTGATCGGACACGGACAGCCCGACCGTGCGGTCGGGGGCGTCGCCTACTTGTGGTTCCTCGCGCCCGGGCTCCTCGCCGGCACGGCGATGCAGATCGCCGCCAACGAGTCGACCTACCCCGTGATGTCAGGGATCAAGTGGCTCAAGACCTACTGGGCGATGCTGGCCACGCCCCTCGAGGTGACCGACGTCCTCTACGGCCACCTGCTTTGGGTCCTCACCCGAGTGGCGCTCGCCTCGGGCGTGTTCCTCGGCGTGATGGCGGCTTTCAACACGGTGGTTTCTCCGTGGGCGGTTGCGGCTTTCCCGGCCGCAATCCTGACCGGAGCGGCCTTCGCCGCTCCGATGATGGCCTTCAGTGCCACGCGGGAGACCGACCAGTCCTTCGTCGTGATCTATCGCTTCGCGATAGTCCCGCTCTTCCTTTTCTCCGGGACCTTCTTTCCCATCGCGCAGTTGCCGGGCTGGCTGCAGCTCGTCGCGCGCTGCACGCCTCTTTACCAGGGCGTGAGCCTGTGTCGCGCCCTGGTCCTCGGCCATGTTCCGGTGTCCGAGGCTCTCGGGCACGCCGCCTACCTGCTTTCGATGTCGGTCGCCGGTGTGGTCCTCGCGAGGGTGACCTATCGCCGCAGGCTCGTGCAATGAGGCGGCCTTGGTGAGCGCCGCAGGCGTGCGGTCGTTGGCGGCTGGCCCCCGGGTGCTTCCGCGCCTTTGTTTGGGTCGGGGCCGGGCGCGCCGTCTGGTCGAGCGCAACGTCGTCGCGTACCGCCGCGGGTGGATATTCCTCCTGTCGGGCTTCTTCGAGCCGCTCTTCTACCTGTTGTCGATAGGTGTCGGGCTGAACCACCTCGTGGGCCACCTGGCCGTCGGCCGCAGTTCGATCCCCTACACCGACTATGTCGCCCCCGGTCTTCTCGCCTCCTCGGCGATGAACGGCGCCATCTTCGACGCCACCTTCGGGATCTTCTTCAAGCTCAAGATCGCCAAGACCTATGACGCCGTGCTGGCGACACCGCTCGGCGTCCGCGACGTCGCGGTCGGCGAGCTCGCATGGTCGTTGATACGTGGCAGCGTCTACTCGGTCGCGTTCCTCACCGTGATGGCCGCGCTCGGGCTGATCGCTTCATGGTGGGCGCTGGCGTGCCTGCCTGCCGCCATGCTGGTGAGCTTTGCCTTCGGAGCCGTCGGGATGTTCGGGACCTGCTACATGCGCAGCTGGCAGGACTTCGACCTGATCTCGCTTGCGATCGTGCCGCTGTTCTTGTTCTCGGGCGTCTTCTACCCGTTGTCGCTGTACCCGACCTGGCTCCGCATCGTTGTCACCGTGACGCCCCTTTACCAGGGCGTGGCGTTGCTGCGCGGCCTCGACACCGGCGTGCTCGGCGCCGCGCTGATCGTGCACGCGTGCTACCTGGGTTGTCTCGGTGTGATCGGCCTTGTGGGCGCGACCCGCCGGCTCGGGCGCCTGCTGCTTCCCTGAGACAGCGCCTTTGGGCAAGTCGTGGCGGAAACGCCGGGGGAACTCTACTAATGTCATGCAACTAGATCTGAGGCCATGGGGGGCCGAGGACTTATCGGAGCCAAGGACAGGAGAAGGAAATGGCACTTCAGCTGGGTGACGTCGCGCCCGATTTCACGGCCGAGACGACCGAGGGCACGATCAGTTTCCACGAGTGGCTCGGTGACGGGTGGGGGATCTTGTTCTCGCACCCGAAGGACTTCACCCCGGTCTGCACGACCGAGCTCGGAGAGGTGTCGCGCCTCAAAACGGAGTTCGACAAGCGGGGCGCCAAGGTCATCGGCCTGTCGGTCGACTCGGTCGACTCGCATGCCAACTGGCAGGGCGACATAGCCGAGGCCACCGGTCACGCCCTCAACTTCCCGCTCATCGCCGACCACGACCGCAAGGTGTCGGACCTCTACGGGATGATCCACCCGAACGCCAGCGACACCTTGACGGTTCGCTCGGTGTTCGTGATCGGGCCGGACAAGAAAGTGAAGCTCACGATCACCTACCCTGCGAGCACGGGCCGCAACTTCGAGGAGATCCTGCGGGTGCTCGACTCGTTGCAGCTCACCTCCGGCTACTCGGTGGCCACGCCGGTCAACTGGCACGAGGGCGAGGACGTCATCATCGTGACGGCCATCAGCGACGAGGACGCCAAGCAGCGGTTCCCCAAGGGATTCCGGGCCGTCAAGCCCTACCTGCGCTACACGCCTCAGCCCAATCTCTAAACGGGCCGCACGGCCACGTCGGTCCCTTCACGGGAGGGCGCTTTCTCCGGGCTCGCCACTCGGGGCCGGCGGGCCGATACGCTCTGAAAGATGGCCGGGATCACGGGCAGCATCACTCGCTGGCGTGACCGCCTTGTCGCACTCCCGGTCCTCGAACAGGATGCTCTTCTCTATCTGCTGGCGACGATCTTCGCTCTGGGGACGGTCGCCCTCGCGGGGAGCGACGACTACCGCCAGTGGGCCGAGATGGCGCTCGGCCCCTATCTCATCGCGGCGGTCGTCAGCTGGTGGGTGAGCCGACGGCGTCGCCGCGCAGGTACCCAGGCGGCCAGGACGGGCCTTTTGTTGCGCCGCTATCTCGTGCTCGGGCTCCTCGTCACGGTCGTGCTCGTACCCCTCGGGGTCGAGGTGGTGCTACGCGCCCAGTCGAAGCCGGGCGCGCACGTGCAAAACGAGGTGACGGTCATCGAGGCCTGCGCCGATCGGGTGGCTCACCACAAGAACTGCTACCTGTCCAACCCCAAGACGATCGGCACGTCCAAGACGAGCCAGTCACAGGACTCGTTCTTCCCGTACCTGCCCGGCATGATCCCCTTCGGTCTTGTCAGTGCCACGAGCGGGCCGTCTGAGCTCAAGGACGCCCGCATTCCCCTCACGGGGTTCTCCCTGCTCGTGATCGCCGGGGCGCTTCTCGTCGCGGACACGAGCTCGCGAAGGCGCTGGCGCATCTTCCAGGTCGCGGTCATCCTGCCGAGCGGGGCACTGCCCATGGTGACCGGCGGGGACGACCTCCCGGTGCTCGCTCTCATGCTGCTCGGACTGGCTCTGGCGACGCGGCGAAGGCCCATCTGGTCGGGCTTGGCCATCGGTCTGGCCGGCACTTTGAAGTTCACCGCCTGGCCCCTTTTGATCCTGCTGGCCTTAGGTGAGTGGGACCGCCGGGGTCGCCGTGCCATATGGCGGTACTCCATCGCAGCCGCGATCGTCGTGGTACCGGTACTCGGCGTGGGCGTGGGCCTGGCGCCGCATGCCTTCATCCTGAACGCGATCAGGTTCCCGCTCGGGCTGACGAAGGTGAAATCGCCTGCGGCGAGCCCCCTTCCCGGACAGGAGCTGGTGACACTGTTCCCCGCGGCCAAGCCGGAGCTGATCACGATCCTCGCCCTCGTGGGCCTCGGGCTCGTCGGCTATGGGCTCTTGAAGTGGATGCCCAAGAGCCCGCAGTCGGCGGCGGCCTTCTGTGGCGGGGCCATGCTGCTGGCGACGTTGTTGGCGCCCGCGACGCGTTTCGGCTACCTCATCTATCCGCTCGACCTTTTGACCTGGGCCGTGCTGCTGAGCCCCGTTGCCCACCAGCACGCCGGCGACCCGGCCGTGCTCGAAGAGTCTCAGGAGCCTCCGTCGGGGACCTCGAACAGCCGAAGCCTCAGGCCCATGACAGCCGAGGTCTGCCCGTCACCGGCGAGCGTGGGCGAGATGGAGGGGTTGACCGTCGTGACCTCGACGCCGACCTCCCACTCGTAGCCGTCCGAGCCGCTGCGCTGGGCGAGAAGCTCGCTTGCGCCGCCGGGCAGCCCGTAGGTGCCGAGCAGCGACCAGCGGGCCCGGCGAAGCTCGGTGCGGTAGAACTCGAGGAGCTCGGTCGCGTTGGTGCCTATCTCGAAGTAGATGCTCCGGTCGTACTGGTCGACGCCGGCGTCTTGCGCCGTGGTCGACACGATGCGGGCCCCGTTCGGAACCACGAGGGCGTCGAGGATGTCACCTGGCGGGGTTCCGCCGCTCGAGATGCGCGCGAGGACCTGCGAAGCGCCTACCGCCGAGAGGTTGACACCGGGCACGGGTGTGGCGAGGCCGGCGACGACCGACGGCGTGGCCTGCCCGCTGCCGATGAGCGCGACGGCAAAGCCCCCGGCGGAAAGGACCACCGCACAGGCGAGGACGACCAGGGCCGGCCGCAGCGACGGCCGTTCGGCGCCGGGCCGGAACGGTTCCAGACCCTCGTCCAGGTCGAGGCCGAGATCCGAGGTGGCGGTCACTGGTAGGCCTTTTCTGCTGGCGTCGTTTCGGGCTTGTGGTTCGTCACGGTCCTCAGCTGCGAGTTTAGTTGTGCCGCCAGCCGGATCGGCCGCGAGTTGGGCGCGAACAAGCTGGTCCAGTGCCTTCAGCGGGTAGATTTGTGCCATGTCCGCGGTCGATCCTGTGTTGGCCGGGTCGACCGGCGAGCCCGCTGAGGCGTCGGCGGAGAACCCTGCCCGGGCGCTCATACCGCCGCCGACCGCCGAGGTCGCCGGCATCCTCGCCACGCTCACCGCCCGGGGCGGCGGCGAGGACCTCGATCTCGTCAAGCGGGCGCACGCCCTGGCCCTCAAGGCGCACGAAGGCCAGTTCAGGCTCTCGGGCGAGGCTTACATCACCCATCCGGTGGCGGTCTCCACGATCATCGCCGAGCTCGGCCTGGACTCGGTGAGCGCTGCAGCGGCATTGCTGCACGACGCCGTGGAGGACACCGGGGTGACCCTCGCCCAGATAGAGGGGGAGTTCGGTCCCACGGTGGCGGCGATCGTGGACGGGGTCACCAAGCTGGACCGGCTTCGTTTCGACTCGAAAGAGGCGCAGCAGGCGGCCACGATGCGCAAGATGCTCGTCGCCATGGCGAGCGACTGGAGGGTGCTCGTCATAAAGCTCGCGGACCGGCTGCACAACATGCGGACCCTTTCGGTGATGCCCGAGTGGAAACAGCGCCGTACGGCCGAGGAGACCCGGGACATCTACGCCCCGCTGGCTCACCGCCTCGGCATCCAGGAAGTGAAATGGCAGCTGGAGGATCTCGCCTTCGAGACTTTGCACCCCAAGCGCTTCGCCGAGATCGCCCAGATGGTCGCCACGCGCGCCCCACGGCGTGAGGTGGAGCTGGCCGAGGTGATCGAGGTGGTCAGGTCCCGGCTGGCTGCGGCCGGGATCGAGGCCGAGGTGACCGGGCGCCCGAAGAACCTGTGGAGCATCTACGAGAAGATGGTCGTGCGCGGCAAGGAATTCGACGAGATCCATGACCTGGTGGCGATCCGCGTGATCGTGGCCGCGGAGAAGGACTGCTGGGCGGCCCTCGGGACGGTGCACGCCCTGTGGCCCCCGGTGCAGGGCCGGTTCAAGGACTACATCAACTCACCCAAGTTCAACCTGTACCAGTCGCTGCACACCACGGTCGTGGGCCCCCGCGTCAAGCCCCTCGAGATCCAGATCCGGACCCAAGAGATGCACCGGCGTGCGGAGTACGGCATCGCCGCCCACTGGGACTACAAAGAGGCGGCAGGCGCCAGGCAGGCAACGCCCGGCAGGCCCGGGGCCCAGCGTGGAGCGCGCTCCACAGACGAGATCGCATGGTTGCAGCGCATCGTCGACTGGGAACGGGAGACGCCCGACCCGGTCGAGTTCCTGGAGACGCTCAAGATCGACCTCGAACAGGACGAGGTCTACGTCTTCACGCCGAAGGGCCTGATCGTCACTCTGCCCTCCGGGGCCACCCCGGTCGACTTCGCCTACGCCATCCACACCGAGGTCGGGCACCGTTGCGTGGGCGCACGGGTCAACGGGCGCCTGCTCCCGCTCGACTCGAAGCTGCACTCGGGCGACACGGTCGAGATCGTGACCTCCAAGACTCCCTCGGCCGGCCCTTCCAGGGACTGGCTGCAGATCGTCGCCTCGCCGCGCGCCAGGAACAAGATCCGCCAGTGGTTCTCGCGTGAGCGTCGCGAGGATGCCATCGAGACCGGGCGCGAGGAGTTGGCCCGGGCTCTCAGAAGAGGCGGGCTGCCGGTGCAAAAGCTGCAGAGCTCGCCCACGATCATCGCCGTGGCGGCTTCCTTGGGCTATGCCGATCTCGACTCGCTCCATGCCGCGATCGGCGAGGGCCACGTCTCGGGCCAGGCCCTCGTGCAGCGCATCGAGCGGGAGCTTCGCGGGGGCGAAGGCGAGGAGCAGCTGCCCTCGACGGCGTTGCAGCCCCGCAGGCCGAGCCACCGTCGCGCCTCGACGGGAATCTACGTCGAGGGGCTCGACGACGTGATGGTCCGCCTGTCCCGATGCTGTACGCCGGTGCCAGGAGACCGGGTGATCGGCTTTGTGACGCGGGGCCGCGGCGTGTCGGTGCACCGGGAGGACTGCGCGAACGCCATCGCGCTCGCCGCCGACGAGAAGGAGCGCCTGATCGAGGTGGAATGGGACGAGGACCGCACGGGCGTCTTCGTCGCCGCCATCGAGGTCAAGGCACTGGACCGCAACCGGCTGCTGGCCGACGTCGCCAAGGTGCTGTCCGAGCACCACGTGAGCATCATCTCCTCGTCGACCCACACGACGCCGGATAGGGTGAGCCGCATGCGCTTCGAATTCGAGCTTGCCGACCCCGAGCATCTCGACTCGCTCCTCGAGAATCTCCGGCTGCTCGACAGCGTCTACGACGCCTACCGGCTCGTTCCGGGAAGGAGCGGTGCCCTCGCACCGGCCGGCGGGTGAGCCGCTTCCAGTCCCCCAAGGGAACCCAGGACATTCTCGCCCCGGAGAGCGCGCGCTGGTCCGAGCTCATAGGTCGCTTTGCCGTCCTCGCGCGACGATTCGGTTTCGGGCTTGTCGTCAGTCCCGGCTTCGAGGACGCGGAGGTGTTCCGCCGCAGCTCGGGTGACTCGTCCGACGTTGTCACAAAGGAGATGTACGAGTTCAAGGACCGGGGCGGCCGGGACATAGCCCTGCGCCCCGAGGGCACGGCCTCGGTCGTGCGTGCCTTCGTGCAGCACTCGCCCGTGGCCCCTTTCAAGGCCTGGTACGCGGCGCCCATGTTCCGTTACGAGCGTCCCCAGGCGGGGCGCTTCAGGCAGCACCACCAGCTCGGCGTCGAGATCCTCGGCACCGACGACCCGATGGCGGACGTGGAGGTGATCTCGCTTCTGGCCGCGCTCTACGCGGACCTGGGACTTACGAGCCTGCGCCTCAGGGTCAACTCGCTCGGGGACAAGACCTGTGCTCCGGGCTACCGCGAGACGCTGGCCGGCTACCTCGGATCACACGCATCCGAGCTCTGCGACGAGCACCGCTACAAGTGGTCCGTGAACCCGTTGCGGATACTCGACTGCAAGCGGGCGGAGTGCCGCAGGCTCTCGGAGGGCGCCCCGAAACTGCGCGAGTTCCTGTGCGATGACTGCCGCAGCCATTTCGCGGCCGTGCTCGCCAGCCTCGACCGGCTCGCGATCGCCTACGAGCAGGACGACTGCCTCGTGAGGGGCCTCGACTACTACACCAGAACCACCTTCGAGTACGGGTCACAAACCCTCGAGGGCGTCGGCGGAGGCGGCCGCTACGACGGCTTGGTCGCCGCCCTCGGTGGTCCGGAGGTGTCCGGTGTCGGCTTCGGGGCCGGCATCGAACGGATCCTGCTCGCGTGCGACGCGGAGGGTCGTCTCACCTCCGACGACCTTAAGCTCAGCAGGGCTCTCGATGTGTTCGTCGTGGACTCGGGAGCCGAGGCGAGCGCCCTCGAGATCATGAGCGAGCTCAGGAGCGCGGGTCTCGCCGTCGATCGCGCCTTCGACGGGCGTTCTACGAAGGCGCAGCTCAAAGTGGCCGACCGTTCCGGAGCGCGGGTGGCCTGCATAGTCGGTGCGGACGATCTCGCCTCGGGCCTGGTCACGATCCGAGTGCTGCGCGGCTCCGACGCCCATTTGCAAGAGAAGGTCTCCCGTGATGGGCTTGCAGCGCGTCTGGGCCAGATCACGAGGTCACCATGAGCTCGACAACCGACGAGTCACCGACTCCCGCAGGATTGCGCACGGCCTACTGCGGTGCCTTGCGATCCGTAGACGCAGGAAGGACCGTCAGCGTGTGCGGCTGGCTCGCGCGCCGACGCGAGCACGGCGAGCACCTCGCCTTCGTCGACCTGCGCGACCACACCGGGATCATCCAGTGCGTCGTGGACGGGGCCCGTGATCTGCGGGCAGAGCAGGTGCTGCGCGTGAGCGGAACCGTCCGGCTGCGTCCCGAGGGCACCGTGAACCCGGGGCTTGCCACCGGCGAGGTCGAGCTCGGGGACTGCGAGGTCGAGGTCCTCTCGAACGCGGAGCCGCCCCCGTTCTCCCTCGACGCCCGGTCGGACACCGATGAAGCCGTGCGGTTGCGCTACAGGTACCTGGACCTGCGAAGCGACCGCATGCAGCACAACTTGAGGCTACGTGCGCAGGTGAACAGCGCCCTGCGAAGGGCCATGGAGCGCCAGGGATTCGTCGAGGTAGAGACCCCGATGCTCTGGACGCCCACGCCGGAGGGGGCGCGTGAGTTCGCCATCCCCTCGAGGCTGCAGCGGGGCTCGTTCTACGTGCTGCCCCAGAGCCCTCAGATAGCAAAGCAGCTGCTCATGGTGGGCGGTCTCGACCGCTACTACCAGATCGCGCGCTGTTTGAGGGACGAGGACCTGCGGGCGGACCGCCAGTTCGAGTTCACCCAGCTGGACATCGAGGCGTCCTTCGTGGGTCAGGCCGAGGTGCTCGGCTTCGTGAACGAGGCCGTGATCGAGGCGACCTTGGCCGCCACCGGCGAACGGCCGCCCGAGATAGCCACCATGACCTGGAACGACGCCCTCGACAGCTATGGCACCGACAAACCGGACCTTCGTTTCGAGATGCAGCTCGTCGACCTCGGTGACGCCGTGTCCGGCGCGGAGTTCAAAGCGTTCAAGGCGGCCTGCGTGCGGGCGATCCGCGTGCCGGGAGCGGGCGACTGGACGCGGAGCCGTCTCGACGGGCTCGTCGAGCGGGCGGTCGAGCTCGGGGCGGCGGGCCTTGTCTGGATGCGGGTACGCGCCGAGGGCGTGCTCGAGTCACCGGTGGCCAAGTTCGTCTCCGAGGCCCATCAGAGAAGGATCGTGGCCGCCACCTCCGGCGAGGAAGGCGACCTCGTGCTGATCGTCGCCGGCGAGCGCACAACCACGTGCAAGGTGCTGGGCCAGATACGCCTCGACCTCGGCCAGCCTGCGGTGAGCGACCGTCCCTTCCGTTTCGTTTGGATCACCGAATTCCCGCTGTTCGAGGGCATGGACGAGGAGGGGCATCTCGTGGCGGCCCACCACCCCTTCACGATGCCGCACGCCGACGACATCGACCTGCTCGAGACCGACCCCCTGGCCGTGCGCTCGCAGAGCTACGACCTCGTCCTCAACGGCTGGGAGCTCGGATCGGGGAGCATCCGAATTCACAGGGGCGACATCCAGCGCCGCGTCTTCACCGCACTCGGAGTATCGGACGAGGACGCCGAGTCCCGGTTCGGCTTCCTTCTCGGCGCCTTCCGTTACGGCGCGCCGCCCCATGGCGGGTTCGCGATCGGCCTGGACCGCTTCGTAGCCCTGCTGGCCGGCGAGGACAACATCCGCGAGGTCATCGCCTACCCGAAGACCCAGTCCGGGGCCGATCTCATGTCAGGGGCTCCCAAGCCCCTCACCGCCAAGGTTCTGGCAGAGCTTGGCATCCGGGTCGTGGCGCCTCAGGCGTCGGGGCCCAAGGGGCCCGGCGTCCCCGGCGCGCCTGGCCCGAGGTCCACGAGCGGGGCGTGACGCCCAGCCCGCGCGGCCGAGCGGGCAGCAACCGCCCGGCCGACATCTTCGAGGCCGCCGCCGAAGACGAGCTCAGGTCCCGGGCGCCCCTGGCGGCGCGCCTTCGCCCGAGACGCCTCGACGAGGTCGTCGGGCAACGCCATCTGCTCGGACCCGGCGCGCCGTTGAGGGCACTCGTCGAGGACGACCGACTGAGCTCGGCGGTGTTCTTCGGGCCGCCGGGCACCGGCAAGACGACGGTTGCACGCCTGTTGGCAGAGCACACGGCGCGACGCTTCAGGGCGCTGTCCGCGGTGGACGCGGGCGTGAAGGACGTCCGCAGCGAGCTGGACGACGCGCGCCGTGCACTAGGTGCTGAAGGCCGCGGAACGATCCTGTTCCTGGACGAGGTCCACCGTTTCAACAAGGCTCAGCAGGACGCGCTCTTGTCCGGCGTCGAAGAAGGCGTGATCGTCCTCGTCGGGGCCACGACGGAGAACCCGTTCTTCGCGCTGAACGCTCCTTTGCTCAGCCGTTCGACGCTGTTCCGCTTCGAGGCGCTCGAGCCCGCGGACCTTCGCGAGCTCGCCGAACGTGCCCTGGCCGTCGAGGGGTTCACGGCGGACCCGGATGCGCTCTCGCGTCTCGTCGACCTGGCCGAGGGCGACGCCAGGGCCGTGCTCACCACCATGGAGGTGGCGATGGCCCTCGCGGGCGCTCGGGCCCGCGGCGAGGCGACCGGGCCCAACGACGCGTCCGCGTCGCCCACGATCACGATGGAGGACATCGAGGGCGCCCGCGAGACCCGGGCTTTCCGGCACGGACGCGAGGAGCACTACGACCTCATCTCGGCCCTCATCAAGTCCGTGCGGGGGTCGGACCCGGACGCCGGACTGTACTGGATGGCGCGTCTATTGGAAGCGGGCGAAGACCCGCGCTTTGTCGCGCGACGCCTTGTCATCCTCGCCAGCGAGGATGTCGGGATGGCCGATCCCCACGCCCTCGGGATCGCCACCGCTGCTGCCCAGGCCGTCGAGTTCGTCGGGCTCCCGGAGGCCGGCCTCAACCTTGCCCAGGCCGTCGTGCACCTGTCGCTGGCGCCGAAGTCGAACCGTTCCGCGCTCGCATGGTGGGCGGCGCAGGCCGACGTCCGGGAACGCCCTTTGGGCGGTGTGCCGCCCGAGATCCGCGACGCCCACTATCGCGGGGCCGCGAAGCTGGGGCACGGTCTGGGCTACGAGTATCCTCACGATGACCCGAGAGGGTTCGTCGAGGCTGTGTACCTGCCCGAAGGCCTTGTCGGGCGCCGTTACTACGAACCGTCGGAACATGGTGCCGAGAAGGTGCTCGCCGAGCGCTGGAGGGCCAGGCGTGGCGAGCAGGCTCCGGCGGAGCCGGAACGGCCAACTATCGCGAGAGAGAAGTGAGGCAAGAGGTGAACGCGGACCAACTGCGAAACACCTTCACGAAATTCTTCGTCGAGCGTGGTCACCTCGCGCTTCCGGCCGCAAGCCTGGTGCCGAACGACCCGTCGATGTTGTTCACGATCGCCGGCATGGTCCAGTTCAAGCCCTACTTCCTCGGCGAGTCACCGCCTCCTGGGCCGCGGGCGACGACCGTGCAGCCATGTGTGCGCACGGTCGACATCGACGTGATCGGCACCACCTCACGCCACGTGACCTTTTTCGAGATGCTCGGGAACTTCAGCTTCGGCGAGTATTTCAAGGAGCTGGCGATCGCGTATGCCTGGGAGCTCTTCACAGAGGTCCTCGGCCTCGATCCCGAGCAGCTCTGGGTCACCGTCCATGTCTCCGACGACGAGGCCGAGGCCCTGTGGCACGACGTGCCCGGCCTCATCGAAGGGCGCCTGCAACGCCTCGACGAGGACAACTTCTGGAAGATGGGAGAGACCGGCCCGTGCGGGCCCTGCTCGGAGATCTTCTTCGACAGGGGACCGAAGTACGGGCCCGGCGGCGGCCCGGCCCAGGGGGGCGAGCGCTACGTGGAGCTGTGGAACCTCGTGTTCATGCAGTACGAGCGCCACCACGACGGCTCGCTCAGCGCGCTTCCCCGCCGCAACATCGACACCGGCGCCGGCCTCGACCGCATCCTCACCCAGATCCAGAAGGTGGAGTCGGTGTTCGACACCGACCTCGTGGCGCCCATCCTCGAAGCCGCCTCGGCCGCCACCGGTCGCGTTTACGGGAGCACAGAAGAGACCGACATAGGCCTTCGTATCGTGGCCGACCACGCTCGCACCCTTACGTTCCTCATCTCCGACGGGGTGTTCCCCACCAACGAGAGCCGCGGCTACGTGCTGCGCCGCCTGATCCGAAGGGCCGTGCTCGTGGCCCAGCGACTCGGGGCCAAGGGCCTTGTCACCCCGGGCGTGATCGACGTCGTGGCTGACGTCATGGGCACGGCCTACCCCAAGTTGGAGCGGGACAGGGACCTCATAAAGCGCATCGCCCTCCACGAGGAGGAGGCCTTCTTGCGCACGTTGCGATCCGGCACGACCCTGCTCGAGGCGGAACTGGCGGCAGGGGGCGCGGCCGTCGGGGGCGACGTGGCCTTCCAGCTCCACGACACCTACGGGTTCCCGATCGACCTCACCGAGGAGATCGCCCGCGAACGCGGGATCGTGGTGGACCGTGAGGGTTTCGACCTCGCGATGGAAGAACAGCGCCAAAGGGCGCGTGAGGCCGGCCGGGCGGTCACCTCGGCGCCGGAAGGCGTCGCGGCGGCCTGGAGCGAGATCAGGACCGTGTTCGGCCCCACCCAGTTCCTCGGCTACCAGGACGCCGAGGCGGAGGCCAGGGTGCTCGCGGTCGTGCCGAGCTCGCTCGACAAGTCGTTCGCCAACGTCGACGGCGAGCGCGCGCCCGAATCCGCTGAGCTGATCGAGGTCTTCTTGGACCGGACGCCGTTCTATGCCGAAGGCGGCGGCCAGGTCGGCGACACCGGGTTCATCACGACGGCCACGGGCAAGGTGCGCGTCCTGGACGCGACCCCCGTCGTCGAAGGCCTGACGCGCCACCTCGGCTACCTGCTCGAGGGATCGATCGAGACCGGCCAGGAGGCGACCGCGGCCATCGACTTTGCCCGGCGCGAGTCGATCCGCCGCAATCACACGGGCACCCACCTTCTTCACTGGGCGCTCAGGCAGGTGCTCGGCGACCATGTGCGCCAACAGGGCTCGCTCGTCGCGCCGGACCGCCTACGGTTCGACTTCAGCCACTTCGGGCCCATGTCCGGGGAGGAGATCAGCGCCGTGGAGGATCTCGTGAACTCCGAGGTCCTTCGCAACGAGCCCGTCCGCGTCTACGAGACGACGCGCACCCAAGCCGAAGGCGCAGGCGCCATGGCCTTTTTCGGTGAGAAGTACGGCGAGGTCGTGCGGGTGGTCGAGGCCGGTCACCGCTCGGTCGAGCTGTGCGGGGGCACCCATGTGAGCTCCCTTGGGACCATCGGCCCGCTTCAGGTGGTCTCTGAGGCCTCCATCGGATCGAACACGCGCCGGATAGAAGCCGTCACCGGCGAAGCCTCCCTTGCCCGGTTCCGCTCGTTCGAGCACATCGTCGAGCAGGCCGCGCAACGCTTGCGCACCCAACCCGCCGACCTCACTTCCGCGCTCGACAGGCTGTTGGCGAGCCAGCGCGCCCTCGAGGAGCAGCTGCGCACACTTCGCTCCGACGAGCTGCGCAAAGATGCGGACGAGATGGCCGCGCAGGCGGTCGGCGACCCGGATGGCCGCATGGCCGGTCGGGTCGTGGGGCGACGGGACGGCCTGGATGCCAACGAGCTGCGGGACCTCGCGATCGCAGTCAGGGACCATCCCGGTGTCGAGGCCGTGGGCCTCGTCGGTGTCACCGGCCCCGAGCGTGTCGCGTTGGTCGTGGCCGCGAAGAAGGGTTCCCGGGTCGACGCCAGGGGGGTGGCGGTCATGGCCGCGCGTGCGGTCGGCGGCGGCGGTGGCGGCACCCCTGAGCTCGCGACGGCCGGTGGCCGCGACGTCGCCGGCGTAGGGGAGGCCCTCTCGAAGCTCGGAGGGGCGTTGAGCCGCGAGTCCGGCCCCAGGCCGGAGGCGGAGCTGGCGCCTTGAGCGACGGGCGCACGGAGGCGGAGTCCCGCACCATGGCCGGCGGCGCTCGTACTCGAGTCGTCGGCATCGACCTCGGTGAGCGCCGCATCGGAGTGTCGGTGAGCGATTCCCTGCGCGTGCTGGCGACCCCGCACTGTGTCATCACGCGAAGCGGCGACTCGACGGCCGATCACCGTGCCATCGCCGAGGTCGTGTCCGAGTTCGGCGCCGGACTTGTCGTGGTGGGCCTCCCGCTCAGCCTGGCCGGCGGGAAGGGCCCCGCCGCCTCGGCCGCTCTCGCACAGGCCTCGGAACTGCAGCGATCGCTCGGCGTTCCGGTTGTCTTGCACGACGAGCGCCTCACCACAGTCGAGGCCGAGCGCAAGCGCCGCTCGGCTCGGGAAACCGCAGGGGTGGGCCGGGGGGCGCGGAGCCGCTCGCAGGCCCGGCCGGGGCCGGCTCACCGGGACCGCCGGCCGGGGATAGACGCGCTAGCCGCGACTGTGCTCCTGCAGTCGTGGCTCGACGCCAACGGCCAGCTCTCATGAACCAGTTCGCCGACGCAGCTTCCCAAGCCCGTCCGGGGGCGGCCTGGCCCGGTTCGACAACGGTGGCAGCCGGCGTCATCGGCTTTCCGGTCCGGCATTCGCTCTCGCCGCTGTTGCACAACACCGCATATGCCGCGATGGGCCTCGACTGGAGCTATATGGCCTTCGAGGTGGCGCCGGGATCACTGGACAGGGCTGTCGCCGGGGCGGTGGCGCTCGGCCTGCGGGGCCTGTCGGTCACGATGCCCCACAAGGACGGGGCCGCCCGCCTGGCCACCCGCCGTTCCCGCCAGGTGCGCCGGCTCGGGGCCGCCAACACCCTCATGTTCGAGAAGGGCGCGATCGTGGCCGAGAGCTATGACGGCGACGGCTTGCTGGACGACCTTCGCGCCGGGGGCTTCGATCCTGCCGGGCGACGCTGCGGGGTGATCGGCGCGGGCGGGGCGGCGCGGGCCGCCGTGTGGGCCCTGGCCGAAGCAGGTGCCCGGGAGGTCCTGATCGTCAACCGGACCGCAACGGCCGCCTGGCGGGCGGCGGCACTGGCCCCGAGCGTGGCGCGCGTCGCTCGTCCGGAGGAACTGCGAAGGTCGGAGCTGGTCATTCAGGCGACGCCTGCCGCCATGACAGGTGCCGGAGCTCAAGGCGACCCGGAGAAGAGCGAGCCTTTCGGGGCCGCTGAGAGCATCGAGCTCACCGCGGCGGTCGGCGACGACCCGGAGGCTGCGGCCGTCGTCGCCGGCGTCGACCCCTCCTGGTTCGGCGCCGGCCAACTCGTCGTGGATCTCGCCTACGCCCCTTTGCTCCCGGCGTTCCTGGCCGCGGCCGGGGGCCAGGGCGCCACGGTCCGCAACGGCCTCGGCATGCTCGTTTACCAGGCCGCCCGTCAGATCAGGCTTTGGACTGGGGCTGAGCCTCCACTCGGGGCCATGTGGGCGGCCGTGGGAGGAGACGCCTCGTCGGGCTGGCAGCGGGCGCCCTCGGGGCCGGGGTCGGCGAGCGCACCGGGGAGATAGGGCGGGCCCGGCGCCGAGCCCTGCAGGTCCGGTGAGGAGGCAACGTACAGGCCCTTTGAGGGGGGTCGTGCAACAACCGCGAGTGCAAGGTGTCCCTGGCGACCTCACTCCGCAGTGAGTCGCGGGGCTGCCCCCGTTATCCTTGCCCATCATGGCCGCGCACTATCCGAGCGTGCCGGCACGGTGGAGCAGTCGCCGGGAGAGGAACGCGGCCTGGGATCTCGTGAGCCGCTGTGACTTCCTCCTCATCGCCAGTGCCGTGCTGTTGTCCCTGATCGGCGCCGTCATGGTCTATTCGGCCACCCGTGTCGAGATGGCGGCGAGCGGGGGCGATCCGAAGTTCTACCTGAAACGCCAGCTCGTCTGGCTCGCGATAGGTCTTGTCGTTATGGTCGTGGCGGCACTGGTCGACTACCACTGGCTCGAGCAGTGGGCCTACGTGCTTTACGGCCTCGTCGTCTTGTCGTTGCTGGCGGTGCTCACTCACTTCGGCCATGTCTCCCTCGGTGCGCAACGCTGGTTCTCAGTCGGGCCTCTCGAGGTCCAGCCTTCGGAGTTCGCGGCCCTGGCCCTGATACTCGTGATCGCCGTGTACTGCAGCCGCCAGGACGCGATGTTCCCGAGGAACCTGGTCGTCGTACTGGTGCTCGCCGGGGTGCCCATCCTTCTCGTGTACAAGCAGCCGGACCTCGGGACGGCGCTCATCATGGTCGTGGTGCTCACGGTCATGATCGTGACCTCGGGGGCGCGCCTCAGGTATCTCGTCGCGCTCGGTCTCGCCGCTGCGGTGGCTTTGGCGGCCGCGGTCCACTTCCGGTTGATCCACGCCTACGAGCTGCAGCGTTTCACCTCCTTTCTCCACCAGAACACCGCAACGAGCGGCGCCAACTGGAACCTGGCGCAGTCGATTCTGGCCATCGCGTCGGGGGGTGCTTTCGGCACGGGCGTCTTCCATGGCGCCGCGACCAACGGCGGTTTCGTGCCCGCACAACAGACCGACTTCATCTTCACCGCGGTGGGCGAGCAGCTGGGCTTCGTGGGAGGCGTGGTGGTCGTGGCTTTGTTCGGGCTGATCGCCTTCCGGTTGCTGCGTGCCGCGCAGATCGCGAGAGATCCCCTGGGGCGCATGCTGTGCTCGGGGGCGCTCGCGTTGGTGGCCTTCTCGGTGTTCCAGAATGTCGGGATGACCATCGGCCTCATTCCCATCGCCGGCATCCCGCTGCCCTTTGTGAGCTACGGTGGCTCCGCCATGATCGTTTTCTTCGCTACGGTCGGGCTTGTGGTCAATGTCGAGATGCACCGGTCAGGCCGGAGATGAGTTCCACGGGCACCGATGAGGAAGCTGTTCGCGCCGGTGCCGAATTGACGGCGCTCGGCAACGGTGGAGCAACCGAGCTCGGCGGAGCGGAGACGCTCTCGATGGGGGCGACCTCGTCCCCGGGCGGCCAGGGGCCCGACGAGATGCCCGAGCCCGAGGCGACCGAGCCCGGTGTGCCCTCAGATGTGACCGACCAGGCCGGCGCCGAGCCCGGCGAGCCCGAGGCGGAGGCACCCGAGCCTGCCACGGACGACCCGGCCCTGAACGAGGCCACGGTGCCCGACGAGCTTTCGGTGGAGGCCGACCAGGACCTCGGCACGGCGGAGCTGCCGGCGGCGATGTCACAGATGGTGTTCGTCGACGTGGTGCTCCTCTTGCCGGCTACGCACCCCGTGGTCGTCCTGCAAGAGGCGGACTCGCCCTTCCGCGAGCTCAGGATCCCTGTCGGCGGTGCCGAGGGCATTGCGATCAGCTACGCCGGAAGAGGGCTCCAGACCCCAAGGCCCCTCACTCACGAGCTGTTCACGCGGGTCCTCGAGGAGTTCGGCTTGACACTGGACGTCGTGCGGATCACCGAGGTCCGGGGCACGGCTTTCACCGCCGAGATGGTCATCTCCGGTCGCCTCGGGACACGTTCGATCGACTGCCGTCCCTCCGACGCGATCGCCCTGGCGCTGCGCCAGCGGCTGCCGGTCCCGATCATGGTGGACCCGGCCGTGTTGGAGGTTGCGGGCACCGATCCCATGGGCGCCAACTGACAAGGCCTCGACGCCGGGCCTGAGACCGTTCCCGTCAGCCCGCCGGGTTTGCGCGCCGGCCGCGGTACGCGCTCGCGGCGCAGCTCAACGGGGGCCGAGCTTCGGGCTCTAGTAGCCCCGTCGGAGGCACCGGTCCGGCGTTGCCGCGGACCTTTTTCGTAGGGCCCTTCAGCGCCGTCACGGCCGCAGCCTGGCCGGGGCGGGCTAGTCGCTCCGGGGTCGAACGCGGTCACCGACCGCGCCTGTCTCGGCCGTGTGGGAGGGTGCCGTCGAGACCTTGGAGGCGGCGGCCGGCAAGCCGTCGGTCGACGCAAAGGCGCCGCCGGTGGAGGCCCGGGCCGCCACGAGGGCGCGGCGCCGCATTCGATGACCAAGCCCCATGGCGAGGCCCGGCGGGGCGGCCCCTTCGTCGGAGATGCGCATGACCAAGGCCACAAGGACGTAGTTCGCGAGCAGAGAAGAGCCGCCGTAGCCGATGAAGGGCAGCGATACTCCGGTGAGGGGGAGCAGGCGGACGACTCCGGCCATGATGAAAAAGGACTGGAAACCGAGGATCGCAGTAAAGCCGACGGCTGCGAGCTGGGAGAACTCCGAGCGGGCTCGCATGGCGGCTCTGATCCCCGCGCCGACCACGAGGAGGAAGCCCACGACCACGGCCGTGGTTCCGAGCAGCCCGAGCTCCTCGCCTATGGCTGCGAAGATGAAGTCGCTGTAGGCGACGGGGATGTCGTAAGGCGTGCCGAGACCGAGCCCGGAGCCCGTCAGGCCGCCGCGGCCGAGGGCGAGCTCGCCCTGGACGGTCTGATATCCGTATGAGCTGTAGTGGGCCCAGGGATTGATCCAGGCGGACACGCGCTCGTCGATGAGCGACTTCGCGAAAGGCAGGTGCGCCGCCAGGTACGTGCCGGCGAGAAAGGCTATGAGGCCGCCCACGACGTAGGCGACGCGTCCCGTGGCGACCCACAGCATCGTTATGAACATGACGAACAACAAGAGCGAGAAGCCGATGTCGTGCTCGAGGAGGATGACGAGGATCGAGACCACCCACGCGACGGCGATCGGCCCGAGGGGGCGGACGTCGGGCAGGAGCCGGTTGCCGACGCGCCGGGTCGACAGCGAGAGCATCTCGCGTTTTTCCACGAAATAGGACGCGAAGAAGACGACGAGCATCAACTTGGCGATCTCGACTGGCTGGAATGTGATCGGGCCGACGTGGATCCAGAGCTTCACACCGTTCAGCTGGGCTTCGGACGTCCGCCCGAGGTAGGGGGCCAGCGGCAGCACGAGCAGGATCAAAGCGCCGAACACGAGCATGTAGCGGTAGCGCTCGAGATCGCGCGAACGGCGCACCAAGAACAGCGTGACGACGTAGGCGGCGACCCCGAGGGCCGTCCAGACCGCCTGGTAGTGCCAGGGCGCGTCGGCGGCGATCTGCGGCGAGGCGTCGAGCCGGTAGATCATCACAAAGCCGATGCCGTTCAGCATCAGCACGACCGGCATCATCACCGGGTCCGCCTCGGGCGCGAGGAAACGATTGGCCAGGTGGACCACGAGCGCCAGTGCCGCGACGACGCCTATGAAATCCAAGGCGTTGGGGGGAAGCGCGTTGCGGGTCCCGAGTGCCGCCAGCAGGTAGGCGAGCGTGATCACGACGACGACGACGACGAGCAGGCCGAGCTCGCTGCGCCGACGTTGTTTGACCCTCGGTGCCATGACGAGGGGCTGCACGACTTCACGGTAGCGTCTGGGTCGTGAAAGCCGCTGTCATGACACCTGGCAGCCCGTTGGCGCGCCCGGACCGGTTCCTCAATCGCGAGCTGTCCTGGTTGGACTTCGCGGATCGCCTCGTCGACCTGGCGGCGGACACGTCTTTGCCGCTCCTCGAACGGGTGAAATTCATCGCCATCTTGTCATCGGGGCTCGACGAGTTCTTCCAGGTGCGCGTCGGGGGCCTCAAGGACCATGTCGCGGCCGGCCTTCGCGCCCGGTCGGCCGATGGCCGCAGCGCTTCCCAGCAGCTCGAGGACATCCGGGCCAAGTGCATCCGCCTTCTGGCGCGCAGCGACGAGGTTTTCGAGTCCTCCATCGTGCCCGGCCTGGCCGGCGCCGGCCTCTACTTCGCCAGCATCGAGGAGCTGGACTCGGCGGAAAAGGCACGGCTCCTCGCCGTGTTCGAGAAGGAGATCTTCCCCGTCCTCACGCCCTTGGCAGTCGACCCCGGCCATCCCTTCCCGTACATCTCGAACCTGTCGCTCAACCTGGCCGTGCTCGTCGAGGACCCGACCACCCGCGAGCAGCGTTTCGCGCGGGTGAAGGTGCCGCCCCTGCTGCCCCGTTTCGTGCCCATCGACGGCGGCGCCCGCTTCGTGGCTCTCGAGCAGCTGATCGCCGCCCACCTGCCCAGGCTCTTCCCGCACATGGAGATCGGGCGCCATCACGCCTTTCGCGTCACCCGCAACGCCGACCTCGACCTGGAAGAGAGCGAGGCCGATGACCTGCTCGCGGCCGTCGAGACCGAGCTGCGACGCCGCCGGTTCGGCCGGGCGGTCCGCCTCGAGGTCGACCATGACATGCCGACAACGGTGCGCGACCTGTTGCTGGAGGAGCTCGAGCTCGGCAGCGACGATGTCTACGAGAGCTCGGCACCCCTTGGACTCAGCCAGCTCTGGGCTCTTCACGCCATCGACCGGTCCGATCTCCACGAGCCGCCCTGGGTCCCGATGACCCAACCGCGCCTCGCGACCGCGGGGGACGGGCCTGTCGACCTGTTCTCGGTGCTGCGGGAACGCAACGTTCTCGTCCACCACCCCTACGACTCGTTCACCACATCGGTCGAAGCCTTCATCACCCAGGCCGCCGATGACCCCAATGTGCTGGCCATCAAGCAGACCCTCTACCGGACCTCGGACGACACGGCCATCGTGTCGGCGCTCGTCAGGGCAGCCGAACAGGGCAAGCAGGTGGCGGCGCTCGTCGAGGTGAAAGCCCGCTTCGACGAGCAGGCGAACATCTTGTGGGCACGTCAGCTCGAACGGGCCGGCGTGCACGTCGTCTACGGCCTCGTCGGGCTCAAGACCCACTCGAAGATCGTCCTCGTCGTCAGGCGCGAGGAGGACGGGCTGCGTCGCTACTGCCACATCGGCACGGGCAACTACAACTCCGAGACGGCCAAGGTCTACGAGGACCTGGGGCTTTTGACCGCCGACCCCGCCATCGGCGAGGACCTGACCGACCTGTTCAACCATCTGACCGGCTACGGCCGGCCCGTCTCGCACCGGCGCATCGTGGTGGCTCCCCAAGGCATGCGCCCTTGGGTACTCGGCCAGATCGCAGAAGAGGCGCAGGCCGGCGAGGCCGGCCGGATCACCATCAAAGTGAACGGGCTGACCGACCCGGAGGTCATAGACGCCTTGTACTCGGCCTCGCAGGCCCATGTACGCATCGATCTTCTGGTGCGCGGGCTGTGCTGCCTGAGGCCCGGAGTGCCGGGGCTCTCCGAGACGATCACTGTGCGCTCCATCATGGGGCGTTTTTTGGAGCATTCCCGCATCTTCCGCTTCGGTGAGCCGAGCGGCGAACGCCCTGTGCGCTACACGATCGGGTCGGGCGACTTGATGGAGCGGAACCTGGACCGGAGAATCGAGGTCCTGGTGCCGGTCCTCGACGCCGAGCTGCGGGCGCGGCTGGAAGAGACGCTCCAGCTCGGTCTCGCTGACGACACCAACGCTTGGGAGCTCGGACCGGACGGGGCCTGGACGCGGGTGGTACCGGTCCTCGGCCTGAGCCTGCAACGGCGGCTGCAGGAGCTCGCCCTAGAGCGCGCGCGCAGACGCCGGTCGCCCGAGCCGCTGGGCTGAGCTTCGGTCGTGCGGATCGCCGCGCTGGACCTGGGTAGCAACTCGTTCCATCTGCTGGTCGTCGAAACCCGCCCCGACGGAAGCTTCGTCCCGCTCGCGCGCGAGAAGGTGATGCTGCGCCTCGGCGATGTCGTTGCCCGCGAGGGCGTGCTCACCGAAGAGGCGGTCGAGGCCGCCATCGACACGGTGCGCCGGCTCAAGACCATCGCCGAGGTGCAACGCTTCGACGAGATCGTGGCCATGGCGACCGCGGCCATGCGCCAGGCCGCCAACGGCCCCGAGGCGGCAGAGCGCATCGAAGAGGCGACAGGTGTGCGGATCGAGGTCGTGAGCGGCATCCGTGAGGCGCAGCTGATCTTCGAGGCCGTGCGGGCGAGCGTGCTCATCGAACCGGGGCCGGCACTGTGCGCCGATCTGGGCGGAGGAAGCCTCGAGCTGTCGGTCGGCGACCAGTTCGGCCTCAGCTACGCGACGAGCCTGCACCTGGGCGTGGGGCGGCTCACTGCCGAGTACGTGCGCACCGACCCGCCCACGAAAAAAGACCGCGCCCGGCTCAAGGACCGGATCTCGAAGTCGCTCGACGAGGTCTTGGAGGACCTCCTCCAAGACGGGCCGAAACTGTTGATCGGGACCTCGGGGACCTTCTGCGCTCTTGCGAGAGGCGCGGCGGCGAGACGGGACGGGATCGTGCCCACGTCGGTCAACCAGCTCACGGTGACGGTCCGGGAGCTGGCCGCCCTGGGCGAGATCATCTGCGAGCTGCCGAGCTGGGAGCGCGCCAGGCTGGCTGGGATCGAGGCCCGGCGCGCAGAGCTCCTGCCGGCCGGAGTGGCGGTCCTCGAGGTATTGATGGAACGAACGGGCATGCGCGAGCTCACCGTGTCGGAGTGGGGGCTGCGCGAAGGCATCGTCATCTCGACGATCGCCAAACACGACCGGGTGGAGTTCAGCAACGACCCACGGGCGATACGGCGGGCCTCGGTGCTGTCGCTGTGCGTGCGCTCCAGGTGGCCCGAGGCCCATTCCCGCCAGGTCGCCAGGCTCGCCCTCGAGCTGTTCGACTCGACCGTCTCGCTTCACGAACTCGACGGCGAGGACCGCGAGCTGCTCGAGCTGGCGGCGTTCCTGCACGACATAGGCGAGCACGTGAGCCGCGACGGCCACGCCCGCCACACCGCCTACCTCACGGAGAACGGTGACCTGCGTGGCTTCTCGCCCGTCGAGATCCAGATGCTCTCCTGCCTCGGGCGCTACCACGTGAGGGGTCGTCCCCGCGAGTCCTTCCACGCCTGGGAGACCCTCGAGCGCAAGGACCGCGACCGCGTCCTTAGGATGCTCGCCCTGCTGCGGATCGCCGACGGGCTCGATGCCGCCCACGACTCGGTCATAGGCCATGTCGGTGTCGAGCTGAGCGGGACGCGCGTGGAGGTCGTCGTCAGCGCCCGGGGGGACGCGGAGCTCGAGCGCTGGATGCTCCAGCGCAAGGTGCAGTTGTTCCAGGAGCTGTTCGAGGTGCCTGTCAGCCTTGAGGTGGTGCCGACGGGGCCGGAGGAGATGCAGGCCCCGGCCGGCGGGGAGGAAGGTCTGGCTTGACCGAAGCGGTCTCGCCTGTCGGTGGCGCCGGGCGATACTCCGCCCTCGTCATGGTGCCGAGGGCGTCGCGGCGCTCCCTGAGCCCGGCGCCGTGCTGCACCCTTATGGACAGATAGGCGCCGGCGCCGACCGGGATCGGCAGCCAGAAGTTGAAGAGGCGCCAGGAGATCACCCCGAGCCAGGCGATGCCGGCCGGGACGCCGAAGCCGATCAAAGAGGTCGCCGCCACCGCCTCGACGATTCCGAGGCCGCCCGGGGTGAGCGGCACCGCCGCGAGCACGTTGGCGACTCCGTAGGCGACAAAAAGGTCGATGGGCCGGGAGATGTGGCC
Source organism: Acidimicrobiales bacterium (assembly GCA_050012675.1). Taxonomy (GTDB): domain Bacteria; phylum Actinomycetota; class Acidimicrobiia; order Acidimicrobiales; family Bog-793; genus Fen-455. Next base: position 119,979 of record JBEKGS010000004.1, read on the forward strand.
GTAGGCAGCGACGAAGGCCCACAGCGCGCCCGCGTCGAACAGCCAGTTCGCAGCCGCCCACAGAACGGCGTTCTTCAGAAGCTGCCGGTCCGATGCCAGCGTCCGCAGGCGGGTGGCGAGGCGCTCGACGATGCTTTCCATCTGGTCCTCGGTGACCCACGGCAAGCGTCTTGCCACCGATCGCAGTGCTCGCACGGCATGGGCCTCGCCGCGCGTCAGCGACAGGACGAGAGTGGCAAAGGCGGCGGCCAGCACGGCGCCGACGATTGCGACCGTGACATAGGCGCTGTTGAAGCCGTGCAGGGGGATGGAGATCACGAGCGCCACCCACAACATGGCATTGAGGACGACGGCCGAGCCGATCCCCTGGGTGGCGAGGGCGAAGCCGGCATCGGGCCCGCTCACGCCGCTGGCGGTGAGCAGCCGGTAGCCGAGGCCGGTGCCGCCGGCGGTGCCGCCGGGGATCACGTGGCTCACCGCCAGGGTTGACAGGTCGATGCGGAGCACCCGCGACAGGCCCGGGCCGTCTTTCGGCAGCACCGCCTGGGTGAGTCGCCCGTAGGCGGCGAGCGCTGCGGCCTCGAGCGCGATGCCGGCCAGGAACCATAGGAAATTCACCCGCCCCAACTGGCTCAAAGACGAGCGCGCCTTGGAGTGCAGGAAGCTCGGTATGAGGAAGTACTCGACGAAGAGAAGCAGGATGAAGATCGTGATGCCGTGACGCAGCGGGCGCGGGATCCAGCCGAGCAGATTGAGGCGACGACGCGGCGCGGCGGCGCCGGCCGCCGGGCCGTCGAGCTCGGGTGACTCGCCCATGTCCCCATGCTTGCAGGCGCGAACAGGTCGCGGGGAGACCCTGGTCACCGTACCGATTCTCGTGTGGCGCAGCCGGCGAGGAGGGCGGTGGTCCTGCGAGGCGGTGATTTGCATCCCTCTTCTGAGCCCGCGCATGGAGTTGACTTGTTAGGTGCCCGAGGAGATCGTCGACCGGGAGCTTGGTCCCGCCCCGAGCCGGCGTGCGCGCGACCTGCGTGTGGCACGCACCGCCTTCATCGCCAGTGGCGCGGTCGTGACCGTGGGCATCGGCCTGGCCCTTTTGTGGCGGCTCCGGGTGGTCGTGCTCTTGATACTCGTATCGCTGTTCCTCGGTGCCCTCTTGCACCCGGCGGTCAGCTTCGTGGAGCGCCGCGGGATCCGCCGGGGTCTGGCGACCGCGCTCGTGTTCTTCGTCTCGGCCGCGGTCGTCCTGACGGTGGGCTACGTGCTCGTCCACCCGGTCTACTCATCGGCACGCAGCTTCGCGAAGGAGCTGCCGAGCCTTGTCCGCCAGGCGCAGCAGGGAAAAGGACAGATCGGCCACCTCGTCAAGCGCCTACACCTCGAGAGCTACGTGAAGAAGAACGTGCCCCGCCTCGAGACCTTGATCACCGGTCTCGGCAGACCCGCCCTCGCGGTGGGCAAGACCGTCGTGAGCGGCGTGGTCGCCCTTGTGACCGTTGGAGTGCTGACGTTCTTCGTCCTGCTCGAGGCCCCGCAGATGATCCGTGGCGTCCTCAACTGGATGCGGCCCGAGCGCTCGGTACGCGTTCACAAGATGCTCGGTGACGTGGGCCAGGCGGTGGCCGGCTACATGCTCGGCAACTTCTCCACCTCGATTGTCGCCGGCGTCGTGATCTTCGTGACCCTGCGCTCGACCGGCGTGCCCTACGCCGGGGTGCTGTCCATCTGGGTGGGCGTGGTCGACTTCCTCCCGCTCGTCGGAGGGTTGCTCGCCGGGGTCCCGACCGTGGCCGTCGCCTTCCTGCACTCGTTGCCGGCCGGGATCGTGACCCTTGCCGTGTTCCTCATCTACCAGCAGATCGAGAACCACATCCTCAACCCGATCGTGATGAGCCGGACCGTTCGCCTGAATCCCTTGTGGGTTCTGCTGGCCATCCTCGTCGGCGTGGAGCTGGGTGGGATCGTCGGGTCCACCTTCGGGGGCCTCGTGGGGGCCCTTTTGGCCGTGCCGGCGGCGAGCGCGGTCCAGGTGGTCGCGAGGGACCTGTGGGCCGAACGCCGCTCGGCTTCGCCCGATGACATCGCCGGCGCCGGTGGGGACGCGGCCCGGCCGGGGGCGCCCGGTGGCGTGACCGTTCCGGCCCGGTAGCTGCCGGCCGGCGGCCCCGTGTGGCCGAAGCTGTCCGGTGCCGGTTTGGCCATAGGCTGGCGGCGTGCGCGTCCTCGTTGTGCTGCCTACTTTCAATGAAGCAGCCACGATCGAGGACATCCTCGAGCGGGTGCGCAAGGCGCTCCCGGAGGCATCGGTTCTCGTCGTCGACGACAACAGCCCCGATGGGACCGCCAAGATCGCGGCCGAATTCGGCGAGAGGTCAGGCAACGTCGAGGTCCTGTCGCGGCCGGGCAAGCTTGGTCTCGGCAGCGCTTACCGGGACGGGTTCAGGTGGGGCCTCGAGCAGGGCTTCGAGGCGATGATCGAGATGGACTCCGACTTCTCGCACGACCCCGACGCCTTGCCGACAGTCCTGGCGCCCCTCGGGGAGGGATACGAGGTGTGCATCGGGTCGCGCTATGTTCCCGGCGGCTCGATACCGAACTGGAGCCTGCCGCGACGACTGCTGTCGCGAGGGGGCAACGTCTATGCCGATCTCGCTCTCGGCCTGCACGTGCGGGACTCGACCGCGGGCTACAGGGCCTACGCGGCAACGCTTCTTCGCCGCATCGAGCTGGACTCGGTCCGGGCCGAGAGCTACGGGTTCCAGATCGAGATGACCTACCGGGCCAGAAGACTTGGCGCGAGCGTCAAGGAGGTGCCCATCCGCTTTGTGGACCGCGAGCTCGGCACCTCCAAGATGTCGACGTACACCGTTGTGGAGGCACTGGCGCTCGTGACCTGGTGGGGACTTTCACGACTCGCCGGCAGGCTCGGGCCCAGACGGACGGCGGCCTCGCCGACGCGCTCCTCCTCGCCCCGGTGAGCCGAGCCGGCGCGCGGCCCGCCCGAGCGGGGTCGACGGCGCCGATCGACTCCGGCAGGGGGCCAGTCGTGGTGCTCGTGCACGGCCAGCCCGGCGCAGGCGGGGACTGGGCGGCTCTTGCGGGCTTGTTGTCGGCCGAGCACCGGGTGCTCGCGCCGGATCGTCCCGGCTGGGGGTCCGAGGCGCGGGGCGCCATGGGCATGGCGGCCAACGCGGCCGTCCTGGAGGAGATGCTGCAGGCTGCCGGGGCGCAGAGCCCCGTGACAGTCGTCGGCCATTCGCTCGGCGGCGGCGTGGCGCTCGAGCTCGCCCTCATGCACCCCGCGCGCGTCGGTGCCCTCGTGCTGGTCGGGTCTGTCGGGGTGGCCGAGTCGCTGTCCGGGTTCGACCGGCTGCTTGCGGTCCCGGTAGTGGGCAGCGGCATCCTGCGCGCCGGGGTCGCGACGATGCGGGGCGCGCTCATCACCGCCGTCCACTTCTCCGAACGCCACCCCGGAGCCCGCGTGGCGAACCTCGTCCCCAGCCTGGCTACGGTGCAGGCGGCCATCGGGAGCGACGGCCGTCCCATTGTCGGAAGGTCGAGGCAGAGCTTCCTTGTCGAACAGCGGGCCCTGTTGGCCGAGACGCCGGAGCTGGAACGCGCGCTTTGCCGTATCGCCGTCCCGACCGCGGTCGTCACCGGTGCGTCGGACCGCGTCGTGGGACCTGGTGCGGCACGGTCACTGGCGGTGAGGATCCCGGGCGCCGAGCTCGTCACGCTCGCCGGGGGCCACCTTCTCCCCTTCGAGGAGCCCGACAAGCTCGCCGAGGTCGTGCGCCGCTACTCGGCGCTCAGCTCCGCAGTCAGGGGCGGACGGCGGCGGCGAGAAACGCCTGGAGCTTGAGCTGGGTCTCGGCGAGCTCCGAAGCGGGGTCCGAGTCGGCGACGATTCCCACGCCGGCGAACAGCCGAGCGGAGCACCCCTCGACGATCGCCGAGCGGATCCCGACGTAGAACTCCCCGTCACCCCGGGCGTCGACGAAGCCGACAGGCCCGCCGTAGCGGTCCCGGTCGAGCTCCTCGAGCTTGACGAGGTAGTCGATTGCCACCTCGACGGGCGTCCCGGCCACCGCAGGTGTGGGATGAAGCAGGCCCACGAGCTCGAGACAGCTCGGGTACCTGCCGTCGCGCCGTCTCAACGTGCCGGAGATGTCGGTGCCGAGATGGCTGACGTTGCGCAGCTCGCGGATGACGGGCATGTCGGGGACGTCGAGATTCTCGACCACAGGTTGAAGGGCCGTGATGATCGCGTCCACGACGACCCGGTGCTCGGAGCGTTCCTTGAAAGAGGCGAGCAGGCCCTGTGCGGCCCTTCGGTCGGCGTCGGGGTCCCCGCTGCGGGCGGCGGTCCCGGCGAGCGGCAAAGAAGCGATCCGGGCACCGTCGCGCGATATCAACAGCTCGGGCGTCGCACCGATGAAGCCGTCGATGGCGAACGCGGTGCAGGAGGGATGGAGTGCCCGGAGGCGTCCGAGGAGGTCCGCCTGGCGCAGCGGTCGGTTGGCGTGCACCGTCACCTCACGGGCCAGGACAACCTTGTCGAGGCTGCCGGCGGCGATCTCGCCCAGAGCGGCGCTCACCCGGTCCAGGAAGTCCTGATGAGGACGGGCGGAGGCGAGGCGGAACTGGTCAGGGGGCGGCGTCGTCTCCCCGGCCCACGACGCCGCCACGGTCTCGGCCAGGTTGCCCATGAGGTCACCGACACGGTCGGGCACTCCCACGACCACGACCACCGGTCGGCGACCGGCCCGTGCGACCACGGTCACCTCGGGCACAACGAGCTCGCCGCCGGCGCCGCGGTCGAATGCCAGGGCCCCGAGCGCCACAGGCACCTCCTCGACGTGGCCCTCAGGCGACGGCCCGGCCGCGTCCTTGCCCGAGCGGCCATGCGCGAGGTGCCCGATAGCGGCGAGATCGGCCATGGCGCGCCTTAAAGCGGTGGGCTCCGCCGAGCCATCGGGGAGCCCGAGGCGGGCGGCGGTCCCCAAGCCGAGAACGACGAGCCCCTCGCGCTCGATGACGCGTCCGGTCTCGTAGGCGCCCCGGCGCAGCTCGGCAAGGGTGCCCGCATCGATCGGGCGTGAGTCGTAGCAAAGCTGCCCGGCGGGAGCGGTCATGACCGGTCGTCTCCGGCGGATCGGGTGGCGGTCACGCACTGGGCGATGCCACCGCTCAACAGGTGGTGCCGGACGTCGGTGAAGCCGGCCTGGCGGAGCAGGCCTTCCAGGGCGGGGAAGGAGGGGAGATAAGCCACCGAGCGCGGCAGGTAGCGGTAGGCGGCCGCGTCGGAGACGAGCGCCCCGAGCATCGGCACGGCGTGGGTGAACCAGACGCGGTGGCCCAGGCGCAACAGCCCGTTGCGCGGCTCGCCGACCTCGAGCAGGGCGAGCCTTCCTCCGGCGCGCAGCGCCCTTGCGAGCTCGTACAGCACTCCCGCAAGGTCGGCGAAGTTGCGGACTGCGAACCCGCTCACCGCCGCGTCCGCGGCCCCGGGCCGGAACGGCAGCTCTGCGGCGTCGGCCTGAACGAGAGGTGCCCCGCCGGCACGGGCGGCGGCGAGCATCCCCAAGGACAGGTCGATGCCGACGGGCCTGTGGGCCCTGCGGGCGAGGTTGCGGGCGAGGTCCCCGGTCCCACAGCCAATGTCGAGCACGACCGAGCCGGGCGACAATTGCAACATCTCGATCGTGCGCCGGCGCCACCTTCTATCGAGCCCGAAGGTCATGAGGCCGTTGACGAGGTCGTAGCGCGGTGCGATGGAGTCGAACATCGAACGCACGAGTGCCTGTTTGGCCTTGCCTTCGGGCAGGGGGGAGGAGGCGTCGAACGACACGCCCCGGGCCGGTGGGGGCGCGCCCTTGCTGGCTTTGATCACGGGCAGCTCACGGAGCTGAGCCTAGGCAACATCCAGGGCCGGCCGGACTGGCACGATGCCATGTGGGCTCGGCGGTGGCGGATCGGCCCCGGCTGTGGGTTCGCCCTACCAGGACAGACCCACTGCCGCGCGCATCGCCTTCTCGAAGTCCTCGTCGCCGAGGGCGCTTCGCGCCGAGAGGATCAGGTTGGCATCGTCGCCGACGCGCCGGCGCAAAGGCCCGGTGTCGTTCTCGATGGCATCGGCGACGGCGTTGGCCACGAGATCCGGGCCGGGACGCGCCCCGCCTTGCATCTTGCGGGCCACCTCGCCCAGCTGGGCGTCGAGCTCTGTGTAAGCGCCGAGCCCGTTGGCCGGCGCCTGGTCCTTCATCCCCGGGGCGATGAAACCGGGCTCGACGACGACCACGCGGACACCGAAATGGGCCAGCTCGACGTAAAGCGCCTCCGAGATCGCTTCCAGGGCATGTTTAGTGGCCGCGTAATAGCCGCTCAGGGGCTGGGCGATATGCCCGGCCACCGAGGAGATGTTGACGACGACGCCTCGCTGCCGGCTGCGCATGGCGGGGACGAAGGCCTGGATCATCCGTACCGGGCCGATGACGTTGGTCTCGAACATCTGTCGCACGTTCTCGACGGCGACCTGCTCTATCGGGCCGTGGTAGGAGATGGCGGCATTGTTGACGAGGGCGTCCACGAAGCCGATCTCCCCGCGCACCGACTCGATGGAGGCGGCGTCGGTCACGTCCAGCGCGAGCTTGGCAGCGACGTCGATGTCGTCGAGACGGGAAGGGTCCCGGGCGGTTGCGATGACCTCGTGCCCACGGGATGCCAGCAGGGACGCCGTCGCCCTGCCCACGCCGGAGCCGGCCCCGGTGACGAGGACCCTCATCGTGGCCACTGTAGTGGTAGCGCACCGCCAGTTTCGGACCGCCCCGCCGCCGTTTTCACCGAGGGCGTCCAAACTCGTGCCGCCGCCCCTCACGAGAACGGCGCAAGGTCCGCTTCCAGGGACTGTTCACCTTTCGTTCACCTGTCTCCCGGGAAGTTAACCCAGAGTTCAGTTTGGGAACACAGCCCAGACATATCTCATTCACTCTGCTTTCGTAGCTTCGCAGTAACGGACGCAAGTGGCTGCCGCTTGTCGCGGGTCGAAGTTGGGGCCGCGCCGATCATTACGACCTTGGAGGTAGAGAGCCTGATGAGGATCCATAAGACTGTTCGGCTTGCAGTAACCGCGACGGCTGCCGCCGTCACGGCCCTGTCGATGATCGCCGTCCCGGCGCTCGCCGGCACCCGCAGCCCCAAGACAACTGACCCGTATCTCATAGCTGACACGCAGATGAACTTTCAGGCGACGATCGGCGGCGCCGGCTCGACCTTCGCGGCACCTTTGGAGAATGCCGCACAGGCTGCTTTCACGGCCCGCAACACGAATGCGACGATCAACGGCTACCAGGCGGTCGGCTCTGGCACCGGCGAGTCTGACATCTTGAAGAAGATCGTCGACTGGGGCGGCAGCGACGTTCCGATGGCCCAGAGCGACATCAGCTCCAAGGAGCCCGCAGGCGACAATTACACGGTCTCGCAGTTCCTGCAGGTGCCCATCGGCCTCGGCGGGGTCGCCATCGCCTACCGCGTCCCCGGCCTGAAGCTCAAGCCCAAGACGTCGCTCGTGTTGACCGCAGGTGTCCTTGCCAACATCTACCTGGGCAACATCAAGTACTGGAACAGCGCCGCCATCAAGAAGCTGAACCCGGGAGACACGTTCCCGCATGCCAGGATCGTCGTTGTCGCCCGTGCGGACTCTTCGGGCACGACCTATATCACCACGAACTTCCTTAACGACGCCGCTCCGGCAGTTTGGACGACGCCGCCCTCCAAGACGCCCTTGACGCTCCCCGCCGACGGAATTGCCGGAAGCGGGAACGCTGGGGTGGCGGCGGACATCGAGAACACGCCCTACTCGATCGGCTACGTCGAGTACTCCTACCTGCTGTTGAACCCGAGCCTGCTAAAGGGCGTGGCGGCGATCGTCAACGAGTCCGGCAAGGCCCTGCTCCCAACGCCTGCTGGCATCGCGGCTGCCGCCGCTGCCAAGCCCGACATCACATCGACGGACTTCTCGATCGACTGGCTTCCCGGCAAGACGACCTACCCGATCTGCGGTTACACATGGGCGGTCATCTGGAAGCAGAACCAGACGACCGACGCCGAGGGCACGCTCTTGGTGAAGTACCTCGACTGGCTCTCGCACTCGGGTGCGGCCGACGGGACGACAGCGGGTCAGGACATCGCCGTTCAGCAGGGCTACGTCGCCCTCCCGGCCAACATCCAGGCGCTGGCACGAAAGACTCTGCTCCAGGTCACGGGTTCATCGGGCCAGCCGCTGCTGACGACCAGTTCCGGCAGCTGACAGCCCGCGAGGTAGCTGAGCCATAACGATGTCCGAGGTGACGGCTAGCGCAGCTTTGGCCATGTCGGACCGGCCCCTGGCCGAGAACAGAAAACGGTTCTCGGCCAGGGGTGATTCGGCGCACTGGGGTGTCCTCTACGGTGTCTCAGGCCTGTTCGCGCTCATCTGCGCGGTCTTCATCATCAGCATCGTCGTCTCTTCGATCCCGGCCTGGCGCCACTCGGGCCTTTCCCTCATCTACGGCCGGGTGTGGAGCCAAGGCAGCGACTCGTTCGGGGCCCTGCCGATCATCGCGGGCACCCTGGCGACGACGGCCATCGCCCTGTTCTTCGCCATACCGATAGGGATCGGGTGCGCGCTCGCCATCGTGCACGTGATACCCGGGCGCCTGCGGATAATCCTGTCCTCGCTCGTCGAGCTGCTGGCGGCGGTCCCGAGCGTCGTCTACGGGCTCTGGGGCCTGCTCGTGATCGCCCCGTGGTTCGAAAAGACGGTGGAGCCGGACCTTGCTGACATCACGGGCTCGAGGTTCCCCTTCCAGAGCCCGCCTGAGGGCGTTTCCCTCCTGTTGGCGGGCTGCGTGCTGTTTGTCATGGTGCTACCCATGATCGTGGCGCTGTCGAGGGACGCCATCGCCATCGTGCCTCACGATCAGTTCGAAGGTGCGCTCAGCGTGGGTGCGACGAAGTGGCAGGTGCTGCGAAAGGTGGTGCTGCCCGGCGCACGAACGGGCATCGTCGGGGCCATTACCCTCGCGACCGCGCGCGCGCTCGGCGAAACCGTGGCCGTCGCCATGGTCATCGGCTTGAACCCTCTCTTCCCGCCCTCTTTGTTCTCGACGGCCTCCACGCTCGCATCGACCATCGCCCTGCAGTTCCAGGACGCCACACCGCTCCAGGTTGCCGCTCTCGGGGCCCTTGCGGTGATCCTCATGGCGCTGACGGCGGTCGTCAACTGGTTCGGGCGCCGCCTCGTCAGGGGAACGGCGTTCCGCGCGGGTGTGGTATGAGCACGACCGTCATCGAAGGGGTCCCGCCGGACCCGATCCTCGAGCGACGTGAGCTGGTGCAGCGAGTCGCCCGCAAGACCCTCGATCGCCGCGTGCTCGTCTCGAGGGCAATGGTCGGCCTCTGCGGGGTGGCGCTGCTCGTCGCCCTCGTCCCGCTCTTTGCGATCCTGTACTCCCTTGTGGACAAGGGAGTTCGATGGTGGAGCGTCACGTTTTTCACCAAGGTCCCGCAGTTCCCCTCCTTGATCGATCCGAACGCCATCGGAGGGATCTCGAACGCCATCATCGGGTCGCTTGTCATCGACGGCATCGCCGCGCTGTTCGCCATCCCGATCGGCGTCATCGCGGGCCTGTTCCTGGCCGAGTCGGACTCGAAGTTCGCGAGCGGGCTTCGCACGACGGCCGAGATCATGACCGGTCTTCCCTCGATTCTGCTGGGCATCTTCGCGTACCAGATGATCGTGATCGGGTTCAACGAGTGGGGGATAAAGCTGCCCGGCATAGGTTTCGCGGGCATCGCCGGGAGCTTCGCCATCGGCGTTCTCATGATCCCGGTCATCATGAAGGCGTCGGAAACGGCTCTGCGGGGTGTCCCGGCCACGATCCGCGAGGCAGGTCTTGCCCTCGGGGCCCGACGGGGCGTGGTCGCACGCAAGGTCGTCATCCCGACCGCGCTGCCGGGCCTGATCACCGCTGTACTGTTGGCGTTCTCGAGGGCGGTGGGGGAGACCGCCCCTATCCTGTGGGTGATCGGTGCTTCCAACATCATCGAGTGGAACCCGAGAAAGGAAATGGCGTCGATGCCGCTGGAGATCTTCCAGTCGGCGACATCGCCTTATGTTTCACTTCGTGACGAAGCCTGGGGGATAGCCCTTTTTCTGGTGTTTCTCGTACTGGTACTGAACTTAGGCAGCCGCCTCTTTGCGGCTTGGCTACAAAGAGAGAGGCGGTAATGGCTGATCCCAGCACCATGGTCCGGCTGTCGACAGAGATGTCAGACCAGGAGGGGGACCCGAGGTCAGGCCCGATCTCGGTGCGGTTCGAGGACGTGACGGTGAGCTTCCACGGCCGCACCGCCATCCGCAATGTCACTTTCGACGCCCCGAAGAACAAGGTGACTGCCCTCATCGGGCCGTCAGGCTCGGGGAAGACCACGCTCTTGCGTGCCATCAACCGGATGCACGACCTCACCAAGGGCGCGGTAGTGAGCGGCTCCATCCGACTAGGGGACACCGACATCTACAAGGGAGGGATACCGGCGACGCTGCTGCGCACCCGGGTCGGCATGGTGTTCCAGCGGCCCAACCCCTTCCCCACGATGTCGATCTACGACAACGTCGTGTCCGGGCTGAGGTTCAACGGCATACGCAAGAAGTCCGTCCTCGAAGAGGCGGCCGAGTCCGCCCTCATCGCGGCGGCGCTGTGGGACTCGGTCTCGACGCGGCTCAATGCGCACGCATCGACGCTTTCGGGCGGCGAGCAGCAGCGCTTGTGCATCGCGAGGGCTCTGGCCGTCGAGCCCGAGGTGTTGTTGATGGACGAGCCCACCTCGTCGCTCGACCCGATATCGATGCGGCTCATCGAGGAGCTCGTGAGCGAGCTCAAGAGCCGGGTGACGATTGTCATCGTGACCCACAACATGCAACAGGCGGCCCGGGTGTCGGACCTGTGCGCCTTCTTCTTGATGGGCAACGACCGCGCGGGCGAGCAGATCGAGGTGGCGCCGACGCGAAAGCTGTTCAGCGAGCCGGACGACCCGAGGACACTGGACTACATCCAGGGCCGTTTCGGCTGACAGATGCGGCCGGGCCGCTACGTGCCGGCGCCCGGTGTTGACAGCACCTCGGACAAGGCGGAGAGGAACCGGTCGTTCTCGTAAGGCGTGCCGATGGTCACGCGAAGGCATCCTTCGAGGCCCGGCCAGTCCGAGACGTCGCGGATCAGCACCGAGCGTTCGAGCAGGCCCCTCCAGACCTGGGCGCCGGGGCACCCGCCCGCCCGGAACAGGATGAAGTTGGCGCTCGAGGGCCACACCTCGACCCCGAGGGCCGCAAGCCCGCCCGAGACGCGCCCGCGCTCTTCGACGATGGCGTCTACGCGCTCAGCCATCTCCTGGCTGAAGCCGAGGGCCAATCGTCCCGCGACCTGCTTCAGGGCGTCGAGGTGGTAGGGGAGGGCCACGTTGGCCATATGGGCGATCACCTCCGGGTCCGCGATCGAGTAGCCGAGGCGTACCCCGGCCATCGCCCAGGTCTTGGAGAAGGTGCGCACCACCACGAGCCGGGGCTCGGAGTGGAGCAATTCGAGCGCGGACCATGAAGCGAACTGCCCGTAGGCCTCGTCCACGACGAGCAGGCCCGGGACGAGGGCGAGCACCGAAGCGACGTTGCCGGCAGTCTCGAGGCCCCCGGTGGGGTTGTTGGGTGAGCAGAGGAAGCTGACAGCAGGGTTCGCCGGACCGTGCAGGCTTGCCGCCGCTTGGACACTGCGGGCGACCTCATCGGGCGGGACCGCGAAGGTCGCGTCGCGTCGGCCCGTGATCAAGGGCGTGCCGGTGAGATGGGCGATATGGGAGTGGAGCGCATAGGTCGGCTCGAAGACCATGGCGGACCGGCCGGGGCCGCCGTAGGCGAGGAGAAGGCACTGGATGGCCTCGTTGGAGCCGTTGGCGCAGAACACCTGGGCGGGGTCGACCCCGTGATGTTCGGCCAGAGCAGCGCGCAGGGCGGTCGCCTGCCGGTCCGGGTAGCGGTTCAGCGGGAGGCGCCTCAGCTCGTCGGCCAGGGCCTCGACAAAGGCCGCAGGAGGAGGCTCAGGTGCCTCGTTGGTGTTGAGGCGCACCTCGGCCTCGACCTGAGGGGAGTGGTAGCCGGGCCGGAGGGCGACTTGACGAGGGTCCGGGTCGCTGGGCGGGGGAGCGTCGCGGCCTTCGAGGGTCATGTCGGCGTTCTCTGGTCGGGCTCGCAGCGGAGCATCACCGAGCCGGCGTGGGCGGCCAGGCCCTCGGCGCGTGCGATGGCGGCGACGTGCGGTGCCGCCCGCTCGAGCGCCCGCCGGTCGGCGGAGATGACGTGCACCCGTCGCAGGAAGTCCTCCACACCGAGCACGCTCGCGTATCGGGCCGACCCGAACGTCGGGAGAGTGTGGCTCGGTCCGGCGAGGTAGTCGCCGAGCGAGGCGGGCGTGTAGGGGCCGAGGAAGACCGCGCCGGCGTTGCGGACCAGGGGTATCAGCCGCCGCGGATCTTCGCAGCAGATCTCGAGGTGCTCGGGGGCTATCTCGTTGGAGACCGCCATGGCTTGTTCGGGCCCGTCGACGAGCACCGCGTAGCCCCCACCGGCGAGCGTGGCCTCGATCTCGGCCCGGCGCGGGGAGCGCTCCACGAGCAACGAGACGGCCTTGGTCACGGCCTCCAGCACCGCCTCGGACCAGGTGATCAGCCAGGCGAGCCCGTCCGGGCCGTGCTCGGCCTGGACCACGAGGTCGATGGCCGCATAGTCGACCGGGACCGAGTCGTCAGCGATGACGACCACCTCGGAGGGCCCGGCGAACGAGGCCGGCATGCCGACGGCGCTTTTGACCTCCAGCTTTGCCAGTGACACGCGCCGGCTCCCCGGACCGACGATGACGTCCACCCGCGCAATGGTCTCGGTCCCATAGGCCATGGCGGCGATCGCCTGCGGCCCGCCCACCCGGTAGAGCTCGTCCACCCCCGCCAGGCTCGCCGCTGCGAGGACCTCTGTGGCGATGGCGCCGTCGGGAGCGGGGGGCACGCAGACGGCGATGGCGTCCACGCCGGCGACGCGAGCGGGGATGGCGGACATGAGCACGCTCGAGGGATAGCGGGCGAGCCCGCCCGGGACATAGACACCGGCGCGGGCGACGGGCAGCTCGAGCAATTCGACCGAGATGCCGTTGCGCTCGAAGGCTGCCGGGACGGCCGGCCGGTGGCGATGGAAAGACTCGATTGCCTGGGCGGCCTCGGTGAGCGCCGCCAGGAGCACCGGGTCCAACCGGCCGGGCGCCGAGGCGATCTCCCGGGGCGGCACCCTCAGCTCTGCGATCTCGACCCCGTCGAAGCGGGCCGTGTACTCGCGCAGGGCGGCGTCCCCGCGTGCCCGCACGTCCTCGACGATCGCCCGCACGTCCGCGACCGGGCCCTCGCCCACGAGGTCGGGCCGTGGAAGGGTGCCGCGGAAGTCGCTCCCGCGGCCGCGAAGGTCTAGGCGTTTCAGCATGCGTGCAGGTTATCGGTCAGCCTGGGCCGACTTTTTCCCGTTCCCGGTCGCGATGGGCGATGATTGCGCCATGGCGACCCAGCGGCCCGAGCCCTCCGAACTGTCAGAGCTGTCCTCGATCGCTTCCTCGCTCGAGCAGATCGGCCGGCGCGTGACGGCACTGGCTGACGCGGCCACCAGGGCGAAGCGGGACGAGCTGGCGGCGAACCTGATCGCGGTGGAACGTGCCCTTGTGGGCGCGGTACGGCGTCTCGAGCGCCTGCTGGCAGGTGGGAGATGACCTGAGGCGGGCCCGGACGCGCCGACGGCGCCCCTAGGGCGCCGTCGGGGAGCGGGTCGGGCGGCGGATCCCGAGTCCACTCGTTGGAACCAGGTGGCGGGGACCGGTTCCTCTCGACCAAATTAGCGCCCGGTTCCCTGCCTGTGACCGCTCGTCACCAACCTGTCACGAGACTCACAGGGAGACCCGGGGCCAAGCCCGGGGAGAGGCACTTACACCGGGCTTGCTTGGGTGAAGCGCCCCCGGGGGCTTCACCCGCGGCTCAAAACAGGCCTCGCGAGGGGCACAGGTCGGCGATCTCGCAGCTCGGGCAGCGGGGGCGCCGGGCGTCACAGACCCTCCGGCCGTGGAGGATCAGCCGGAGGCTGATGGCGCCCCACTGCTCGGGGGCGAACAGGGCGCAGAGGTCTTTTTCGATCTGGACCGGGTCGCTCGACGCCGTGAGCGAAAGTCGTCGGCTCAACCTGGTCACGTGGGTGTCCACAGGCAGCCCCGGCAGGCCGAAGGCGACCGACAAGACGACATTCGCCGTCTTGCGGCCGACGCCCGGGAGGGCCGTCAGCTCCTCCATGGACCTCGGCACCTCACCTCCGTGGCGCATCACGATCGCCTCCGAGGCGCCGAGGATGTGGGACGCCTTGGCGCGGAAGAAACCGGTCGAGCGGATCAGCGACTCGAGCTCGGCGCGGTCGGCCCCCGCCATCTTCTTCGCCGTCGGATAGCGCCTGAACAGAACCGGCATGACGAGGTTGACGCGTTCGTCGGTGCACTGGGCCGAGAGGATTGTCGCGACGAGCAGTTGGAACGGGTCGCGATGCTGCAAGGCACACAGCTCGTCGACCGTGCCGGGGTAGGTGGCCGCCAGCCGGTCGGCGATCTTGCGGGCCCGCTGCAAAGGTCTGCGGCGCGCGGGTGCCTTGCGCGTTTGAGCGCTCGGCGGACGGGGCATTCTCGGATGGTAGTCACGGTTCGGGCCCGAAGAGACGGTATGTTCGCCGCGTGCACCACGTCGAGATCAAGCGCAGGATGCGGGAGGCCGACATCGCCGCGATCTCAGTCCTTGTCGAGGCGGCGAGCATGGCCGACGGCCACCGCGCGCTCGGGGAGCACCAGTGGCTCGATCTCGTGCAAGGCGGTCGTGAGGGCTTCGCAGGCTTTGTCGCCCGCGAACCCGGCCGCGAGCGGGTCGTCGCCTACGCCCAGATCAGCCGTGGCAACGGCGCCAACTGGGCGGTCGAGTACGTCGTGCACCCCCAGTGGCGTTCGGCCGGAGCCGAGCTGCACGAGGACCTGGTCCGGGCAGCACTGGGAGAGATCGCCGCGCAGGGCGGTGGTCATGTGCACATGTGGGTGCCCAAGCCTGGGCCGCTCAACGACGAGGTCGCCGAGGCTGTCGGCATGACACGCGGACGCGACCTTGTCCAGATGCGCCGTCTTCTGCCCGTCACCGAGGAGAGCGCCATCATCTCCGTCCGGCCGTTCCGGCCCGGCGAAGACGAACCGGCGTGGCTGGAGGTCAACAACCGGGCTTTCCGCGGTCATCCGGAGCAGGGCTCGTGGGACATCGCCACGATCAGCGAGCGGGAGCGCCAGCCCTGGTTCGACCCGAGCGGCTTCCTTCTCTACGAGCGCGACGGACGTCTCGCCGGCTTTTGCTGGACCAAGGTTCACGAGCCCGACGACGACCTCAAGGACGAGTCCGCCACCGGGCTCGGCGAGATCTACGTCGTGGCGGTCGATCCGGACTTCCAGGGTCACGGCCTCGGGCGTCAGCTCGTGCTCTCAGGGCTGGCCTCGCTCAGCGAACGCGGCGTGAGCACGGGCATGCTCTACGTCGACCACGACAACGAGTCGGCCCGTAAGCTCTACTTCTCCCTCGGCTTTAGCGACGACCACACCGACCGCGCCTATGTCGCGGACATACCGGCGGCCAGCGCCGGCCAGGCCCGAGTCAGCGCCGGCGAGCGATGATGCCGGCGGTCACGAGCCAGCGCCGGTGAGCCGCTACGACATCTCCCGCGACGATCTGGCGGCGCTGCTCGCCGACGAGCCTTCCTACCGGGTGGCCCAGGTGTTCGACGGCTTCTACAAGCGCCTTGCCGATCCTTTGGAACTGACCGAGCTTCCCCGCGCGCTGCGGGAACGGCTCGACGACGTGCCTGCACTGGCGCCGGCTTTCCGATGCGTGGCCGAGAGGCTCGCGGACAGGGGCACGACGCTGAAGTGGCTCTTGGAGGCTGGCGACGGCAAGCGCATCGAGACGGTCCTCATGCGGTACCGGGACCGCACCACCGTGTGCGTGTCGAGCCAGGCGGGCTGTGCCATGGGATGCACCTTCTGCGCAACGGGCGACGCGGGCTTCGGGCGTCACCTGAGCTCGGGAGAGATCCTCGAGCAGGTCGTGATCGCGGCGAGACGTTGCAGGTCGATGGGCTGGGGCCAGCTCGGAAACGTCGTTCTCATGGGCATGGGCGAGCCGCTCGCGAACTTCGAGGCGGTCTGGCGCGCCGTGCAGGCCATGAACAGGGACCTGGGCCTCGGCGCGAGGCACCTCACCATTTCCACCGTGGGTGTCGTGCCGGGTATCCGTCGCCTGGCGGCCGAGGCGCTGCAGGTGAACCTCGCCGTGTCGTTGCACGCCGCCAACGACTCGTTGCGCGACCGGCTCGTGCCCTTGAACCGCAGGTACCCCCTCGCCACGGTGATGCAGGCCTGCGCCGAGTACAAGGCGTCGACCGGGCGGAGGATCTCGTTCGAGTGGGCCTGTATCGAGGACGTGAACGACCATCCCTCCGACGCCGTCGAGCTGGCGGCTCTGGCGCGCCCGTTGCGGGCCCACGTGAACCTCATCCCGCTCAACCCGACACCGGGAGGGCTCTCGAAGGGGCTCGCGGGCTCGAGCACGTCCCGTGTCCTGGCCCTTCAGGCTTGGCTGGGGGCCTCGGGCGTCAATGCCACCATCCGCCAGAACCGGGGGCGCTCGATCGGTGCGGCATGCGGTCAGCTGGCCGCCGCCCTTTGAGCTGCCGGCTTCCCGCGGCTTTGGTGCCGGCACCGAAAACAGCTGTCCAGGTCGCCTCTTTGTGAGACGGCCCAGAGCCACCACAAGCGGCGGGGCCTGCGGGAACGTGCAAGGCTTCATCCATGGCGAACGAACCCGACGCTGCCCCACGCCGCTCGGAGAAAAGGCGCGCGACCAAAGAGACCGAGGTCACGGTTCTCCTCGATCTCGACGGGACCGGGGCCGCCCTCACCGACACCGGCCTGCCGTTCTTCGACCACATGCTGGCCCAGCTCGCAAGACACGGCGGGCTGGACCTCGAGCTCAAGTCCCGCGGTGATCTCGAGGTCGACGCCCACCACAGCGTCGAGGACACCGGGATCGTGCTCGGGGAGGCCCTTTTCGAGGCGCTCGGCACCAAGGCGGGGATCCGCCGCTTCGCGTCCATAGCGCTCTGTTTGGACGAGGCGCTCGTGGATGTCGCTCTCGACCTGTCCGGAAGGCCCTATCTGCACTACGACGTCGCGCTGGGCGAGACGGCAGCGCTCGGCAGCCCTGCGTTCGACGTCCAGCTCGCCGAGGAGTTCTGGCGGGCGTTCGCTCACGCGGCGTCGCTCACACTGCACATCGAGCTGCGCCACGGGCGCAATCCCCACCACGTGCTCGAAGCGAGCTTCAAGGGCGTCGGGCGCGCACTTCGTGACGCCGTGCGCATGGAGGGCAGTGGCGTCCCCTCCACCAAGGGCCAGTTGTAGGAGGGACGTGATCGCTGTCCTCGATTACGGCATCGGGAATCTCCGTTCCGCGGAGAAGGCCCTCTTGCGTGTCGGCGCGCAGGCTCGTCTCGTCGACAGCCCCGAGGGCGCCATTGACGCCTCGGGGCTCGTGCTGCCCGGTGTGGGGGCTTTCGGCGCCTGTGCCCGCGCACTGCGCTACTCCGGGCTAGACGAGGTGGTCCGGCTCGGCATCGACGACGGGCTGCCTTTCCTCGGGATCTGCGTCGGTCTGCAGCTTCTCTTCGAGGGGTCGGAGGAGGATCCGGAGATGCCGGGGCTCGGGATACTGCCGGGGTTCGTGAGGGCGCTTCCTGAGACCGAACGCAGGCCCCAGATGCAGTGGAACCTCGTGAGGCGCGTGGCGGCCCGCAATTCTCGCCTTCTGGGGGAGGAAGAGAGCCGCTGGTACTACTTCGTGCACTCGTACGTGCCTTTCCCAGAAGGTGACGACGGCCTGCAAAGTGTCGTGGGGACCTGTGACTACGGAGGCGAGATGGCGGTCGCTTTCGAACGCGGCAACCTGTTCGGGACACAGTTCCATCCGGAGAAATCGGCCTCGGCCGGTCTCGAGCTTTTGGAGAGATTCGCCCGGATCTGTGCCGGGGAGCCTTCGCGGTCGTGACCCTCGAGCTTTGGCCCGCCATCGATATCCGCGCCGGCAAGTGCGTGCGCCTGCTACGCGGGGAATTCTCCTCCGAGACCGTCTACGGCGATCCGCTCAGGCAGGCCGAGGCGTTCGTCTCGGCAGGTGCCTCACGCCTGCACGTGGTCGACCTCGACGCCGCCCGCGACGGCGGTGGGCCGAACCGCCAGCTCGTGCTCCGCATAGCCGCATCGGCCGGGGTGCCCGTGCAAGCCGGCGGAGGCGTGCGGGACGAGACGGCGGCCGAGGCACTGCTGGACGCCGGGGTGGCACGGGTCGTCGTCGGCACGGTGGCAGTCGAGCAACCGGACCTGCTCGCCGGGATGGCCGAGCGCTGGCCCGGTCGCGTGCTCGTCGGTCTCGACCACCGGGGCAGGCCCGGTCCGGACGGAACGGTCCGGCGCGAGGTGGCGGTCCGCGGCTGGGTGGGCTCGGGAGGCCCCGAGCTCGAGACGGTTCTCGCCCGCCTCAGGGACATGGCGCTCGGGGGCGTCGTGGTCACCGACATCGACCGTGACGGGACGGGCGAAGGCCCCGACCTCGAGGGACTCGCGCAGGTGCTGGCCATGACCGGACTGCCGGTGATCGCCTCGGGCGGCATCGCCGGCAGCGCGGATCTCACGGCGCTCGCAGGTCTCAGCGCCGCGGGTCGTGCCCTCGACGGGGCGATCGTGGGACGCGCACTTTTGTCGGGGGCGTTCTCGATCGCCGAGGCGGTGGCCGCGTGCGGGCGGTGAGGGTGATCCCCTGCCTTGACGTCGATGGCGGCAGGGTGGTGAAAGGTGTCGAGTTCAAGGGGCTCCGCGACGCCGGGGATCCCGTGGAGCTCGCCGCCCGTTACGACGCGGAGGGCGCGGACGAGCTCGTGCTGCTCGACATAACCGCCTCGTCTGACGATCGCGCCACCATGTTGCACGTCGTGGAGCGTGCTGCCGAGCAGGTCTTCATCCCCTTGACCGTCGGTGGTGGAGTCCGCCGCGTCGCCGACGCCCGGGCGCTTTTGCGCGCGGGAGCCGACAAGGTGGCCGTCAACTCCGCCGCTGTCGCCGCGCCGGGTCTGATCGCCGCCCTGGCGGGCGAGTTCGGGGCGCAGTGTGTCGTGGTGGCTATCGACGCCCGCCGCAGCGAAGGTGGCCACTGGGAGGTCTTCACCCACGGCGGGCGCCGTCCTACCGGCCTCGACGCGCTCAGCTGGGCGGCGGTGTGCACCCGACTCGGCGCCGGCGAGATCCTTCTCACCTCGATGGACCGGGACGGGACACAGGCGGGTTACGACCTGGAGCTGACGAGCCGGATCGCGGGCTTCGTGCGTGTGCCGGTGATCGCCAGCGGGGGAGTCGGCACGCTGGAGCACCTGGTCGAGGGAGCGCTCATCGGTCACGCCGACGGACTGATCGCCGCCTCCATCTTCCACTTCGGCCGCCACAGCATCGCTGAGGCGAAGCAGGCACTGGCGTCCCGCGGGCTCACCGTGCGGCCGCCGGGCGCCTGAGCGGTCGTTCCTTTTCCAGGCGGACCTCCAGCAGGGCAAGTGCCCCCCGCAGGCAGGCCTCCACCTCCTCGGGTTTTTCGCCACGGGCGAAGACGAAGCCCAGGTAGCGGTTTCCCTCGGGCAAGGGGACCAGCCTGCGGCCCGGGGCGATGGTCACCTCGATGCCGACCACGCCCTTCAGCGCGAGAGCGCGCTCGCGGCCGGCCACCTCGGCGAGGATGCCGCCGGTGGAGATCGGGAGCATCAGGACCCCGGCCGCGCCCGTGGCCCGCTTGAGCGAGGCCACCGGGCGGCCGAGCGCGTGGGCCAGGATGAGGTACTCGAGGCTCATCCCCGTCCCGAACGACAAGGTCCGCGAGCACAGCCCCCCGATCGAGCGGGCGGCCACCTCGATGACCCACGCCCGCCCTTCGCGCACGCGCAGCTCCGCGTGGATGGGCCCCTGTCTCAACTTGAGGGCTCTCGTGGCGGCCTGGGTCGTCATGGTCACGGCCCGGAGGTCACCTGCTTTCAGCCTGGAGGGGGTCACGTAGATGGTCTCCTCGAAAAAGGGGCCTTCGAGCGGGTCGGGCTTGTCGAACACGGCCAGGACGGTCAGTTCGCCGTCGGTGAGGACGCCCTCCAGGGCCACCTCGGGCCCGGGCACGAACTCCTCCAACAACAGGGGCTGCTCCGGCGGTGCCCCCGCCTTCAAGGCGATCGATCGGGTGCGCTCGGCGGCGGCAAGGGCCTGTTCGACGGTGTCGGCCCGGATGACGCCCTGGCTCCCCGACAACGACGTCGGCTTGACCACCAAGGGGAGCCCGACCGTTTCGGCGAGCCGGGCCAGTTCGGCCGCTCCGGCGTTTGGGGGCAAGGCCGCGAAGCCCGGCTGGGACACCTCGGCTCCGTGGAGGCTCAGGCGCATCCGGAGCTTGTCGCGTGTGGCCGCGACGGCTTCGGGACTGTTCGAGCGCAGGCCGAGGCGCTGCGCGGCCCGGGCCGCCACGGCCGTGCCCTGGTCGTCCACGGCCACGACGGCATCGAGGGGCGACTTGCCGTCGAGCGCCACGATCTGCTCGGCGGCGGCGTCGGGATCCTCCAGGCAGATCTGCACGGACGCGCCGTCCGCGCCCAGAACTAGCGGCTCGTTGCACCCGATGATCACCTGGAGGTCGAGCGCCCTGGCCGCCTCGAGGAAGTCCGAGGCCCTGTAGGAGGCGGAGGGGACGAGAAGAAGGACACGATCCACGCCCCCAATGATGCCGGGTCTGGCGGGGACTGCCGCTCAGGTGACGGCTCTTCCGGCTCCGGCGCCGCTCAGGGTCGAAGCGGGCCTTCCCGGCCGCGCCGGGGCCGGTCGACCGCGCCGTCGCCTCAGGCGCACTACCGTTTCGGTCGTGGAGCTACTCGAGCCGGACCGGTCCAAGCCGGGTTCCAACGACGTGAAGCAGCCCGTGACGATGCTCAACGACCGCGTGCTCGTGCACGTTCCGGCCGCCGAGGGCGAGCGCCGGTCGCGTTCAGGCATTCTCATACCGGCCACGGCGTCAGTCGCGCGTCGGCTCAGCTGGGCCGAGGTCGCGGCGGTCGGGCCCAATGTGCGCTCGATCCGGGCCGGCGACCGCGTTCTTTTCAACCCCGACGAGTGCTTCGAGGTAGAAGTGCAGGGCGAGGACTACGTGATCCTTCGCGAGCGTGACATCCCGGCGGTCGCCTCTGAACGGTTGGAGGACGGGACAGGGTTGTACTTGTGACAGGTTCGCCGGTGGATTTCACCGATGAGCAGATGGCGGGGATCCGTTTCGACGACAGGGGTCTCGTGGCCGCGATCGTGCAGGATCGCTCCACGCGCGACGTTTTGATGCTCGGGTGGATGGATGCCGAGGCGTTGCGCCGCACACTTACGACCGGCCGCACCTGGTTCTGGAGCAGGAGCCGCCAGGAGTACTGGTGCAAGGGCGAGACTTCGGGCAATCGCCAGTGGGTCCGGGCCGCCGCCTACGACTGTGACGGCGACGCCGTGCTCGTCAGTGTCGACCAGGAGGGAACCGGGGCTTGTCACACCGGGGACTGGAGCTGTTTTCACCGCCGCTTCGGCAGCTCGGAGCCGTGACCGGCGCCGGGCGGGAGGGGTGCTCGCGTCCGGCAGCCCCGACCCTTTCCCCCGACAGCGACGCTTCGGGGGCGAGCCCGGACTTCGAGTCCTTTTGCGAGCTCTCCCGGGACTACTCGGTCGTCCCGGTCTGGCGGGAGCTGATAGCCGACGGCCTGACGCCCATCGGGGCTTATCGCGCCATGGTCGGGGACGGGCCCGGCTTCCTGCTCGAGTCTGTCGAACACGGGGAGCGCTGGAGCCGCTTTTCCTTCGTCGGGCGCGCGCCGGCCGCCACGTTGGTGGCACGCGGCCTCGACATCGAGGTCACCGAGGGCTCACTTCCCGATTCGGTGCCGTGCGACAGCGGTGTCCTCGCCTGCATCGAGTCGCTCCTCGACAAGTTCCGCTCGCCCTCGATAGAGGGCTTGCCTCCGCTTCACGGCGGTCTTGTGGGCTATCTCGGCTACGACGTGGTCCGCGAGGTCGAAAGGCTCCCGGCAGTGCCCCGCGACGACTTGGGTCACCCCGATGCGGTCATCTCGGTGATCGGTGAGCTGGCCGCCTTCGACCACTGGCGACAGCGGGTCACCCTCGTCAACAACGTGCTCGTCGAGGAGGACAACGACGAAAGAGGCGACCCGGCGCTGTCCCGCCCGGCGTACCTCGAGGCCTTGCGGCGCTTGGAGGTGATCCGCAGCGATCTCGAGCGCCAAGGTGGTGGCCGGCTCGCGACCCCGCCCTCGCCGGGAGCGACACTTCCTTCGGCCGAGGTGCGGCGCGGGACCAGCGCCGAGATGTACCGCCGGGCCGTCGAGGCCGCCAAGGAGTACATCCGGGCGGGTGACGCCTTCCAGGTCGTCTTGTCGCAGCGCTTCGACTTCGACCTGGGCTGCGACCCCTTCGACGTCTACCGCGTGCTGCGCCAGGTGAACCCCAGTCCGTACATGTTCTTCCTCCGCCAAGGAGGCGTCTCGGTCGTGGGAGCCTCGCCCGAGCCCATGGTGCAGGTTCTCGGCGGGCGCGTCGTTTCGCGACCCATCGCCGGTACGCGGCGGCGGGGCTCGAACGACGAGGAGGACCGAAGGCTCGAAGCCGAGCTGGTCGAGAACCCCAAGGAGCTCGCCGAGCACGTCATGCTCGTCGACCTCGCCCGCAACGACGTCGGCAGGATCGCACGTTTCGGCTCCGAACGCGTCGAGGAGCTCATGACCGTCGAGCGCTACAGCCACGTGATGCACCTCACCTCGGAGGTGTCCGGCGAGCTGCTCGAGGCCAGGGGGCCGGTGGACGTGCTGAGAGCGACGCTTCCCGCCGGCACCGTCTCAGGGGCGCCGAAGGTGCGGGCGATGGAGATCATCGACGAGCTCGAGCCCACAAAGCGAGGCCCGTACGCGGGCGTGGTGGGCTACATCGACTTCTCCGGCAACCTGGACACCGCCATCGCCATCCGCACCCTGGTCGCCACAGACGACGGGAAAGCCTCCGTCCAGGCCGGGGCGGGCATCGTCGCCGACAGCGACCCGGCCGCCGAGGACGAGGAGTGCGCGGCGAAGGCCGCGGCGGTGCTGGCGGCGGTGGCGGGGGCTCGCCAGCTGTCTTCGGAGGGGCGGTAGTCCTGAGCCAGGGACTCGGCCTCCGGGAGTCGTACGCCCGTATCCGCGAGGATGCCTGTGGGCTCGAGACGGCACGGGACGTTGTCGTCGTGAGCGGCCCCGATGCCCGGGCTTGGCTGCAGGGCCAGGTCAGCCAGGACCTCGACGCACTCGGCGTGGGTCAGTGCGCCGAGACGCTCGTGCTGTCGCCCCAGGGCAAGGTGGACGCCTACTGCCGCGCAACGGTGCTCGCCGACGAGGTCGTGCTCTTGGACACCGCTACCGGTTACGGCGAGGCGCTGTCGGAGCGCCTGCGGCGGTTCCGTCTGCGCGTGAAGGCGGACCTCGAGACCGGCACCGTCTCGTGCCTGCAGGTGCGCGGTCCCGCCTCGGCCGCGAGCATCGCCGCCCTGGGGCTCGGGGCGGTGCCGGCTTCGGCCTACGGCCCCGGCGACAACTGGGTCATCGCTGTCCAGGTGAACTGGCCCGGTTTCGCGGGCGTGGACGTGCTGAAGGGAGCCGGCGCGCCTTGTTGGCCGAAGGCCGAGCTCGTCTCGGGCGACCCGGCGGCCTTCGAGGCGGCGCGCATCGAGGCGGGAGTGCCGGCGATGGGCCTCGAGCTCACCGACAAGACCATCCCACACGAAGCCGGCAACCTCGTGGCTCACGCCGTGAGCCTCACGAAGGGCTGTTACACGGGCCAGGAGCTCGTGGCCCGCCTCGAGGCCAGGGGCGCCAACGTGGCGCGACGGTTGCGGGGCCTCGTCGTGGACCCGGGCGGCGAGTGCCCGAAGGACGCCAGCATCGTGTCTGGGGACCGTTTGCTGGGCGGCGTCACCAGCAGCGCCTGGTCACCGAGGTTCGAGGGTCCCGTCGCCCTCGCCTATGTGCGCCGCGACGTCGCCATCCCGCAGAGGGCCACCGTCGTGCCGGGCGGGGCCGAGGCCGAGATCCGGGAAATCCCTCTCTAGATCGGATATACAAAGGCAGTGGCAGCCATCCCACTGGCGGTTTGCGCGGCGCTGTGCAACGCCTTGACCACGATCTTCCAGCGCCTCGGCGTCGAGACGGCTCCCGACGCCCAGCTTCGCGGCCTGAGCCTCTTGCGCCACGTCCTCAGGCGCCCGATCTGGTACGTCGGGTTCGCCGCCATGCTCGGGTCGTTCCTGTTCCAGGCGACCGCGCTCGGCTTCGGGTCGCTCAGCGTCGTGCAGCCCCTCATGGTCACTGAGCTCGTCTTCCTGGTCGTGATCTTGCGCGTGTGGTTCGGCTCGCCTCTTGGCTGGCGCGAGGCGACCGGGACCGTGCTGACCGTGGCGGGGCTGGCCGGCTTCCTCGCCATGAGCAACACGGGCGGCGGCACGTCGTTTCCCACCACCGAGGGCTGGGTGATCATGATCGCCGCGTGCTTCTCGGCCGTCGCCATCTGTGTCGCCATGACCCGGGCGAGGTCGCGGTCACGGGTCTGGCGTTCGGCATGGTTCGGCTCCGCGGCGGCGATCTCGTTCTCGCTCAGCGCGGCGTTCACCAAGGCGACGACGATCCTGTTCTCGCACGGCTTCTGGCAGATCTTCGAGCACTGGCAGCCCTACGCCATCATCGTGGCCGGGCTGGCCGGTCTCGTGCTCACCCAGGACGCCTTCCATGCCGGGCCGATAACGGCCTCGCAGGCGACGCTCACCATTGTCGACCCCATCGTGAGCGTCGTGATCGGCGTCGGCCTGTTCGGAGACGACCTGCGAGGCGGACTGGGTGCCCTCGCGTTCGATGCCGCCGCCCTGCTGGTCATGTGCGTGGGACTGTTCGTGTTGACCCAGTCGCCGCTGATCGCCGGATCGGTCAACGAGGAGCACCTCGGCAGGTCCCGTGTCGCCCACGTCGAGGGGAAGGTCCGGGAGGTGTCCGCAACAGGCCGGTAGGCTCGCGGCGGTGGCCACATATCTCGACAGCATCGGGGCGTGGCACCGTGCCGCGGCGTCGCGTGACCACAGGGACTTGCAGGATCTCGCCACAAAGGCGCGGGCCTCGTCACCGCCCCGAGACTTCGCCGGGGCCCTCAAGAGCCATGGGGGCGCGAGCCTCGGTGAGGACACGATCGCGCTCATAGCCGAGATAAAGCGCCGCTCGCCCTCCAAGGGCGACCTCAACCCGGGCCTCGATCCGGCACAGGTTGGCCGGGCCTACGAGGCCGGTGGCGCGTCGTGCCTGTCGGTGCTGACCGACGGCCCGTATTTCGCGGGCAGCCCTGAGGACTTGCGGCTGGCTCGAGGTGCCGTCGGAATTCCTGTGCTTCGCAAGGACTTCACGGTCTCGGCCGCCGACGTATACGACGCCCGGCTGATGGGCGCGGACGCCGTGCTCCTCATCGTGGCGCTGTTGGACCGTGCTGAACTGGCTCAATTGCACGAGATCGCCGAGGACCTGGCCATGGCCGTCCTGGTCGAGGTGCACGACGAGCGCGAGCTCGAGCTGGCGCTCGGCATCGGGGCGAGCCTTGTGGGCGTCAACCAGCGGGACCTGCACACTTTCGAGGTGGACAGGGGACGCGCCGCCCGTGTGGCACACAACGTGCCCGCCGGCGTGCTGAAGGTCGCCGAGTCCGGTGTGAGCTCGGCCGGGGATGTGGCCGCGTTGGCCGAGGCGGGCTTCGACGCCGTGCTCGTAGGCGAGGCTCTCGTGCGCAGGCCCGACCAGCGTGCGGCAGTCGCCGAGCTCTTGGGGCGGAACGTGCCATGTGGGTGAAGATCTGCGGGATCACGAGCGAGGAGGACGCCCTCATCGCCGTGGCCATGGGGGCCGACGCGGTCGGCTTTGTCTTCGCACCTTCTCCCCGCCAGATGAGCCCGAGCGCGGTGTCGGCGATCACGAGGCGCCTTCCTCCGGAGATCTGCACGGTGGGGGTGTTCCGTGACGAGGAGCCCCGCCGCGTGGTCGAGATCGTGAACCGTGCGGGACTCGACGCCGCCCAGCTGCACGGCAACGAGACCTTCGAGGACTGCGGGTACGTCTCGGTCCGGGTTCCTTTAGTCATAAAGGCGTTCCCCGCCGGCGACAGCCGCCTTGCGCGAGCCGGTGAGTACGGAGCCGACATCGTCCTCGTGGACGCCCCCTCTCCCGGGTCGGGCAAGGTGTTCGACTGGCGTCTCGCCGAGGGGGCGCCGAAAGGGCGCAGACTCGTGCTTGCCGGGGGTCTCGACCCGGACAACGTGGGCGACGCCATCGCCCGCGTCCACCCCTGGGGCGTCGACGTGTCGTCCGGCGTGGAATCGAGCGTCGGCAAGAAGGACGCCCGGCGGGTGAGAGCCTTCGTGCAGGCCGCACGGGCCGCCGAGCCCGAGCCCTACGACAGCGATGACGCCGGCCCTTATGACTGGCAGGAGGACCGTTGACCAACGGCCGTGCCCTGATGCGCGACCCGCAGCAGTTGGGACGATTCGGCGATTACGGCGGGCGCTTCGTCCCTGAGGCCCTCGTACCGGCCTGTGAGGAGCTCGAGGCCGCCTTTGCGGCTGCATGGGCGGACCCGGCCTTCAAAGGCCGCCTGGACGACCTCCTGGAGCATTATGGAGGCCGTCCCACCCCGGTCACCGAGTGCAGGCGACTGGGCGAGCGCCTCGGCATCCGACTGCTCCTGAAACGTGAGGACCTGGCACACACGGGGTCGCACAAGCTCAACAACGTCATCGGCCAGGCACTGTTGGCCGAGCGCATGGGCAAGCGTCGGCTCATCGCCGAGACCGGGGCGGGCCAGCACGGCGTCGCCACGGCCACGGCCGCGGCACTGCTGGGCCTCGAATGCCTCGTCTACATGGGCGCTGTCGATGTCGAGCGTCAGGCCTTGAACGTGTTCAGGATGGAGCTGCTCGGCGCCGAGGTGCGTCCCGTGCAGTCGGGCAGCCGGACGCTCAAAGATGCCATCAACGAAGCGCTTCGCGACTGGGTGGCGACCGTCGGGACGACCCACTACTGCATCGGCTCGGTCATGGGCCCGCACCCCTATCCCTTCATGGTGCGGGAGTTCCAACGTGTCGTCGGCGACGAGGCCCGCGCCCAGTGCTTTGAGCTGCTCGGCTTCGACCCGGACGTGGTCGTGGCGTGTGTCGGGGGCGGCTCGAACGCGGCAGGCACCTTCGCCGGGTTCGTCGACACCCAGGCGAGGCTCGTGGGCGTCGAGGCGGCAGGCGGGGCCGCCGCGACAAACGGCGTCCCCGGTGTCGTCCACGGTATGCGGTCCCGGTTCTTGCAGGACGAGGACGGCCAGATCCTCGAGGCGAGCTCGATATCGGCCGGTCTGGACTACCCGGGGATCGGCCCCGAGCACGCCCATCTCGCTGCCACCGGGAGAGCCGAGTACCCCTCGGCGGGCGATGCGGAGGTGCTGGCGGCCTTCCGTTTGCTGGCAGAGACCGAGGGCATCATCCCCGCCCTCGAGCCCGCTCACGGCCTCGCATGGGTGGTGAGAGAAGCCGGCAAGTCGATCCCGCCCGGATCATCGGTGCTGTTGACGCTTTCGGGCAGGGGGGACAAGGACGTGGCCCTGGTGAGAGAGCTCGCGCAGTGATCGGGAACTTGCCTCACGGCGCGCTCGAAAGCGCCCTCCGGGACCGCCGAGACCGTGGGCACAAGCTGCTCATCCCCTATGTGACCGGGGGACTCGGCGCCGACTGGGTCGATGTCGTGCGGGCGATCGCCGCCGCGGGGGCAGACGCCATCGAGGTGGGGGTGCCCTTTTCGGACCCGGTCATGGACGGCCCGATCATCCAGCTGGCCTCCGCCCAGGCGATCGCCTCCGGTGCGACGCCATCGGGGATCATCGCCGCTTTGGCCAAGGCGGACGCCGGTGTCCCACTGGCCGTCATGACCTACTACAACATCGTTCTCAGGGCGGGCCACCGCCGGATGGCCAGGACTCTCGCAGATGCGGGCGTGTCCGGCGCCATCGTGCCGGACCTTCCTTTGGACGAGCTGGACGGCTGGGGGGAACAAGCCGACGAGGCCGGCGTCGCGACGGTGCTGCTGGTGGCGCCCACCACCCCCGAGGCGCGGCTCAAGGCCATCTGCGCCCGGTCACGGGGTTTCGTGTACGGCGTCGGCGTCATGGGGGTGACGGGCGAGAGGGAGTCGGTGGGGTCGAGCGCGCTCGAGGTGGCGGCGCGCTGCAAGCAGGAGAGCGACACCCCGGTGCTCATCGGCGTGGGGATATCGACTCCGCAACAGGCTCGCGAGGTCGTGGCAGTGGCCGACGGCGTAGTGGTGGGCTCGGCACTCGTCCACCGGCTCCTCGAAGGTGCCG
Organism: Acidimicrobiales bacterium; assembly: GCA_050012675.1. GTDB lineage: Bacteria > Actinomycetota > Acidimicrobiia > Acidimicrobiales > Bog-793 > Fen-455. The sequence continues at coordinate 148,688 of JBEKGS010000004.1, forward strand.
GCCCGGACGGGGCGGCGGAATTCGTCGCTGGGATCCGGGCGGCCATCGGCCCCTGACGGCCCGCGCCGGCGGACTTTTGTCGAGGAAACTGCAAAGCCTTATGAATGGCGGTGTTTCGTGGCTCTGAGACGGCCTCGAGGCCGTCCGGTAAGGCAATTCGGTGCCCCTGCGTCACCTGGGGTGAAAATTGTGGTTTGATCGTTAGGTGAGCGCGGCGGCCCTCGCGACCGAGCCGGTCGTACATGCTGTGGAGCGGGGGAGCGAGTGCTACGCCGTTTCCACGCTCGGCCTGACGAAGCGCTTCGGCAAGCGTCTGGCGGTAGACGGCCTCGACCTGCGCATTCCCGCCGGCTCCATCACCGGGTTCGTCGGCCCCAACGGGGCCGGCAAGACCACGACCATCAGGATGCTGCTCGGTCTGATACGCCCCAGTGCCGGGAGCGGCACCGTGCTCGGGCATCCGCTCGGCAATGCCCGTGCATATCTGTGCCGCGTGGGCGCCCTCATCGAAGGGCCGACGTTCTACCCGGCTTTGTCGGGGCGCGAGAACCTCATGGTGCTCGTGCGCCTCGGGGGCATCTCGACCAAGAGGGTGGACGTGGTCCTCGAGCGCGTCGGGCTCGGCTCGCGTGGTCTCGACCCGTTCCGTACCTATTCGCTCGGCATGCGCCAGCGCCTGGGCATTGCTGCGGCCCTGCTTCCCCGCCCGGAGCTGCTCGTGCTCGACGAGCCCACGAACGGTCTTGATCCCCACGGCATCGCCGAGATCCGGGCCATGCTGCGCTCGTTCGCCGACGACGGCATGACGGTGTTCGTGTCCTCGCACCTGCTCGCCGAGATCCAACAGATCTGCGAGCACCTCGTGGTCATCGAGGCCGGGCGGCTCATCTTCCAAGGAGGGGTCGAGGAGCTGCTCGCTGCCCGCGCTCCCGAGCTGATCGTGCGCACGGAGTCCTATGAGGACGCGAGACGCCTCTTGAGGCTGTTGACCAGGATCGGGCGCAGCGCCCGCATGACCGGCGACGATGACGCCAGGACGATCGAGATAGGCGCCGACGGCGCTTTCGCCGGCGACCTGAACCGTCTCGCCATGGCGGACGGCATCACGCTCGTGCATCTCGCCGAGCGGCGTTCGACTCTCGAGGAGGCTTTCTTCGAGATCACCCGGAACCGTGGTCCGCTGACTCCCGGCAACCGCTGCGCTCCAGGAGCGGCCGGGGACCCTGATCGCTCCTCGAGCGCCCGCCCGCCAGGGGCGGCACGGCCATGATCTGGAGGGCCTTCGCGAGCGAATGGGTCAAGATGCGCCGCAGGCGCCTTTGGTACGGGAGTTACGGAGCGATCGCGGCCGTGGTCGTGCTGACGACCATCGTGACCATCGCCGGGGCCCTGCACCATCCGGACTCTCACGGTGATCTGACTCTTGCCCAGCTGGCCCACGCGTCGGGCCTCAGCCAGGGGCTCACCCAGTCGGGGGTGCTGCTCGGTGCCGTCTCGTTCTCCATTGCGGCGTTCCAGTTCGGCGGCGAGTTCGCCCACGGGACGCTGCGCAATCTCCTCGTTCGCCAGCCACGTCGCAGCACCCTCATGGCCGGAAAGTGCCTGGCCGTGCTCACCTTCCTCATCGGCGCCGTCGTGGCGGCGACGATCGTGGCCGTCTGTGCCGCGTTCGTGATGGCGCACCTGCGAGGCATCTCCACGGGGGCATGGACCTCCGGCGCCGGGATGGCCGACCTCGGGACTCTGCTCGGCGACCTGACCATTTCGGCCTGCGGCTTTGCGATCATCGGGATGATCGCCGGCGTGCTGCTGCGTTCGTCGGTCATTGCCATCGCGGCCGGCCTCGCCGTCTTGTTGCCCTTGGAGACGATCCTCACGGACGCGATCCCGGGAATGGCGCGTTGGCTGCCGGCGCAGCTGCTCGAGGCGATAGCCCAGGGAGGCTCGAGCACAGCCCATTTCGGGGCCGCATTGACGACGGTTTCGGCCTACCTGCTCGGGGCGGTCATGATCGCTGTGCTCGTCTTCGTCCGCCAGGATGTGACCGCCTGAGGGCTTTTCGGCAGAGGTTTGCGCCGGTCGTCGCAGGTTCTTGGTAGTCGGCCGGTTATCCGAGGCCGTGCCGGGCCGATTGCATAGATAATCTAATGACTGTATTGTCATGCTATGCAGATCGGAGTGGTGGGGGCGTCGGGATACCTGGGAGCCGAGCTGCTTCGTCTCTTGGCGGGCCATCCGGCCCTCAAGGTCGCGGTGGTGCAGGCTGACAGCTCAGCAGGTGCAAGGGTTTCCGATCTGTATCCGAACCTGGCCCCTTTCTATGGCGAGCTGGTGTTCTCCCCGCTCGATGCCGGCGGGCTCGGCGGACTCGACGCCGTGTTCATCGCCCTTCCCTCCGGCCGCTCCCAGGACTTCGTCCCGACCTTGGCGGGGACCATCCCGCTCGTCGTCGACCTGGGCGGTGACTTCCGTCTCAAGGACGCGTCGCTGTACCCGATCTGGTACGGCTTTGAGCACCGGGTGCCCGAGTTGCTGGGCCGGTTCGTCTATGGGCTGCCCGAATTGTTCCGCCCCGAGCTCGTGGGCGCGAGTCTCATAGCGGCGCCGGGTTGTTATGTGACCGCGGCCGCACTGGCACTTGCACCTTTGGTGAAAGAGGGTGTTATCGAGTCGACCGGGATCGTGGTGGACGCGGCGAGCGGGTCTTCGGGAGCCGGACGTTCACCGTCGGCGAGCTTCCACCATCCCGTCGTCAACGAGAGCTTCTCCGCCTACGGGCTCATCAACCATCGCCACACGCCCGAGATGGAGCAGGCGATCGGGGCGCAGATCCTGTTCACGCCGCACCTCGCCCCCATGACGCGGGGCATCCTCGCCACCTGCTACGGCCGCGCCGTTGACAGTGACGCAGGATCGCGTGCCCTGGATGTGCTGGAGGCGGCCTACCGTGACGAGCCGTTCGTGCAGGTGAGCGCCGCGGCGCGATCGACCCGAGACACCTACGGCTGCAACACCGTGCAGGTCACCGCCCGCTACGACGCGCGGACCGGCTACGTGGTCTCGCTGGCCGCGTTGGACAATCTGGTCAAAGGCGGCGCCGGGCAGGCGATCCAGGCGGCGAATCTCGCCCTGGGCCTCGAAGAGACACTCGGGCTTCCCACCGTGGGCCTGGTGCCGTGACGGTGCTGTCGCCACGGGGCTTCGTGGCATCGGCCACCGCCGCCGGCATCAAGCCCGAAGGCCAGCTCGACCTCGCGCTCGTCGCGACCGAGGGAGCCCGGCCGGTGCCTGCGGGCGCGGTGTTCACTACGAATCTCCTCGCGGCGGCGCCGGTGCAGGTGAGCCGCGCCCATCTGACCGGGAGCGGTGGTTTGTCGGCAGGCGTCATCTTGAACAGCGGCTGCGCGAATTCGGCCACGGGAGAACAGGGCCGGCTCACCGCGGAGCTGACCTGTCGACTCGCAGCCCGCGCCCTCGGGGTTGGTCCCGAGCACTTCCTCGTGTGCTCGACAGGGACGATCGGCACCCGTCTTGACGCCGAGCGGATCGAAGCGGCGCTGCCGAGGTTGATCGACGCCCGAGGCTCGTCGCCGGATCATGCAGCGGCTGCGGCAAAAGCGATCCTCACGACGGACACGAGGACGAAGGAGGTCGTTGTCGAGGCGAACGGCTTTGTCGTCGGTGGCATGGCCAAGGGCGCCGCCATGCTCGCGCCCAACATGGCGACGATGCTGGCGGTCCTGACAACCGACGCCTCGGCGTCGCCTGAGGCGCTGCAGGCGGCTCTTTTTGGGGCTGTGGGGCACTCGTTCAACGAGATGACGGTGGACGGCTGCACTTCGACCAACGACTCGGTGATCGTTCTCGCGAGTGGCCTCGGTGCAAAGGTGCAGGGCGGCGAACTCGAGGAGGCGCTCACGGCGGCCTGCTCCCATCTGGCCTCGCAGATGGTCGTCGACGCCGAGGGCGGGACGAAGGTCGTCCGCGTCCGCGTCGTCGGGGCGGCCGACGAGGAATCGGCACGGCGAGCAGCCCGGCGCGTCGCCGAGAGCCAGCTCGTCAAGAGCTCCTGGTACGGGGAGGACCCGAACTGGGGCCGGGTCCTGAGCGAGCTCGGGTCGGCGGGGACGCCGTTCGACCCCGATCGGGTCTCGGTCTCCTACGGCGCGGTGACGGTGTGCGTGCACGGCGTGGCGACCGCCCACGACAGGGACGCACTGGCAAAGGTGCTCGCGGCCCGGCAGTTCGAGGTCACCTGCGACCTCGGCCTCGGCGAAGGCTCGGCCACGGTGCTCAGCGCCGATCTCACGCCGAGCTACGTCGAGCTCAACAAGGGGCTCTCGTGAGCGCGCTCGAGCTGCCCGCAGAGCTGAAGGCGGCCGTGCTCTGCGACGCCCTCCCTTATATCAGGCGCTTTTCCGGCCGGACCGTCGTCGTCAAGTACGGCGGGAACGCCTTGGCGGCCGCGGAGAGCACCGGGGAGCCCGGCCCTCGAGCGGACGGCCGCGAGCGGGCCGAGGACGCCGCCGACTCCGAGACACAGGCCTTGAGGCGCTTTGCCGAGGACGTCGTGTTGCTGCTCTCGATCGGGATCCTTCCTGTTGTCGTCCACGGCGGGGGCCCGCAGATCGGCTCGCTCATGAAGCGTCTCGGCAAGGTGCCCGAGTTCCGCGACGGGCTTCGGGTGACCGACGCGGAGACGCTCGAGATCGCGAGGATGGTGCTCGTCGGCAAGGTGAACCGGGACATCGTCGGCATGATCAACGTGCACGGCCCACTCGCGGTCGGGCTCTCCGGCGAGGATGCCGGGCTCATCACCGCCACGCCGCGCGATCCCGAGCTCGGCTATGTGGGCGACGTCCTCGCCATCGACCCCTCCATTGTCCATCGGCTCCTCGCCGAAGGCCTGGTGCCGGTGATAGCCACGATCGGTTCGGACCAGGCAGGCCAGGCCTACAACATCAACGCCGACACGGTGGCCGGAGTGATCGCGGAGAGCCTCGGAGCGGAGAAGCTCGTCTTCTTGACAGACGTGGAGGGCATCCGCGCGAGTGCGGACGATCCGCGGACACTTGTCCACCGGCTGAACGCCGACGAGCTGGAGGCGATGGTGGCCTCGGCACAGGTGGCCGAGGGCATGGTGCCCAAGGCGAAGGCTTGCGCCCACGCGGTCCGTCATGGGGTGGGCGCAGCCCATGTGCTCGACGGGAGGGTCACCCACGCGATCCTGCTCGAGCTGCTCACGAGCGAAGGCGTGGGGACGATGGTGGTCGAGCGGTGACCGCCGAACCGGCTTCGCCGACGTTGATGGCGACGTACTCGCCGGCACCGGTCCGCTTCGTTTCCGGGCGGGGGACCGAGCTGTTCGACGACGGTGGCCGCAGGTATCTCGACTTCCTGGCCGGGATCGCCGTCGTGTCGTTGGGCCACGCCAACGAGCGTGTCGCCGACGCGATCAGCCGCCAGGCGGGGCGGCTCGTGCACGTGTCGAACCTGTTCCACAACGAGCTCAACGAACACCTGGCTCAGGACCTCGACCGGCTCGTGGGCGACGGCTCGCCGGCAGGGGGCCGGGTGTTCTTCGCCAACTCCGGTGCGGAGGCCAACGAGTGCGCCATCAAGCTCGCCCGGCGGGTCGGTGGCCCGGAGCGCTACGCCGTCGTATCAGCCCTCGGATCTTTCCACGGGCGCACGCTCGCGACCCTGGCCGCGACTGGTCAACCAAAAAAGCACGAAGCTTTCCGACCGCTTCCGGAAGGCTTCAGACACGTCGCCTACGGCGACGTCGCCGCCCTCGAAAAGGCCGTCGCGTCGCCGGGCGTCGCCGCCGTTCTTCTCGAGGCCATTCAAGGAGAGTCAGGAGTCGTGGTCCCGCCCGACGGCTATCTCGCCGCGGTCCGGCGCCTCTGCGATGAACGGGGGATCCTCCTCGTGCTCGACGAGATCCAGACCGGGCTCGGTCGTACGGGACGCTGGTTCGCATTCCAGCACGAGGCGATACGCCCCGATGTCGTCACAGTCGCCAAGTCGCTCGGCAACGGCATGCCCATCGGCGCTTGCTGGGCCCGAGGCGATGTCGCCGCTTCGTTCGTCGCCGGCGATCATGGCAGCACCTTCGGCGGTCAACCGCTCGCCTGCGCAGCGGCGATCGCAACTCTCGCCGAACTGCAGGCGATCGACGCCCCTCGGCGCGCGCAGGAGATCGGCGCCTACCTGGCTCAACGACTCGCAGCCCTCGCCGGTGTCGCCTCGGTCAGGGGAAAGGGCCTACTGCTCGCCACGGTGCTTGAACCGGGGCTTGACGCGGGGGAGGTCACGAGCTCGGCACTGCGCCTGGGCCTTGTCGTGAACGCTCCGGCGCCCGAGGTGATCCGCCTGGCGCCGCCTCTGACGGTCACGACCGCCGAGGTGGACGAGGCCGTCGAGATGCTCGGTGCGGCACTGGTGTCGGTGCGAAGCGCAGAGACAGGACGAGGTGGCGCAAAGTGACAAACGCGAGGCCCACCAAACATCGGCGCCAGCATCTCGTGATTCGCCTCTTGGCCGACAACGAGATCTCGAGCCAGGAGCAGCTGGTTGAGCTGCTCGGCCGCGAGGGCATTGCTGCCACCCAGGCGACGGTCTCGCGCGACCTCGAGGAGATCGGCGCGTTGAAGGTGCGGGTCCCGGGCCTCGACCGGTTGGTCTACGCCGTGCCGGAGCTCCCGAGGGACCAGATTGCTCCTCTCGACCATCTGCGACGCGTACTCGGAGAGTGGGTCGTGGACATGGCCGCATCGGGGAACCTCGTCGTGCTTCGCACGCCGCCAGGGTCGGCTCACGTCGTGGCTTCGGCCCTCGACCGGGCCGGCCTCGACGGAGCCATCGGCACGGTCGCCGGGGATGACACCGTCTTGGTCGTGGCGGCTGAGCAACTCGGGGGGGAGGCGCTTTGCCAGCGTCTCGAGCAGATAACAGGAGCCCGGTCCTGAGCGACCGCAGGTACCCCTCGCCGGCGGCTCCGCAAGCGAATCCGGCGAAATCTAGAGAGGTAGGGATGAAGTGAAAAAGCGAGTGGCGCTTGCTTATTCGGGCGGCCTCGATACCTCGGTGGCTGTGGGCTGGCTGGGTGCCGAGCTCGGCTACGAGGTGATCGCGGTGGCCGTCGACGTCGGCCAGGACGTCGACTTCGCCGCCTTGCGCAAGCGGGCGATCGCGGCGGGAGCCGTCGAGGTCGAGGTGGTTGACGCACGCGAGGAGCTGCTGGCGGACTTCGCCGTGCCTTCACTGGCCGCGAACGCCCTGTACGAGGGCCGCTATCCACTCGTCTCGGCCTTGTCGCGTCCGGTCATCGTGCGCCATCTCGTCGCCGCCGCGCGCCGCCACGACGCGTCAGCTGTGGCGCATGGTGCAACCGGGAAAGGAAACGACCAGGTCCGCTTCGAAGTAGGGGCGCGAGCGCTCGCGCCGGATCTGGAGATGCTGGCACCGGTGCGCGTCTGGGGGATGAGCCGCGAGGAGACCATCGACTACGCCGCCCGCCACGACATCACGGTCACAGTGAGCAAGGACAGGATCTACTCGATCGATTCGAACCTGTGGGGCAGGGCGATCGAGTGCGGCGTCCTCGAGGACCCGTGGGTCGCGCCGCCGGAGGACGTGTTCGCCCTCACCGTGCCGGTGGCGACGGAGCCTGTCGAGGTGACGGTGGGCTTCGACAAGGGGGTGCCGGTCTCCCTCGACGGGGTCACGCGCGGCCTCGTCGAGCTCGTGAGCGAGATTGGCCGGGTGGCCGGGTCTGTCGGCTTCGGTCGCGTCGACATGGTGGAGGGACGGCGTGTCGGCATCAAAAGCCGCGAGATCTACGAGTGTCCCGGTGCGCTCGCACTTATCATGGCGCACGCCGACCTGGAAGGACTCACCCTGGAGCATGACGTCGCCCACGAGAAGGCGCGCCTCGAGCCGCGATTCGCCGAGCTCGTCTACGACGGCATGTGGTTCTCGCCGCTTCGCGAAGCACTGTCCGCCTTCATGACCTCCACCCAGCGATGCGTGACGGGCGAGGTCCGGCTCCGCTTCAGCCCGGGAGGTGGCGCCGAAGTTGTCGGACGCCGCAGCCCGCTGGGTCTTTACGTCTACGACCTCGCGACCTATGACACGGCCGACGCCTTCCATCACGAGGATGCTGAAGGGTTCGTTCGCCTGTTCGGCCTCGGCATCCAGACCTGGTCGGCTCGCCAGGGAGGCGCCGGGTGACGCTTTGGGCCAACCGGATGGGGGCCGCCCCGGCTGACGCCCTCATGGCGTTCACGGCGAGTCTGGCGTTCGACAGGCGGCTCGCGGTTAGCGATGTGCGGGGCTCGATCGCCCATGTCCATGGTCTTTCGAGAGCAGGGCTCCTCACCGATCCGGAGACGGACTTGCTGGTCAAGGCCCTTCGACAGGTTGGGGACGAATTGGCGAGCGACACCTTCGAGTACTCGGAGACAGACGAGGACATCCACACGGCCATAGAGAGGCGGGTGACCGAGCTCGTCCCCGATTGCGGGGCCAAGCTCCACACCGGTCGTAGCCGCAACGATCAGGTTGCCACTGCACTGCGGCTTTTCACCCGTGCGGAGCTGGCGGGCGTGATCGGGCGCGTCCTCGAGCTGCAACGCACTCTCGAGCGACTGGCCACGGGAGCCGGCGACGCCTACATGCCCGGCTACACCCATCTGCAGCGGGCGCAGCCCGTACTGCTGGCCCACCACCTTTTGGCTCATGGCTGGGCTCTCGCACGTGACACCGACCGGATGTTCGCCACCTGGCGCCGCCTCGAGGTCTCGCCTCTCGGAGCCGGCGCCCTCGCGGGATCGTCGCTCGGGATCGACCCTGATCTTGTCGCCGACGAGCTGGGGTTCTCGGGGCGCTTCGAGAACTCGCTCGACGCTGTCAGCGATCGTGACTTCGTCGCAGAGACGTTGTTCGACCTGGCCCTGCTCGCGGTGCATCTGTCGCGCATCGGCGAGGAGATCGTCCTGTTCTCGAGCGAGGAGTTCGGTTTCGTCCGCCTCGACGATGCTTGGGCCACAGGCAGCTCAATGCTTCCCCAGAAGAAGAACCCCGACGTGGCCGAGCTTGCCCGCGCCAAGGCGGGTCGGCTCGTCGGACATCTTGCCGGTTTCCTCACGACGCTCAAGGGCCTGCCGCTCTCGTACAACAGGGACCTCCAAGAGGACAAAGAGCCGCTGTTCGACGCCTTGGACCAGGTCGTGCTGGCCCTTGTCGCTCTCGATGGCCTCTTGGGCACAGCGACGTTCGACCGCGACCGTATGCAGGCGGCGGCCAGCGGTCCCGGCCTCGCGGCAGTCGACCTGGCCGAATGGCTTGTGGCCAATGGTGTGCCGTTTCGAGAGGCTCATGGCCTTGTGGGCGGTCTTGTCCGGGAGTCACTCGGCCGTGGTGTCCCCCTGGGCGAGCTCGTCGAGGCCCATCCGGCCTTCGGAGAAGCGGCCCTCGAGGTGCTGGACCCCGGTGCCGCCCTCCATCGCCGCACGACACCGGGCGGCACCGGGCCGGCCGCCGTCGAGGTGCAGCTCGACCGCTTTCGCCACCGCCTTGCCACTGACGCAGCCCGGCTCGCCGAGCGGGAGATCTGACGAGCGCCGCGGAGCGCTTTGCGCCGCAGCTCAGGCGGCCAGCGCGACTCCCGCGGGCCTTTTTCGACAGGGATCCTGTAGTTGTCGCCCCGCAGCTGCTCGGCAAGCTCCTTCGGCGGGGCGGCCTCGTCGGGAGGATCGTCGAGGTGGAGGCGTACCGAGGGGTGACGGACGCCGCGTCGCACGCCTTCAGGGGGAAAACGGCCCGGAACGCGACCATGTTCGGACCGCCGGGGCGGCTCTATGTCTATTTCACCTACGGGATGCATTTCTGCGCGAACGTCGTGTGCTGGCCGGAAGGCGAGGCCGGAGCGGTGCTGCTCAGAGCATTGGCGCCGCTGAGTGGGCTGGAGGAGATGGCGGCCAGGCGTTACGGCACTGGGGATCTGCCGGGACCAGAGCGCGGCGCCACCTCCCGGCGCGTTCAACGGCAGTGGCGTCCCGAGGAGCTCTGCTCTGGTCCGGCGAAGCTATGCCAGGCATTCGCCCTGGACCGCACGGCCGACGGATATGACCTGGTCAGTGGTCGAGATGGCGTCGTGCTGCTTGACGACGGGACTCGACCTCCCCTCGAGCCGGCGACCGGGACCAGGATCGGGCTCTCGAAGAGCTGCGCGGCGCGCGAGCAGCCCTGGCGGTGGTGGGTTCCAGGCGAGGCGAGCGTCTCGGTCCGTCGCCCGAGCCGCTAGGATCACGATCGAGAACTCGGCTTGGTAACTCCTCGTCGAGCCGAGCGGCGCACGACGGTCCGCGGCTTCGGGCCAACGTCCCGGAGCTTGACACAGGTGACAATCGTGCTACGCTCAAGAGCCGCTCAGAACGGGGTCGACCCGGTCTGAGTGACCTCCAGGTGGGCCTCAGGGCCCGCATCTGGAAGGTGACGTGCGCCGCCGCCTCAAGAGGGCAAGCGCACACAGCGCGGTGGCACCTCCTTCCGAGAGGAAGTGTGCTCCGTCGTCGCTCCTTGACAACGGAATAGGAACAGCCAAAAGCCAGTGCGGGTGGCTGTCGGGACCTCAAAAGGTGCCGACGGTCACGAAGTCAATGCACTAGAACGGACAACAAGACTGTTCTTGTGCCAGTTGGTATCTCGTTCACCGTATCGAGATACCAGCTCTCCAGATTGAAGCGCCGGTCTCACCGGCGTAGAGATCTCGATGGAGAGTTTGATCCTGGCTCAGGACGAACGCTGGCGGCGTGCTTAACACATGCAAGTCGAACGGAGTCGATCTGGTGGCAACACCGGTGAAAACTTAGTGGCGAACGGGT